>CANREV010000012.1 GCA_947629645.1 uncultured Acetatifactor sp. | reverse complement strand
TTTCCAGAGGTAAGTTTACCACACTTGAGACATTTTCTCTTGTGGTTTATTAAGACATTATCATAAATGACTTATAGAAGCAATGCGGAGCATGGAATTATGTCTTGACAAATGCCAGGCTATCGATTATATTTTCTTGTAGGAAAAGGCAATGAGGAAGAGGAGTACACATTACCCCTTACAAGAGAGAGCTGCCGCCCTGTGGGCGCTGGAAGGCTGCTTAAAGGAAGGAATGTGGAAGGTAGCTTCTGAGCCGGAGAGCCCAGAGCGGTCAGATGCGGAATGTCCGCAGGATGCGGATCTGTTCTGATCCTGTAAGTTCTCACGTATCATCCACGTTACAGGATGGGACTTTATTCTGGCGAATGCCGCAGGGTATTTGACCGCAGAAGTCGCTGAGACTGCCGGAAGTGATTCCGGCGGCAAACCAAAGGTGGTACCGCGTTGATGACGCCCTTTGCCGGTTGGACCGGCAAAGGGCTTTTTCACTGAAAGGAGTTTTCCAATGAGCAGAGAACTGGCAAAAACCTATGACCCTAAGGGCATAGAGGACAGATTGTATGAGAAATGGCTGGCAAAGAAATATTTTCACGCCGAGCCGGATGAAACCAGAAAACCTTTTACCATTGTGATTCCGCCTCCCAATATCACGGGGCAGCTTCACATGGGACACGCGCTGGACAACACCATGCAGGATATCCTGATCCGTTTTAAGCGGATGCAGGGTTACAACGCCCTCTGGCAGCCGGGCACCGATCACGCTTCCATTGCCACGGAGGTCAAGATCATTGAAAAACTGAAAGAGGAAGGCATTGACAAGCACGATCTGGGCAGGGAAAAGTTTCTGGAGAGAGCCTGGGAGTGGAAGAAAGAGTACGGAGGACGCATCATATCCCAGTTAAAAAAGATGGGCTCCTCCTGCGATTGGGACAGAGAGCGCTTTACCATGGACGAAGGCTGTAATAAAGCGGTCACCGAAGTGTTTGTTAAGATGCACGAAAAAGGCTATATTTATAAAGGAGCCCGCATTATCAACTGGTGCCCCGTCTGCAACACTTCCATCTCCGATGCGGAAGTGGAATATCAGGAGCAGGCAGGCCATCTGTGGCACATTAAATATCCCGTGATGAACGAGGACGGCACACCCAGCAAAACGGAGTTTCTGACCTTTGCCACGACCCGTCCCGAGACGATGCTGGGAGATACCGCCGTGGCCATCCATCCGGAGGATGAGCGTTACAGTCATCTGATCGGAAAGAGCGTAATGCTGCCGATCATGAACAGAGTGATTCCTGTTGTGACCGATACTTATGTGGACAGAGAGTTTGGTACAGGCGTGGTAAAGATTACCCCCGCCCATGACCCCAACGACTTTGAGGTGGGGAAACGGCATGATCTGCCCGTCATCAACGTGATGAACGATGACGCCACCATCAACGAAAACGGCGGACCCTACGCGGGCATGGACCGCTACGAGGCGAGAAAGGCTATCGTGGAGGAATTAAAGCGTCAGGGACTGCTGGTGAAAATCGAGGATTATACCCACAATGTGGGAACTCATGACCGCTGCAAGACAACCATAGAACCGTTGGTAAAAGAACAGTGGTTCGTCAGGATGGACGAACTGATCAAGCCTGCGGTGGAGGCGGTAAAAAACGGGGAGATCAGGCTGATCCCCGAGCGGATGGAGAAAACCTATTTTAACTGGACGGACAATATCCGCGACTGGTGCATCAGCCGTCAGCTGTGGTGGGGACACAGGATCCCCGCGTATTACTGCGACAAGTGCGGGGAAGTGGTGGTGGCGAAAGAGATGCCGAAGCGCTGCCCTGGGTGCGGTCATGATCACCTGACGCAGGATCCGGATACGCTGGATACCTGGTTTTCCTC
The DNA here is from genome assembly GCA_947629645.1 of uncultured Acetatifactor sp. Taxonomy (GTDB): domain Bacteria; phylum Bacillota; class Clostridia; order Lachnospirales; family Lachnospiraceae; genus Acetatifactor. The sequence continues at coordinate 75,382 of CANREV010000012.1, read as the reverse complement.
TGCGCTGTGGCCTTTTGAGACGTTAGGGTGGCCGCAGGAGACGGAGGATCTGAAATATTTCTATCCCACGGACGTGCTGGTGACGGGTTACGATATTATCTTTTTCTGGGTGATCCGCATGATCTTTTCCGGGTATGAGCAGACGGGCAAAAGGCCTTTTAAGACGGTTCTGTTCCATGGTCTGGTCCGCGATAGTCAGGGGCGCAAGATGTCCAAGTCGCTGGGCAATGGGATCGATCCTCTGGAGATCATTGACCAGTACGGGGCGGACGCGCTGAGACTGACGCTGATCACCGGCAACGCGCCCGGAAACGATATGCGCTTCTATTATGAGAGGGTGGAGAACAGCCGCAATTTCGCCAACAAAGTGTGGAACGCTTCCCGGTTCATCCTGATGAACATGGGGGAGGAGAAGATTGCCGCTCCCGATGTCAGCGCGCTGGAACCTGTGGACCGCTGGATCCTTTCAAAACTGAATACCCTGGTGAAGGATGTCACGGATAATATGGAGAATTTTGAACTGGGCATCGCGGTACAGAAAGTCTATGATTTTATCTGGGATGAGTTCTGCGACTGGTATATTGAGATGGTAAAGCCCAGACTTTATAATTCCGATGACGAAGCAAGCCGCAATGCCGCGCTGTGGACGCTCCGGTCGGTGCTGATCGATGCGCTGAAGCTGCTGCATCCCTACATGCCCTTTATCACGGAAGAAATTTTCTGTACGCTGCAGAGCGAAGAAGAGTCGATCATGATCAGCAGATGGCCCGTGTATACCGGGGAGCGCTGCTTCGCGAAGGAAGAGAAAGCCATCGGGATCATCAAGGAAGCGGTGCGGGGGATCCGCAACGTCCGGACGGAAATGAACGTGGCTCCCGGCCGTAAGGCCCATGTCTATGTGGTCAGCGAAGATCAGGACATTCTGGATGTTTTCGGGGAGGGAAAACTGTTCTTTGCCTCTCTGGCTTATGCCAGCGAAGTGACTCTTGTGAAAGCGTCCGCGGAGGAGGGCGGCATGGCTGCGGCCAAGGATAAAGCGGGGATCTCTCAGGACGCGGTGTCCGTCATGATCGCGGGAGCCGCGCTGTATATTCCTTTTGCGGAGCTGGTGGATATCGCGCAGGAGATCGAACGTCTGAAAAAAGAGGAAAAACGTCTGGAGGGCGAGCTTGCCCGCGTAAACAACATGCTGTCAAACGAAAGGTTTTTGTCCAAGGCTCCCGAGGCAAAGATCAATGAGGAAAAGGAAAAACTGACAAAATATACCCGTATGATGGATCAGGTGAAAGAGAGGCTGGGACAGCTTAAGTAAAGATGGAAAAGAGAGCGGTAACTACTTTTGAGGAAGCTGTGGCTTATATTAATGAAACGCCGCGCTTTACTACGAAAAACACCATGGAGGACACCAGGGCTTTTTTGCACCGCCTTGGTGACCCCGACCGAAATTTAAGAATCATTCATGTGGCCGGCACAAACGGAAAGGGCTCCGTTTGTGCCTATTTGCGCAGTATTCTGGAAGCCGCGGGATACAGGGTGGCGGTGTTTACCTCCCCCCATCTTGTGGATATCAGGGAGCGTTTCCTGGTGGAGGGGGAAATGGTTTCCAAGGAGGAGTTCTTAGACGCTTTTCTGTCTGTTTACAATCTGATAGATGATAAGGCGCCTCATCCCACTTTTTTTGAATTACTGTTTTTTATCGCTATGGTGCTGTTTCGCGGAAAATCTCCTGATTTCTGTATCCTGGAGACAGGACTGGGAGGACGGCTGGATGCCACCAACGCCGTTTGGCGAAAAGAACTGGCGGTCATCACTCACATCAGTCTGGACCATGTAGAGTATCTGGGAGATACCACGGAAAAGATCGCAGGAGAGAAGGCGGGTATTATGCAGGCAGGCGCTCCTGTCGTATTCTGGGACAGTGAGCCGGCCGTTGCGGCAGTTTTTAATGCGAAGGCAAAAGAACTTGGGATATGCACGTATTCTGTGTCGAAAAAAGACTATCGGTTCTCAAATTTTAATGAGAAAAGCATTGATTTTTCCGTGCGTACTGAGTATTATGGTTATATTAGCCTTTCTTTGCGGACCATTGCGTTGTATCAGATGGAGAATGCCGCGCTGGCGGTGCATGCCATAGAAGCGTTGGACCGGGGAAAGACCGTGACGAAAGAGCACGTCAGAGAGGGCGTGAAAAACTGTTTCTGGGCCGGCAGGATGGAGGAAGTGCTGCCCCAGGTCTATGTGGACGGCGCCCACAATGAGGATGGCATCAGGGCCTTTTTGGAGAGTGTTTCCGCCGACAGGGTCAGGGGAGATCGAAGCCTTCTGTTCAGTGTGGTCAGGGAGAAGGACTATGAGAGCATGGTGAGGGAGCTCGCGGGATCGGGATTGTTTTCCGAGATCGTCATTGCCCCCATGCGGACGACAAGAGCCCTGGATACGGGGAGTATCGGGACAGTGTTTGACAGGTATCCCGACTGTTGTTACAGTGTATGTGAAAATGTTACCGCAGCTTTGCGTAAGCTGCTGCACGACCGGCCAAAAAACGGGCGCATCTATATTGCGGGGAGCCTGTATCTGGCGGGTGAGATAAAGGAGCTGCTAAAAGATGATAAATTTTGAAGAAGAGCTGAAGAAGTTTTATCCCAGCCTTGAGGTGGAAGATGCGGAGGATGCCATCTACAATCAGGACCTGACGGATATGGCGGATCTGCTTGTAAAAATGATAAAAGAATCCGAAGAGAAAGCAAATGAGGTATCCTGATGTTTTGTTATAATTGCGGATGTCAATTATCGGAACATGATTTTTGTACCGCCTGCGGCGCGGATGTGTCGCTCTACAAAAAAATCATGTATGTTTCCAATATGTTTTATAACGAGGGGCTGGAACGCGCCGGAGTCAGGGACCTGACCGGAGCTGTCAACAGTCTGCGCCAGAGCCTTAAATTTAATAAGAATAATATTGACGCCAGAAATCTTCTGGGGCTGGTGTACTTTGAGATGGGAGAGGTGGTGGCGGCCCTCAGCGAGTGGGTCATCAGCAAGAATCTGCGGCCTGAGAAAAATATAGCGGATGATTATATTGAGCGGCTGCAGTCCAACGCTTCCCGTCTGGACTCTATCAACCAGACCATCAAAAAATACAATCAGGCGCTGGTCTACTGTCATCAGGACAGCAAAGATCTGGCAGTGATACAACTGAAAAAGGTGTTGTCTTTAAATCCCCGCTTTATCCGTGCCCATCAGCTGCTGGCGCTTTTATATATGGACAGCGAACAGTGGGAGCGTGCGGAAAGAGAACTGAAAAAGTGTGTGGACATCGACCGCAACAACACACAGACGCTCCGCTATCTGAAGGAAGTGGAACTGATGCTTGTGCCGGATGAAAATACGAAGCCGCCGACAAAGCGCAAGCGGGATGAGGCGGTGCGTTATCAGAGCGACAATGAGATCATCATCCAGCCGTTAAATGTGAAAGAACCTAAAAAAAGCGGTGTGTCCACTCTGGTCAATATAGGGATCGGCCTGGTGATCGGCCTGGCGGCCATGTATTTTCTGGTGATGCCGGCGGCTCAGTCCAATGCCAGAAAGGAAGCGCAGGATACCATTGCCAGAATCAGCAGTGAGTCTGACGCAAAGACGGTTCAGTTACAGGAACTGGAGACGAAGATGGCAACCATGCAGACGGATTATGATGCGTTGGCCCGGGAATTAGACGGGTATGTGGGAGATGCGGGCACCCTGCAGAATATTGACAGCCTGCTTCAGGCGGCTTCCAATTATCTGGAGAATCCTGAGGATGTTCAGGCTACTGCCTCAGAGCTGGAAGCCATCGCGGAAAACGTTGAGATGGCAAATATGTCAGAAGAGTTTCAAAAGCTGTATCAGACGATCCTTGCCGGTATAGGAAAAGATCTTTCCGACACTTACTATACGGAGGGGCAGGATGCGTACCGGACAGAGGATTATGCGGCCGCGATTGAAAAGTTTGAAAAGGCAGCATATTATGATGCGGAAAATGCGGACGCGTGGTATTATCTGGGACAGGCTTATTTAAAGAGCGGGGACAATGAAAATGCTGTTGAGACATTCGATCAGATCATTCAGCGGTTCCCTGACACAGACCGGGCCAGAAGAGCCCAGAAAGAAAAGGATGCTATTCTGGCAGATCAATAAGAGACAGGACGCAGGGGAACAAAGATCATTTAAAAACAAGGATATAAAGTAACCATAAGGACAAAAGAGAAGAAGCGGATTTACTAAGGAAAAGGACTTGCCGGACAGGCAGGTTCTTTTTTCGCTTTTTAGACCCGGATCGCCACAGAAAGGAAGGAAAGAAAATGGAACAGATTTCTACGGAAGATTTTCAGATCATCGATAACTGTCTGATGATACGGCTGCCGGAGGAAGTGGATCATCACCGCGCCGGTTATATCTGCGAAAACGCGGACAGGCTGTTAATGCGGGACGAAGTCCGCAATATTGTGTTTGATTTTGAAAATACCCGGTTTATGGATTCTTCAGGGATCGGGATCATCATGGGACGTTATCGGAAAATAGAATGTTTTGGAGGCAGGGTTTACGCGATCCATGCGGACAGGCAGATTCGCAGGATTTTTCTGATATCCGGTTTAAATAAAATTGTGGAGGTACTGGAATAAATGATGCAAAAAGGAAAAGAGGAAAAAAAGAGCTTCACTTGTCATGGGGGGATGCAGATGACGGCCGGGCAGGGATATCAAAATGAGATGGAGATCACATTTGACGCCATTTCCGACAACGAAGCCTTTGCCAGAGTGGCGGTGGCGGCATTTGTAACTCACCTGAATCCCACTTTGGAGGAACTTTCAGATATTAAGACGGCTGTCTCCGAGGCGGTGACCAATGCCATCATTCACGGTTATGAAAATATTCACGGCTACAGCAGATCAGATGGCGGGAGGCCGGCGGATGAGATCATTCATGAGGGAAAGGTGACGATTCACTGTGTATTGGACAAAGATCTTCTGCATATCGATGTATCAGATCAGGGCATTGGTATGGAGGACATCGATCAGGCTATGGAACCGTTATTTACCACCAGGCCGGAATTGGAACGCTCCGGCATGGGATTCGCGTTTATGGAGGCTTTTATGGACGAACTGGAGGTGGAAAGCGCTCCGAATCAGGGCACCACGATACATATGACCAAAAAAATAGGGGTCGGAGACTGGATCGACAGTGAGGAGTAGCAAATGGAGGAAACATCAGTACTAATCGCAAGGTCGCAGGCAGGAGAAAAGGATGCAAGAGAGGTACTGATCGAAAAAAATCTGGGGCTGGTTCACCATATCGTCAAAAGATTTATCAATCGGGGGTGCGATGAGGAGGATCTTTTCCAGATTGGGACAATAGGGCTGATGAAAGCGATAGACAAGTTTGACTTAAGCCTTGGACTGAAGTTTTCCACATACGCGGTGCCTATGATCACCGGGGAGATCAAGCGGTTTTTGCGGGATGACGGCATGGTAAAGGTCTCCCGCACCATCAAAGAGAACGGTTTAAAAGTCAGTCTTGCCAGACAGAAGCTTCAGGGCGTTCTGGGCAGGGAACCCACGCTTTCGGAGATTGCGGAAGAGACGGGGCTTGTGCGGGAGGAAATCGTTCTCGCCATGGAGGCTTCCGTGGAGGTGGAATCCATCTACAGCGCGGTGTATCAGGACGATGGCAGCGAGGTTTATCTGGTGGACAAGGTGGTGCGGGGGGCGGACGGCAGTGTGGGCAGCAGTATGGCGGGAGTGTCCGGCAGTGAGGACAGTGAAAAGGAGGAGCTTTTGAATCATATGCTTTTAAAGCAGCTGCTGGACAGTCTGGAACCATCGGAACGGGAATTGATCTGCATGAGATATTTTCAGGACAAGACCCAGATGGAAATCGCATCGGTGTTAGGAATCAGTCAGGTGCAGGTAAGCCGGATGGAGAAAAAAATCCTGCTCAGGCTGAGGGAAAAGGCTAAATAGATACCGGGTCCTTTTAAATTTTTATAAAATGTAGAATTTTCCGCTTCCTTTCTGGAACTAAATCCATTATCATAAGGGAAGGAAGGATGGAATACCTATGAAAAAAAAGATAAGTGAAGATCAAATGCGGGAATATAGATTACGGCGGGCGAAAAGGCGTAAAAATCAGGTAAAGCTTGGGATGGTGATGCTGTGCACCCTTGTGGTCCTGGTCATTGCCATGTACTGTGGGACGGCTCTTTATCTGCAGGTTACAAAAAAGGATGATGACGCGGTGGAGGCAATGGGAGAAGCGGTGACCTATTCTCAGGAGGAACTTGACCGTTATGTATCCCAGGCTGTGGCTGAGGCGGAGACGAGAGCCGGAGAGGAAATACAGGCGGCGGAAGAAGAGGCGTATGAGGCGATCCTGAATGAGATCCGGACGGATCTTTCGCAGGGGCAGACGGTATTAGAGGTTCTGCGGCCGCTGTATCCGGAGGATCTGATTGTGGCAAGCAATGGCCAGTATCATTTTGTGCCGATTGATCGTAAGCTGCGCCAGAGCCAGCTGATCCAGGAGAATGTCAATGTGCTGGAGAGCGGGGAGATTCAGTATATGGAGGGGGACCAGGTAATCTCCCACAAGGGCATCGATGTATCCAAGCACCAGGGAAAGATTGACTGGGCGAAGGTAGCCCAGGACGGGGTGGAGTTTGCGTTCATCCGTGTGGCGCTTCGGGGTTACGGAACTGGTAAGCTGGTAGAGGATGAGTTTTTTGACCAGAATATGCAGGGAGCCCAGGCGGCGGGCATCAAGACAGGCGTCTACATATTCAGCCAGGCCATCACGGAGCAGGAAGTGCTGGAGGAGGCCGATATGGTCCTTGACAAGATCGCGCCCTATCATCTGGATTGTCCCGTTGTGTTTGACGTGGAGAAAGTCGCGGGCGCTGACGGACGTATGAATGATCTGACTGTGGAGGAAAGGACCCACCTCACGCAGCTTTTCTGCCAGACCATTGAGGCGGCCGGATATAAGCCTATGATCTATCACAATACGGAAATGGGAGCTCTGATGATCGATGTGGGGGCATTGGAGGATTACGATAAATGGTTTGCCTCCTATAGCGATATATTGTATTATCCTTATGATTATACCGTCTGGCAGTATTCCAAGTCCGGCAGGGTAGCGGGGATTAATACGGATGTGGATCTGAATATCTGCGTAGATCCTGTCTGGGAGGAGTGACGAGTGTCCTTCAGGCGTTGGAAAAGGCCTGAAGGGCATTTTTTGACGCCTGAAGGACACTTCGCGGCGCCGAAGGCTGCACTGTTACAAACGATCTGCAAGGTGAAAGATTCTTGTGGAAATCCTTCCCTTTTTGTAGTAGGATGACAGTAAGGGAAAATACTTAAGGCCGCAGGGTGCGGACCCTGGACAGGAGAGGCATCGGGAAGCGTGCCTTGGGACAGGCAAAAGCCGCAGGGTGCGTGATCTGAGGCGGTATGGCGTGTGTATGAGCCAGGAGAGGCGGCAGGAAGCGTACCGTGGGCGTGAGACAGGCAAAGGCCGGGGAAAGGGAGGCAGACGTAAAAATGGATTGGGAAGATTGCAGCCGTCCGCTGGATCTGAAAGCTGTGAAGATCACGGACACATTCTGGGGCAGGGAGCAGGAGCTGGTGCGTACAGAGGTGATCCCCTACCAGTGGGAGGCTTTAAACGATCGCGTGCCGGGAGCCGCGCCGAGTTATTGTATGCGGAATTATAGAGTGGCGGGACGGCTGATGCACGAAAAGCGTTCCAAGGGGAAAGATTTTATCCCTCCCTCCTATACGTTCCGCGGATTTGAGGCTCTGCCGGAAGATCCCGCGCATCCGGATCCCGATAAATTTTACGGATTTGTATTTCAGGACAGCGATTTCGCGAAGTGGATCGAAGCGGCTGCCTATACTCTTTCTGCGCATCCGGACCCAGAGCTGGAGCGGACGGCGGATGAGGCCATCGACATCGTGTGCGCGGCCCAGGCGGACAACGGTTATCTGAACACTTATTATATTATCAACGGGATGGACAGGATATTCACCAACCTGAAAGATCATCACGAACTTTACTGTTTCGGCCATCTCATTGAGGGGGCGGTGGCTTATTACCAGGCCACGGGCAAGGATAAATTATTGAAGGCAGTGGAGCGCTATGCGGATCTTGTTATGACAGTGTTCGGGCCACAGGAGGGACAATGCGGGGGCTACGGCGGTCATGAGATCGCGGAGATGGCGCTGGCACGGCTCTATGAGGCAACGGGAAAGCGGAAATATCTGGAGCTGGGCCGCTTTTTCCTGGATAGGAGAGGACTTAAGCCCTATTATTTCGATCAGGAGGAGCGGGAGCGGGCGTCTTATGAGAACAGAGCCTGCGCGATCCCGAAAGAGGAGCCGCGCTACCAGTATTATCAGGCCCATCTGCCTGTGCGAAAGCAGACGGAGGCTGTGGGACACGCTGTGCGGGCGGTATATCTTTACAGCGGTATGGCCGATGTGGCAAGGCTGACGCGGGACGAGGAGATGTATCAGGCCTGCAGAAGGCTTTGGGACAGTATCGTGAAGGAGAAGCTGTATATCACGGGAGGGATCGGCGCCACCCATATAGGGGAAGCTTTTTCCTTTCCCTATGATCTTCCGAATGACAGCGCGTATTCCGAAACCTGCGCGGCCATCGGACTTGTCTTTTTCGCGAGGCGTATGCTGGAGCTCCACGCGGACAGACGCTACAGTGACGTGATGGAACGTGCCCTTTACAATACGGTGCTGGCGGGCATGTCGCTGGACGGAAAAAGCTTTTTCTATGTGAATCCTCTGGAAGTGCTGCCGGAGGCATGTAAAAAGGATGAGCGGAAGCGTCATGTCAAAAGCGTGCGCCAGAAATGGTTTGGCTGCGCCTGCTGTCCTCCCAATATCGCGAGGCTGGTCAGTTCGCTGGGAGCCTATCTCTATACGCAGAGCGAAACCGCGCTGTTTACGCATCTGTACGCGGGGAGCAGCGTTTCATTCATCTTAGGCGGCCAGGACTTTCATATGGAGACAGAAAGCGGGTTCCCTTGGGACGGGGATGTGAAAGTCACGCTGCATGCGCGGAAGAAAGGATGCGTGACGGATGGAGGAACTTTAGCGTTCCGCATCCCGGGCTGGAGCGGCAGCGCACAGGTAACTGTGTGGCGGAATGGCTCTATGCTGAGCGGTTGGAGAGTGAAAAAAGATCAGCTCATTCCTTTGGAAAAACAAGTTCCCTCCCAAGAGATCTGCGGTGCGAAACGGAAGGCGGAAAGCGCAGCGAATGGAACAAATGAGGGAATGGGGAATGAATCGGGTGGTGAGAGAGACACAATAGAGAGTTTCCTGCAAGACGGCTATCTCTATCTGACTGAGAACTGGCAGGACAAAGATGAGATCCGCCTTTCCTTTCCCATGGAGGTGCGATGCGTCCGCGCTCACACAAAAGTCAGGGAAGACATCGGTAAAGTGGCGTTTCTTAAGGGCCCCCTCTGTTACTGCATGGAGGAGGCGGATAATGGCAGTGATCTGCATCTTTTAAAGGTGGATACGGAAAGATTGTCGGACATTGCAGTCAAACGTTTTTATGAGTTGGGACATGAAATGTGTGTGCTGAAGGTGCCCGGAAAGCGACAGAAGCCGTCTGAAGAGGGCGCAGATCTGTATGAGGAGTACCAGCCTGCCGCACAGACGGACACGATCATTACTTTCTTGCCCTATTATGCCTGGAGTAACAGGGGCGAGGGAGAGATGAGCGTCTGGGTGAGAACCTGACGCTGATAAAAAAGAACAGGAGGGTCAGATATGACAACAACAATGAAAGCGCTTCTAAATCCGGATCAGGAATTTTCACCGATCCCGTTCTGGTTCTATAACGATGCTTTTGACGAGAAAAAGGTGAAAGAGCAGCTGGCCGATTATGTGGAGAAAGGCGTAAACGGTTTTGTGCTGCATCCAAGGATCGGATTGCCGCAAGATATGCCTTACCTTTCCGACCGGTATTTTGAATCGGTGAAGTTTATCGTAAAGACGGCGGACCTGCTGGGAATGAAAGTGGTTCTCTATGATGAGGGTATGTATCCTTCCGGCTCCGCCCACGGCATGGTGGTGGCAGCGAATCCGGAGTACGCCTCCAGGGGTATTATTCTGCTGGATCGGGAGGCCGCTGAGGAACGGCTGGCACAGGAGCCCTCCGCCCAGGTGATCGCGGAGCTCTCCGATGGAAGAAAGATCCTCTACTGCTTTACGAAAGGCACGATCCGGGGCATTCATTTCGGAGAGGACGATGGAGAACCCGGCGCACCTAGATCCGCGGATATATTAAATCCGGATGCGGTGGATGAATTTATCCGTCTGACCCATGACAAGTACTATGAAAATCTGAAGGAATATTTTGGAAATACGGTGATCGCGTTCTTTACCGATGAGCCCTGTGCTCTGGGCAGAAACGCAGGGCGCTACAGGGAGTGGTGCCGGGGGCTGGAAGAGGAGATCCTTGCCGCAGGAGGCAGGCTGGAAGATCTGGAAGGTCTGTTTATCAAGACCGGATCGGTATCCGGCAGATCGGATGTGATCTCCACGGTACAGAATCCCACGGTGGTACTGTACCATCAGCTGATCAAAAAGAAACTCAGGGATATTTTCTACGCGAAACTGTCAGACTGGTGTAAGAATCATGGCATTTCTCTCATGGGCCATCCCGCGGAGAGCAATGACATTGAGGAGGAACTGTTTTTCCATATCCCCGGTCAGGATCTGATCATGCGCAGGGTGGCGCCGGAAACGGGAGGCTTAAAAGAATTTGACTCCGTTCAGGCAAAGCTGTCCGCGGATATCGCCCGTCATCTGGGCAGAAGGCGCAATGCCAACGAGTGCTTCGGCGTCTGCAACAGGAATAATATTCCCTGGTATTTTACCGCGGGGGATATGAAATGGTATATAGACTGGCTCGGTCAACGAGGCGTGAACCTGTTTGTTCCCCACGCTTTTTACTATAGCGTACTGGGACAGCGAAAGGGGGAGCGTCCGCCTGATGTAGGACCCAACAATATCTGGTGGAAACATTACCGCAGATTTTCAGACTATTTTAAGAGATTGTCATGGCTGATGACAGATTCCTTAAACGGCGCAAAGGTGGCCGTGCTCTGCGACAACAACAACGTTCCCTATGAGGAAATCGCCTGCCTGTATGAGAACCAGATTGAGTTCAATTATCTCCCTGCCGCGGTGCTGCAGAAAGCGCAGATCAAAGGAGGAAAGCTCTGCATTGCAGGCTATGAGTACAGCGTCATACTGAATCTGCTTGGGGACCGCTATGAAGATATGCTGCCTGAGGGCGTGAAGGCAGCCCGCACCGCGGAAGAATTAACGGCTCAGGCAGAGCTAAGGAGCGGACTGACGTTAGCGGGTCGGTGCAGCACTGTCAGGTTAAATACCCTTTATAAAGGCCGGACCGCCATGTATCTGTTAGGCAATGAAGGCGACAAGCCTGTCAGGACGAAGGTGTCAGTGGATTCTGACAAGGATGTTGTCCTTTTTGATCTCTGGAAAGGGGAGGCTTACCGCCTTGGAAAGAATGCGTTTGAGCTGTGCCTTGATCCCAGCGAGACTGTTTTGATCCTTCCGGATGAAGAGGCGGACAAGATAGAAATGAGAGAATCCATGCCTGCCCAAGTGCGGGAACAGTATGTTGACTGGACCGGTCGTTTTGATTTGCAGGAAAAGAAAGACAATGAGGCTGTCTATACATATCACTGCAGCGCTTCCGAGACAGGCAGTATTCCGGGATTTTTCGTCAAAGCGCAGGAGATGGTGGAATGTTACTGCAACGGTCAGTTTGTGGATGTCAGCTTCTGGGGAAAACATTGCTTTGACGTCAGGGACGCTCTGGCGGACGGCGACAATGAGATTAAGCTGGTGTGTACCGGAAATGCGGCCAATATTTATGAAAACGCGGATATTCCTTTCGGACTTTTATGAGTCTTTTATGAGTTTTGCCGCTGACTCATAGCTTACATTTACAACGAAAAGCGGCCGAATGGCCATTCATGGTATAATTTCTTTCCTGTTTACGCATACTATGCTGCAAAAAACAGGAAGAAGGAACGGACATGAAGACGCTGTTTTTGATTTTTGCGGGAGCAAGCTACGGTATGCTGTCCTCCGCCGGAGTGTTTACGGTGCTGGTTGCGGTAGGACTGGTGCCGCGTTTCGCGGGGGAGACGCATACCGCAAAAAAGGTAGTTTTATATGAAGAGATGGTCATCTTCGGCACCCTGACAGGATGCGCTCTCAGTATTTTTGAGCGGTATTGTCAGTTTGGCGCATGGTGGCAGGGGAGGTTTCCTGAGAAGATGAAACTGCTTCTTGGCATCGGTGTGTTTTGGCAGGCGGTATACGGCCTTTTTGCGGGCATGTTTATCGGCTGCCTTGCTCTTGCCATCGCGGAAATGCTGGACAGCATCCCCATTATGACAAGGCGCATCTGTTTCCGTCACGGGATCGGTCTTGCCGTGCTTAGTATGGCGGCGGGAAAACTTTGCGGTTCCCTGTTCTATTTCCTGACAGAGTTTCACAGGACGGCTACTTAAAAAGCGGCGGTTTGCCGCAGGCAGCATGGCGGAAAGAGAGGAATTGAAATGTCGGATGTGACGGTTTATTTGAAATGTGACAGAAACGTGGAAGTACAGTCGGAAGATGTCTTTCTCTCCGATCTGGGAGCCTTACGGTGTGCGGACGATATGACCGCAGCGAAACTGAAGGCGCTGAAAGTGCATCATTTTGGAAAACAGGAAAGCAAAAGATGCGTCATCAGTACGCTGAAACTGGTGGAAGAAATGGAGAAAGCCTGTCCGAATATCTCGGTACAGGTTATCGGGGAACCGGATGTGCTGGTGGAGTGGGTCAGTGTGGATAAACATAAAGGGATCGGACAGTGGCTCAAGGCGGCGCTGGTCTGCCTTGTGAGCTTTTTCGGCACCGCTTTCACCATTATGGCTTACCACAACGATGTGGGTATCAACGATGTATTCACGGAATTTTACAGGATCGTTATGAACAGAGAGCCTCAGGGTTTAAATACGCTGGAGGTGTCCTACTCGCTGGGGCTGGCGGCCGGAATCATTGTATTTTTCAACCATGTAGGTGGTAGAAAACTTACCAGGGACCCCACGCCCATTGAGGTGGCCATGCGCAACTACGAGGAAGACGTGGATAAAACGCTCATCGCGCAGGCGGGCAGGGAAGGAAAAGAAGAGGAAAGCTAGGAAACCGCGAAAATCCAATATAAAGCGCTTTTTGCATGAAATCCGGCAAGATGCATATACTGAGGGGGAGAAAGGCTTGGTGTGAATATGGAAGAGACAAAACAGGAAAAACAGGAACAACAAAAAGAATATGAGAAATATGTGAAGGAAGTGACGCCCACCCATAATCTGGGGCTTCAGATGGTTAAGGCATTCGTCACAGGCGGCATTATCTGCTGTATCGGTCAGCTGATTTTAAACTACGCAGCCAGCCTGGGCCTGGACAAGCAGACCGCGGGCAGCTGGTGCTCTCTGATACTGGTGCTTGCTTCCGTCCTGCTGACGGGGTTTGATCTGTATCCTAAGATTGTAAAATGGGGCGGCGCGGGAGCGCTGGTGCCCATCACCGGATTCGCCAACGGGGTGGCGGCTCCTGCCATCGAGTATAAGCCGGAAGGCCAGGTATTCGGCATTGGCTGCAAGATTTTCACCATCGCGGGACCGGTGATTCTCTACGGAATCTTCGCCAGCTGGCTTCTGGGGCTTGGTTACTACATCTGCATGATGCTTGGCTGGGTGAAAGTGTAGCAACAGTTTTAGTTGCAATTTTTACGATGCGGGTGCATAATAATACTGTGTGAGAAGAGTGAAAGAGTGAAAACGGTTCCGGAAAAGAGGAAGCGGATCAATGTTCAAAAAGAAAAAATCAGGGATCAGAAAAATAGGACATCCCGACAGGGCGCTGTCCTATTTTAAACCTGAAAAAAAGGTGTTGCTGCTGATCGCCATCGGCGGCACAGGTTTTAACGGAGGTATGATCGCCGGCCCGTATTTTGAGGGGCGTCTGGCACAGTGCCTCTATGATTGTATACAGGGACAGGCTACAAGCATGGATATGCTGAGGCTTGCGGGTGTGTATTTATCAGTTATTTTCTTCGTGCAGGTCATGCGTACATTGAAAAGATTTTCGGGGGCTAGGCTGCGGAACGATTTAAGCCGCAACATGCGCCACATGCTCTATAACGGTATCGTACATATGAGCCGCGATGAGGTGGAGCGGGAGAGCACCGGCGCCATGATGACCAAGGCGGTGGCGGATGTGGATGCCAGCGCCACGGGAATGCAGCAGGTGACTACGGAAATTTTTGACACAGGTGTACTATTGAGCTCCTATCTGGCAATGCTCTTTGTCTATGACTGGAAGCTGACACTGCTTTCCTGTCTTTTTATCCCTGCGGCGTACGCCATTGCTCTGAGTCTGAAAGGTCCTGTTACGAAAATCAATGAAAAATTTAAGCAGACGGCGGGCAGGCTGAATCAGGAGACTATGGACCGTGTCAACAATGCGATTACCTATCGTGTTTACGGAAGGGAGCAGGATCGGGACGAATCTTATGAAAAGATCCTGACGGAATATGAAAAGGACGCCGTTGTATCAAATTTGTGGGGAAACGCTACGGGACCCGTCTATAACACCATCGCCATGAGCGGCATCCTGTTCATCATCTGGTTCGGCGGAAAGAACGTGCTGGGCAGGGGATGGACGGTATGGGATATCGGCGTGTTTACCACTTATGTATCCTGTTTTACCAAATTTGCCCAGAAAGTCTCTATGTCAGCCAGAATGTTCAATCAAATGCAGAGAGCGCTGGTGTCATGGAGACGGATCAAACCGTTGTTTCGCGAGTATGTGGAACTTCCCAGGCCGGATAAGAACGCTGTTGTGGATCAGATCGTGGCGAGGGACGTGACGGTGTATTATCCCAGGAGCGAGCCTGTTCTGTGGGGAATCTCCTTTGAAGCTTTCAAAGGTCAGGTCATTGGCGTGACAGGGGCGGTTGCCTGCGGAAAGACGGCTTTGGCCAAGGCGTTCATCGGCGATGCTTCCTACGAGGGGACTTTACAGTTGGACGGCAGGGAACTGAGATGGATGGACGATGTGGAGAAGAGCGGACTGATCGCCTATATGGGCCATGAGCCGGAATTGATGAGTGACAGTGTGCGGGAAAATATCCTTCTCGGGGAGACTGCGGATACGGCGCCGCTTTTGAAAATGGTACATATGGACGAGGAAGTAGGCCTCATGCCCGAGGGGGAGGAAACTTATGTGGGAAGCGGCGGCCAGCAGCTTTCCGGCGGCCAGCAGGCAAGGATTTCTCTGGCGCGGACTCTCTGTCATAGCAGGAATATTATGATTTTGGACGATCCTTTTTCCGCGGTGGACCAGAAAACGGAGCGGGAGATCTTCGCAGAGCTGAAACGGCTGGCAAAGGACCGTATCGTGTTGTTGTTTTCCCACAGGCTGGCGCTGTTTCCGGAAACGGACGGCGTGTTGTACCTCCATGACGGAACGGGAATTTTCGGCACCCACAGCCAGTTACTGAAAGAGAATGCGGAATATGCGTCCCTCTATGAGACGCAGCAGGCGGGAGGTGCGGCAGTTGAAAGATAACAGTATGATTAAGATCCTTTGGAAACTGATAAAGAAATCCCGCCGGACTGTGGCGCTGACGCTTTTTGTGATTGTGGCATCGGTCATCATGACGCTGCTTCCCCCGCTGATCTTAGAGAAGGTAGTGGACCGTCTGACAGGGCAGGAGATGGCGGCTCTGAGTATTGCTTTCGCTTATCTGGGCATGCTGGCCGTGTCGAATATACTGGAGTCTTTACAGAACGTCATGCTGACGCTGATGGGGCAGAAGCTGACTCACAGCGTGCGCAGCGAGATGTGTGAAAAACTTACCAGGCTGCGGGCGGGATATTTTACCAGCGTGGAACCCGGTAAGATCACTTCTCGGTTTGTCAATGATGTGGATGCGGTGGATACGCTGTTTTCAAACGGTATTGTGGGAATGTTTGCCAACGCCTGCCGGATCGTGGGAATTCTGGCGGTGATCTTTTTTAAGAGCCTGGGACTTGGGCTGATGCTTCTTGTGATCATGCCCTGCCTGTTTCTCATGACGCGCTATATCCAGAAACGTATGTTGAAGGCCCAGATGGCCAACAGGGCGGCGATTGGCAAGGTGAATAACCATGTGCCGGAGACTATTAGAAATATGCGCAGCATCCGTACGCTTACCATCCAGAAATATATGGAAGAAAAGTATGATGTTTACATTGAAGAAAGCTATCGCGCTTTGGAAACAACCAATTTTTATAACGCTATCTACTCTCCTATCGTGGTGAGTTTAAGCTCCTGCGTGATTGCCGTGATGATGGTCTGCTCCTCCATGGGAAGCGAGATGCAGAAATTGTTCGGCATTACCGTGGGAAGCGCCGTGGCGATCATTGCCTACGTTGGGAAAGTATTTAACCCCATTGAGAGCATTGGCATGGAGATCCAGAATATCCAGACCGCCATCGCCGGCATCAAGAGGATCGATGAGTTTCTGGAGGAAGAGGAGGCGCCCCTTTATGAGCCTCGGGAGCCTCAGGGTACAGACGTGCGGTTTGAGGGGGTGAGTTTTGCTTACGATGACGACCATCAGGTGCTGGATCATCTGAGTTTTACGGTAAAAGAGGGAGAGAATGTGACTCTGGTGGGAAGGACGGGCGCCGGTAAGAGCACCGTATTTCGCCTGCTTTTAGGATTGTATGAGCCCAAGGAGGGAAAAGTTACCATAGGAGGCGTGGACGCCGACAGGATATCGGGAGAAAAACGCCGGTATTTTCTGGGGTATGTGGAACAGCAGTTCCATCCATGCATGGGGACGGTGGAAGACCAGATCACTCTTTTCGATCCTGTTTTTGACAGGCAGACTGTAGAAGAAACCGCTAAAATGGTGGGACTGCATGAAAAGATCCTCACGCTGCCCCAGGGGTATGATACGCCTATGGAGCGGGCGGATTTTTCCCAGGGGGAGCTGCAGTTATTATCCATCGCCAGGGCTGTGGTGGCAAAACCTAAGATCATGCTGTTGGATGAGATCACAGCCAATCTGGACAGTGTGACAGAGGCAAGAGTCCTGGAGGTGCTCAGAAAAGCATCGGAAGGCAGGACGGTGATTTCTATTTCCCACAGGATTCATGAAAAGCTGCAGCAGGGAAGACTGATTACCATCGGAAACACGCAGCAGGGCTGTGTCGGATGAAAAATCTTTCCAATGTTTTGCGGTGATGGCAGCTGCGGACGGCAGCAGATGTTGTTTGAATGGATGAAGGATCGGCGATCAGGGACAAGATGAACACAAAAAGACAAAAGAAGTTGACAGCGGCCGTTGTTCTGCTTAGCGCGGCTTTTTTTACGGCGGCGTTCCTCTTTTATTGGAAGATATATCGTGTGGAGCCTGCGTTCAGCGAGGCGGCTTATGAGCTGGGCGAACCTGTCAGCAGCGACCCTTGCGATTACATCACGGGCACCCGGTGGTCCTTAAGTCTGGCGCGCCTGGATCTGTCGGAGGTTGACGGAAAGCGGCCCGGCTCCTATGAGGCCGTGCTGCGTCACGGCGGCAGGACTTTTACATATTCCATCCTGATACAGGACACTACGGCTCCCCGGATACAGCCAAAAGAAGGCCGTCTATATCTGGCGGTGGGAGTACAGGTCGGACCGGAAGATGTGGTGTCGGCAATCAGCGATGCGGATGAGGATGTAGAGACTTATTTCGTGCAGGATGGTCAAAGATACAGCTTTTTAACCTTTGACCAGCCGGGAGAGTACACGATGGAGGTCTGGGCGGAAGATTCTTCGGGGAATCGGACCCGGACTGACGTGGAAGCCGTGGCGGATATGCCGCCTGATCTGGAAGGAGTCAGGGACTTTTATATGATACCGGACAGCCGGCCGGATTATCTGGCAAATGTTACGGCAAAGGACGATGTGGACGGGGATCTGACGGGAAATATCACAGTGGATGATTCCCAGGTCAGCCTGGACAGAGAAGGCGTCTATGAGCTGACGTACTGTGTCGCCGACGGATATGGCCTGGTGACGAAAGAGCAGGCCTTAGTCACGGTGGCATCCCCCGAGGAGATCCAGAATATGATTGGCAGCAGGCAGATCAGCCGCAGAGACAGCACCATTCTGGGGGCGCCCAATCTTTACGATGCGGGAGCCATGGAGGAGGACAATCTGGAGGAGGCGTTATCTTACATGCGTCCTGCGCTGGTGCAGCTTTACCACGAGAAGCCAAACGGATACAGCGCGGGGTCCGGCTATGTCATGGAGATTACGGAAGACACTGTGTATATCTGCAGTAACCGCCATGTGACAGATAAGTATGATAACTGGGACGTGTTCTTTTATGATGGTACGAAAGTCGCCGGAGAGCTTTTGGGAAGCAGCAATCGATATGATGTAGGAGTGGTTGTTGTAAAAAGGGAAGACATACCCGCGCATCTTCAGGAACAGCTGATGACGGTGCATATCGATAAGACTTACTGGATGGGGCTGGACGAGCAGGCGGTGGACCTTGGACTGGAGCGGGTGGACCGGGAAGGAGGACTTCTCCATGTAACCACCGGCAGCCTGGTCAAGGTTAAACAGGATTTTGAATGGGAAGACAGGCAGGATCATACGGAGATGACAGTCGCGTTAGAACACGGAGACTCGGGATCCGCTATTTTGGACGGCAGGGGCAATCTGATTTCCATGGCTTACGCATATTCTACGGACCCCACAAGGTACTGGTCAGTGCCGTTGGATGCGATACTGGAATGTTATGAGGAAATTACGGGCAGAAAAGTGTTTGTGTATTAAACTTTTGCTTGCAATGGCCTGAATATTCAGTTAATATATAATAAAGGCGAAATATCATGTTGAGGAGGTTGTCTCATGTATCAGCTGATTGATGGGAAAGCCATTTCCCAAGAAATCAAAGCGGAACTGAAGGAGAAAGTGGAAAGCCTCAGGCAACAGGGAATCGAAATCTGCATGGCAGTGATACAGGTAGGCAGTGATGCCGCCTCCAGCGTCTATGTCAACAACAAGGAAAAAGCATGCGCATACATAGGCATCCGGTCGCTGGCTTACAGGCTGCCGGAGGAGACTACAGAGGAAGAACTGTTAAAACTGGTGAGAGAACTGAATGCCAGAGAGGATGTAAACGGCATTCTGGTGCAGCTTCCGCTGCCCAGGCAGATCAATGAGGAAAAGATCCTTCTGACGATCGATCCCTCGAAGGATGTGGATGGGTTTCACCCCATGAACGTGGGAAATTTAAGTATTGGCAGACCGGGGTTTGTCTCCTGCACCCCTGCGGGAGTGATTCAGCTGTTGAAGCGTTCCGGCATTGAGATCGAGGGGAAGGAATGCGTTGTGTTAGGCAGAAGCAATATCGTTGGCAAGCCGATGGCTATGCTGCTGCTTCGGGAGAACGCTACGGTTACCGTCTGCCATTCCCGCACCAGAAACTTAAAGGAGATCACAAGGCGCGCCGATATCCTTATAGTGGCAGTGGGAAAGCCAAAGTTTATCGATGCGGACTACGTCAAAGAGGGCGCCGTTGTCATTGACGTGGGGATTCACAGAAATGAGGATCATAAGCTTTGCGGCGATGTTGATTTTGAGTCTGTCGCGTCTCATGTATCGGCTATCACCCCTGTTCCGGGGGGAGTGGGGCCTATGACGATCGCGATGCTGATGAATAACTGTGTGGAAAGTATTGAAAAGTCGAGAACATTATAAAATAATACTCAGGAGGGAAATGACAAAATGGAAACACAAGAAACAATGATGACAGCTGCAGCTCCTGCTCAGAGTACAGCTTCAGCTAAGAAAAAGTCTGGCATTAAGATCCAATTGATCGCGCAGGCTGTGCTGCCGGCTCTGGTGGTTGCCGTTGTCCTTGCGCTGTATGCGCGCTCCAACATGATCAGCGGTATGGAGGACGAAGTGCTGCAGGGCCTTCAGTCTTTAGCGGGCGCCACCAAGGCAGGCTACAGCAACATGGAAGGCGATTACCGCTTTGAAAACGATACCTTTTACAAGGGCGATGTCAATCTGACGGAGCAGATGGATATGCTGGACAATTATGTGAAAGGGTCTGCCAATGCGGTTACCGTATGCTGGGGAAAGACCCGCGTGCTGACCACGCTGCTTGACAGTTCCGGCAACCGTATCGTAGGCACCGATGTTTCCGATGCGGTGTGGGAGACTGTGCAGAAGGGCGAAACTTACACTACCACGGATATCGTCATTAACGGTGAGGATTACGCGGCATGTTATGTACCGCTGGAAAATCCCGATGGTTCCATTATCGGTGTTGTGTTTGCGGGAATGCCCCGCACCGATGTGGATCATTTTGTGAATACCAAAGTGATTTACCTTGTGCTGCTTACTGTGCTGATGCTGGTGCTGGTGGGCGTGATTGGCTTCTTTCTTGCCAATACTCTCGCAAAGTGCCTGATCAAGACCAATGACGCGCTGGCGCTTTTGGCGCAGGGCGAACTGAATGTAGTGGTAGATCCTTCCGTCCTGAAGCGCAAAGACGAGCTGGGAGCTATGGGAGATGCCGTGAACGGCCTGATCACAAAGCTGCGTGAGGTCGTGAGCCATCTGCTGGAATCCGCAAACAACGTGAATAAAGGCGGCGAGTCTATGGACGCAATGGCTACCCAGTGCAGCGATGCCACGGATGAGATCAGCCGCGCGGTGGACGAGATATCCAGAGGCGCCGTATCCCAGGCGGAGGAAATTGAAAGCGCTTCCGGACAGATCGTGGAAATGGGCAATCAGATCGAGCATATTGTCTCCAGCGTAGGTAAGCTGACCAGCATAGCGAACTCCATGAGTGAGTCCGGCAATGCGTCTATGCAGACCATGCATCAGCTCAGCGAATCCAATGATAAGACGGTGGCTGCGTTAAACAGCATTGCCCAGCAGATTCAGCTGACCAACGATGCGGTTCATAAGATCAGCGAGGCAACGGAACTGATCACATCCATTGCTTCCCAGACCAGTCTGCTTTCCCTGAACGCTTCCATTGAGGCGGCCAGAGCCGGCGAGGCGGGCAGAGGTTTCGCGGTGGTTGCTACCGAGATCCAGAAGTTGTCTGTGCAGTCCAACGATGCCGCCGTAGAGATTCAGAATATTATCACCACGCTGCAGAGCGAGGCTCAGAAGACTGTCGATGAAATGAAGAATGCGGAGATCCTGATGAAAGAGCAGCAGGATAAGTTAGACGACACGAAGGTGAAGTTCAATGATGTGAGCAACGGCATCAGTGTTTCCAGACAGGGAACGGATGAGATCCGTGTGGGTGCGGATACCGCCGACAGCTCCAGAACGCAGGTGATCGATGTGATCTCGAATTTGTCCGCCATTTCCGAGGAGAATGCGGCGTCCGCCCAGGAGACCACCGCTTCCATGCAGGAATTGAACGCAACGATCAATATGATGGCGCAGGAGGCTACCAAGCTTCGTCAGATCGCAAACGGATTAAACGAAGATATGGCGTTCTTTAAAATATAAGTAAGTTTTACGGTCGGGAAACAGGATGCCGGGCGATTGCGTGAGTTTTCTCACAAAAGCGCCCGGCATCTTTATTTTTATCCCGTGAGAAAAATATAAATTCTGCTTGCAATAAAAGTATTCTGTGGTACAATGGTGGAGACAATTGAATAGTGAGAGGTTTATTGATCGAAGAGGAGAAGCGTGCGATGAAAAAACTTTTTTGTTTACTTTTGACGACACTTCTGACGATGGCTGTACTGAGCGGATGCGGCACAGACGGCACAGGAGAGTCTTCGGGGGATAATTCCTCTGCGGAGCCCGTTTACGGAGGCTCCGTTGTTGTAGGCATACAACAGGATATTGACAGTCTTGACCCTCATAAAGCAACGGCGGCAGGAACGAAAGAAATCTTGTTTAACATTTTTGAAGGCTTGGTAAAGCTGGATGAAAACGGCAACCTGATCAATGCAGTGGCCAGTGACTATACAATCTCGGATGACGGACTGGTATACACCTTTACCCTGAGAGATAATGTAAAGTTTCACAATGGCAATGTTGTGACATGTGAGGATGTCAAGTACTCTTTGGAAAGAGTATCGGGACTTTTGGATGGCACTCCCCTCATTTCCACACTGAAAACGATTCAGGCTGTAGACATACTGGATGATAAAACGGTTCAGGTGACGGTGGAAAGTCCTAATACAGAGCTGATATACAGCTTTGTAGCGGCTATCATTCCCGCGGGAAGCGGGGAGGATATGGAGGCGGATCCCATCGGCACGGGACCGTTTTCTTTTGTCTCCTACAAACCGCAGGAAGGTATCGTGGTGGCAAAGAATCCGGATTACTGGCAGTCAGGTCTGCCCTATCTGGACGAGGTCAATTTTAAGATCGTCAACAGCGCCGATTCCGCGCTGCTGGAGCTTCAGGGCGGCACGATCGATATCTATGCGTACCTGACGGATTCCCAGGCCGCGGAGCTTCAGGACACCTTTAACGTGGAAGCGTCTCCCTCGGATGTGGTCCAGGCGCTGTTTTTGAACAACACGGTGGCGCCTCTTGACGATGTGCGCGTGAGACAGGCGATCTGCTATGCTCTTGACAAAGAGATGATCAACGAGTTTGTAGGCGGCGGAAACGGTACGCTGATCAGCTCCGCGATGCTTCCCACCCTGAAGGATAACTATGTGGACTTAAACGATACCTATGGTACCACCGCCAATGTGGAAAAAGCCAAAGAACTGCTGGCGGATGCGGGTTACGCCGATGGTTTTGACCTGGAGATCGCGATCCCTTCCAACTACGAGTTCCATATGCAGACCGGAGAGGTAGTGGTGGAACAGCTGAAAGCGGTGGGGATCAACGCCACCATCAAGGCGGTGGAATGGAGCACATGGCTGGATGAAGTCTACAACGGTAGACAGTATCAGGCCACCATCAGCGGCATCACCTGTGATTCCACTCCGGGATATCTGCTGAACAGGTTCCAGACGGATTCGTCAAAGAACTTTATCAATTTTGTGAACGCGGACTATGATGAGATTTACTTAAAAGCGCAGGCTGCGCAGGATCCTGAGGAAAAGAAGGGATATTACGCACAGCTTCAGCAGATCCTCTGTGAGGAGGCGGGAAGCGCGTTCCTGCAGGTGCCTGCCAATATGACGGCGCTCAATAAGAAACTTATGGGTTATAAGTTTTACCCTGTTTATGTTCAGGATATGAGTACGGTCTACTGGGTGGAGTAATGTAGAAAACAAAAAATGCGTTCTGCACAGGCAGATCGCATATTGGGAAGGAGGTGGCAGCCGCATGAAATATTTTATAAAAAAACTAATTACTCTCATTATGACATTGTTCTTTGTATCAGTGGCTGCCTTCCTTGCTTTCCAGATCATACCGGGCGATGTGGTGGCGTCTATACTGGGTACGGAAGCGACTCCCGAGAGGGAAGAACAGCTTCGGGAAGAACTGGGACTGAACAAACCGCCTCTGCAGCGGTATGCGGACTGGATAACGGATTTGCTTCGAGGGGACCTGGGCGAAAGTTATCGCTTTTCCAAAGGAATGAATGAAAGGATGCCGGTATCGGAACTGATCGGCGACAAGCTGCCTGTGACGCTGTGGCTTGCGGTCTTATCCATGGTGTTGATTGTGGCGGTATCCATACCGTTGGGCGTATTCTGGGCCAGAAGCAAAAGCCGTTTTCTGGACGCGGCGCTGGGAGTGATAACACAGACAGCCATGGCTGTGCCCTCTTTTTTTCTGGGTATTTTAGTTACATACCTTTTTGGCATACTGCTGAAAGCATTTGCGCCCGGAGGATATGTGAGTTATCAGAAAGACCCTGCGGGATTTTTTCAGTACCTGTTGTTCCCGGCGTTGTCCATCGCCATTCCCAAGATTGCAATGACTGCCAGATTTTTGAGAAACTCCATGCTGACGGAACTGAAGTCGGATTACGTCCGCACCGCTTACAGCAAAGGATGCACTGAGAGGAGAGTGGCATATGGCCATGTGCTGCGCAACGCCATGATGCCGGTTATCACCTTTTTGGGAATGATCATTGCCGAGATCGTGGCCGGCAGTATCGTGGTGGAACAGGTTTTCGGGCTGCCCGGAATCGGGAGGCTGCTGATCAGTTCCATTTCTACCCGGGATTTTCCGGTGGTGGAGATTCTGATCTTATATATTACTTTTGTGGTGATTTTTGTTTATTTCCTGATAGATATTCTCTATCGGGTGATTGATCCCAGAATCAGCGAAAAGTAGGATAACCATATGAAAACACAAAAAAAAAGAAAATGGAATAAGTATCTGACTGCGGGTCTGTTTATGACAGGCTTTGCCCTGCTTTTGGGGATTGTGGGGATCTTTTGGACGCCCTACAGCACCACGGCCATGTCAGCGGCGGAGAAGTTTGACGCGCCCTCCCTGCGTCATCTTTTCGGAACGGATAATTTCGGGCGGGATATTTTTTCCCGCGTGATGGAAGGGATGGGAACCACGGTGGTCATCAGCAGTCTTGTGGTCTTGTTTTCAGGTACTTTTGGGATCCTTCTGGGGGCGTTGACCGGTTATTTCGGAGGCCTGCTGGATGAGATCGTGATGCGTGTGACCGATGCGGTCAACGGATTCCCGAGTATTCTGCTGACACTGGTGATTATCAGCATTTTGGGCAGCGGCAGGCAGAATGTGATACTGTCTCTTGGAATCGTGTTCATACCCAGCTATATCCGTATCGTACGCAGCGAGTTCATACGTCTTCGGGACGCGGACTATATCATGCGCGCGAGACTGATGGGAGCTGGCAGGATGAGGATTCTTTTCGTGCATATCCTGCCCAATATTTTTTCCGTGTTCTGGGTTTCCGTGATGATCGGATTTAACAATGCCATTCTGGCGGAGTCCGGCATGAGTTATCTGGGTATCGGCGTGCAGCCTCCGGATGCCAGTCTGGGCAAAATGCTTTCGGACGCGCAGGGGTATTTGCAGACGGCTCCCTGGTACGCTCTGGCGCCGGGGCTTGCCATCGTGTGGGTAGTGCTGGGATTTGCCCTTTTTGGCGAAGGGATAAGGAGGCAGAAGGTTGATTAGGATAGAAGATCTCTCCGTGTCCTTCGGCGATACGGAAGCCGTAAAGCATGTGAGCCTGGATCTGGCGGATGGTGAAATACTGGGTGTGGTGGGTGAGTCCGGCTCGGGAAAATCAGTGACGGCCCTGACTCTCATGGGTCTGGTATCGGATTCGGCCCGGATCACATCGGGAAGAGTGCTTTTTGACGATGTGACGCTTCGGGAAGCGGGAAAGCCTTGTGACAAGGCGCTGTACCGGACGTATCAGGGAGCCGGGATGTCCATGGTTTTTCAGGAGCCTATGACCTCCTTAAATCCCACGAAACGGGTGGGCGGACAGGTGGAAGAAACGCTTCGGCTGCACACAAAGATGACACCAGGAGAGCGCAGAGAATGTGTGTTGGAAGCTTTTCGTTCCGTGGGACTTCAAAACGCAGAAAAAGTGTATGCAAGCTATCCCCATCAGCTTTCCGGAGGTATGCGCCAGAGGGTGATGATTGCCATGGCGGTCATATTGCATCCCAGGCTGATTGTGGCGGATGAGCCTACCACGGCTCTTGATGTGACGATCCAGAATCAGATTATCGGGCTGCTTCGCGAGATCAACCAAAAGCAGAATAATGCCATGCTGTTTATTACCCATGACCTGAATCTTGCCAGAAAATTATGCAGCCGTATCGCTGTTATGAAAGACGGAGAAGTGGTGGAATCGGGAGAGACTGAGAGCATCTTTGAGCATCCTGCAGAGGCTTATACCAAAAGACTGATCGAAGCGGTACCCTCCCGCATGAAGCGTAAAGGTACTATCGCATCGGGCGAAGGGACGAAGGACAAAACGCCTATTCTTAAAGTGAAAGATCTTTCCGTGTTTTACAAAGACGGGAACAATAGTCTCTTTGCCCGGAAAAAACGACAGTGTGTGGTTGCGGGAGCTGATTTTGTATTGTACGAGGGGGAAAGTCTGGGGCTGGTCGGAGAGAGCGGCTGTGGAAAGACTTCTCTTTCCAGGGCAATCTTAGGTATGAACCGGGAGGTGGACGGAAAGATCATCCACGCCACAAAATATCCCCAGATGATCTTTCAGGATCCCTACGGCAGTTTGAATCCCTCAAAGACGATCGGCTGGCTGTTGATGGAGCCCCTCAGGGCCAGGGCGGCGCTGGATCCTTCCTGGTCCATGACCAGGGGCGAGATGGAGGAAGCTGCCTGCGATATGCTCCGCAAAGTGGGGATGAGCGACAAATTTTTTCATAGAAAACCCTCTCAGCTTTCCGGCGGACAGAGACAGCGTGTCAGCATCGGTCAGGCGCTTATCACCCATCCGGCCCTGATCGTGGCGGACGAACCTGTCTCCGCGCTGGATGTGACGATTCAGGCGCAGATCATGGAACTGATGCGGAAACTGCAGCGGGAGATGAAATTGTCCTATTTGTTTATCTCCCACGATATCAATGTGGTATATCAGATGTGCGACAGGATCATGGTCATGAAAGACGGCAGGATTATTGAGATCGGCGAGACGGAAGAGATCTTTGCCCACCCGAAAGAAGAGTATACGAAACTGCTGCTTGGAAATTCATAGCAAAACTTGTACTAACTTTCCTCCCAAAAGCATAGAATGCATAAGCAAACAAGCTTTGGGAGGGATTTTTTTTGTTTGAGCAATGCAGCGTACAGGAAACCGCACAACAGCTGGAAAGTCATTTAAAGTACGGACTGACGGAAACTGAGGCTTTTGACAGACTCAGAAGAGACGGCAGAAATGAGATGAAAGAAGCGCGGGAAAAGACGCTCATCGAATCTTTTTTGGGGCAGCTCAACGATCCGCTGATCTTTGTACTGATAGCGGCCGCCATCGTTTCCGTAATGCTGCATGAGGTGAGTGATGCGGTCATTATTGCCGTGGTGGTGTTTATGAATGCCCTGGTCGGCCTGATTCAGGAAGGTAAGGCAAAGAAAGCGTTAGAGTCCTTAAAGAAGCTGACAAGCCCGAAGGCTGTCGTGATCCGGGAAGGAAAACGCAGAGAGATACCTGCCGCGGAACTTGTAAAAGGCGATCTGGTCTGCCTGGAGACAGGCTGTCAGGTTCCGGCGGACTTAAGACTGACAGATGCCGTGAATCTTAAAATTGAGGAATCGGCGCTCACGGGAGAATCTGTACCCATCGAAAAAGATGCGTCCTTTGTGGGGGTGAAAGGCAGACAACTTCCCCTGGGAGACCGGCGGAATATGGCGTACATGTCCACCATTGTCACCTATGGCAGAGGCGAAGGGCTTGTGACCGCTATCGGTATGCAGACGCAGCTTGGACAGATCGCTGAGATGATTACAAACACAAAAGAAGAAATGACGCCGTTGCAAAAGCGCCTGGGAGAACTTGGAAAAGTCCTGAGTATCCTGTCTCTTCTTTTGTGCGCCGCGCTTTTCGGGCTGGCTGTGCTGCAGCGGCGGGATGTGGGGGAGATGCTGATTACCGCGATTTCCCTGGCAGTTGCGGCAGTGCCGGAGGGGCTGCCTGCGGTGGTGACTATATGCCTTGCTCTCAGCGTGACTAAGATGGTCAGGGTAAATACTATTGTGAGAAGGCTTCCCTCCGTGGAAACTCTGGGGGCTGTCAGCGTGGTATGCTCCGACAAGACAGGGACGCTGACTCAGAATCGTATGACTGTGGAAAAAGTCATGCTGGGCGGAAAAGTCAGGGATGCATTCAAGGTCTCTTATGCGGAATGTCCTCTGTTTTTTCAGGGACTTGCGCTCTGCAATGACGCGTCTCTGGAACCAGGCGGAAAGATGGGAGATCCTACGGAGCTTGCCCTTCTGGATCTGGCATCGAAAGCAGGACTGGAAAAAACCGATATGGAGGGACGAATGCCGCGTATCGGAGAGCTGGCTTTCGATTCCGACAGAAAAATGATGACTACGCTGCACCGGATAGGCGCTCCTTCAGTGTCGGAACTTCGAGCGGCGCAGCAGTATAACGGGCAGACCATAAGCTTTACCAAAGGAGCGCCGGACGAGGTTTGGAAGCGATGCACAAAGATCTGGACGCCGGGAGGAATCATTCGGCTGGGGGAAAATCATCTCCGGCAGCTTCGGGAATCGGTGAGGGAAATGTCCAAAGATGCGCTGCGCACGCTGGCGGTGGCTATGCGGGAAAATACGGCAAGGCCACTTGAGGAAGACCTGGTGTTTCTGGGGATCGTTGGTATGCGCGATCCCGCCAGACCGGAAGCGGCAGGCGCTGTGGCGGATTTCAGGGAAGCGGGCGTCACCACGGTGATGATCACGGGAGATCATGTGGACACGGCTTATGCCATCGGAAAACAGCTTGGCATCGCAGAGAACAGGAGACAGTGCATCACTGGGGAGGAACTTTCGGGACTGCCGGAGGGCGTGCTTGTGGAACGATTGGAAAATGTTCGTGTGTTCGCCAGAGTTTCACCGGTTCAGAAAGTCCGGATTGTGGAGGGATTTCAGAAGCGTGGCGAAATCGTTGCCATGACGGGGGACGGGGTCAACGATGCTCCGTCTTTGAAAAAGGCGGATATCGGTATCGCTATGGGGATGAATGGCACCGATGTGGCCAGACAGGCGGCGGATATGGTGCTTGCGGACGATAATTTTGCCACGATACGAAAAGCCATTGAAGAAGGCAGGGGCGTCTATGAGAATATCCGCAAGTCGGTGATCTTTTTGCTGTCGTCCAATCTGGGAGAGATCATCACCATGTTTCTGGCGGTGCTTCTAGGGTTAGCGTCCCCGTTGAAATCCAGCCATATTTTGTGGATTAACCTGATCACAGACTCTCTTCCGGCGCTGGCGCTGGGGATCGATAAAAACGATGGCAGAAGCCTGATGCGGCAGAAGCCCAGAAAATCCAACGAAAGCATGTTTGCGCGAGGGGGGCTTGCCTGCACCTGTTTTTACGGCATCCTGATCGCCGCCATCAGTCTGGGAGCGTTTTTGCTATTGCCCTGCGCGCTGTTGAATCTGAAAGGGCTTTCGGTTTCTCTGGAAGGAATCGGCAGTATGCTTAAGAATCAGGCGGTGCTTTCAAAAGCGCAGACTTACGCTTTTACAGTGCTTGGAATTTCACAGCTGTTTCATGCTGTAGGTATGCGGGATACGGGCAGATCTGTTTTTCGCATGAACCATTTGGAGAATAAACTGATGATAACGGCCCTGGTATCAGGATTTTTCCTGCAGTTTGCAGTGACGGAAATCCCGTTTCTGATTCAGGCTTTTGGCACATCCCACCTTTCCGGCGGTGAATGGATGCGGCTCACCGTTCTTGCGGCCGCCCCGCTATTTGCTCATGAGCTGATGGCGCTTCTTGCCTGGAAGCCCGGCGCAAAAAAAGGATCATAATTTAAGATAACGCCCGCGGGTCCCGTGATGTCAAAAGAGGGATTCCGCGGGCGGATTGATTACATTCCCCCTAAAATGATTTAAATTATCAGACTTTTTTTTTTTTTTGATAATTTTTCAGATAATTTCATTTTTTTAGTTTCCTAAATCCCTATATTGTGATAAAATAGACATGAGTATAATTTGGAGCGGGATATGGGCGGTAATGAGCGTTATCAGATCAGAAAAGCGGCAGGGGTATACTGGCTGTTAGATATGGAGCAAAGCGGTATCGAAGGGCGGGGCTGTGTCATGCTCAATGAAAGCGGCGCTTTGATCTGGGATCTGTATGCCCGCCTGGGATCAGTGCGCGAGGTGGCGGAAAAACTCAGTTCGGAATTTGGCGTCCTTGTCCCGGAGGCCGAGACGGATGTCAGACAGTTTTTGCAGCAGCTTAAGAAACAGGGAATCGTTTTTAAAGAGTGACGGGAGCAAGAGAAACTATGGATGTTTTACTGATCGGAAGCACAAGTAACCTGATGCAGAAAATGGTGGATAAACTGGACAAGGAAAAGTGCAGGATCTTTCTGCTCACGGAGGAAGGCAAAGAAATCCCCAGCTATCGCAGGGTGTTTGAAACCTATCGATTTGACTATAACAATGTCTGTATCAGAGAGATCTTTAACAGTGTGAAACCGGATGTTACCATTTTTTTCGGCGCTTACGACTGGAATTTTAAATGGGACAATGTTCAGAATACTTCCGTATCGTACTCTTCGGCGATTCTGAATATGCTGATGGCTTTTGCGGCCCAGCAGAAGGGTAAGTTTATTTATCTGTCATCGGACGAGGTGTTTGATGGCATCAGCGTCAATAAAGCTTTGGAGATTGTGAATCAGACGGAACAAAATCCCAAGGCACAGGCCATTGCCATGGGTGAGAAAATGTGCCTGGATTACAGCCGTATGGTAAAAGGGGACATTATCGTGCTGCGTATAGACCATCTGTATGGGATTCCCACCCGTTGGGAGGAGGTTCAGAATGTCTGCGCTCAGATGTGTATGGAAGCCATCGACACGGGAGAGGTGACCATAGACGGCGACAAGAGCATCTATGTGGAAGAAGCCGAGCCGGCGGTGGAGACGATCAATCATGAGCGGTTCACTGTGGATATGGAAAAGCAGTTTTCACCCGTCTATGTCCCTGACGCCGTGGAATATATCTACCAGGTGGTGGCGGCGCAAAGCTGCAGGCAGTCTGTCTATCAGGTTTCCGGCAGTAAACCGGTGTCCCAGACGGAGATTGCGGAATTGATACAGCAGAAATTTAAGAACCGCTCAGGGGAGAGCAGCGTAGCCATCGCGGATCAGACTCAAAAAGGCAAAAACAGCGTTGTGCTGTCCGGTTTTACCTTCATGGAAGAGTTCCGTCTCCGCTCGTTCAATCCTCCGGAAAAAGCGGTGCCTAAACTGGTGGATTATCTGCAGAAGAACGCGTCCCGTTTTTCCAAACGTTCGGATGTGGAGGAGAGCCTTGCGGGCAGGATGAAGAGGGGCTTTCTGGAAGTGGTGAAGGCATTGGTTCCCTTTGTGGAGAATATGATCTTATTTATCCCTTTTTTCATGCTGAACAACCGTACCACTGACAGCGCTTATTTTAAAAATCTTGACTTTTATCTTCTCTATATCCTGCTTTTTGCTATTGTGTACGGGCAGCAGCAGGCGATTTTTTCCTGTCTTCTGGCCATAGCGGGCTATTGTTTCCGCCAGATGTATCAGCGAAGCGGTTTTGATGTTATGCTGGACTACAATACATACGTCTGGATGGCGCAGTTATTGATCCTTGGTCTGGTGGTAGGGTATATGCGGGACCAGCTTCGGTCGATCCGGGAGGAACACGCGGGGGAGATACAGTTTTTGTTAAAGCAGCTTGCGGATCTTTCGGATATCAACGGCAGCAACGTGCGGGTGAAGGACGTGCTTTCGGACCATCTGCTCAACCAGAATGACAGTATGGGGAAAATATACGAAATCACTTCCAAATTGGGCAGCTACCAGCCGGTGGAAGTATTGTTCTATGCGGCGGATGTCCTTTCCCAGATTATGCGCAGCAAAGACGTTGCCATCTATTCCGTGGCAAACCGTTCTTACGCCAGATTGTTTTCCGCCACTTCCGCCAAAGCCAGAAGCCTTGGAAATTCTGTGAATTATACGGAAATGACTGAAATGTATGAGGCCATATCGCAGCATCGTGTGTATATCAATAAAAATATGGCTCAGGAGTATCCCCTGATGGCCAGCGCCATCTACGAGGGAGATGAACTGCAGATGATTCTGATGGTCTGGGATATCCCCTGGGAGCGTATGACGCTGGGACAGGCGGACATGCTTGCTATCACGGGTTATCTGATTCAGGATGCGGTGTTGAGGGCAAACCGCTATATGGCCGCGCTGGAGCAGCAGCGCTATATTGAAGGTACTCATATTTTGGAGCCGGAAGCCTTTGAAGAGCTGGTGTCCGCGTTTATGCGCGCAAGAAGCCGGAATCTTACGACTTGTGCGCTTCTGAATCTGGATACGGCGCAGTTGTCCCGGCAGGAAGTCAATGAACGGCTTGGCAGGCTGGTGAGACAGACCGACTATCTGGGGCAGGATTCCAAAGGCAATCTGCATGTGCTTCTCGCCAACACGGATGTGGCGGGAGCCGGCTTTGTGCAGCAGAGATTTCAGGATGCCGGTATGGGCTGTCAGGTTGAGGAGGCTTTGGCGGTATGACGACTGCTGAAAAAGTATTTATCCTGATTCTGATCATCAACACATTGATTTCTGTCGCCTATTTTATCTGGGGATGTGTCATACAGACGGCAAAGACCGGGGAACCGGTCTCTGAAGAGCCGGAAGATGAACTGCTGTCAAAGGCTGAGGATGAAAAGGAGGATGATAATCAGGAGCGGGAAGACCGGGAGAAGGAAGAAGTTTTGTTGAAAGACCAGATACCAAGCAGGACAGGTTATCTGTTTAAGGCTTTGGTCATGTTTCTCTGTCCTGTGGTGGGAGTCCTGTTTTTTGTGTCAACCCAGTTGATGTATGTTCTGTTTTTCCGCACGAAGGCGGATCTGACTGACGTGATCTTCGGGAAGGAAAAAGTGGTCACCCGCAGAAAGGCGGACGAGGAGAGCGAGCGAAACCGGGTGCCTATCGAGGAGGCACTGGCGGTGGCGGACAAGGAAAGCCTGCGCTCGCTGGTCATGGATGTGGTGAAAGGAGACGTGCAAAAATCTCTTGCCACCATCTCTCTCGCCTTAAACAGTGAAGATACGGAAACTTCTCACTACGCCGCTTCCGTGTTGAGAGACGCGTTGAACGATTTCAGGCAGAAATCGCAGGAATTTTACAATGCGCTTCACAAAGGGGACGAAAAGGCGCCGGAATATGCCTGCGCCATGATAGAATATATGAACGGCGTGCTCAGTCAGGAAGTGTTTCCGGACATGGAGCAAAGGACCTATGTAGACATGATGGAGGAGGCCTGCACATGGCTTTATAAGAGTGAAGAGCATCGTTATCGTCTCAACTGCGAATATATAGAGTGGATTGCCATCCGTCTGCTGCGCCTTGAAGAATTTGAACGCATGGAGACGTGGTGCGAGCGCTGTATGGAGATGTATCCGGAGGAGCTGACTTCGTACACGCTTCAGTTAAAGCTGTATTTCAGTATTCAGAACAGGGAAAAGTTCTTTGCAGTCATGGACAGGCTGAAGAGTTCCGACATTGTCATTGACAGAGATACGTTGGATCTGATCAGAGTATTCGGCTGATTGGCCGTCTGCTGTTAACGAAGGAGATAAGCAATGTCAATGCAGACGTTGACCGTCTTACAATTTATAGGCGTCCTCGCGGCGTATCTCGGTATGACAGTGCTTTTGCCGGCCTTTGTGTTTTACAGGAAAGTCAGCGAAGAAAGATTCTGCGTCCGCTTTATGATCTATCTGGTCATCGGAAATGTCTATCTGTTCAATCTGGTACTTGTGTTGGAATTACTCCATATTTCCAACCGCTTTACTTTATTCCTGGGGACTGTGCTTCCGGTGATCTGGGCTATGGCGAGAGTACATAATGTGGGGATCAAAGACGGGGTATTGGAGGCGGCCGGCGCGGTAAACAGATTCCTCAAAGGAACCATGGGAGGCAGGCTGCTGCTCAGCAAGACAGTGCGTTTTTGTGGAAAATGGATCAGGACCGGGTTTCTGCGTCTGTTTCGCAGTATCAGAAAGAATTTTTTTGAATGGGTGTTGACACTTACATGCATTGGAGGAGTTTTTTGGGTTTATGGGTGTAATCTGATCTGGAATATGGGGTATATCGCCTCCGATATGCCGGTTCATACCTACTGGATCAACGCGTTGAACCGCAATGATATTTTTGTGGCCGGCGTATATCCTCACGGTTTTCATTGTACCTTGTATTATCTCCACAAAATGTTTGGGTTCTATACTTTTGTGCTGATGCGCGTATTCAGCCTGGTTCAGACGCTGATGGTGCACATGGTGCTTCTGGCATTTTTAAAAGCCTGCTGCAGAGCGAAATATTCACCTTATATCGCTATGGGCATGTATCTTTTTGCTAACATCTGGAACAAGGATACTTATTCCAGATTTTCCAGTTCGCTGCCGCAGGAGTTTGGCATGATCTTTATTCTGCCGTCCATTTATTTTCTGTATGCTTTTTTTGAGGACAGAAAACGAGAGGGAAAGCTGAAAGGATTCAGAATCCACAGCACCCGGTACCTGCTGTTTTTTGCGCTTAGTTTCAGCGCCACTCTGGCGGCGCATTTTTATAACACTATGATCGCGGGACTTTTTTGCGTAGGCGTTGCATTGGGCTTTCTGGGATTGATATTCCGCAGGGAATATTTTGGCAGGATCATGCTGGCCGGTATCCTCAGCGTTGTGCTTGCGGTATTGCCTATGGCCATCGCTGTGGCAACGGGAACTCCGTTGGAGGGGTCGCTGCGGTGGGGAATGGGTATTATCTCAAACTCTTCCCACAGTTCGGACAGCGCCGCTTCGAATCAGCAGTCTGCCGGAAGTTCCGGCCAGGCGGGTATGGAAGCGCTGGGAGGTTCCGGCCAATCTTTCGTACCAGAAGAGCAGGTTCAGCCGCCGGAGCCAAAGATCCCGTTTTCGGTTCGTCTGAAAGCGTGGATCATAGAAAAGAAGGAAAAGACGTTCCGGTTTTTACAAGGACTGCAGAGTACGATCGCCACATATATACTGAATCGCGTCTCTTTGGATACGGTGGGTGTGGTCATAATCTTTACGGCTTTTTCCGGCGTGTTGGGAATTGTTTTTCTCTTTGCCAGAAAGACCAGGCAATATGGAAGCATATTGCTGTCTGTAACCTTCTGCATCCTGTTTTTGTACGCTGTCATGATGGCCGAATGGCTGGGGATCCCTGCTTTGATGGATCATAGCCGATGCAGTATTTATCTCGCCTATATTTTGTCGGCTGCGGTGGCGCTTTCCGTGGATGCCTGGGTCAGTTTGCTGTCCGGTTGGTTTTCCACACAGTCTCTTTCCAATATGCTTTCCTTTGGAGGAGTCAGCCTGATGATAATAGTGCTGGCGCTGGGACGGATCTACAAAGAGCCGCTGAATCTTCCGGGGCTGGAATGCAATGAAGCTATCACTTGTCTGACCAATATACTGCGGGAGAATCCCCGTTTTCAGTTTACGGTCTGTACCGCCAATGACGAGCTGCGAATGGTGGAGAATGACGGCTATCATTATGAGATCATCACGTTGCTGCGTCAGATGGAAGGGGAATCGGTGAAAGATTATTTCACGATTCCAACGCCTAAAGTCTATTTCTTTATAGAGAAAGTGCCCATAGATTATACGGAGACATATGAGGGCAGCGGCAGCAGGGTGTCGGTGGAAGGCGCCAGAAAGGAGCTGCCCTGGGGATCGGGTTTAGGAATCTATAAAGGGGCGAACCGTTATGTGGTCATGTCAAAGATGTATTACTGGGCCCGGGCATTCCAGGCGCTGTACCCTAACGAGATGAGGGTGTACTATGAGACGGATCGTTTTATCTGCTATGAACTGACGCAGAACACCTACCGGTTGTTTGATCTGTCTATCAATTATGGCTTTAACGGCACCGCAGAATAGGGAGAGGATAAAATGGTATCACGCAGGAATTTTATTACTATAACGCTTATGATACTGATCCTGACGTTCATGTTTATGTTTACGGGAGTGATCAAAGAGTCGCTGAATGAGTATGATGTCAATGCGTTTGAGGACACTACCTACACAGGACTGGACAGCGAGAGCAGGTTTCGTCTGGAGACGGCATCGGACGATGGATTTTCCATACCCAGAAGGTACGCTCTTTTTGTGGGCACCGAATTTTCTGAGGATGTGCGGAATGTTGTCAGGGTCTGGTGCACCTACACAAAACGAGGTTTGAAAGAGTGTGAATCTCTGGCTGCTTATGAGATTCCTGAAGAGAATCTGCCGGAGGTGGTGATCATCGATGGAAAGTACCTGGATGTGGCCAACGACCTGCCGGTCATGCGGGAACTTACAGACAGGGGCGTCCACCTGATCATGGCCAGAATGCCCCATATCACTGTCATGACAAGCAGCCCCGATCTATGCGAATTTCTTGGGATCAGGAGTGTGAGAAACCGGGAAATCCTGGTGGAAGGCGTGCATCTGTTTAAAGGATTTCTGGTAGGCGGAGAGCGTATCTATGAGACGGATGTGGATGACGCCGGACTGCAGGATCTGGAAATGGTCATCCACTGGTATGTGCTGGACAGCGGCACGAAGACCTATATCATGGGAATGTTGGATGAAGATGAATATAAGAATGAAAATATGCCTGCCGTTCTGTGGCGTAAAAGCGTGGGAGATGCCAGAGTCTTCTGCGTGAACGCCAATTATCTCACAAATATGTACGGCATCGGATTTTTGAGCGCCATGATGGCGGAAGCGGATACCTGTGAGATTTACCCTGTGGTCAATGCGCAGTGCACAACGGTGGCGGATTTCTCCGGATTTGCGGAGGATAATACCGAGGAACTTACAGCGCTTTACAGCGCTGCACAGCCGGCATTGTACGAGAGCGTGATATGGCCGTCTTTGATCTCCATCACGCAGAGGACGGGCGCGCATATGACGTTTATGGCGGCGCCCCAGCTGGATTATGATGATGAAAATGAGCCGGACAATTCGCTGTTTCCCCGATACATGGCGCTTGTGAAGGAAGAGCACGGCGAAATCGGAGCTTCCATGGGAAGAGTCTCAAGGACGCCGTTGAAAACCAAGATGCTCAGAGACGCCCCGTTTTATGTGGAGGGGGCGGATCAGTACGCCATCCTTTCCCTCTATACGCAGGATCTGGAGGAAGTGATGGCAACCCCGTGGGAAAAGTATTTCCCCAAGCTTCGCACCATTGCCACGGCGCAGGACAATGAACAGCCGGTGGTCGATTATCTGGACCGGGATGTGACATTGCAGCGCGCAACAGCTATCGGCAGAGAACATACTTATGGAGCCAATCTGGCCATTATGGGCTATGAAACAGGACTGGCTTATTCCAATATCGTATTGGATATGAAAGCGGTGTCCTACCCTGAGAGCGAGGATGATTACTGGCAGATTCTTTCCAGTGAGATATCCCAGAATCTTTGTACCTATTGGCAGGATTTTGACGCCTTTTCCCAGACCACACTCTCCGAGAGCGATGCCCGCATCAGAAGGTTTCTGGCGCTGGACTACAGAATGGAGCGGAAGGGGGATCGGATTTTTCTGTATACGAATGATTTTGAGGGATCTGTCTGGTTTTTGGTCAAGATCAATGCGGGAGAACCCGCAAATATACAGGGAGGCACGCTGGAAGATCTGGGAGGCGGATTCTATCTGCTGGAGGCTGTGGAAAAAGAAATTGTGATTGACGTGACAAACGCGCCGCTGGATTTTTATCAATAGGAGAGACGGCATTCAGAAAGAGGATGCCTGAAATGAACGGAAGTAGGAATAACAAGATGAAGATATGTATGGTTGCAGAAGGCTGCTACCCCTACGTGGTAGGCGGAGTATCCAGTTGGATACACAGTATCATAAAGTCATTTCCCGAACATGAATTTATCCTGCTGACGATTGTGGCGAATCGCTCTTTTCGCGGAAAGTTTGCCTATGAACTGCCGGATAATCTGACGCAGGTGTACGAACTGTATCTGGAAGACAGCGACTGGGTCAGGGAAGGGGACGGAAAGAGGCAGAAGCGGCTGAACAAAGAGGAATATGAGGCTTTAAAAAGTCTGCTGCTCAATCAGAATGTAAAGTGGAAACCGCTGTTTGAGCTGTTTTCCAAAAAGAAGTTTTCGCTGAATAAGCTTTTGATGGGACCGGATTTTTTCAGGGCAGTGCGGGAATGCTACCAGCTGCGGTATCCGGAGGTTGTGTTTTCGGATTTCCTGTGGACCATGCGCTCTATCTATCTGCCGCTGTTTCTGACTATGAGGATGGATGTGCCCAAGGCGGATCTCTATCATTGTGTAGCGACCGGATACGCGGGGATATTGGGTTGTATGGCAAGAAACAAGTATCATTGCAGCCTGGTGATCTCAGAGCATGGTATTTATACCAGAGAGCGGGAGGAAGAGCTGATCCGCGCAAAGTGGGTAGAAGGCATCTATAAGAATATCTGGATCGAACAGTTTAAAAAAATGTCAAAGCTTGCTTACAGCGAGGCGGAGCTTGTGACCAGTCTTTACGAACATGCGCGGGAACTGCAGATCGAATTGGGCTGTCCCAGGGAGATCACCATGGTCACGCCTAATGGGATCGATGCTTCCAGGTTCGTGGTGACGGAAGATATGAAGCGGACTTTGGAGGAAGACATGATCCATGTGGGAGCGGTGCTTCGTGTTACGCCTATCAAGGACGTGAAGACGCTGATCAGGGCTTTTGCTTTTGCCAAAGAGAAAGTGCCGGCGTTAAAACTCTGGATCATGGGACCCACGGACGAGGATCCGGAATATGCGGAAGAATGTATGGAACTGGTTCAGACGCTGGAGGTAAAGGATGTGGTGTTCACCGGAAGGGTCAATGTGCCGGAATATCTTTGGCAGATGGATATGACCATACTGACCAGCGTCAGCGAGGGCCAGCCATTGACCATTCTGGAGGGATATGCGGCGCATAAACCGGCTATCGCAACGGATGTCGGAAATTGCCGGGGGCTGATTTATGGCGAGGGTGATTCTTTCGGCGATGCCGGGATACTGACCCATGTGATGAATGTGGAGGAGATTACGGCGGCGATCCTGGAACTGGCGTACAGTAAGGAAAAGCGCGTGGAAATGGGAGAGAACGGTTATAAACGTATGATGTCGCGCTATAAGATAGAAGATATGAAGGCGGCTTATCAGAAGATTTACCGCGATATAGCGGACTGGATGTAACTGACAGGGGAGAAAAATCATGGCAGGAATAGGCGTAAGGCTGAACAAGATCTACGGAAAAGGAAGCATTGCAATGAATCTGGTGGGCTTTGGCTACAGTATGATGGTCACAGTGGCCCCTATGTTCGTTGTAATTGGAAATATTATGCTGATGAGCATTGTGCTGGGATATGATAAACTGGGGTATGCCCAGAGAAATTTATTTTCCGCAACGGTGCTGTATATCTTCATTTTCGGTCTGCTGACCGCATCCCCTTTCAACGCGGTTCTGTCGCGCTATCTGTCCGATGTCATTTACGATGAGGCATACGAAGACATCATGCCCTGCTATTATACAGGGCTGTTCCTGAACATAGCGTTGAGTTGTCTTTTAGGAATTCCTTTCTGCGTGTGGGAATATTTTGTGGGGGAAGTGGCGCTGCATTATGTTTTTACCGGTTTCTGCGGGTATATCGCGCTGGTGCTGGTGTTTTACTCTATGCTGTATCTGTCCGTCTGCAAGGATTATTCCAAGATATCCTTATATTTTTTCGGAGGCATGGTCCTGGCTTTTGTGGTGGCGTTTGTGCTGGTGAAGGTGTTTAACGCAGGGTTATCCTACAGTATGCTGTTCGCGCTCAGCATCGGATTTCTGTTGACGGCGGTTCTGGAGATGTCCACTATCCGCCGGTACTTTAAAAAGAACAGCAACCGATACAAAAAAGTATTTGCCTATTTTAAGAGATACTGGCAGCTGGTGGTGGTAAATTTCGGATATACGCTTGGGCTTTATGTTCACAATTTTGTGTTCTGGGATACGCGGCTTAAGATGGTCGTAGCGGATTCTTTCGTGATGGCGCCGGTGTATGATATGGCTACCTGTCTGGCGATGTTTACCAATATTTCCGCTACTGTGATTTTTATTTCCAGAGTGGAGATGCATTTCCACGAGCGGTATAAGATGTATTCAGAGGCTGTAACGGGCGGACGCTGGCAGGATATTCAGAACACAAAAGACAGAATGTTCCGTCAGCTTTCCGGTGAGCTTTTGAATCTGGTGCGGATTCAGTTTATCATATCCGTGATTGTGTACCTGGTCATGTTGGTTTTCCTGCCAAGACTTGGTTTTGCCGGGATGACGCTGCGGATTTATCCCTGTCTTGCGGCCGGATATTTTATCTTGTTTGTGATGTATGCGGAGATTATTTTTCTCTATTATTTCAATGATCTGACCGGGGCAATACTGACATCTGTATCCTTTTGTCTGGTTACTTTTCTGGGAAGCCTGGCATCCAGAAACCTGACGGAACTTTGGTATGGTCTGGGACTGGTAGCGGGCAGTTTTACGGGACTGGCGGTGGCTTACGCGAGGCTGCGCTGGGTGGAGAAGCATTTGGACGTGCACATTTTCTGCAAAGGGACGCTGTTCCCTGTTGAGAAGGGAAAGCGGCCCGAGGCAAAAGTGTATGATAAAACGCGGCATGCCTGAACGTTGGGCAGGAACAGAATGGGGGCAATGAAAATGATGGAAATAGCGAAAATAGCGGGTATTGTGATGATCGTGCTGAGTATACTGCTTATGATATGGAGCTTTCTTGCTTATGCGAGACATAAGATGACGGAGAATTTCGGCATGATCTGGGGTGTTGCCGCGCTTTGCCTGCTGGTTGCCGGTATTGTCCTGCTGAACGCGGGGCAAAAGCCTGCCGTAGTATTTGGTGTAATCATCTTCTTAGGAGGGGTGCTGGTGCTTAGTCTGTTTGGGTTCAGTCTGGCAATTTCCATTCTTATCATGAAAAATCAGGAGCTTGCGATGCACGTTTCCTTGCTGAATCAGGAGAATGAAAGCATTCTTCAGGAACTTGCCTCCCACAAGGAGGCGGACGCCCATGAATAAACGTGTTCTTGTTGTAATGAATACCTTGGGGCTGGCGGGAGCGGAGACAGCGCTGATAGAGCTGCTAAAAAAGCTGCAGGATTTTTGCGATATCGATTTGTATGTGCTGATGGGACAGGGGGAGCTGGTATCGAAATTACCTAAGACGGTCCGCCTGCTGAACAAGCGATTTAACAGCTGCTCCGTGCACTCCGCCAGAGGACGTGTGCATATGGCGGAAACGGTGGCGAAAGCGCTGTTTCATCGGGCATCTCTGCTGCGGTTATTTCCCTATCTGTGCGGAAATTTAAAGTCGATGCTGCTGCGGCGCAGAGTGCAGATTGACAAGCTGCTTTGGAGGGTGCTTTCGGACGGCGGGCTGAGGATAGAGGCACAATATGATCTGGCGGTAGCATTTATAGAAGGCGGCGCTGCATATTATGTGGCGGATCATGTGAAAGCGAAGAAGAAAGCGGCTTTTATCCATATAGATTACAGTCAGGCGGGTTATACAAGAAAACTTGACAAAGACTGTTATCTGAAATTTGACGCGCTGTTTCCCATTGCGGAGGAGATTCGGGAAAAGTTTCTGGAAGTGTACCCTGAATGCGCTCCCAGAACGCAGATATTCCACAATATGATAAACCGCAGTGAGATTCTTGAAAAAGCGTCCCTGGAAGGAGGATTTCAGGATGGTTATCAGGGATTTCGCATTCTGACGGTAGGCAGGCTTACGAAACAGAAGGCCTATCCCGTTGCCATTGAAGCTATGAAACTTTTGAAAGAGAGCGGCTGCAGGGCGAGATGGTATGTGCTGGGAGAAGGAGAGGAACGCCGCGCTTTGGAAAAAAAGATTGAAGAATGGGGTCTGGAAGAGGATTTTATTCTGATGGGGGCTGTGGAGAATCCTTTCCCCTATTATAAACAGACGGATTTGTACGTCCATGCCACCGGATTTGAGGGGAAAAGCATTGCCGTTCAGGAAGCGCAGGTCATCGGCTGCGCCATTGTGGCATCGGATTGCACCGGCAACAGGGAACAGATCATTCATGGCGAGGACGGCCTCCTTTGCAAATTGTCGCCTGGGGATGTAAAGGAAGCTATTGTAAAGCTTTTGCAGGACGGGAAGCTGCGGGAGCGACTGGGTCGGGCGGCCGCCTGTAAAAAGATTGCGTATGAGGAAGATATCAGGCTTTTAACGGGATTGCTGGACAGCAACTAAAAGGGAGAGATGGATGTGAAATACGGACAACAGAAGGACTTGCTGATCATTATACCGGCATACAATGAAGAACGAAATATCGAAAGCGTCCTGAGAAAACTCTCATCGCCGGAGATCGCCAAGATCGCGGATGTACTGGTGATGAATGACGCGTCTTCGGACTCCACCAACTGGATCGTAAAGAAACACGGTTATACGCTGGTGACCAATGTGTTTAATCTGGGATATGGCAGCGCGATCCAGCTGGGGTATAAATATGCGATCCGGAGAAAATATAAGTATATCATCCAGATGGATGCGGACGGACAACATGATGTCTGCAATATTCCCTTCATCTATGATAAGCTTAAGACGCCCGGGGAGGATGGCCGATGCCCTGATATTGTGCTGGGTTCCCGTTTCATGGAAGGAAGCGGGGATTTTGCCGTATCGTCCTCCAAAAAGGCTGCTTACGCTTTGTTCCGCTTCTGTATCAAAGCTGCCACCGGACGCAAAATACAGGATCCTACTACAGGGCTCCAGGGGTTAAGCTGCCGGGCGGCGCTGTACTATTCCAGGTTTGGAAATTTTGACAATAAATATCCCGATGCCAATATGTTGATCCAGATGCTGCTTTTGGGGTATCGGGTGGTGGAAATACCGGCGATAATGCACAACAGGGGTTATGGGGTCAGCATGCATTCCGGCCTTAAACCCTTCGTCTATATGTTCCGTATGAT
The DNA here is from genome assembly GCA_947629645.1 of uncultured Acetatifactor sp. Taxonomy (GTDB): domain Bacteria; phylum Bacillota; class Clostridia; order Lachnospirales; family Lachnospiraceae; genus Acetatifactor. The sequence continues at coordinate 32,527 of CANREV010000012.1, read as the reverse complement.
ATTTTCCATATTGGCGGTGCTGTATCGGATCAAGGTGCTGCATATCGGAATGGGAGAGGCAGAGGATGACATTTTTTTCTAAGAAGAAATACTGCTTTCACAAAAATGAGCTTCGTGAGATTGCGGGAAATGTGGTGAATTGCGGAAGAGGATGGTATCGCATTTATACATATGTTTTGGGAGATCTAAGCGGCTGCAGCCTTCCGCCCGTTTTGTATCCGGAGGAAGCGCTGGCGCTGGTGCTGATCGATATCGGTTCCTGCAGAGAGAGTGATATGGGGGAAGAATCCTTGGTCTTGATAGATGAGATCCTGCAGTCTTTTGCCGATGGCGGAAAGGATATCATTCTGAGGATCGCCTACGACACGGAAGGGAAAGGGATGGAGCGGGAACCTTCGCTTTTTTCTCAGGTACTTCGGCACATCGAACAGCTTGCGCCTGTCCTGATACGCCACAGCAGCCATATTCTCGTCTTTCAGGGACAACTGGTAGGAAGCTGGGGGGAGATGCACACCTCCAAATTCCTGTCGGAAAAATATCTGCAGCAGCTTACAGAGACGTTTCTGACCCAGACGCAGAGAAAGATCCGTTTCGCGGTGAGAAAGCCGGTGCAGTACCGGATCACGCAGCCGGAGGGAAGCGTGGAAGAAAATCTGATAGGCTGTTTTGACGATGCTATTTTCGCCTCGCCAACGCACTTAGGGACTTTCGGCACGCAGAATAGAAAAGACGCCGGATGGCGCAAATCCTGGCTTCCGGACGAAGAAATGGCGTTTATGGAAGAATTGGCGGGGAAAGTGCCTTTTGGCGGAGAAGCGTTAAACGGCGAGGAAGGCATCACGCCTTCGGAGACTGTGGAGCGTCTTTGCAGACTTCATGTCAGCTATCTTAACTGCGTGCACGAGCAGAGCAGGCTTCAGGAATGGAAAGATACGTTATACCGTCCAGATGTCAGTTTATATGATTATATCGAAGCTCATATGGGCTATCGGTTTGTGGTGGAAAAGGTTTCTTGTGAGAGAAAGGGAAAGAAAATCTGTCTGAGCGCAAAGATTGCCAATCGGGGATTTGCCTGTTTTGCGGAGGAGATCCTGTTCCTGCTTTTTATAGAAGAAGATGACAGGGAGCGGGAAATTCCCCTAAACTGTGATCTGGGGCGGCTGGAAGCAGGAAAAAGCCTGATGCTTCATATCCCTCTGGAGGAGAAAGGGATACAAAGCGGCGTGCGTCTTTACGCGGGGCTTAAGCGTGTCAGAGATCTTAAAACGGTCCGGTTCGCCAATGAGGGAGCAAAGGAGCGGCTATTCCTGGGAAGTTTTGATCCGTAAGCTGCCCAGCAGATAACCAAGGTCCGTCAGAGTCAGATTATTTCCGTAACGGATAGGTTCGCCAAAGGTTTCGTCCAGAGTCTGCCAATACAGCTCGTAAGTTCCGGCCGGATAGTTTTCCATTGCGAGAGGAACTTCCAACGAGGCGGTTTCCCCGCTGACAAGGCATGTGGAATCCTCTTTCAGAGGGATGGAAAAAGTTTCCTGCGTCCGGGTGTTTCGCAAGGTCAGGCAGAACGAAAAAGGACGGTAACTTTTGGAAAAACCAACATTTTCAATGGCAACGCGCAGTTTGACCTGTCCGTTGATATAGTCTCGGACGATGGACGAGGAACGAAGCACATAACGGTAGCCAAGGTGATTTCGGACATACTCGAATCCTGTGACGCCGTTAAAAACATCCTGACCGGTGTATATGGTGTTTTTCCATTTGTTTATGACGGAAGGATCATGAACGCTGTTTAAGTAGGAGACGTGCATCAGTTTCATATCTGCCACAGCGTTATCCAGATCGTTGTAAGGGTTGTCGATCACGGCCTCGCCGCCGTTGGGAACCGTCTGGCAGAGGGCGTCCTGATATGCGATTTCTTCCGCCCGCGGACGGGAATAGGTGCCGGTGTCAGCTTCCGTGCCGAACATGCCATCGTTAAAAAGCCCCAATCGGTTTAAATAAGGGCTGTCCGGCATGGCGGAGAGTTCTTCGTAATTGTCCGCTCCCGTGATGGTACGCCATTGGTAGGGGGTGCGGACGGACAGATAGATGGAAGGATCCGCAGTTTCCGCCAGTTTTGAGGCAAGCAGCTTCAGATCTTCCGGACTGTCAAAGTGAGTATGGTGCATTTCGCCGTGGTTGCCGGTGAAGAGCCCGTGAATCATAAAAATGTGATCGGCGTATTTGTTATACACGGGCGCCAGCTGTTCCATGTGCTGCAGGATTACAGAGATGTCGTTCGGTTCTGTTTTAGGCGCATTGCCGTCCCAATCGTAGAGGAAACGCAGCAGCAGGCTGTAATTCGTTTCGGACCATGCGGATAAGATGGTATCCAGCTGGGACAGGGCGGTTTCCGTAAGAGACTGTTCCTGAAAACGGCAGAGGTTGATCTGTATCTGCACCAGCCGTTCTTTTGTCTGAGTGGTTTCGGGATCTGGCACAAAGGGGACGTCCTTTGGTGATGCGTAAGCAATCTCATCCTTTAAAATATATCCGTAAATATGGTAAAATCCAATATAGGGATTGTCCAGATAAGCTGTGCTTTCAAGATACAGCACAGGGGTGTAGGTAAACGGATATTCATTGATATATTGAATATTTTCCGCCAGAAACGAGAAGATCAGGACGGCGGCAGCAATCGCTTTGTTCATAAGAGCTCCTTTCGACAATACAGCCGTTGTCATGATTATATCATCAGGGTTGGAAAAATGCCACAATAAAATAGAAAGGCGGAACGCCATATGAAGAAGATATGTTTTTTCTCCGGCGATATCACCAGGGAGGGCGGAACGGAGAGCGTTGCCGTTATGATCGCCAATGGGTTGGCGGCGCAGGGGAAATACGAAATACTGATTTTGAGTCTGGTAGAACAAAAAAAGGATCCTTTTTTTGCCATTGATCCCAGGATTAAACGATACCACCTGGGAGAAAAATGGATACAGCCCGGGGCAGGGTATTTAAAAGTGCTGCCAAAGCTGAAACGTTTTTTGAAAGAACAAAAGATTGATGTGCTGGTGGATATCGATATTGTACTGGACATCCTCTCCCTTCCCGTTCGCGGGGGAAGCAGAACGAAAGTGATCTCATGGGGACATTTCAGTTACTATTATGAACAGAAAAGCCTTTACCGCAGGATCATCTTGAAAATAGGAGCCAGCCGGGCGGATTATTGTGTCACGCTCAACAGGGAAAATCAAAGTTGTTATGAGAGATATCAGCACCGAAGCAGAGCCATAAAGACCATCTATAATCCGGCAGTTTGTGAGAAGCGTGAAAAAAATGTCCCCAAGGGAAATTATATATTTTGGGTGGGTAGACTGATAGAGAGAAAAGGTGTCGATTATCTTGCCGATACGGCAAAAAGAGTGTTGACGGAACTTCCTGAATGGAAGTGGCTGGTAGCGGGAGACGGGGAAGAAAGAGAGTGGCTTGAAACCTATATCCTGGAACATGGCCTTCAGGACAGATTGGTGTTACTGGGAAATGTCAGTGACCTGTGGGAATATTACGAAATGGCGCGGATACATGTCCTTACCTCGCGCTGGGAAGGTTTGCCTATGTGTCAGCTGGAAGCTAAAAGCCACGGTCTGCCCTGCGTCAGTTTCGATATCAGCACCGGTCCGGGTGAAATCATCAGAGATGGCGTAAACGGCTATTTGATAAAACCGTTCGACTGCGGGGAAATGGCGGAGAAAATCGTAAAACTGGCAAAAGAGGAACCGCTCAGAAAACAGTTTTCCCAAAATGCTTCTTTGGATTTGGAGAAATTTGATTTGCAGACAATTCTGAATAGTTGGAATGAGGTTATTGACAGTTTATGCGTTTAAAGAGTGCGTTTAAAAACAGTTTTTTTGGTGTGCTGGGTCAGGTGGTGCTGATCCTGGTGGGATTTTTCTGCCAGAGAACCATGAATCTGCTGATGGGAGCGGAGTTGGTGGGTATGAATGGAGTGATCTCCAACGTCATAGCCATTCTGTCCGTCTCAGAGCTTGGAATTTCAACTGCGGTGGTTTATAATCTTTATGCGGCCATTTCAGCGCAGGATAAACGACAGATTGCGGGATTGATGAATCTGTACCGGAAAGCGTATATCGTGTTTGCGCTGGTGATCTTCGGATTGGGCGTGTCCGTGATGCCCTTTATCCATCTGATCCTGAAAGAGGTCACATTTTCTTTGGGGTATATCCGGCTGGTGTTCTTTTTGTGGCTGGTGAGGACATCGTTGTCCTATCTTTTGTCCTATAAGCGTTCGATTCTGATCGCAGACCAGAGGGAGTATCTGGTCAGTATTGTCACATTGATCATGAATGTGCTGAATTATTCCTCAACGATTCTGATTCTTCAGTGCACCAGAAATTATACGCTGGCATTAGGAATCAATATTGCGGTGGAAGCGGCCTGCAATCTGTGGATTTCCTCTTACGTCAACCGAAAATATCCTTTTTTGGTACAGCACAGGAAGGAACCCCTGGAACAGACGATTGTGGGAAAGGTGATCGATAATATCAAAAATATCTTTGTCATGCGTTTGTTCTCAAAGCTTTTGTTGTCCACGGATAATATTATCATTTCGGGAATGATCAATACGGTGACGGCGGGACTGTACGCGAATTATATCTTGGTGACGCAGTCTGTGCTGAATGTGGTGCTTGCGCTTTCCGGTGCGCTGAAGCCTACGCTGGGGCATATGTTTCTGGAGGACGATAAGGAGAAAGACGTGCGCGCGCTGCGCCAGATCACATTCCTGTTTTTTGAAGTGGTATCCGTTTCCTGCGTATGCATTTTCTGCCTGATTACACCTTTTATCAGGGACCTGTGGCTGAACGGGGGCTATCTGATGGAGCAAAGTGTTGTAGCGGCTATTGTAATACAGTTTTTCGTCACGGCGATGGGGCTGCCGTTAGAGATCGTAATGGGGGTTACGGGACTGTTTCACAAGGAGAGGAATGTGGCTGTGGCTACGGCTGTGGTTAATCTGGCGGTGTCCTTGTCGCTGGTAAAAAAATTCGGTGTAGTGGGTATTTCCGCGGGAACTACCGCAGCCTATCTGGTACAGATCGGCTGCCGCATGAAAGTCTTTTTCCGGGAATACGTAAAACGGTCCCCGTTTCCTTATCTGGCGGATCTGGCACAGTACGGTTTTGTCACGGCGCTTGAGGCTATATTGCTTTACCGGCTGACCATCGGCGTTTACAAGAAAGGCCTGGGAAGTTTTCTCCTGATCGGCGTTTTGAGCGTGGTTCTGACGTTGGGGGCAGATCTTTTGTTGTATTGCCGCAGCTGGAAACTGAAAAATATGTGCGCCATGGCGCGACAGATCCTGCATCGGGAGCCACAAAATCAGGGTCTGGAAGGGTAGAAAATATCTGCTGCGGATGGCGTTAAAGTAAAAGAGTAAAAGGAGTAGTCGTATATGCGCGAAACGATCAGTGTTATTATTCCTGTTTATAAAGTGGAGAAATATCTGGAGGATTGCCTGGAGAGCATCATTACGCAGACTTATCGGAATCTGGAGATCATTCTGGTGGACGATGCGTCCCCTGATAACTGCGGCGGGATCTGCGACATGTATGCCGCGAAAGACGCAAGGGTCAGAGTGATCCATCAGGAGAAAAACGCGGGACAGGCCGTGGCCAGGAACGCCGGTATGGATCTGGCTTCGGGAGAATATCTGTTCTTCGCGGACAGCGATGACTGGCTGGCGCAGGACGCATTGGAAAAGCTGTATGAAGGATTGCGGAAGTATCAGGCGGACTGCTGCGTAGGAGCCTGCGCTGTTATACTGGAAGAGGAGAACGGACAAAAGACAGTCCAACATGGGAAATTGCAGAAAGAGAGAGTGGAAACCGCGTCTGAAGCGATGGAACATGTGCTTCTGACAGGCTCTGCTGCCTGGAACCGTCTCTGCAGAAGGGAAGTTTTGGAGAAATTACGTTTTCCTTTGGGAAGGATTAATGATGACGAGTGCTTCATCCTTTATGCCTATGAGCGCATGAAGAAAATTGCCTTTTTAGATTGCGAGACTTATTTTTATCGTAAAAGGGCAAACAGCATTACGACTTCTGCGTTTTCGGTCAAAATGGTGGACTGCTTTTATAACAGCAGAGACAATCTGGAATTTATCAGGGAAAAAGCGCCCACATTGACCCGCGCCGCCGAGTTTAAATATTGCAAGACTATGCTTTGGTGTTATGTCAATCTGAGAAAACTGAAAGGGCAGAGCCGGGCGGAGGAACTGCGCGGACAGCTTCATAAAGAGATCCGGTCCCATTGGAAGATGGCGCTGTCCAATCCGTACCTCGGGATCCCCTTAAAGGCTTTGACGTTACTATGTCTTTTATAAAGTTTGTAATGTGCGCCATGGATGTTCGGCAGACCGAAGGTTAATCAAATCCTCCGATCCAGTTTTCAAAACTGTACTGTTCCAGGACGGTTTCCGGATAGGGGCGAAACGGTTTTTCCAGAAAGGTACGGATCTCGTCCGGGCTGGGAAGCCCGCTTTTGGGCAGTACATAAATATTGTCAGGATCATAAAAATCATAGTCAGTGACATTCTGATTTCCTGTGATCAGTTTTTTGGAGAGATAGATAGCTTCCATGACCCGCATGGTCAGGGCGCTTTGCCCCTTCTGGCTGATGTCCAGAAGAACATTGCACTTGGTCAGTTCCTGCAGATACTCCTGGTAATCCATTCTGTGGGAAGTTAGAATATCCTGAAATTGTCTGCGGTACTCAGGGGAAGTCATGTCCGATACAATACGGATATCGCAGACTAACCCGCTCTGTTCCAGAACCGGTTTCAGGGAAGCGATATAGGGGGCGCGTCCTTTGTCGGCGCCTAAAAAGAACAGGCGGTCCTGCGGGAAAGGGCGCCAGGGGGTAAAGAATTCCTTCGGGTAAAAGATATGGTTATATCGTAAGCTATACCGGCTGCAGTCATCGGGGGCAGTGGAGTAAATGCGTTCCCTGTCCGAAAAGCGCAGATGGCGCCGATTGTAGCGGCTGACCCGGTTCCAGAAAAAGAGGCAGACGTCACAGTCCGGATTGACGCGGCGGATGTAACGTTCCATGCCCCGCTGGTAACCGTAATCGAAAAGGATGACCTTTCCGGCAGTTTTGATATGCTGTTTCCATGATCCCCAGAACAGACTGCGGCAGGGAAGATGAAACAGATACAGGATCTTATAGACTAGATAGCGAAACCCAGGCTGGGGAACGCCGAAAGGAGCGAATACGATATCGCTGTAATGGGGAAAGAAATATAAATCTGGTTTTTCAAAAACAATGATAATATTCGGCGGCTGTTTGATATGCTCCATCGTTTCTCCTGACTTTCTGTATGTTAAGGCGCGGTTGTCCTGTGCACTCTTATCATACGCAAAGGTATGAAAAACTGTCAAGGAGAAAACTTCAAAGCCCGCCCTTTTGGCGGCTGGCCGGATCAATGTGTTAAGAGAGGATAAAAGATTACAATGGAACAGAAGGAAGTTTTGGTCAGTATTATCGTTCCGGTATACAAGACGGAAAAGTATCTGGACGAATGTGTGCAGAGTATCCTGAAGCAGGATTATCCCGCGCTGGAAATCCTGCTGATCGATGACGGGTCGCCGGACAATTGTCCCGCGCTCTGCGATGATTATGCATCGCGTTATGAAAATGTCAAAGTGATTCATCAGGAGAATAAAGGGCTGGGATTGTCCCGTAATACGGGTATGGACGCGGCAACGGGAAAATATCTGTTCTTTATTGATTCCGATGACTGTCTGGACGGACCGGGCGCCATCCGGATGTTGGTGGAAGAGGCACAACAAAAGCAGGCGGATATTACGGTGGGATGTTACCGCAGATTCAATGATTCCGGCTTCCGGCAGATCAACAGGCATCATCTTCACGGAGGAGAGTACACAAAGACGGTGGATTTTCGTTTTAAGGGTTTTTATATGTACGGACATCTGGCGCATAACTGGGGGCAGCTTTACAGAAGGGAATTCCTGGACGCCCATAATCTCAGGTGCCGCGCTTATCCTTTTACCCAGGATAAAGCCCACAATATGGATTGTTATGTCTATCAGCCGAAGTACGCTTTTATTGAGGAGAGCGTTTACCTCTACCGTGTCAATGAGGAATCGGTGACTTTCCGGTACAAAGAAAACCTGATGCCCGTATGGATCTCCATCGCGGCCGATTTTAATGATTTTCTGCGCGAGCGGAAGATTCAGGGAGATTACGGAGACTGGACTTCGCTGCATCTGTTTTTGGGAAGTTTTTTCCTGGTGAAGCAGGAGCTGCAGTTTCAGAAGCACGGAATCCGCGAAGGGATCCGCGTGATGCGCAAATACGGGGAAAACGCGCTGGTCAGGGAAGCTATGGCCGATCTTGCCAAGGGGAAGTATATCCGTGAGATTTCCGTGCCTTCGTGGAAATTGATGATCCGGGGCGGCGCGTTTTTATTTCATGTGCGGGCCTATGCTCTTTTTGTAGCGGGTATTGCATTGCTCAGGGCGCTGCGTGTGGACGGACGGATGACGGATTCCCGCAATAAGAAGGAGATATCATGAGCGAGAGGATAAGCAGGGAGCAGAGGCTGTTGTGCGGACTTTTGGGACAGGCTTTGACGGGGAGACGTTTCCGGATTTCAAGAGAACTTTCCCGAGAGGCAGATCTGGGGAAAGTGATAGATATGGCAAAGCAGCATAAGGTGATTCCGCTGCTGTATGAAGAGTTGTGCGAAAAGTGGGAGGGGGAGCCTCTGAGGGCTGACCGGTTGGAACTGGTGGAATCTGTTTCCAGAGTCACTGTGAAACAGAGTTACCGTTTGTTTTTTTTGACCCGATATCTGGTCAGGACGCTGGAACAGGCGGGTATTCCCGTGCTGGTGCTCAAAGGCTGCGGCGTGGCGGAGCTTTATCCTGTGCCGGAAGCCAGAAAGTCGGGGGATGTGGATCTTTTGATCCAGAGGGAAAAAATGGAAACGGCGGTACAGGTTTTGGAGAAAAATCAGTTTTTCGTCAAAAAGAACCAGCACGCCAACCATCATCTTGCCTGCAGGTCCAGGGACGGCATCGATGTGGAACTTCACACCATGCTGGCGGAACCCTTTCAGGATGAGCGTATCAACGAGGGGATGGAGAGACTGCTTTCCGATTGCTTTGAGAGGAAGGAATATCGGAAATGTATGGGGATCGATATGCCTCTTTTGCCGGAAGCCTATCAGGCGCTGCAACTGCTGCTTCATATGCTGCAGCATTTTTTGCGGGCCGGATTCGGACTGAAGCTTCTCTGCGACTGGGTAGTGTTTTGGAATCGGGAGACTGCGCTTAAAATCCTGCCGGAGTTTATGAGACTGGCGCAGGATTGTCATGTCTGGAACTTCGCGGAGGCGGTTACGGTCGTCTGCAAGGATTTTTTAGGCCTGCGGAGTGATCTGCCTTTTGGAAACGGATATGACAAAAAATTCGCGGCGGATTTTCTGTGTGATATTTTCACGGCGGAAGAATTTGGAGAAGCGGATAAAGACCGGATGGTGATTGTAAAAAGAAACAGTCTGGGAGCGTATTTAAAAGAATTTCATTACCAGATGAAAATGAATCATCCCAAAACATCGCCTTACGTCATTCTCTGGCCCGCCCTCTGGGTCATTACGCTGGCAGTGTTTTTGTGCAACAACCGGAAACTGCACCGTGGAAAAGTAAAAGATATTCTGCGCAATGCGGGAGAGCGCAGCAGACTGCTGCGGCGGATGGATCTGGAGAATGAGGACGGGTAACGGAGGCTTTTTACGGGGATGAGTTATGTTTCCGCCCGGACAGTCCGATCAGCCAGGGAAGGCGCTCATGGACAAGGTGCGCGGGGAGGGCAAGCAATGCGGCGGTAACAAGAGCGCACATTGCGGAAAGAAGGAATTCATTGGATAAGCCCATGCGGTCCGCTGCCGCATAAAATAAAATTCTGATAAAGCCCCCGAACGCAAAATAGAAGAGCGTGTTCTGTCCAAGGAAGGAGAGAGGCCTGTTAAGCATCGTCCTGCTCAATGCTTTGCAAAGATACAGAACGGGAAAGGTGATCAAAAAGGAGAGGAAAAGAAAGAGGACCGGGGACGCAAACTTTTCCATGTGGATATCGATATCATCTCCCAGCATGGGGACGCAGAATGTGTAGAACACAACGGACAGAAGCAGAATGAACGTCTTGCGATGGGTATCGAAAGCTTTCTCATATTGTCGGTACAGATAGCCTGTGGCGGTATACATAGTCATGATAAGGGCAAGTTCCGTTTCCCAGGGCAGTTTTACTTTTAAGCCATAGATCACAAAGAATCCTGCTAACAGGCAGCAAAAAGAAAACAGGAGGATAAGCGCATTTTGCAGGACGGGCATTTTGCTCTGACTGCTGATTTTGGAAGCTGCCGTAAGAATTCCGTAAAAGATCATGCAGGAGACGAACAGGCAGGAAATGAACCACATTTCATCGTAATGACCGCTCCGCTGAAGAAGCAATCCTTTCAGGCGCTCAAGAAACAGAGACATGCCCTTTCCCCTGTCATATAAAATAAAGCTGACAGACATCCGGATTCCGCCGAGGAGAAAGAGCGGCAGAACAAGCCGTTTGCATTTCTTAACGAAAAATAAGGGAAAACGGTCTTTGACCGAGAACGTGTATCCCGAAACGAAGAAAAACATAGTCAGGAAAAAAGGAGTAAAAAAACGCCGGTAAGCAATAGGAGGATAACTGTGGCTCAGCAACACAAACAAGATTAAAAACCCTTTTAAATCGTCCAGCCATACAATGCGTCCTGATTCTTTTTGCGGTGCCGTTTCTTTGTGCGTATTTTTCGTTTGAAACATCATGATTGTCCGTTCCTCTTTGATATTGCGATCAGCGTATTCTCTTGTGAAAAGTCTTTCTTACAGGCTCTGGAAACCTCTGTTACATTTTATTATAGCTAAAACAGAGGAAAACACAATGCATGTCTTTTCTTTTTCTTCTTGTCCGGATTGACAGGTTTCAGAAGGTCGCAGGGTCAGGGCAGCTTCCAGGTGTTCTTTGGCTCTGTCAGGCAGTTTCACGTCCTTTGCGCCAGAAAGTCCGCGGAATAACATCTGCAGTGTTTGGATGTGTAATTTGCCGCGTCAGATAGTATTTCCGAATGCAGGGCGAAAATCATTCAGTCAAAACCACACCAAAAACCATATCAAAAAACCACATCAAAAACCATATCAAAAAACCACATCAAAACCCATGCCAAAACCCCGTCAAAACCCCGTCAAAATCCATGTCATTATGTGCCCTTACTCTGTTGTTGGTAAGCATTTTGGACATTTATACCAACTGCGACACAAATGTATACCCTGGAGGGTGGATTTTAATATTTGGCTGCATAGTTACTGAATTGTTCTGGCTGCACCTTAAACTGTGCAGAAATGGTTGACATACCGTCACAATCGTGATACCCTGAACTTGGGATTCCTCTGGGACGGGAGGAAACATGACAGAAAGAAAAACGCTCCAAAAACTGACGTTAAAAGACAACTTTCTTTTCGCGGCGGTGATGTCGGAGCCGGAGAACTGTAAACAGCTGCTGGAACTGGCCCTCGGCGTTGCCGTTGACCATGTGGAAGTGGACACGGAGAAAAGTATCGTGTACCACCCGCAGTACAAAGGCATACGCCTTGACGTGTTCGCCAGGGACGGGAATGGCACTCGCTTCAATGTGGAGATGCAGGTTGCGGACCGACCGCTGGAAAGGCGGTGCCGCTACTACCACAGCCAGATGGACATGGACCTGCTTCTGTCAGGTGTTCCCTACGGGGAACTGCCGGACAGCTATGTGGTGTTCCTGTGCGACTTCGATCCTTTCCTTCTGGGGAAATACCGCTACACGGTAAAGCATGTCTTTGCGGAGGACGGTTCTTTCCGCTACGAGGACGGAAGCCACACGGTCTTTTTAAGCACGAAGGGAAAGAACGGGGAGGAAGTACCGGAATCCTTGGTAAGGTTTTTAAAATTTCTTTCCGCTGGGGAGACGGAAAGCACGGGAAATTTCGGAGACGATTATGTCAGGCGTCTCCAGTGTTCCATCCGGCGGATCAAATCTGACAGGGAAATGGGGGAAAGGTATATGCTGTTTGAGGAAATGCTGAAGGATGAACGCGCGGAAGGCTGGGAAGAAGGCAGAACATCGGGTCTGGCAGAAGGCAAGGCGAAAGGACTGGTTGAGGGTAAAGCGGAAGGTCTGGTTGAAGGCAGGACGCAGGGCAGGATAGAAGGCGCACAGGAAATGATCTTTGAACTGCTGTCACTGTACGGGGAAGTCCCCGCAGACCTCGGGAAGCGTATCCGTTGCGTGGAGGATACCGCCGCGCTGGGGCAACTGCTGAAAATGGCCGCCCAGGTAAAAAGTATTTCTGAATTTGAATCATTAACGGAACTGTAATTTTTGCAGCATACATGAAACAGGGCTATACGAAACAAATTTTTTTGCCGCTGCGTGCACGGCGTAACAGTCGGGCCGTTAGCTGGGCTGCCAAGTATTATTTTTTCCATGGAGTTTTTATATTTATGAAGTTTCCATAATGTGCAGCCTTTATAATGTGCAGTCTCTATGATACGCGGTTTTTATAGCACACCGTTTCTATAGCACATCGTTTCTGTAATACACAATATCTTTAACATCTGTAACAAATATCAGGCCAAATCGGCCACACAATCAATCTTTTATACAGAGGAATCCTGAAATTAAAAAATGCCATTTTGGACATTTTACACCAGCCGTGACACAATGCATGCCCTGGAGGGTGAATTTTAATATTTGGATGCACAGTTAATGAATTGTTATGGCCACACCTTAAACTGTGCAGAAATGGTTGACATATCGTCACAATCGTGCTACCCTGAACTTGGGATTCCTCTGGGACGGGAGGAAACATGACAGAAAGAAAAACGCTCCAAAAACTGACGTTAAAAGACAACTTTCTTTTCGCGGCGGTGATGTCGGAGCCGGAGAACTGTAAACAGCTGCTGGAACTGGCCCTCGGCGTTGCCGTTGACCATGTGGAGGTGGACACGGAGAAAAGCATCGTGTACCACCCGCAGTACAAAGGCATACGCCTTGACGTGTTCGCCAGGGATGAAAAAGGCACCCGCTTTAATGTGGAGATGCAGGTCGCGGGCCGACCGCTGGAAAGGCGGTGCCGCTACTACCACAGCCAGATGGACATGGATCTGCTTCTGTCAGGCGTCCCTTACGGGGAACTGCCGGACAGCTATGTGGTGTTCCTGTGCGACTTCGATCCCTTTCTGCTGGGGAAGTACCGCTACACGGTAAAGCATGTCTTTGCAGAGGACGGTTCTTTTCACTACGAGGACGGGAGCCATACAGTATTTTTAAGCATGAAGGGAAGGAACGGGGAGGAAGTGCCGGAATCCCTGGTAAGGTTTTTAAGATTCCTTTCCGCTGGGGAGACGGAAAGCCGAGGGGAATTCGGGGATGATTATGTCAGGCATCTCCAGCTGACTATCCGGCGGATCAAGTCTGACAGGGAAATGGGGGAAAGGTATATGCTGTTTGAGGAAATGCTGAAGGATGAACGTGCGGAAGGCTGGGAAGAGGGCAGGACGCAGGGACATGCGCAGGGCAGAATAGAAGGTGCACAGGAGATGATCTTTGAACTGCTGTCACTGTATGGGGAAGTTCCCGCAGACCTTAGGAAGCGTATCCGTTCCGTGGAGGATACCGCCGCGCTGGGGCAACTGCTGAAAATGGCCGCCCAGGTAAAAAGTATTTCTGAATTTGAATCTGTAACGGATCTGTAATTTCTACAACTTATGCGAAACGCATGTATTCATAACGGATTTTTGTTTTGCATGTATCAACGTAATGGTCTGGTGGAAAGCCGGGCTGTCATGTAATATCTATGATACATAATATCTGTAACAAATATCAGGCCAAATCGGTCACACAATCAATCTTTTAAACAGAGGAATCCTGAAATTAAAAAACTGCCATTTTGGACATTTTACACCAGCCGTGACAAAATGCATGCCCTGGAGGTTGGATATTAATATTTGATTGCACAGTTACTGAATTGTTATGGCCGTACCTTAAACTGTGCAGAAACAGTTGACATACTTTAACATCTGTAACAAATATCAGGCCAAATCGGCCACACAATCAATCTTTTATACAGAGGAATCCTAAAATTAAAAAACTGCCATTTTGGACATTTTTTTACCATCGTGACACAATGCGTACCCTGGAGGGTGGATTTTCATATTGGGCTGCGCAGTTACTGAATTGTTCTGACTGCACCTTAAACTGTGCAGAAATAGTTGACATACCGTCATAATCGTGCTACCCTGAATTTGGGATTCCTCTGGAACAGGAGGAAACATGACAGAAAGAAGAACGCTCCGGGAGCTGACGTTAAAAGACAACTTTCTTTTCGCGGCGGTAATGTCGGAGCCGGAGAACTGTAAACAACTGCTGGAATTAACCCTCGGCATGGCCGTGGACCATGTGGAGGTGGATACGGAGAAAAGCATCGTGTACCACCCGCAGTACAAAGGCATACGCCTTGACGTGTTCGCTAGGGACGGGAATGGCACTCGCTTCAATGTGGAGATGCAGGTCGCGGGCCAACCGTTGGAAAGGCGGTGCCGCTACTACCACAGCCAGATGGACATGGACCTGCTTTTGTCAGGTGTTCCCTACGGGGAACTGCCGGACAGCTATGTGGTGTTCCTGTGCGACTTCGATCCTTTCCTTCTGGGGAAATACCGCTACACGGTAAAGCATGTCTTTGCGGAGGACGGTTCTTTCCGCTACGAGGACGGAAGCCACACGGTCTTTTTAAGCACGAAGGGAAAGAACGGGGAGGAAGTACCGGAATCCTTGGTAAGGTTTTTAAAATTTCTTTCCGCTGGGGAGACGGAAAGCACGGGAAATTTCGGAGACGATTATGTCAGGCGTCTCCAGTGTTCCATCCGGCGGATTAAGTCTGACAGGGAAATGGGGGAAAGGTATATGCTGCTTGAGGAAATGCTGAAGGATGAACGCGCGGAAGGTCTGGTTGAAGGTAGGACGCAGGGCAGGATAGAGGGTGCACAGGAGATGATTTTTGAACTGCTGTCGCTGTATGGAGAAGTCCCCGCAGACCTCAGGAAACGTATCCGTTCCGTGCAGGATACCGCCGCGCTGGGACAACTGCTGAAAATGGCCGCTCAGGTAAAAAGTATTTCTGAATTTGAATCTGTAACGGATCTGTAATTTTTGCAGCATACGCGAAACGGGGCTATACGAAACAATCCGAAGCAAATTTTTTCGCCGCTGCGTATATGAGCGAAACAGTGGGGCTGTAAGCCGGACTGCCAAGTATTATTTTTTCCATGGAGTTTTTATATTTATGAAGTTTCCATAATGTGCAGCCTTTATAATGTGCAGTCTCTATGATACACGGTTTTTAGCACACCGTTTCTATAGTACATCGTTTCTGTAATACACAATATCTTTAACATCTGTAACAAATATCAGGCCAAATCGGCCGCACAATCACAATCTTTTAAGCGGAGGAATCCTGAAATTTTTAAAACTGCCATTTTGGACATTTTTATACCAGCCGTGACACAATGCATGCCCTGGAGGGTGGATTTTCATATTTAGCTGCGCAGTTACTTTTGTTGAGAATATAGTGAAAAATCGGTTGACATATTTTGACCTCTGGACTTATAATGAAAATAATCGTAGATTACTAAGAAAATTTTATGGGGTTTTGATTAGGGAGGAGGTATTTATACTTTGAAAGATTACATAAAGCCAATGGTGTTGGTAAATGAAGAATTGACAGAGGGTATTTATACAGCCAGCGGTGATAATAGCGGCGGAGCAGCAGGTACCGGCGTATCGGTATCCGGCGTGAGATTGGATTCGGAGGGTCACGAGTATTATAAGGTAAATTCATATACTGTGACAGTGGCTAACAGCGGAAGCGAGAATATGACGGATTGGAAGGTTAACCTTTCGGTAGCTTCCGGACATGCAACCAATGCACAGATTTATAATAGTTATCAGGCCAGCGCTTCTTTGAGCGGAGATACGATTACGATCACGCCGGGGGAAGGCGGAACGATTGCGGCAGGAAGCGCCATTGAGATTCAGCTTGTTGTTTCATATGATAGTGATTTTGTTGAAGTAAGATGATGTATTGCGTAATCTGATGAAAATAATGCGCATGCGCGTTGTTTTAGATAAGCTTCCAAGTCAGGCATAAGTAACTTGCTAATGAGATAGATGGAGTTTGTGGTTACACTGTGTTCACAGGCTCCGGTGAACAAACAAAACAGTGTAGAAATGAGGATGAGGATATGAAAAGTTATGTAAAGCCTATCGTTCTTGCAAACGAGGAGTTGGCTGAGGGCGTGTATGCGGCAAGCGGTGCTACTACCGCTGACGGAGAGACATCATCTGATTGCTGGACAGTGAGCGTTACAAAGGATCAGTCGGATGCAGGCGGTTATTGCACTTTCCGTGTAGCGGCAACGCATAGTCAGAATGTTACCCACATTTCCACGAAGACTGTTGTTACGGTTGTATTTTCTGACACAGTAACATCCGCAGAATTTGAGGGATTTACGGCGTCTGTAAGTGGGAGTACTGTAACGCTGACGCGTGAGAGCCATGCAAACGCTTATTATTCTGGAGATAACTTTAACACACTGTTAAAAATCTGGTCGAATAATTATAAGACGATTGATGTTATAAGCAGTGGCATTACCTGTACCCATGCGGTCAATGTTCAGGGCGGATTTGATTGATCACGATTAACAAACAGACGACAGATGTTTGGCAGCATCGCTTGCTATGCAGGCGGTGCTGTTTTTACATAAGGGAAAAGGGAGACCTTATGAAAGAAAAATTGCTTTTTATCATTGGAAGGATTAAAGCAGGCCGCGTTCAGGAAATGTGGATACAGACAAAATGGATTTACCAGTATGTGAGAAGGTACTGGTTGATCATGATATTGTATACTCTTTTGGGAATGTTTACTTCTGTAGTATCCTTGGGATCCAGTCTGGTTTCCAGAGACTTGGTCGATATTATCACAGGACATCAGACGGGCATGGTAATCCGGACATTTTGCATTATGATCGGATTGGGAATTGGCAATACTTTATTATATAAGCTATCAGATTACGCCTCCAGCTATATCAGTATGAAGGTGGATGCGGAGATCAAATCGGATATATTTGAGAAGATTTTGGTGACGGATTGGGAATCCCTTACCAATTATCACACAGGTGATCTGTTGACCAGATGGGGATCGGACGCTTCTAATATATCCGGCGGAGTATTGAATTTTTTGCCTAATTTAGCGGTTTTTACGTTCCGCTTTGTTACCGCTTTTGCAATGGTAATCTATTATGACTGGACTTTTGCGGTGTTTGCTTTTCTTGGAATGCCGGTGAGTCTGCTTTTGTCAAAGACCCTGATGAACCGCATGGTAAATAATAACAAAAAAAGCGCCGCAATGGGTGCAAAAATGTCAGGATTTAATCAGGAAACCTTTTCCAATATCCAGACGATCAAAGCTTTTGATCTGATTCAGTTTTATGTGGAGAAGCTGAAAGGGTTTCAGAAAGAATTTATCGCTATGCGGCTGAGTTTCCAGAAAATGTCCATGGGAACGTCTATATTGTTATCTGTGGTGGGAATGCTGGTCTCCTATGCCGCTTACGGCTGGGGCATATACCGAGTGTGGAGCGGGTCTATCAGTTACGGTACCATGACGATGTTTCTGGGGCTGTCCGGCACGCTGACGGGGACGCTGCATAACCTCACTTCCCTGGTGCCTTCTGCCATTGGTCTGACCACTTCCGCGGGACGTCTGATGGATATTGTGGAAATGCCCAGAGAAGATTACAGCCATGGGGAAGAAGTGACAGCCTTTTGGGAGAAATACCGCAGTCAGGGGATCGGTATGGAGATCCGTGACATGGAGTATGCTTATCAGAATGGAAACCAGGTGTTCGCCAAAGCCTCGCTGGAAGTCTATCCTCATGAGATCATAGCTTTGGTGGGCCCCTCCGGAGAGGGAAAGACTACCATGATCCGGGTGATGCTGTCTTTGATGCAGTCCCAGGGCGGGGAGGCTGTGCTCTGTGGCGGACCAAAAAAAGAGGAAGACGGCCGGGGTGGGAATTCAATGGAAAAAATCCCTCTGACGCCTGCCACCAGAAAACTGTTTTCCTATGTGCCTCAGGGGAATACTATGTTTTCGGGAACCATCGCGGAAAATATGCGAAATGTAAAACCGGACGCCACCGATGAGGAGATTGTGGAGGCGCTGAAGCTGGCCTGCGCATGGGATTTTGTGGAGAAGCTTCCGGAGGGAATTGACAGCCAGATCAAAGAGCGCGGCGGCGGATTTTCGGAGGGACAGGCTCAGCGTCTTTCCATTGCAAGGGCGCTTTTGCGAAATTCGCCGATCTTATTGCTGGATGAGGCGACTTCGGCGCTGGATGTGGCAACGGAGCGGAGAGTGCTGAAAAATATTATGCGGGACAGCTATCCCAGAACCTGTGTGGTCACCACCCACCGTCCAACGGTTCTGGAAGCCTGCACAAGGGTATACGCAATCAGGGACAAAAAGTGCGTACTTTTAAACAGGGATGAGATAGATGAGATGGTGAGAGGCTTTTAAAGTCTCTCGCCATTTTGCGTATCTAAATAATCATCAATCGCCTGTCTGGCCGTATTGGCAGCCTCTGGGTCTTTCGTGCAGTATAATCTGTTGATCAGAATGTGGGGCGCCATTTTAGCGGTAAGCCGGAGATTTTCTGCCACCATAGCTTCCGTCCAGTTTGGTGAAATCAGGCGCTGGGTTACCAGAAGCTGCGCCTGATCCTGAGAAAGGGTGACGGCCTGATTTTGAGATGATTTCTTTATTAGAAAGATACCGCCCAAAGGATAGGTACGGGTATCTGAAATTCCCGAAGTACCACACCAGGGAAGGCCGTGGACTACGGGGCGGTCCCCTCTCATCGATAGAAGATTGAGATCGCCGTTGATCAGGGGAACGTCAAACGCTTCTTTCCAGAGATGAGTGTGCGTAGACTTCCCCGCGCCGGAATGACCGGAAAACAGCCATGCTTTGTCCCGATAGAGCAGGGAGGCGGAATGCAGGATTATCATGTCGTTTAGCTGGGCAAGATAGAGAAAGGAAAGACGGATCGCATGGAACAGATCCTGACGCAGCGCTTCGGTGTAGGGCGGTTTACAATAGTAAACGGCTTTTTTTCCGTCCAGGGAAAGCTGTGCCCCATAGAGTTCGCCTGCAGCAGGAAACAGAAAAAGATAGTGGGATTCTCCCTGAATCACGGATAACTCTGCGTTTTGTATCAAAAGTCTGCCTGTGGGCTGCATGGTGGGGGCATGGCTGATTACTGTGACAGTCTGATCCACAGAGGAGGGGGAAGCAGTTTCAAAGGCTTCCAATTCCTCTGCAAAGGCTTCTTTGGGACCGATAAGCAGCAGTGTCATCCCACCGATGGTAAGGTATCGCTGTATAGGTTCATCAGTGTGGTCAAAATCGCCAAAGCGGACTGGAGCGGCATCGCTTTTTGATAGTGTGCCGCGGTCATCCGGCAGTTTTGACAAGAGTTGTAATTCAGCTTTCGACAGATGGTTTTCAGAACTGTCCGATTCGGGACAAACCGTTTTTTGCAGCAGGCCGTAGCTGTCAAGCAATTCAAGAAATTGTTTCAGATCATCTTTAAGCTGAGGAATTTCCGGGCCGGAAGCCTCATAATGAGCGAGAAAGCGTGTGGAAAGCTCATCCATGGTAAGGTTTTCTCCCAGCAATTGCCAGATGTATCTGCCGGTATCGTTGATACGGACGCCTCTTTTGTGGTCAGCGATCTGTTGTCCGAAGGGCAGCAGATAGGGTACGCCCGCGATTTCAAACAGTCCGAATTCTTTGTGCCTTTGCATTTTCCCTGTTTCCCGCCTCCCCGTGGATCCTTCTTTTTATTTCCTTCCGTGCCAGTTTAGCCATATGACTTCCGGATCAGACCTGACCTGAGATTCTTTGCTATCTTATTATAGCATTCTTTCAAGGGAAATGCTACAATAGGTTGGACGATAGAAGGCCGCGGGGAACCGTCTAGCCGAAGGATGAAATGTTACGACTGCGGGGTTTGCCGACTGGAAACGGGAGACTCAGCCAGAAAAGAGAAGAGCTGTGTCGGGCAATAGCAGTATGTGCGTTGTCAGACGCTGGGAAGGATGACGGGAAATGGAGAAACAGAAGGCGGATGTGGAAAAACTGTTAGCAGAAGGGAAAACGATCCAGATCGCTCCACAGGGCTACAGTATGTATCCAATGTTTGTGCCGGAGAGGGACCAGGCAGTGATCGCGCCGGTCTGTGTGGAGAAGCTGAAGCGGGGAGATGTAGTTTTGTACCGCAGGAGCGGGGGAATCCTGGTATTGCACCGGATCTGTAAACGCAGACCGGAAGGGTTTTATATGGTGGGTGACAATCAGGATGAAGTGGAGGGGCCTTTGGAAAAATCACAGCTGATTGGCGTTCTGACTGGCTTTGTGCGGAAGGGTAAAACCTATTCAACGGAAAATCCGGTATATCGAATTGCAGCGGGTATCTGGCTGTTTCTGCGTCCGGTGAGGATGCCCGTCATGCGTGTGTGCGCTTTTTTCAAAAAAATGGTTTGCCTGAGAAAGAAAGCGTGATAAAATGATAACAGTCCGGACCTGCCGCAAGGGGCCGGAAGCAGCATGACGATACAGATGTGCGGAACTGATATTAAAATAACAGAATGGAGATAAATATGGATAAGATTATTTTAACCGGAGACAGGCCTACTGGCAGACTGCATGTGGGCCATTATGTGGGCTCGCTGCGCAGACGCGTTGAATTACAGGATTCAGGGGAATATAAAAAGACGTTTATCATGATCGCCGATGCACAGGCTTTGACGGACAATATCGAAAATCCGGACAAAGTGCGGCAGAATATCATTGAAGTGGCATTGGATTATATGTCCTGCGGGCTGGACCCCGCAAAGTCCACTCTGCTCATTCAGTCCCAAATTTCGGAGCTTTGCGAGCTCACATTTTATTACATGGATTTAGTGACTGTTGCCAGACTGCAGCGCAATCCTACGGTAAAGAGCGAGATTCAGATGCGCAATTTTGAAGCCAGTATACCGGTGGGCTTTTTTACCTATCCTATTAGTCAGGCGGCCGATATCACGGCTTTTAAGGCGACTACCGTGCCTGTTGGCGATGACCAGCTTCCTATGATTGAGCAGACCAGAGAGATCGTGCATAAATTTAATACGGTATATGCGCCTGTTTTGGCGGAGCCCAAGGCGCTTTTGCCGGAAAATGAGGCTTGCATGAGACTGCCGGGCATTGACGGGAAGGCAAAGATGAGTAAGTCTCTCGGAAACTGCATTTATCTGGCGGACAGCGCAGATGAAGTACGGGCAAAGATTATGAGTATGTATACGGATCCTCAGCATTTGCAGGTAAGCGATCCCGGACATTTGGAGGGAAATACTGTGTTTACTTATCTGGATGCGTTCTGCAGACCGGAGCATTTTGAACGGTATCTGCCGGAGTATCCAAACCTGGATGAGCTGAAAGCGCACTATGTCCGCGGCGGTCTGGGAGATGTAAAGGTGAAGAAGTTCCTGAATAATATCATGCAGGAGACCCTGGAGCCTATCCGCAACCGGAGAAAGGAATTGGAAAAGGATATTCCCGCGATCTACGATGTGTTAAAGAAAGGAAGCGATGCTGCCAGAGAAGTGGCGGCACAGACGCTTTCCGAGGTGAAAAGCGCCATGAAGATCAATTATTTTGAAGATCAGGAGCTGATCCGGTCACAGAGTGAAAAGTACGGCTATGAAGCCTGACAGATGAAAGCTCAGATGGCGCAAAGAGATGCGGATTGGAGATCGATATGGAAGAAAAGAAAGAGGAAAATGTAGAAGAACTGGCAAAAAAGCTTGAGGAGAAGATCTTTGAGGAGCAGGATGATCGAAAAAACTTTTCACGAAGAGGTTCCGGTCAGGGAAAAGGCAGCGGACAACCGGAAAGCGGGGACTGGGAAGAGTTGGAGCCAGAAGATTATTCGGAAGAAGAGGACGCATCTTCCAATCCCTGGGTTATGGCGGCGGCTTTTGTGGGACTGGTCTTTTTAGCGGCTGTCATATGTGCCGTTTTGTGGCATTTTACCCATTTGGACAAGTCGGAAGGTGAAAGTCTGGCGGGCGCGGAGCAGAGTTCGGGTGTTATCATCGCGGATGATTCAAAATCCCGGCCAATACAGGATACGGATCAGGATTCCTCAAAGCCGTCAGGAACGGATCCTGCGATGGATGATCCGGCGCTGTCAGAGAGTGGCACAGATCCATCGTATCCGGCTTCGGAGCCTGCCGCGGATGATGGGACAAACCAGGCTTCCTCTCTGGGAGCAGGGACTTCGCCAGGCTCTGTACCTTCAGCCAATGCGCAAACGTCACCTTCTTCAGGCGCATCCAATGCCCCCACATCTTCTCCGAAAGACGAGACGCAGCTTCCGGTGCAGGAACCGGTTTCCGGTACTTCGGATATGACATTTACTGCGATTGAGGAAAGCGTTACGCCTAAGGATGTGGTCAATCTGCGTTCGGAACCCAGTACGTTAGATGCGGACAATATTGTAGCGCAGGCTCAAAACGGCGAGGTTCTGACTCGCACGGGAGTCAATGCCGACACGGGATGGACAAGGCTTGAATATAATGGTCAGACCGTTTATGCAGTGTCGCAGTATCTGACCGTGGATTTGACATATCAGCCTCCCGTTCAGACGGCTGATCCAAACAGAGTCAATACCCTGGATGGAAGGATCATCCTTTTTACAGATGTGAGCGATAATGTCACGCCTAAGGAATATGTTAATCTGAGAACAGAGCCAAGCACTTCCGAGGGAGAATCTACTGTCCGCTGCCAGATCAGCAACGGCGAAGTACTTCACCGGACGGGATACAGTCCCGATGCCGGGTGGTCGAGAGTGGAATATAACGGCGAGGTTCTGTATGTGGTCAGCAGTTATGTTTATACAGTAGAATAACAACGAAAAGCAGTCGGAGCGGTCAAAACATGAGTATACGGTTTCATGCAGCCGAATAATAATCTTCCGGACAGGGGATAATGACAAAAACATTATTCTTTGTCTGGAGGATTTTTTATGAGTCAGAATTTGGGAAAGGCAAGCGTTAAACCGGAGAAACCTGTTTATATTTTGAACAGCGGAAGCATTGTAGGTACGAAGGAAGGGCAGGGGCCTTTGGGGTTGTTGTTCGATATGGTAGGCAGCGATGATATGTTTGGATGTGAGAGTTGGGAGGAAGCGGAAAGCAGCCTTCAAAAAACGGCTGTCCAACTGGCGCTGGAAAAGGCGAAAGTAAAACCGGAGGATGTGAAATTTATCTTTGCGGGTGACTTACTCGGTCAATCCATAGCCACATCATTTGGTATTTCAACATATCAGATACCACTACTGGGTGTATATGGGGCATGTTCTACCTGTGGGGAATCATTGACTATGGGAGTCATTACCATAGCGGGGGGATTTGCGGAGAGAGTTGTCTGTGTCACCTCCAGCCATTTCGCCAGCGCGGAGAAGGAGTTTCGTTTTCCGCTGGAATACGGAAACCAGCGGCCTTTGTCGGCCACATGGACAGTGACCGGCAGCGGCGCGTTTGTATTGGGAAATGAAGACGCACTGGCTTCATATGGAGAGAGAGCAAGAGCAAAAGTGACAGGCATGACGGTCGGAAAGATCGTAGATTACGGCCTGAAAGACTCCATGAATATGGGCGCCTGTATGGCGCCGGCGGCAGCGTCAACTTTGGAACAGCATTTTATTGACTTTGGAAGTCAACCTTCGGATTACGATAAGATCATCACAGGAGATCTGGGAAAAGTGGGTCAGACCGTTCTGATCGATCTGCTAAAAGATAAGGGATACGATATCTCTTCCCGCCATATGGACTGCGGAATTGAAATCTTTGACGGGGAAACTCAGGATACTCACGCCGGGGGAAGCGGATGCGGATGCAGTGCGGTGACATTGTCAGCCTACATTTTAAAACAGCTGGAGGAACAAAACTGGAAAAAAGTTTTGTTCATGCCTACAGGGGCGCTGCTTTCAAAAACCAGCTTTAACGAAGGGAAAAGCGTTCCGGGAATTGCTCATGCGCTGATTCTGGAGTCTTGACTTTCCCAATATTTTAAGATATTCTGGATATGCGGGTCGGTGATACTTAAAAGGAATTTAACCGATCTGCATATTTCTGTGTTGATATTTTCTATTGGTATCGGAAAGAGTGCGTATATGCGGAAAATGGAGTTTAAAATGGAACGCCCCAACCTTTTGAAGGCAGGACAGAAAGTTACGGTGACGGAGGGGCTGCTTCCCAGCAATTATTATTATACGATCGATCCGGCGCTTGCCATGTCCGCAAACATCCCTTTCCGATGTCGTCTGGTCAGCAGAGAGGGCATTGTTGCGGCGGTGGAGGAAAAGCCCAGAGGATTTTATGTGACAGTAGAGTTTGATGAACCGGATGTTGAATCCGGACGATAGTAATCCGGAAGATAATAATAAGATAAGGAATAGAAAGTACAAAATAAATTAAAATACAAAATAAACTATGGAGGATAAGATTATGTTACAGATCGTTTCAACAGACAAGGCTCCCGCGGCTATCGGGCCTTATTCACAGGGGATCATCGCAAACAGTATGTTGTTCGCATCAGGACAGATCCCCATCGATCCCGCGACAGGTGAGATTAAGGGAACCGATATTACCGAGCAGGCGCATCAGGTGTGCAAAAATATAGGCGAACTGCTGAAAGCGGCGGGCACGGATTATGCCCATGTGGTAAAGACCAGCTGCTTTTTGGCGGATATGGGTGATTTCGCGGCCTTCAACGAGGTATATGCGGGGTATTTTACCGGAAAGCCTGCCAGAAGCTGCGTAGCGGTTAAGACCCTGCCTAAAAATGTTCTCTGCGAGGTGGAGGTCATTGCCGTTTTGTAAGAGAAAACGCAGCGGTTCAGCGGGAGGCTGAACCGCTGTTTCGGAATCGCAAACATATAGCGGTAAACGTATAATTCCGCGATCCCTGCAAACACTATTCCCAAAGCCGGAAGTTGAACTGGCGGAAGGCGGAGTGAAATCTGCAGAATAGGAAGCCGCGTATCACGGCGAAAGGAGTAGTGGGTTGCAATGATGGATTATGTGAATGCGTTCTGGGTAGGCGGATTAATCTGCGCTCTTGTGCAGATTCTGATGGAAAAGACCAAGATGATGCCGGGCAGGATCATGGTGCTGCTTGTGATATCGGGGGCTGTGATCAGTGTGTTTGGCCTGTACGAGCCTTTTCAGGAGTATGCCGGCGCAGGCGCCAGCGTTCCGCTGTTAGGGTTTGGAAATGTGTTGATGAAGGGCGTGAAAGAGGCGGTGAAAGAGCAGGGGCTGTTAGGGCTCTTTGCAGGCGGGTTCAAAGCCGGTGCGGTGGGAACTTCAGCGGCTCTGATCTTTGGATATCTGGCCAGTCTGGTGTTTAAGTCCAAAATGAATCATTAAGCCTGTAAGAATTCAAACGCGATTTCCTTTTGCGTGAGAAATTTTATCAGAGCCTTGTCCCAAATGGCGTCCGGTTCTTTAGAGAGCAGGAAGGTATGGTAAGCGGAGCCGGTGGTCAGCATGGCTTTTGTCCCGTCATAGCGGATGTTCAGGATCAGGGACTTCACAAGAGAAGGATCCACATCGCTGTTTCCTTTTGTGAGAAGAGCCGAAGCTTTTTCGGGAGCAAGGTGCAGAACAAATTGAAAAGATAAAGGGGTGCGCTTTCCTTTGATAAGGTCAAAGCACAGCCCTTTTATTTCGCTCCAGGGCCGGAATCCCCAGGACACAGATAGCGGCTCCGGCTCCTCGCCCCGGAAAAAGTCACGATTGATATGTCCGTCTATGGTAAATGTGTTGGCAGTGCGAATGATCGCTTCTTCCAGCAAAAAAGAGTCAAACGCATCGGATGCCAGAAGCTGGTTCATGAATTGTTTCATAGAAGTAATCTGTAATGCAATCATAAAATTCCCCGTATCCTTCCAGTGATGATTGTGGTACAATGCGCTTTATTTCCGCAGGATATTTGACTTAAGGCAGAAACGGTGGGACGACCATCCATAGTATAATATTTCCCAAGGGCGCAAGTCAAGACAATAAAGGATTTTTAACTGTTACGAACTGTTACAAAAATTCTGTGAATTTGGTAATAATATGCTTTACAGTATGTGTTCAAGATGCTATTATATATGGTAATGAAAACCATATGTGACAGCGCTTTTACTATCACAAGCTGCCTTTGAATGGAGATTGAAGCGTATGAGTTATAAAATTGTAGTTGACAGTTGTTGTGAGCTCCCCGAAGAATTAAAAAATGATCCCCGTTTTGAACGGGTTCCTTTGGGACTTGAGGTGGGGGAGTATCAGGTTCTGGATGATGAAAACTTTAATCAGAGGGAGTTTTTGGACAAAGTGGCTGAGTATCCTAAATGTCCGAAGTCTTCCTGCCCGTCGCCGGAACGTTTTATGGAAGCATACCATGCGGACGTTGACCATGTGTATGCGGTGACATTATCCTCTCATTTAAGCGGGAGCTATAACAGCGCCAGGCTGGGGACGGACCTTTTTCATGAGAAATATGGTCAAAAGCAGATTCATGTAGTGGATTCCGAATCCGCCAGCGGCGGAGAGACCCAGATCGCATATAAGCTGGCAGAGCTGGAAAGCGCGGGGCTTTCCTTTGAAGAGATCGTAAATCAGATCGAGAGTTACCGCGACAGCGTGAAGACTTATTTTGTGCTGGATAATCTGGAAACGCTGCGGAAAAACGGCAGATTGTCCGGTGTGAAAGCATTGGTGGCTTCCACCTTGAACATTAAGCCGGTGATGGGTTCTGACAAAGGAGAAATTATCCAGAAAGCGCAGACGATAGGTATGAAGAAAGCACTGAGCAAGATGGCGGATCTTGCGGCGTCTGAAGCAGGGCGGGAGGAAGAAAGACGGCTGATCATTACCCACTGCAACGCGCTGTCCAGAGCCGAAACTGTAAAAGAACTGATCTTATCTAAAAGGAAGTTTAAGGAATGTATCATTATGGATACAAAGGGCGTCAGCAGCATGTATGCCAATGACGGCGGGGTTATTGTGACGACCTGAGCTCCTGATAAATTTGTTTTGCGTATTCCATACATTTTCCCATGACTTTAAAGGAGGCGCCGTCTGTCATCTTTACTCTGCGAGAACCGATTTCGCGGATATATCTGCAGTTGATGATAGTCCGCTCGTTGGAAAGAAGGAAGGTGGGATAGCTTTCTTCCAATTGGGAAAAAAGGTTCTCCGCAGTTGAAAGGATATGGACCATACGCCCGTTGTTCAGGGTAACGTTCAGCATTCGCCCTTCCGTTTCTGCGTAAAGGATATCCGGTTCCGTCACATAGTAAGTGTCCACTTCTTCCCGCAGTTCGATGAGCGGGACGCTGTTTGCTTTGATTTCTAAAGCGTGATCTAAAACGGCGGACAGTTCTTCCCCTTTGATGGGTTTGTCAAGGAAAAATACATTGTCTGGGAAAGAAAAGCGTCTGTAGTCTATCTGGGAACAACATAAAACGATCGGCATTTTGACGCCTTTGTCCAGCAGATCATCGGCCAGTCTTGCGCCGTCCTGAGAGTCGGAATGACACATATCAATGAAAAAAATATCGTACTGCATGGGATTGGAAAGTAAAGCGCTGGAATTGCCGAAAGAATCGGCATAGAGATTGCCGCTTTTTGGAGCCCGCTTATCAGATTCTCTCTTTAACAGACGTTCCAGTTGCCTGCGGTCAGCAATATTATCATCACAGACAGCGATATGCATGAAAATCACCCCTTCATAATTTTACTTTTAGTTCGGCCGTTTTCTGCCTCGAATAAGGTCATTATATCATAGTCACAGCCTGATTAAAAGAACCAGAAGTAAAATCTGTGCAAGAAAAATGCAGGGCATCCCATATTTGAAGTACCAGTGTTTTGTCTTGTGGCGGAAGTGGTTCATGCCCAGAGTGCACCCAAGCGCGCCTCCCAGCAGGGCGGTTAAAAATAAAGAAGCCTCCGAGATGCGAAAAGCACCCCGGATGGCTCTTTTTTTATCTATGCCCATCATCAAAAATCCGATCAGATTGATCACAATGATATAAATGATAAACAGGGTCATCATGAAATATCGTTTCCTTTTTAAAATAATTTCTCGCCCTGTTCCTGCATCTTCATGGCGCGGACTTTGCAGGAGAGACCAAACAGATTGATGAAGCCTTCCGCATCGTGATGATCGTACAGATCCCCGGTGGTAAAGGAAGCGATGCTCTCGTTGTAAAGAGAATAAGGCGAGGTGGTTCCGGCTTTGATGATGTTGCCTTTGTAAAGCTTAAACTTCACTTCGCCGGTGACGTAGCGCTGTGTCTCCTCAATAAACGCCTGCTCCGCCTGCCGCAGGGGGGTAAACCACTTGCCCTCATAGACAAGGCTTGCGAAACGGCTGCCCATTTCCTTCTTCATGGCGTAGGTGTCGCGGTCGAGGATCAGTTCCTCGAGCTGCTGGTGGGCCTCCATCAGGATCGTGCCGCCGGGTGTCTCGTAAACGCCGCGGGATTTCATGCCCACAACGCGGTTCTCCACAATATCGATGATGCCGATGCCGTGCTTGCCGCCCAGCGCATTCAGGGTGTGGATGATATCGGAAACTTTCATTTTTTTGCCGTTTACAGAGGTGGGGATCCCCTTTTCAAAAGTCATGGTTACATACTCGCCCTCATCGGGAGCCTTTTCCGGCGTGGTGCCAAGCACCAGAAGATGCTCAAAGTTGGGCTCGTTTGCGGGATCTTCCAGCTCCAGTCCCTCATGGCTGATGTGCCAGATGTTGCGGTCGCGGCTGTAGGAAGAATCAGCGGAGAAAGGAAGATGGATGCCGTGCGCCTGGCAGTACGCGATCTCGGACTCGCGGGAATCCATGGTCCACTTATCGTTTCTCCATGCCGCGATGATCTTGATATCGGGAGCCAGAGCCTTAATGCCGAGCTCAAAACGGATCTGGTCGTTACCCTTGCCGGTGGCGCCGTGGCAGATGGCGGTAGCACCTTCTTTTCTTGCGATTTCAACCAGTTTTTTGGCGATCAGGGGCCTTGCCATGGAGGTACCCAGCAGATATTTGTTCTCATAAATAGCGTTTGCCTGTACGCAGGGAACGATGTACTCATCGCAGAATTCATCGATCACATTCTCAATGTAAAGTTTGGAAGCGCCGCAGGATTTTGCCCTTTCCTCCAGACCGTCGAGCTCTTCGGCCTGTCCGCAGTCAACGCAGACACAGATGACCTCATAATCAAAATTCTCCTTTAACCAAGGAATGATCGCGGTGGTGTCCAGACCGCCGGAGTAGGCAAGAACTACTTTTTCTTTCATGGTGATTATCCTCCCTATAATGGAATCATTATTTTGATAGTTCGATTTGAAAACACTATACAACAGTTAGCATATAAATGCAAGGGTTATTATGAATATATTTATTTCTTAAGTGTATAAAACAATTACAATATACAGGATGATGAATAAAATGATCGTATATGTGTATAAATATGCAGCTAAAGATCACGAGGTCCGACCGCGCGTCCCAAGAAGGACAAAAGAGAGACGCGATATTGGCTTCGCGGCGCCGTATGGCTGAACGGTTACGGAACTTTCAAAAAATTTGAAAAAAGTATTGACAGCATCAAAAAACAGTGGTAATATACAGTAAACCTACTGGAAAAGTAGGAAATAAAAGGAGGTACATCCCATGATGGCGGACAGAATGAATGGCAACAGAAGAATGGCAGAAATGTGTTGTATAGAGATGTGTTGTCCCAACATGAAAAGAAATCGAAGAGGGAGACCTGCGTGTATGTGCTGTTTGATATCGGCGGCGGTGGAGTGAAACGCTGCGGGTAAAATACGGAAAATACCGGGAAGCAGGGACAAAAGGAGCCCTGTTTTTTGTTTGCGGTAACGTGTATGGATTAGATTGAATTTAGATTGAATAAGGAAAAGGAGATCAGAAAATTATGAGCACAAAGAGAGAGTTGGTATTAAAGGCATTTCACAATGAAAAGACAGATCGGATTCCCGTGGGATTCTGGCATCACTTTTTAAAGGCGGAGGATTTCAACGCAGCGTTACAGAAGCCGGAATTGCTTGCCCGGAACCTGGAGGGACACAGGAAGTTTAAAGAAGATTTTGACCCTGATTTTGTAAAGATCATGACGGACGGATTTTTCTTTTTGCCTTTTGACTTTGGAAAGATCCGGTCAGTGGAGGATTTAAAAGCGTTAAAGCCGCTGCCCGCAGACCATCCGTTTTATGAAAGGAACGAAGAACTGGTAAAAGGGGTAAGAGAGATCTACGGAGAAGATATCCTGCTCTACTTTAACGAGTTTGCTCCTTTTAGCCAGCTTGTCAGCAATCTGGGCGGTCTGGGAAGACCTCAGGGAGTACAGCAGGTAAAAGCATATCTGGAGCAGGACGGCGAGGCGGTGGCCCATGCGTTGGATGTCATCGCGGAAAGTCTGAATGAACTGACCAGGAGAGTGGTGAAGCCGGGGCTGGCGGACGGTATTTACCTGAGTGTCAACAATCCTGACAGAAGCATTCCGGCGCAGATTTATTCCGCTTTTATTTCACCCAGTGAGATCAGGGTGCTGGAAGAGGCGAATAAATTGATACCGGACAATATTTTACATATCTGCGGTTATCAGGGAAACAAAAATATCCTTTCCGTTTATCAGGAGTATCCCGTGTCAGTTGTGAACTGGGCAGTGTTTGCGGAAGGCTTGGGATTGGCGGAAGGCAAGAAATATTTCGGCAATAAGGCGGTCATCGGCGGTTTCGGAAATACGCAGGACAGCGTTCTCTATAGCGGAACGAAAAAGGAAGTGGAAGAGTATGTGGAAAAACTGCTGGCTGAAGTGGGAAGAGAAGGCGTTATTATCGGCGCGGACTGCACGGTGCCGGCCGACATAGACGTACAGCGGCTTAAGTGGGTAAGAGATAAGGCGGCAGCGCTGTAACAAATATATTTTTATAAGGAACAGGAGGAGATCCAAATGGCATACGAGAAAGAGGTCAGACCGGAAACGATCTGTGTTCAGGGGAGCGGAGAAAAAAACGACAGATATGGAGCGGTCAGCATGCCGGTGTACCTTTCGGCTACCTACGCTCATCCCGCATTGGGGGAGAGCACAGGTTACGCCTATTCCAGAGTGAATAATCCCACCCGGGATGAGCTGCAGAAAACGGTGGCGGCATTGGAGAAGGGAACGGATGCGCTGGCGTTTTCCACCGGCATGGCGGCTGTCACCGCAGTCTTTGAACTGTTTGGCACAGGGGCGCACATTGTGGCAACGGACGATGTTTACGGAGGGAGCGAACGCCTCTGGGAACATTTGGGAAAGCGGTTCGGCCTTCAGGTAGACAGCGTGGATACCTCTGATCTGAACAAGCTGGAGGCTTCTATCCGGCCAGAGACGAAAGCCGTCTTTTTGGAGACTCCCTCCAATCCTACCATGAAAGTGACGGATATCAGGAAAGCGTCTGAGATTGCAAAGAAACATGGCTGTCTGCTGATCGTGGATAATACATTTTTGTCTCCCTATTTCCAGCAGCCTCTCTCGCTGGGGGCGGATATCGTAGTGCACAGCGGTACGAAATACCTGGGAGGTCACAATGATGTGCTGGCGGGCTTTACGGTAGTAAAAGAGGAAAAACTGGCGGAAAAGCTGCGGTTTATTTATAAGACTACGGGATCCTGCCTCTCCCCGACGGACAGTTTTCTGGTGCTTCGGGGAATCAAGACGCTGGCTCTGCGGATGGAACGTCATCAGGAGAATGCACTGGCGCTGGCGCTCTGGCTGCAAAAACATCCCAAGGTGTCCGAAGTCTATTATATCGGGCTTCCTGACAGGCCGGACAAAGCTATTACCGACAGTCAGTGCAGCGGTTATGGGGGAATGGTCTCTTTCAGGGTAGATTCCTCCGACACGGCGGTGAAGCTATTAAAAGATGTAAAGCTGATCCGTTTCGCGGAAAGCCTTGGCGGAGTGGAAAGCCTGTTGACGTACCCTTACAAACAGACTCATGCGGAAGTGCCGGAAGAACTGAGGAAAAAACTGGGTATTGACGATACGCTGATGAGGCTTTCCGTGGGGATTGAAAATGTGCAGGATCTGATAGAGGATCTGGAGCAGGCATTTTAACACAGGATCAGGAAGATAAAAAGTCCAGCTAAGAAATGTCAATAGGTAAAATGAAAAATGTATAAAAAGTTTATTTCAAGCGGCTGATGTAAAA
>CANREV010000011.1 GCA_947629645.1 uncultured Acetatifactor sp. | reverse complement strand
GAAAAGTAACCAAAAGAAAACCCCCACCCCTCAAGATTGAGGGGCAGGGGAGTTGAATAGGCGAAGCCTATTTTTTACAGTCATCAGGCCGCCCCTGAATTGCGAAAAATGTTGTCACAGGGCGTGTCAAAGAATATAATTGATTTATCGAAAGCAGGCGGTCGCGCAAACCGTGATAAGCTGCCGATGAAAAGGTATTATTTATTGGGAAGTGGTCATAAGGAGGCTCTGTGAAGATGAACAAGAACGACTTTGCGGCAACGCCGCCCATGGGCTGGAACAGTTATGATTATTATGATACAACGGTAAATGAGGCGCAGGTCAGGCAGAACGCGGAATACATGGCCGCGCATTTAAAAGAATACGGCTGGCAGTATGTCGTGGTGGATATCCAATGGTACGCGCATGATGCGGGCGCCCAGCGGGAAAAGTACCAATATCTCCCCTTTGGGGAGCTTGCGATGGATGAGTATGGCAGGCTTAAGCCGGATCCTGCCCGTTTCCCTTCCTCCGCAAACGGTGCGGGTTTTAAACCTTTGGCGGATGCTATCCATTCTCTCGGGCTGAAATTCGGCATTCATATCATGCGTGGTATCCCCAGAATAGCGGCTCACGGCCGCCTGCCCGTTAAGGGAAGCGGCATTCGGGCCGATGAGATTGCGGATCCTTCTTCTATCTGCGGCTGGAATCCCGATATGTATGGCGTGCGCAAAGGCTCAGGCGGACAGGCGTACTATGACTCGCTGTTGGAATTGTATGCGGACTGGGGCGTGGATCTGATTAAATGTGATGATATCTGCAATACAAACCTTTACGTCAACGCCCCTTATTCCGCGCAGCACGAAGTGGAAATGATCGCCAGGGCCATTGAAAAGTGCGGCAGACAGATCGTGCTCTCCCTCTCCCCGGGACCGGCGTTAATTGAGAAGGCCTGGCATTATGAAACCTATGCAAACATGTGGCGTATCACCGATGATTTTTGGGACGACTGGAGACTTCTCAAAGAGATGTTCCGGCGCTGTGAATTGTGGCAGAGTCATGTCTCTAAGGGATGCTATCCTGATTGTGATATGCTGCCTGTAGGATATCTGGGAAAAGGGTTTGGCAGGGAGCGTTGCACAAATTTTACGAAGGAGGAGCAGCGCACCATGATGACGCTCTGGTGTATCTTCGGTTCCCCGCTGATGATCGGTGCAGAACTGACGAAACTGGACGAGGATACGTTGGAATTGCTGACCAATAAATCGGTCTTAAATATGCTTTCGCCGGAGTGCAGGGCCAGACAATATGCGCTGGATGAGGATAAGGCGATCTGGACGGCGCGATATGAACCGGACGGGCCCGCCTACGCGGCGCTGTTTAATTTAAGTGACGAGACTGCCAGGGTGGAGCTGGATCTGCAAAAGGCGGATCTCAAAACGCAGGATGGGTATGTATGGGAAGAACTTTGGACGGGGGAGCGGCGGGACGTTTCCGCCCAGAAGGTCCTTTCAGCCACACTGCCGCCCCATGGATGCGCGGTGTTCGGCAGCGGAAGTCCGGAGGCTGCTGTCTAAACTTAAGAGGATCAGATCGTGAAAAAGTTATGGCCCGTAATGCGCCACAGTGTAAAAGTGATAGGTATTTAAGGTGAAACCGGCCTGCTCAAAGGGAGAAAGATCCACGTTCTGGCTTAAAATATAGGTGGCGTTTCTGTCTGGCGCGGCGGGATCGAAATCATAGCTGAATCGCCCGAAAGAACGGGCTTCCAGATAGGCGTTGGGATAATTATAGTATTCCGCCGTGTCTATAAATTCCGTCACCGGTTCTTCTGCCAGAAAGAGAATATTGGAATGTTTTATGCCTTGGCTTACATAGATCACGCCATCGTACGAGACGGCTTCCTCCACGGCGTCTTTCAGCCCCCGATAGAAATAGTAATCGGTGATCTCACGGTACTGTGTAAAATAGTAATGTTCAAATCCTGCAAACATACACAGGTAGAACAGCGCGGGCAGAATCAGATAGCGCAGATCGATCAGACTGCAAAGGTAGTAAACCCCTGCGGAAGCTGTGATGATCATGGGGATGAACAGGATATTGTCCCGATTGATATTTGTGTAGATCAAAAGTCCGAGCAGAATGCCGCATCCTACCTGGATCAACAGCAGAAGCTCAGGGATATCCTCTGTCTTTTGCGCATTGAGTCGTTTCTCCTCAAAGGAGCTGGAAGCGGTTTTGGCGAGCGTTTTTTGAAAGGCCATTCTGCGTCGTATTTTTTCAACGGACGTCTTGATACAGTAAAAGAGTCCCAGCACGAAAAAGGAGAGAGTGCCTGCATAGTAGATTCCATATTTGGAGGTGCCGTTCCATGCCATGTCGTCCGACTGGTATTTTAATACAGACCAGAGCCGGTGGGCCTTTAAGGACAGATTGGAGAGCGACACTTCGCCGCCCCGCATGACCACCAGTTTCGGGATGGAGAGGAAGGGCAGGCGGATCGCGTCTATGAAATCCATATTTACCAGCAAAAACAAAAGGAGAGGCACCGCAAAAATGGCAAGTATGATACCGGACAGTATCAGATAGCGGTCAAAACGGATCTTCCCGCAGATGATCCCGTAGAGAAGCTGCAAAAACAGCATTAGCGGGACAACGGACCAGATGGTGGCGTAGCAGTACAGAGAGAGTCCGTACATCAGCGCAGAGAGCATCAGATATTTTTTCTCTTCCAGTCCACGCACGAAAAAGTAGAGCCCGAAGATCACAAATCCGGGAGCCATGTTGGCATCCATGCCCCAGCGCGACATGCCGATATGCCAGGGGGAGATAGCCAGAAGAAACAGCGAGCAGAGCGCAATCTTTTCGTGGAACAGCCGTTTGACCAGCAGATACGTTACCCACAGTGTCAGGCAGGCTACGATCACCTGAGGCAGACGGATGACCCATATTTTTGCGCCGAATACTGCCATAAAAGGAATCATCAGGTAAGTGTTGAGCGCGCTGGTGCCGCTTCCCCAAGTGGTCAGGTAGACGGGAAAACGGTATCCGGCGGAATCCATGCCGTAGTGGAGCAGATTATAGGCATCGTATCCGGCGAACGCTTCATCGGGATGAAGATCGCCCGGAACAACGCCGAACTTCCAGACCCGCGCAAAAATACCTATCGCCATAAACAAAAAGAAAAGTATGCGGCTTCCTTTGTCCTTTTTTTCCTGAACCTTTAACATTTTCATAAAAAGCTTCTCTCCGTTCGTTATTGCATGATGTAATGTCCGGGTCAAAAGGCGTGCTCATGCAGGCATGAATGCATGACCATTTGGCACCAGTGTGCCGTATCGCGCCATATGCCGATTATAGCAGTTTATGCGGAAAGGGTCAAATGCCGTGTGCCAGAGCTGTATGCCAAATGCCATGTGTCAGAGCTGTATGCCAAGTGCCGTGTGTCAGAGCTGTATGCCAAATGCCGTGTGTCAGAGCTGTATGCCGAATACCGTGTGTCAGAGCTGTATGTCAAATGCTATGTGTCAATGTTATGCGTCATATGACATATGTTCCGCTATAGTCTCTTTGTCCGGTGGACGTCCTGCTGACAGTGCGGGGACGTAAAATTTATTCCTACGGAACTTATTTTATTGTGTGAGTGCATTTATCCTTTATTGGTACTTTCCATGGGACTTTGTCTGTAGTAAAATATAGATAATTTCAGAGACTTGGGTCAGAGTGAGAAAATCCGCTGATGATAAAGTTTCACAAGCCTTTACGGTATGGCAAAAACAGATGGGAAAGGGTGGGATATGAGGGAAGAATTACTGCGGGAACTGCAAAAGATCACGCCGGAGGAAGAAAGACTGTTAAACGGCAAAAGCGGAATCGAAAAGACCTTGTATATGTCAGCGGAAACGGATATTGTGGATGCGAAGAAGCTTTTGGAGGAGGGGAAGATGATTCAGATCAGGACTCATACCAGATTTGTTCACTTTCCCAGGCATACTCACAATTACATAGAAGTGATCTACATGTGCTCGGGAAGCACCCGCCATGTGATAAATGGAGAAGATGTGATATTGAGACAGGGGGAGCTTCTTTTCTTAAGCCAGACCGCCACTCAGGAAATCTATCCTGCAGGGGAGGGTGACATCGCGGTCAATTTTATTGTGCTGCCGGAATTTTTTGAGTACGGGCTGACTATGATGGAGCCGGAGGAAAATCAGCTCAGGAGCTTTGTGATCGACTGCCTGCGGGGAGAGAAGGAGGCCTCGGGATATCTTCATTTTAAGGTGGCGGATGTATTGCCGGTCCAAAACCTTGTGGAGAATCTGATCTGGACGCTTTGGAACAGGCAGCCTAATAAGAGGCGTACGAATCAGGCCACTATGGGGCTTTTGTTTTTGCAGCTGATGAACCATATGGACCGGATGGAGACGGATGGGAGGGCAGGACAGCAAAAGCTTGTGATCTCTGTCTTAAGCTACATTGAGGATCATTACAGGGAGGGGGAACTGACAGAGCTGGCAAACAGCATGCACTACGATGTTTACTGGCTTTCCAGGGAAATCAAAAACCGTACCGGAAAGACTTATACGGAGCTGGTCCAGACGAAACGCCTCAGCCGGGCGGCGTATCTTCTTGCCGCTACGGGGATGTCTGTTGCAGAAATATCGGAGGCTGTAGGATACGACAATGTAAGCTATTTTCACAGGATCTTTCAGAAGAAGTACGGTATGACTCCAAGAAAATACCGGATCGGAAAAGAAAATTGACAAAATAGACAAAAAAATTTTATTTTGGACTATATTTTTGTATAGTACATATGTTATAATAAAATACACAAAACTTGGGAGGTAAGTGGGTAATGGAAATCAAAGATTTTACTGATATGGCGAAATTTGAAAACATTATGTCGAGCTGGGCGAAAGCCACCGGTTTGGCTACAGTGGCCGTAGGCGGGGACGGCAAATATATCTCCGACTGCTATAACTTTACTGATTTTTGTATCAAACTGACCAGGGGAAGCGCGGAAGGCTGTGCCAGATGTGAAAAATGCGACAGGGAAGGTCAGGGCGTGTACCATTGCCATGCCGGCCTGATCGATTTTGGCATCCCCCTTGTGGTGGAAGGAAAGAAAGTGGGATCCGTTATCGGCGGACAAGTCCTTCCGGAGGCGCCTGACGAAGAAAAGTTCCGCAGGGTGGCAAGAGAGATCGGCGTGAATGAGGATCAGTATATTGACGCTTTACATAAGGTGAATGTGCGCACGGAAGAGGCTATTCACGCTTCCGCGGAGCTGCTGGGCGAGGTGCTGAACAATTTCATCAACGCGGAGTACGCGAAGAAGAAAAACGGCGCTATTGTTTCTAAACTCGCGACCGGTGTTGAAAACACCAATAAGCTGGTAGAGCGTATCACTCTCAAGACTTCCGAGCTGAAAGCACTGCAGAATAAGCAGAAGATCCTTGCTCTCAACGCCAGCATCGAAGCGGCGAGAGCGGGAGAAAAGGGCGCGGGCTTCGCCGTTGTGGCAAAGGAAGTGGGTAAGTTGTCCGAGCAGAGCACCGTGGTCAACAAAGAGATCGAAGAGATTGTTTCCAACATATCTTCCGCGGTTGAGGAGATGAAAAACGAGTCCATGTAGTGTGCCATCTTCCAATTGGATGTGTTTTTTGTGAAGTCCGGAAATTCCTTATACAAGATGTTTGCGGGAGGCGATGCGGCATTCTCATTATCCCAAAATAACGCCGCAGAAGGAAATCCTGGCCGGCAGAAAGCATAATAAATTGGGAAACGCCGAACTAAAAATAAAACGAAGGAATGATGAGGGTTAGGATATGAAATATGTAGCTGAATTTGCAGGAAGCCTTGTATTTTTACTGGGAGGTTACGCGTATATGTGTAACGTATCCCTGAAAAAGACTCTGGTATCTACTTTAAATTATGTGGAATTGGTCATTGCGTGGAGCCTTGCGGTGGGACTGGGATTAACAACGGCGGTTATTATGGGCGGTCCCGCTTACCTGAATCCTGGCGTGGTATTTGGCAATATCATTACAGGCGCGCTGCCTTTTTCGGAGGCGCTGATCTATCTGCTGATGGAGTTTTTAGCCGCGGGCGTAGCCGAAGTTGTATGTATGGTATTTTTCTGGGATTCCTTTAAGGCATCGGGCGATGCCCCCAAGAGAGGTATCTTCTCGGCTTATCCGGTAGAGAAGCATATGGCGCTGAATTTTGTGCAGGAAGTGCTCGCCACTTTCGCGTTCCTGTTCCTTGTGTTTACCTGTCTGAAAGCGACCAGCGGCGATTCCGCGGCGCTGCAGATCGGCGTTGTCGGCTTCGCGTCTGTTGCGATCCTCGCGCTGACCTTGAACAGTACCGGATTCAGCATGAACGCTATGCGTTCCGTATTCAGCAGCGTATGGTTCGCGATCCTGCCTTTCCCGAATAAGAACGGCGAGAAGGTAGACTGGTCATACCAGCTGATAGTCAATCTGGTCGGTTCTTCCATTGGCGGTATCTTGGCTGTCATTGTGACGGGACTGTTTTAAAAATTGCAAATGAGGACACTTTTGCAACAAAAGGTGTCCTTTTTTTGTACTTTGCAATATGGTAAAATGACCTTATTCGGGGCAGGGAACGGCCGAATGGCCATAAAAACATGAATGGGAAGCATTCATGTTAAAATGACCTTATTCGGGGCAGGGAATGGCCGAATGGCCATAAAAACATGAATGGGAAGCATTCATGTTAAAATGACCTTATTCAGGGCAGGGAACGGCCGGATGGCCATTCCGCCAGCGGGTGCCCGCGATAAATAAAGAAGGGAGCAAAAAACAATGGGTTCTTATTACTTGGGGATTGACATCGGCGCCTCCAGCGGAAGACATATTCTGGCGCATCTGGAGGATGGCAAAATGGTACTGGAGGAGATCCACCGCTTTCCCAATGGGATGGTGGAGAAGGACGGCGAGAATGTCTGGGATGTGGACGGACTGTTCAGAGAGATAAAGGCTGGTATGAAAAAATGCGCCGAAATGGGCAAGATTCCTGTCAGTGTGGGGATTGATACATGGGGCGTTGATTTTGTACTGTTGGATCAGGATAACAAACGGATCGGAAACGCGGTGGCCTATCGTGACGGGCGCACCAAAGGGATGGACGAAGAGGTGTACCGGTATATTTCGGAGGATGATCTGTATGCCAGAACCGGTATCCAGAAGCAGCTTTTTAACACAATCTATCAGTTGATGGCGCTGAAAGTGAAAAAGCCGGAGCAGCTGGCAAAGGCAAAGACGATGCTGATGATGCCGGATTACTTCCATTATCTGCTCTCCGGCGTAGCGGTCACAGAGTATACAAACGCTACCACGGGCCAGCTGGTGGATCCCGAGACGAAGAACTGGGATATGGAGTTGATAAAGGAGCTCGGGTTTCCCACGGAGATTTTCCAGAAGATCGTGCCTCCCGGTACCGTGCTGGGAGATCTTACCGAAGAGATTCAAAGGGAGGTAGGATTTAATTGTAAGGTTATCGCTCCGGCCACCCACGATACCGGGTCCGCGGTGATCGCGGTTCCTACTGACAGCGATGATACGCTGTATATCAGTTCCGGCACCTGGTCTTTGATGGGAACGGAGCTGTTACAGGCAAACTGCTCTAAGGCGAGCAAGGCCAATAATCTGACAAATGAGGGCGGCTACGATTACCGTTTCCGCTATCTGAAGAATATCATGGGGCTTTGGATGATCCAGTCCGTAAAAAAGGAGATTGGGGGAAGCCTTGGATTTGGAGAGATCTGCGAGCAGGCTTCCAAATGTTCGATCTCTTCCATTGTAGATTGCAATGACGACCGGTTTCTGGCTCCCGCCAACATGACCGCAGAGGTGCAGGCGGCATGCAGAGAGTCCGGACAGCAGGTGCCCGAGGGCCTCGCAGAGGTGGCTTCCGTGATTTACAACAGTCTGGCGAAGTGTTACGCTAAGACGATCAAAGAGATCGCGGACATCACAGGGCAGGATTATGACAGGATCCATATTGTCGGCGGCGGAGCCAATGCGGATTATTTAAACAGGCTTACAGCGCAGGCAACAGGAATTCCTGTATACGCGGGACCTACTGAGGCTACGGCTATCGGAAATCTGGCGGCGCAGATGATGGCTTTGGGAGATTTAAAGGACTTAAAAGACGCGAGGGCATGTGTGTTCAGGTCCTTCCCCATTGCAGAGTATAGGTAAAAATGCAAATTTATATAAAGAAAAGGAGAAGACGATATGACAAGATTTGAGTCCGCAAAAGAACTCTATGCTTCCTACGGCGTTGACGTGGAGGCGGCAATGAAAAAATGTATGGAAGCTCCGGTTTCCCTGCATTGCTGGCAGGGCGATGACGTGATCGGATTTGATCATGACGGCCCTCTGACCGGCGGTATTCAGACCACTGGAAATTATCCCGGAAAGGCAAAGACGCCCCAGCAGCTGATGGCAGACATGGATAA
The DNA here is from genome assembly GCA_947629645.1 of uncultured Acetatifactor sp. Lineage (GTDB taxonomy): Bacteria > Bacillota > Clostridia > Lachnospirales > Lachnospiraceae > Acetatifactor. Next base: position 71,848 of record CANREV010000011.1, on the reverse strand, counting down.
GGCTTTAAGCCTGATGCCCGGCAAAAAGAAATTGAATCTGCATGCCAGCTATGCGATCTTTGAGGATGGCGAGTTTGCAGACCGCGACAAGATTGAGCCGAAGCACTTTAAGAAGTGGGTTGAATTTGCGAAAGAGAGAAATATGGGTATCGATTTCAATCCCACCTTTTTCTCTCATCCCAATATGAAGGACGGCCTGACGCTGTCAAGCCCCGATGAGAAGATCAGAAAGTTCTGGATTGATCATGGCAAGGCTTGTATCCGTATTTCACAATATTTTGCAGAGGAGACGGGAGTGCCCTGCGTTATGAACATCTGGACTGGAGATGGTTTCAAGGATGTTCCCGCGGACCGTATGGGCCCCAGAATGAGATATAAGGATTCCATCGAGCAGATCCTTTCCGAGCCTTTTGATAAGAATAAGGTAAAACCCTGCGTGGAATCCAAGGTGTTTGGTATCGGAGTGGAAGCTTACACGGTTGGCAGCGCAGAGTTTACCCTGAGCTTTGCGGCAACCCATGACGGCTGCCTGCCTTTGATGGATAACGGTCATTATCACCCTACCGAGGTAGTGTCCGACAAGATTCCTGCGCTGCTTTGCTTCTATCCCGAAATTGCGCTTCACATTACCAGACCGATCCGTTGGGACAGCGATCATGTAGTGCTTTTTGACGATGAGACCAAAGAGATGGCAAAGGAAATCGTAAGATGCGATGGCCTGGAGCGCGTTTATATGGCACTGGATTATTTTGATGCGAGCATCAACCGCGTTTCCGCCTGGGCAGTGGGCTTTAGAAGCTGGCAGAAGGCACTGCTGGCAGCGTTGCTTACTCCAAATGAAAAGCTGAAAAAACTTCAGGATGAGGCCAGATTTACCGAACTGATGGCAACGCATGAGGCGATCAAGCTTCTTCCTCTGGGAGATATCTGGGATGAGTACTGTGCGCGTCAGAACGTTGTGTCAGATAAAGATTTCTTTGCGGAAATTCAGAAGTACGAGGACGAAGTGCTTTCCGGGAGAAATTAGGCAATGAGATGTCCGGCCGCGCCGCAACCGGATGATAAAGTATAAAAAACGGCGCAGGAATGAGGGAAACCATGAATAATATTTTTGGTGTGAAAGTGATGGAGGATTACATCCGTATGTGTCATGACGGCGTAAGACAGGGCTGGCATGAGAGAAACGGAGGAAACCTGACCTACCGCATGAAGGAAGAGGAAGTGGAGGAATGCCGCCCTTATTTTAAGAGCGAGCCCAGTCCCTGGGTGACTCTCGGCGTGCAGGCGGATAATCTGAAAGGCGAATATTTTATTTCAACCGGAAGCGGCAAATTTTTACAGAATGTAGGCTTGGAACCCCAGAACAGCATCTGTATCGTGGAGATCAATGACGCGGGCGATTCTTATCGCATTGTCTGGGGCCTTGAGAACGGCGGCAGACCTACCAGTGAGTTCCCTACCCACTTTATGAACCATTCTGTGAGAAAGAGAGTGACGAACGGCGCAAACCGCGTGATCTATCACGCCCATACTCCTTATGTGATCGCGCTGACTTATGTTCTGCCCTTAAAGGCCGAGGTATTTACCAGAATGCTCTGGAAGAGCGCTACCGAGTGCTGCGTGGTATTCCCGGGAGGCGTTGGCGTTGTGCCCTGGATGGTTCCCGGCGGCCCTGAGATCGCAAAGGCTACCTGCGTATTGATGGAGAAATATGACGCGGCTATCTGGTCTTTCCACGGACTGTTTGTGTCGGGTCCTGACTTTGATACGGCTTTCGGCCTGATGCACACCATTGAGAAGGCTGCTCAGATCGCTTCCATCGCTCTGGCCGCGAACGGAGGCAAGGCGCCCCGTCAGATGATAACGGATGACAATATCCGCGATATCGGCAGAGACTTTGGCGTGGAGCTGAATGAAGAGATCCTGAATTATAAGCCTGAATCGGGCGAATTCTTCTAAAAAAAGTAAGGTAAATAAAATATCCTGGATGACAAAGTAAACGGCGGTTCCTGATCGGAGGGATCGCCGTTTATTGGCCGATTCAGTTTTTGAGGAGGTGCGGATTAAAGTCTGTGACCTTTAAATGGCATAGATTAAAAGAAAAGGTTGTTATAATATTATAAAAATCAGGTTATGCTTATCAAAGCTAAAAAACGATTTGATATTTATTTTTACATAGATTATAATAATAAAAATACAAGTATATAACAAAAAAATGTTTTTGGAGGACTGATATGATACTTAATTATAAGTTTACAAATTTTATGTCTTTTAGAGATAATGTAGAATTTTCAATGATAGCGCCAAAAACAAAAGTAAAAAAAAGATTTCCCGATAATTATATCACATCAGAGACGGGAACGGATGTATTAAAAACTGCTGTAATAGTGGGAGAAAATGCTGGCGGAAAATCAAATTTTGTCAGAAGTTTATCCTACTTTCAATCTTTTTTTATGGAAACCGAAAAACCAAAAGCATATAAAAATGCGATAAATACTAATAATAATCTGGATTTTTGCCCTCAAAAAGATAAGACATTACAATCTTTTGACGTTGAAGTGTTATTAAATGAAAAAAACTTGTATCTTTATCATTTGGAAGTTGATTTTGAGGGGATTGTGAAAGAGGCCTTTTATTTTAAAAATCAGATAAAAGAAAAATACAAAAAAATATTTTCTATGGAAAGAGATGAAGCTACAATAAAGTGTGAAAATGAAAATGAATGTGCAAACAACCATAAATGTCATTTCCAAGTTGATGCCACTTATTTTTTAGATTTACCGGAATCGGAAAATGCAATAGAAAAATCTCTGGAAAAAGTTACCAATAAAGAAAATGCAATCGGCTTAACTGTAATCAGGCTTGCAATATTAGGTAACGAACATGCCATTATATTTACTGATTGGGTAAAAAATGATTTGTGCCCAGAGACAAATATTATAAATTATGATATTTATAAATCTATGAAAAATGAAAACGATGATTTGAGAATATTACACGATTCAAGGTATCTGGATATTTTCAGAATGATTGATTATAGCATTATAGATTTCAAATTGGATGAAGAAAAGCCGTTTTCAAAAACAATTATAGTCAGGGAAAAAAAAGATGGCGGTACCTTTTCAAGAGAACTTGCTCGTGATTCAAGTGGTGTCCGCGAATTTTTTGCATGGGCTGTTCAGATTTTTAAAGTAGTTTATGAAAATAAAATTGTCTTTGCGGATGAAATGGACAGGGTATTAAATCCGGTATTATCTGACAGAGTAATTTCCTTTATATGTGGGAAAAAGCATTTTGGACAATTTATTTTTACTACACATAATGTTTTGCACCTTGATTTAAAAAATTATATGAAAGAACAAATTTATTTTATTACAAAGGATATTGAAACTTTGGAATCAGAGTTATATTCTCTGGCAGATTTTCCGGAAATACGATATGAAACAACAAAAATATATGAGTTTTATATGAAAGGTATTTTGGGAGGAACTGCTATTGAGTAGGAAAATACGTGATACAAAAAAGAATTTCAAAGTTTTTTGTGAAGGGGATACGGAATATAATTATATAAACGAAATGCGCCGACAAAAAAGACTTTCTATTGTTCTCAAACCAGTAAATATGAAAGGCGGCGGCTATAGTAATTTCCTGGAACAGATTAAAACGGATGGAACTGCAAATTGTTTGGCTAAATTTATCATTGTTGATGGCGACCGGGCCATAGAGGAAGAGGGTGAAAGAGAAAGTCTGCGGCAACTTTTAGAATATTGTATACTCCAAAATCGAAGCGGCAGAATCCCGCATTTCCTTATTGTTGATTCTCCTGATTTTGAATATATTGCATGTTTGCATGTGCCCAAATATAAGGGGAACAATACGGCACGATATATTATGAAAGAGATGGGGTATAAAAATATTGATGAATTTAAAGCTGACGAGAAAATTTATAATGTGCTTAATTCAAACGGGTCGTCTTATGCTATAATGCTATCCTTGCTGAAGAAGGAAAATTGTTTCATTATTAATAACTATTCAATTAGTAAAAAACAATATGAAATCCAAACTTCCACTCAATATGACTGGGAGAAATTAGGAAGAAAAGGTTCAAACATAAATGAATTTTTTGAGGTGATAAGTTTTTTTAATACATAACTTGATGTATTGCGGCGATTAACAGTGACAACGGTTGATAAACGCGGAATGCAAATATTGTTATGCGGTTTATATTAATCGTTGCAAACGTGTTTTTATGGAATTGCGTCTATTCAGATCAAAAAACATATCGCGAACCGGATGCAGGAGACACTATCTTTAATATTTACCACAGCGATTTTGCAATCAGTTCATCGGGAAACCCCACTTCCTGAATCAATTTCACACATTCCGCCACATCGCCGATATGTTCTCTTCCGTGGCTGTCGCTGGATAAGAGTACGGGGCAGGAGAGCGTCTCGCAGACTTTCAGCATGGAGATAGCGTTGGCGCGACAATCCCTGCGGTAGCTGTCCGGCAGTAAAGATACGTTGTTCAGTTCGGGAGTTACCCTGAAGGTCTGGGCGGCCTGAAGAAGCTTCCTGTAATCTACGGGGAAACGGGAGTCATCACAGTGCCCGAGGATCCTGACATTAGGATGGCGCATGGCGCGGATATACGCCTTGGTATTTTCCGTTGCTGAACCGGCTGTATAAACAGGGCGGTGCATGCTGACGATGCAGAAGTCCAGACGGCGCAGAATATCATCTGGGATATCCAGTCTGCCGTCCGTGTCCAGAATATTGGCCTCAGCGCCATAGAGCAGTTTGATCCCGAAACGGTTCCGTTCGCACAAAAACAGGCTGCGGAAATAAGAAAGGCCGGCGCTTCCCAGGGTGGCGGGGCCGTGGTCGCTGACGCCCAGAACTTCCATATGACGTTTCGCGGCTTCTCGGGCCAGATCTGTAATTCTGTCTGTTGTGCCGTGGCCGCTGGCGCAGGAATGGGTGTGCAGGTCGATTTTTGCGTATGCGGTATTTTGTATGATTTGTGAAGCGCTCATATTCTGCCTTTCAGGGGTTTATTCCGTGCCTGATTCCGCGATCCTGTCAGTTCATAAGGTGAAATCGTAACAGTTCAGCCACATGGCAAAGCAAGGTAAGATCGCGTCTTGGTCCGGTTACGGATTTTGAAAAAGTGTATCTGACTAAAAAATGGCGCACAGGTTGTTCTAAGGAAAATGATCCGAGCATATTTTTAACCGCAGGCTGCAGATCCGGCGCCGTGGCAGCCTGCTATTTCATTATACTCCGGACTGCCCTTTCCGACAAGGACAAAACCTTGCCTGCGCGGCAAAAATCTTGGTCTGTCCAGCGAAAATCCGTCCCTGCTCGGACGCAATCCTTGCCTGCGCGGCAAAACTCCTTGTCTGTTCGGCGAAAATCCGTCCCTGCTCGGATACAAACCTTGTCTGCGCGGCAAAATTCCTTGTCTGCTCAGCGAAAATCCGCCCCAGCCAAGACGCAAACCTTGCCTGCCCAGCGAAAATCTGTCCCTGCTCGGACACAATCCTTGCCTGCGCGGTTTTACCGCGCAAAACCGCGCCTGTCCGACCCAGACTATACCTGTGAAGCTGGAAGCAGGATCGTTATGACAAAGCCGTATATGACTATAGAAAGAAACAGAAACAACATTTTCCCAAAGCCCAATGCAACAAAAACCAAACCAATTCCACAAAAAGGTATAAAATAACTAGTGGTTTTGTTGACATGCGGGGGATAGAAGAATATACTGAAATTATGAGCCGCGCAATGTCCGGATCGGCGATATGAAAACCGCCGCAGACAGCGGTCTGATGAGAAATGAAAGGAGCCGTTATGGAGAAGTATTATACGTCTGAGATCCCTAAAACGGACAGAATCCCCAAGCTGGTCGCGCATCTGTATGCGAAAATGCCGGAGATCGAGTCTGCCAGGGCAAAATTGATCACAGAATCTTACAAGGAGACGGAGGCGCTGCCTATTGTGATGCGCCGCGCAAAAGCGTTTGAGCATATCCTGGATAATATTCCCATTATCATCAGGGAGAATGAGCTGATCGTGGGCAGTACGACCATTGCGCCCAGAGGGTGCCAGACTTATCCTGAATTTTCCTACAAATGGCTGGAGTCGGAATTTGAGACGGTGGCGACCCGGACGGCGGATCCTTTTTACATATCGGACAAGACAAAGAAAGAGCTTTTGGAGGCTGACGCTTACTGGGAAGGCAAGACCACCAGCGAGCTGGCCACTTCCCTGATGACGGAGGAGACAAAAAAAGCCATCGAGCACAATATTTTTACCCCGGGCAATTATTTTTATAACGGTGTGGGACATGTTACCGTTCAGTATGATAAAGTGCTTGCCATCGGATATGAGGGTATTATTGCGCAGGTGGAGGACGAACTGGCAAAGTGTAACGTTGGAGATCAGGATTTTTGTACGAAAAGTCAGTTTTTAAAGGCGGTGCTGATCAGCTGCAGGGCGGTGATCCGCTATGCGGAGCGCTACGCAAAGCTTGCTGAGAGCGAGGCATCGTCCTGCGCCGATCCGGCGAGAAAGCGGGAACTTTTACAGATCGCTTCCAACTGCCGCAGGGTGCCTGCGAAAGGAGCGACAAGCTTTTATGAGGCGTGTCAGAGTTTCTGGTTTGTGCAGCAGCTGCTTCAGATCGAGTCCAGCGGTCATTCCATTTCTCCCGGACGATTTGACCAGTATATGTATCCTTATTATAAAAAAGATCTGGACGGTGGAAAGCTGACCAGGGAGTTTGCGCAGGAACTTTTGGACTGCGTCTGGGTCAAGCTCAACGACCTGAATAAATGCCGTGATGCCGCAAGCGCGGAAGGTTTTGCGGGCTACAGTCTGTTCCAGAACCTGATCGTAGGCGGTCAGGACAAGGACGGCAACGATGTGACCAACGATCTTTCTTTCATGTGTATTACGGCGTCAAAGCATGTCTTCCTGCCCCAGCCTTCCCTGTCGATCAGGGTGTGGAACAAGACGCCCCATGTGTTGATGCTCAAAGCCGCAGATCTGACAAGGACAGGGATCGGGCTTCCCGCATACTACAATGACGAAGTCATCATTCCTTCCCTGCTGAGCCGCGGCCTTACGATAGAAGACGCCAGAGAGTACAATATCATCGGCTGCGTGGAACCTCAGAAAGCGGGCAAGACCGAGGGATGGCATGACGCGGCGTTCTATAATATGTGCCGTCCTCTGGAGCTGGTATTTTCCAACGGCTATGACAAAGGGGAGAAGATCAGCATTGAGACCGGCAGGGTGGAGGATATGACCACCTTTGAAGAATTTTATGATGCTTATAAAAAGCAGATGAATTATAATCTTTCTCTTCTGGTCAACGCGGATAACGCTATTGACACAGCCCATGCGACACGCTGCCCTCTGCCTTTTCTGTCCTGTATGGTGGACGACTGCATCAAGAGAGGAAAGACGGTTCAGGAGGGCGGAGCCGTGTATAACTTTACCGGCCCCCAGGGCTTTGGCATTGCCAACATGGCGGATTCCCTCTATGCGATCAAGAAGCTGGTGTATGACGAAAAGAAGGTGACGATGGCGGAGTATAAGCGTGCTCTGGCCATGAATTACGGACAAGGTTTTGACGAGACATCGGCCGCGGAGATTGTCACGCAGATTGTAAAGGAGATGGCTTCCCAGGGGTTAAGCGTGGATGAGAGCCAGATCGCGTCAATGATCTCCGCCGTCATGAATACGGAGATTTCTCCCGAGGAAAAGAAGCGTTACGAAGATCTTCGCGCTATGATTGACGAAGTTCCTAAATTTGGAAACGATATCGAGGAGGTGGATCTGTTCGCCAGGGATGTGGCTTACACTTACACCAGACCTTTGCTGAACTACAAAAATCCCAGAGGGGGACAGTTCCAGGCGGGTCTGTATCCTGTGTCCGCCAATGTGCCACTGGGAGCCCAGACCGGCGCTACGCCCGATGGAAGGCTGGCCCACACCCCTGTGGCGGACGGGGTTTCTCCCTCCGCGGGAAAGGATGTGCACGGGCCTACCGCGGCGGCCAATTCCGTGTCCAAGCTGGATCATGGCATTGCCTCCAACGGTACGCTGTTTAACCAGAAATTTCATCCTACGGCGCTCTCCGGTGAAAAAGGACTGGAGAATTTCGTGGCGCTGATCCGCTCTTATTTTGATCAGAAGGGGAGCCATATGCAGTTTAACGTGGTGGACAGGGAGACGCTTCTGGACGCTCAGAAGTATCCTGAGAAGTATGCCCATCTGGTAGTCAGGGTGGCGGGTTACAGCGCGTTGTTTACCACTCTGTCCAAGTCTTTGCAGGACGATATCATCCGGCGAACGGAGCAGGGATTTTAACGGGCGCAGACGAGGCGGGGAACGGCTATGAATTATTTACAGACAAAAGGACGTATCTTTGATATCCAGAGATATTCTATCCATGATGGCGATGGCATCCGCACCATCTGTTTTTTGAAGGGCTGTGTACTGCGGTGCAAATGGTGCTGTAATCCCGAATCGCAGGAGTACGGTATCCAGCAGATGACGGTGGGCGGCAAGGTGAAAACGGTGGGACAGGATATCACTGTGGCGCAGGTCATGGAGATTGTGGAGAAGGACAGACCGTACTATAACCGCTCCCACGGGGGATTTACCCTGTCCGGCGGCGAGAGCCTCTGCCAGCCGGAGTTTGCAAGGGATCTTCTGCGGGCGGCCAAAGGGATGGGGATCCGTACGGCAATGGAGAGTATGGGCTGCGCCGGGTGGGAGGTCATCGAACAGATCCTGCCCTATCTGGATCATTATCTGATGGACATCAAACATATCAACAGTGCAAAGCATAAGGCTTTTACGGGAAAAGGCAATGAACTGATGCTGGAGAACGCCCGAAAGATCGCATCGTCCGGTCAGACAAGGCTGAGTATCCGCGTGCCGGTGATCCCGACTTTTAACGACAGCCCGGAGGAAATTCGGGATATTGCCGTTTTTGCGGATAAGCTCCCCGGCGTACAGGACATTTATCTGCTTCCCTATCACAGACTGGGGCAGGATAAATATGAGGGCCTGGGCAGGAAATACGAGCTGTCGGATCTTCTGCCGCCGGAACCGGAGCATATGCAGATGTTAAAAAAGGTTGTGGAGACCAGTTCCAAATTGAAATGTCATATCGGCGGGTAGACGCCGGACAGGTAAATGAGGTGCTTATGGATTGGCTTGACGAAAAGAAAAAACAGAGGATCGTACAGGAGCTGGTGCCCGGAAAACAGATCACGCTGGCGCACATCATAGCAAGTCCTGATCCCATCCTTTATGAAAAGCTGGGGCTGGATCCCGGTATCGATTACGCGAGAGCCGCTATCGGCATTCTGACCGTCTCCCCTGCGGAGACGGCGATCATCATGGCGGATGTGGCTATGAAAGCGGCGGCTATCGATCTGGGCTTTGTGGACAGGTTCAGCGGTTCCCTGATTATATTGGGGACAGTATCGGAGGTGGAAGCTTCCGAGCAGGCTATTCTGGATTATGTGAAAAATGAGCTTGGCTATACGGTCTGTCCTGTTACCCGAACATGACGCGGAGCCGTATTTGCGTATTTTTACCGTTTTATTGGGTAAACGTAAAACAGCCAGGCTTGCGGAGTGACGATATTGTCCGGCAGTCTGGTCTGACATCCGGAAATATAGTCGGAGGTCCGGTTAATATGACCGCCCGCGTATGGCCGTCCGAATGGATAGGAAATAAAATGGAATAGAGATGAAAATGAAAAAGCTGATACTCATGGGGCGCAGCGAAAGTGGAAAAACTACTTTAAAACAGGCGCTGAACGGAGAAAAAGTGCATTATGACAAGACACAGTATATTCATTATCATGATGTGCTGATCGACACTCCGGGGGAGTATGCGCAGACAAAGCATCTGGGGTACGCTCTTGCGCTGTATGCTTATGAGGCGGATGTGGTGGGGCTTCTGGTGGCGGCCACGGAACCGTATACCCTGTTCCCGCCCAACATCACCTGCATGGTGAACCGTGACGTGATCGGTATCGTTACTAAAATAAACGATCCCGGGGCGAATCGTCCGCTGGCGGAGCGCTGGCTGCGCAATTCCGGATGTAAAAAGATCTTTTTTGTGGACTCCGTTACGGGGGAGGGCGTGAAAGAGATCCTGGACTATCTGAGAGAACCTTCCAAAACTCAAAAAACGACACAAATCCAACATCAAGAATGTTGACTTGTGTGGTATATAGACTTATAATAGAACAAGAAACAACAAAACAGGAGGAATCAAAATGCAAAACGAGTATGAAATCAAAAAAGAGATTTGCGACATCGGAAAGAGAATTTACAACAGAAACATGGTCGCCGCAAATGACGGCAACATTTCTGTCAAACTCAACGATAACGAATTTCTCTGTACCCCTACCGGTGTGTCCAAGGGTTTTATGACGCCGGAATACATCTGTAAAGTAGATGCGCAGGGCAATGTGCTTCAGGCAAACGGCAATTTTAAGCCTTCATCCGAAATCAAGATGCACATGAGAGTATATCAGGAGAGACCCGATGTAAACAGCGTTGTGCACGCGCATCCCATGTATGCCACCACGTTCGCTATCGCAGGCATTCCTCTGACCCAGCCGATCATGCCCGAGGCAGTCATCGCGCTTGGCTGCGTGCCTATCGCGAAGTACGGCAGACCTTCCACCATGGAAATCCCCGATGCGGTTTCCGAGTATGTGCAGTATTTCGATGCGGTGCTGCTGGAGAACCACGGCGCACTGACCTATTCTGATTCCCTGTTGAGCGCATATCTGAAAATGGAATCCGTTGAATTTTACGCACAGCTTTTGTACCAGTCCAGGATGCTGGGCGGCCCCAAGGAGTTTACGCCCCAGCAGGTGGAGGATCTGTATGAGATCCGCAGACAGTTCGGTATGAAAGGCCGTCATCCCGCAAATCTGTGCCAGAATCTGAAGGAGGGCAAGCCCAGCTGCCATAATTGCGGCGGAGGCTGTGACAGCAAAAAGGGCGCCGCAGCGGCATCACCGGAACTGGTAGCGGAGATCACCAGAAAAGTGATGGAGCAGCTCGGCAGATAAATTGGTAAAGAATATGGAAAAACAAACCGGAAAGCAGACAGATCAGGAACTGATAGAAAAAGTGGTCCGGGACGTCCTTGGACGGACGGCCGGCAACCATGACGCCGCAGGAGAAAACGCCGGACTGCCCGGGAGGCCTGTTGCGGCAAACGGCGGCGCTGTGATCCCGTCCATGCCCTTAAAGCTTGCGGTGAAGTTGATCGAGAGGATCGAGACAAAAGCCGCGGAGTGGAACATGCGTGTGGTGACAGCCGTGTCCGATGCGGCGGGCAGACCGGTTGCCATCCATTGTATGGACGGCGCATACATAGGAAGCTTTGACGTGGCGTTAAATAAGACCTATACATCCATTGCCTTTCAGATGTCCACCGAACAACTGGGACGCTTAAGCCAGCCGGGAGAATCTCTTTACGGCATCCAGTTTACCAACAATGGAAAGATTACCATTTTTGGCGGCGGCGAAGTCTTGAAGTACAATGATGTGATCATCGGGGCGCTGGGAGTCAGCGGCGGTTCCGCAAAGCAGGACACGGAACTGGCATCTTACGGGCGCTCTGTATTGGAGGAGGTAATATCGTGCTTGTAAATGAAGGCATGGTACAGGACATTGTTCAGGAGGTTGTGGCGCAGCTTCAGATTGCGGAGCCCGTGGCAAAGAGCCATGGCGTATTTACGGATATGAACGAAGCGATCGCCGCTGCAAAGAAGTCACAGGCTATCATCCGCAGAATGTCTCTGGACCAGAGAGAACAGATCATCAGCAACATCCGCAGAAAAACCCATGAAAATGCGGAGACATTGGCCAGAATGGGCGTGAATGAAACAGGAATGGGCAATGTGGGACATAAGATATTAAAGCATCACTTAGTGGCAGACAAAACTCCCGGAACGGAGGACCTTAAGACCACTGCCTGGTCGGGTGACAGAGGATTGACTTTGATCGAGATGGGACCTTTCGGCGTGATCGGGGCCATCACTCCCTGCACGAACCCCAGCGAGACGGTGCTCTGCAATTCCATCGGCATGATCGCGGCAGGCAACACTGTTGTGTTTAACCCCCATCCGGCAGCGATCAGGACTTCTATTTTTGCGTTGAATCTGATCAATGAGGCGTCATTGGAGGCAGGCGGTCCTGACAATGTGGCATGTACCGTTGAGAAACCTACGCTGGAAACCAGCAATATCATGATGAAACATAAGGATATCCCTTTGATTGCCGCAACGGGCGGTCCCGGCGTGGTTACGGCGGTGCTTTCTTCGGGGAAACGCGGAATCGGCGCAGGCGCGGGCAATCCTCCGGCAGTGGTGGACGAAACTGCGGATGTCCGCAAAGCGGCGGAAGATATCGTGAACGGCTGTACCTTTGACAACAACCTTCCCTGTATCGCGGAGAAAGAGATCGTAGCGGTGGATTCCATCGCGGACGAACTGATGCACTATATGCTTTCCGAACAGGGCTGCTATCTGATCTCCAAAGAGGAGCAGGATAAGCTGATAAACGTTGTGCTGACTCCCAAGGGTCTGAACCGCAAATGTGTGGGACGGGATGCAAAGACGCTGCTTGGAATGATCGGCGTTACCGTGCCCGACAATATCCGTTGTATCGTGTTTGAGGGCGAGAAAGAGCATCCTTTGATTGCAACGGAACTGATGATGCCGATTCTTGGCATGGTTCGTGCGAAAGATATTGACGATGCTATTGAAAAGGCTGTCTGGCTGGAGCATGGCAATCGTCATTCCGCCCATATCCATTCCAAGAATATCGACCATATTACAAAGTACGCCAGGGAGATCGATACGGCAATTCTGGTGAAAAACGCGCCTTCCTACGCGGCGTTAGGATTTGGCGGAGAAGGGTATTGTACCTTTACCATTGCCAGCCGTACCGGAGAAGGCCTGACAAGCGCCAAGTCGTTTACTAAGAGCAGACGGTGCGTTATGGCTGACAGCCTCTGTATACGGTAGGAAGATTTTAAAAAGTTTGAAGTTTGACATAAAAATCAGAAAGGAGCAGTAGAAATGGCTGATACAGCACAGATCGAAGCGATCGTAAAACAAGTGCTTGCCAATATGGCAGGAGCGAATGCATCATCCCCGGCCGGCGGCAGCTCATCAGGCGGCGCGATCCCCAAAACCGCCCACGTGGCAATGCTGACAAGTCTGGAACACTTTGATGTAAAAGAATTTCCCATGCCGCAGGTGGGAGATGACGATATTTTAGTGAAGGTGGAGGGATGCGGCGTCTGCGGTACCGATGCGCATGAGTTCAAGCGGGATCCTTTCAGCCTGATTCCCGTTGCCCTGGGACATGAGGGCACCGGCGAGATCGTGAAAATGGGGAAGAATGTGAAGAAAGACAGCGCGGGCAAAGACTTAAAAGTCGGCGACAAAGTAGTGACCTGCATGATCTTCAAGGATAATCCTGATATTACCATGTTTGACCTGAATAAGCAGAATGTGGGGGGCGCGGACGTTTACGGACTGCTTCCCGATGACGATATTCATTTGAACGGATGGTTCTCCGACTATATTTTAATCAGGGGAGGCTCCACGGTATTCAACGTCAGCGATCTGGATCTCTACTCAAGGATTCTGATCGAGCCTTGCGCGGTTTTGATCCACGCCGTAGAGCGCGCCAAGAGTACCGGCATTCTCCGCTTCAATTCCAGAGTGGTGGTGCAGGGCTGCGGGCCGATCGGCCTGATCTGTATCGCGATCCTGCGCACTATGGGCATCAACAACATTGTGGCGGTAGACGGAGAGAACAAACGTCTGGAATTCGCTAAGGAGCTTGGCGCTTCCGACTATGTCAACTTTAAGGATCACAAGGGCATTGAGGCGCTGTCCGCCGCGGTAGCGGAGAAATTTGACGGACATCTGGCGGATTTCGCGTTCCAGTGCACCGGATCTCCCGCAGGACATTCCAACATCTATAAGTTCATCCGCAATGGCGGCGGACTTTGCGAACTGGGATTTTTCATCAACGGCGGCGATGCAACCATCAATCCTCACTTTGATATCTGTTCCAAGGAGATCACTACCGTGGGGTCATGGGTATATACTTTGAGAGATTATGCGACTACCTTTGATTTCTTAAAGAGCGCAAAGAAGATCGGACTGCCTATTGACAAGCTGATCACTCATACATATCCTCTGGAGGAAATCAACGAAGCGTTAAAAACGAATCTGGCGATGACGGGACTGAAGATTGCCATTGTCAACAAGTAGCTGACCATGCGGAAATGAGGCGGTTATGGAAGAAGCGGTAGGACTTTTGGAGGTATACGGACTGACCTGCGCGTTCCTCGCAGCCGATGCGGGCTGTAAGGCGGCAAACGTCAGACTGGAGACTTTCGATAAAAATAAACCTGCAAATGCAGATTCGCTACCGGTGCCTTTGCTGGTAACGATCAAATTCCGGGGATCCGTTGCAGATGTGGAAGCGGCTATGGCGGCAGGGGAGGCTATGGCGGAGTCCCTGACCGGAGTGGTGCAGAAACACATTATTGCCAGGCCTACGGAAGATACGGAGAAGATGCTGAAACTGAACGCATTTGACAAGAATTAAAGTACAATTTACACATTGAGCCTATGAAAGGAGAACATTATGGCACAGGAAGCATTGGGAATGGTAGAAACAAGAGGTCTTACGGCAGCAATCGAGGCGGCTGATGCAATGACCAAGTCCGCGGAGGTAACGCTGATCGGTACCGAGAAAATCGGGTCCGGTCTGGTAACCGTAATGGTGCGCGGCGATGTGGGCGCCGTAAAGGCGTCTGTAGAGAGCGGTTCCGCAGCTGCAAGCAGACTGGGAGAGCTGGTGGCGGCACATGTGATCCCCCGTCCTCACGCCGATGTGGAGAAGATCCTTCCCAGAATCTGATGGCAGGGATCGGATGATGATCTGGGAAAAGGACCTGATAGGGAAGAGAAGGAGCCAGGCATGAGTAATACATCATTAGGCTTTATCGAAATCTCAGGTGTGGTGGCAGCGGTGGATGCGCTGGATATCATGTGCAAGACTTCCGGCGTGGAGCTGGTAACCTGGGAGAGAAAACTGGGCGGACGCCTTGTCACCGTTGTGATCACGGGCGATGTGGCGGCTGTGACGGAAGCGGTGGAAACCGCGGTGAAGAATGCGATCAAGAAGCCTGTGGCGAGCGGCGTGATCGCCAATCCCCACGAGGAGATCTGGCGGCTTGTGAAACTCAGCGCCAGCCGGTTTCGGGATAAGACATCGGTAAGTTCGCTGGATGCGCAGACGATTCAGGAAGTATAAAATAATTTCAAGAAAACAGGAGGAAAAAGAAATGGCACAGGAAGCATTAGGAATGGTAGAAACAAGAGGTCTGGTGGCGGCAATCGAAGCGGCGGACGCAATGTGTAAAGCGGCGAATGTAACGCTGGTAGGTACTGAGAAGATCGGATCCGGTCTGGTGACCGTAATGGTACGCGGCGATGTAGGCGCGGTGAAGTCTTCCGTGGAAGCCGGTTCCGCAAGCGCAAGCAAACTGGGCGAGCTGGTAGCTACCCATGTAATCCCTCGTCCTCATTCTGATGTTGAGATGATTCTTCCCAAGATCAAAGCCTGATCCTGTTAACGGATCGTTCGTAGTTTGTGGAGGATAATCATGGAACAGCAGACGGTTGAAGCAATCACAAAAATGGTCCTTGAGACCATCAATAAGATGGACCAGAAGACAAATGGTTATCAGGTTCCGGTGGGTGTGTCCGCAAGACATATCCATCTGACCCAACAGGATGTGGAGACTCTGTTTGGCGAGGGATATCAGCTGACGAAAAAGAAAGATCTGATGGGCGGACAATACGCCTGCAATGAGACTGTCACCATCGTTGGCATTAAGCTTCGCGCGATTGAGAATGTCCGGGTCCTGGGACCTGTGAGAAAGGCATCTCAGGTTGAAATCTCAGCCACCGATGCCATGAAGCTTGGCATAGCGGCGCCCATCCGCGAGTCGGGGAATGTGGCAGCCAGCGCTCCTATCGCGGTAGTCGGCCCCAAGGGCGCGATTTACATGAAGGAAGGCTGTATCATTGCCATGCGCCATATTCATATGTCGCCTGCGGACGCGGCTGCAGCCGGCGTCCATGACGGGGATATCGTGTCCGTTAAAGCGGATAACGAGAGAGGCACTATATTTAATCAGGTAAAGATTCGTGTGCACGATAGCTTTACCCTGGAGATGCACATTGATACCGATGAGGCGAACGCCAGCAAGATCAGGACCGGCGACAAGGTCACGATCATCAGGTAGCAAACGGTCCGGACAGCTGTCTGCCGGACGGATGAATCGTCAGGTATCCGTCAGGGGCTGCCGCAAAAAGGAAAGCGTATTTTGCGGAGCCCCTGAATTAAAGGAGAATCGTGTCATGGTGATAGGAAAGGTAGTTGGAAGCATTGTTTCCACCCGCAAATGTGAAAATCTGATCGGCAATAAGTTTATGATCATTGAGCCTTTGG
Source organism: uncultured Acetatifactor sp. (assembly GCA_947629645.1). Taxonomy (GTDB): domain Bacteria; phylum Bacillota; class Clostridia; order Lachnospirales; family Lachnospiraceae; genus Acetatifactor. The sequence continues at coordinate 55,254 of CANREV010000011.1, read as the reverse complement.
AGGAAATGGGGGCCTGCGCGTCCCGGTTTGTCGCCATCGACAATATCGGCGCGGGAATCGGGGAAACTGTATTGGTGACCATGGGAAGCGCGGCAAGAGTAGGTTTGGAGAACGTACCTGTGGACGCGGCGATCGTGGGGATCGTTGACGAGAAGTAGGGGTTTCCGAAGGAATTTTTCTCAGGAAAGTTGGGGCGTGTGATGGAGATTCAGAAGTTAAAGCAGATATTACAGGATTCAGGCATTGTAGGCGCCGGCGGCGCGGGTTTTCCCACCTATGCGAAAGTGGATGAGCGCGCTGAAGTGATCCTGATGAATTGTGCTGAATGTGAACCGCTGCTGAAGCTTCACAGACAGCTGCTGGAACAGCGGGCGGAGGAAATTTTAAGGACCTTTGATGAAATTGCCCGGACAGTCGGGGCAAAGGAAGCTGTTATCGGCATTAAAAAAGAATACAAAGCGACATTAAAAGCTATAGACAGATATATAGACGCCTATCCCGATATGCGCATCCAGCTTCTGGACGGCGCATATCCCATGGGGGACGAGGTGGTGTTGATCTACGAGGCAACGGGCCGGGTGATCCGCCCCGGAGGTCTGCCCATTGAGGAGGGCGTGGCCGTCTTTAACGTGGAGACGGTTTACAATATATATCGGGCGTTGGAGGAGAATACGCCTGTTATCGACAAGGTGGTGACCATTGTCGGCGAGGTGGAGCATCCTGTCACAGTGAGGGTGCCTCTGGGCGCATCCATCAAAGACGTGACGGCGTATGCGGGAAAGACACTGGCAAAGGATCCCGTTTATCTGGTGGGCGGCCCTATGATGGGAAATCTGGCGGATGAGACGGCGGTGGTGACAAAAACCACAAACGCCGTGATCGTGCTGGATAAGAGTCATCCCCTGGTACAGAGGAAAAACAGGAATCCCGCTATCGACTTAAAGCGGGCGGCTTCTTCCTGCTGTCAGTGTGAGACATGTACCAGTCTGTGCCCCAGACATGCGCTGGGACACCCCATTGAGCCTCATAAATTTATGCGGAGCGCGGCGAATCAGGACTTTCAGGATACAAATGTGTTCTTAAATACTATGTTTTGCAGTTCCTGTGGCCTTTGTGAGAATTTTTCCTGCCCTCAGGGATTGTCGCCAAGAAGTCTGATCGCTGACTATAAGGCGGGTCTTCGCAAGGCAGGAGTAAAGCCTCCCGCGGGCGTGGTTCCCGCTCCTGTTCAGGAAAGCAGACAGTACCGCAAAGTGCCGGAGGAGCGGCTGGCGGCAAGACTGGGGCTTGCTCGGTATGACGCGGAGGCTCCTTTACAGAAAGACTCTTACTGGAAGGAACAGAATCTGATCCACAAAGTGAAGATTATGATGAGTCAGCACATCGGAGCTCCCGCCGTTGCGGAGGTCCATGCGGGAACAGAAGTGAAGCGCGGAGACAGGATCGCAGCCTGCGGCAATGGCTTAAGCGTAGCGATTCACGCTTCCATGGATGGCATTGTCAGGGAAGTGACGGACAAATACATTGTGATTACAGAGAGGTAGGCGGACCATGAGCAGAGCATTGGGAATGATAGAATTTAAGACGGTTTCTACAGGCGTTACTGCGGCGGATGCCATGGTAAAAACTGCGGCGGTAGAGTTGATCGAAGCGCAGGTGGTCTGCCCCGGAAAATACATAGCGCTGATCACCGGAGATCTCAGCGCCGTGGACGCGGCGGTAGCAACGGCTAAGGTGCAGTATGGGGAGCAGCTGATCGACAGTTTTGTGCTGGGAAATCCGGATGAGGGGATTTTCCCCGCCATATACGGGACTACCCATATTGAGAACGTGAGCTCCCTGGGCGTTTTGGAGACATTTGACGCGTCTTCCATTATCGTGGCTGCAGATGTGGCTGCAAAGACTTCCGAGGTGGAATTGATCGAACTGCGCATTGCAAAGGGAATGTGCGGCAAATCTTATGTGTATTTGTGCGGGGAGGTTTCGGCGGTAGACGCGGCCATTGCCAGAGCCAAGGCGGCTGTGGCGGAGAGCGGCATGTATCTGGATTCCACCGTTATCGCCCATCCCGATGAGCAGATCATTAAGTCGATCTTATAAAGGGGGTGCACAAAGTGCTGGCAGTTGAACGAAGAAATATGATCTTGGAAAAGCTGCAGGATGAAAAAAAGGTAGTTGTCAGTGAACTGAGTGCACTCTTTGAGGTTTCCGAAGAAACCATCCGGAGGGATCTGGATAAGCTTGACAGGGAAGGTCTTGCCACTAAGAGCTATGGGGGCGCTATTCTGAATGAGAATACCAGCATCGATATGCCTTTCAATGTCCGCAAAAAGCGGAATATGCGGGGAAAGCAGGTGATTGCGGAACTGGTGGCGGGCCTGATCCGGGAGGGGGAGCATATCATCGTGGATCCCAGCACCACGGCGGTCTCTATCGTAAAGGCGCTGAAGGTTCGCAAACGGTTGACAGTCATCACCAATTCCATAGAAGTTTTGGTGGAACTGGCGGATGTGAATGGCTGGGATATTATTTCCACAGGAGGAACCCTGCGGGAAAATTATCTGGCTCTGGTGGGACCGAAAGCCATGGAAGGGGTCAGCTCTTTCCATGCGGATAAGGTGATTCTCTCCTGTAAGGGGATCGATATGAAAAAGGGGATCACAGATGCCAACGAAATGTTTTCCCAGGTGAAACAGACAATGCTAAAGTGCGCAAAAAAGCGCATTCTGGCTGTGGATTATACAAAGTTTGACAATGTGGCTTTCTCGCGGATCTGTGAACTGTCGGCGATCGACATGGTAGTGACGGATATCCGCCCTTCGGAAGAATGGATGAATTATTTTGCGGAGAAAGGAATCGAGTGTCTCTATGGCAAAACAGACGAAGACAATAGCCTTTGCGAATAATAAAGGCGGCAGCGGAAAGACTACTACCTGTGCAAATGTGGGATATTCGCTTTCCACGCTGGGAAAGAAAGTGCTGCTGATCGATGGCGATATGCAGATGAATCTTTCCCTGTCTTTTTGTCCGGAAGAACAGGTGCTTGAGTTTGCCGCGGGGGAAAATAACCTTTATCACGCTATACGACAGGAGGAAGATCTGACCGGATATGTGGTGCACACGCCCTATGAGAATCTGGATCTGATACCTTCCTCCACTTTGATGAGCGGCATCGAATACGAGCTCTTCGCCAAGCGGCAGAGAGAGACGATTCTCTCTAACGGATTGGAAAAAATCAAAGAAAACGGGAAATATGACTACATTCTCATCGATGCGCCGCCCACTTTGGGGGGCTGGGTCACGAATATCCTCTGCGCATCGGATTTTGTGATCCTTCCCGTGGAAGCCAGTCCCTGGGGGCTGTTCGGTCTGGCGAATATGTTTGAATTTTTGGAAAATGTTAGAAAAATCGCGCCTTCACTGAAGCTTTTAGGCGTGGTGATCACTAAGATGGACGCCAGAAAAAATTATGGGAAGCAGACGCTGGAGGTTCTGGGCGAGTTTGAGGATGTGACGGTGTTTGACACCGTAATCCGCGTGGACAGCGAGATCGAATGGGCGCAGGATAACAGCAGGCCCGTGATGGTATACAAAAAGAGCGCAAGAAGCGCCGGAGAGTATCTGGCGCTTGCAAAGGAGGTAGAGAAAAATGTCCGTAGGAGCAGGTAGTATCAAGAGAGCGGCGAAAGCGGCTCAGGGAAAAACAGCGCAAGGTAAGGCGGCGGGCGGCAAAGCGAAGGATCAGGCTGCAGGAACAACGGCAGAAAGCATGTCGGAGGATCAGATGGCCGCTGAGACCAAACAGGCCGGTTCTGCAGAGAGCGGCAAACTGAAAAAAGCGGCCGCCAAAAAGGGAACGTCCGCTAAAAAGGAAACGTCCGGTAAAACTGCCCCAAAAGCCGCTTCGGAGACTTCAGAGAAAAAAGCGGCAAAAAGAGGTGTGGAGGAAGATGCCAACAGGTATGGTATCGGGCAGGAGCTTCCCATCTATCTGATGTAGAGAAAAGAGTCATGACGAGGTTTTGCGGACCATCCCGCTGTATTGGAGCGTTCCCTGACAGGAGGCGCCAATGCTGAGGGGTGGTTTTTCTGGTTCTGTATTTTCGTCATTGCTATTCACGTCTTTTTCTAGTATAATTTTCCTGTATCAGACACCTTTATAAGGGAAAAGAGGACCATGGGATATGCGGATCATGCCGAACCGTTTGGACAGAGGGTTTTTGAAATATCAGGAGGAATTTGAGGCGAAAGCTTTGGCAGTACTGCGTTCCGGCAGATATGTTCTGGGGCCGGAAGTAGAGGCTTTTGAAAAAGAATTTGCCGCCTATACAGGGAGTCGCTTCTGCGTGGGACTTGCCAGCGGACTGGACGCTCTCTGGCTGGCCTTTCGTGTGCTGGGCATCGGGGCGGGTGACGAGGTGATCGTGCAGGCCAACACTTATATCGCCAGCGTCATGGGGATCACCATCAATGGCGCGACCCCTATATTTGTGGAACCGGATGAATATTTTAATCTGGACGCGGAGCGGATTGAGAGTAAGATCACGGCCCGCACGAAAGCGGTGCTTGTGGTACATCTCTATGGACAGGCTTCCAACATGGGGCCTGTGGTAAGGATATGCAGACAGTACGGCCTGAAACTGGTGGAGGACTGTGCCCAGTCTCACGGTGCGCGTTTCGATGGAAAGATGACGGGAACCTTCGGCGATATCGGCTGCTTTTCTTTTTATCCTTCCAAAAATCTGGGAGGATTCGGGGATGGCGGCGCTATCGTGACAGAGGATGAAAAGATAGCGGCGGATATGAGGATGTACCGCAATTACGGCAGTGAGAGACGGTATTACAATAAAGTGGTAGGGGCAAATTCGCGGCTGGACGAACTGCAGGCGGGGCTTCTGCGGGTGCGCCTCAACCATATGGAAGAGCTTACGAAAGAACGCCGGAGGCTGGCTGAAAGATACGGGCGCGAACTGAAAAACAGCGCGCTTGCCCTGCCCGCGGTGCGGGATCACGCCGACAGCGTATGGCATCAGTATGTGGTGCGCTGCGGGGAGCGGGACAGGCTGATCGACTATCTGGACAGGCGGGAGATCGGCAGCATCATACATTATCCTATACCGCCCCATTTATCCGAGGCGTACAGATCTCTGGGGTATGGAAAGGGGAGTTTTCCCATTACAGAGCGTTATGCGGATACGGTGCTGTCCATACCGATGTATAGCGGGATGACGCAAGAGGAACAGGCATATGTGATTGAGGCGCTGAATGAATTTTGCTGAAAATACCGGACGGCGCGGTTAGTGCAGGGAGTAGGGTCATGAAGCTGGAAGATCAGTATAAGATATTATATTTTAAAGACCTGGGGGACGAGAGAGGTAATCTTATAGTCATAGAAGGAGAAGGGATGGATATCCCTTTTGACATTAAAAGGGTTTTCTATATCTACGGCTCCGATGATAAGGTGGTGAGGGGCCAGCATGCCAACCGTGAGACGGAGTTCCTTCTGGTCAATGTGGGAGGAAAGAGCAAGGTGCGGATCGACAACGGAACGGAGGAGACGGTGGTCGAGCTGGACAGACCCGGAATGGGGCTTTATCTGCCGCCCATGCTCTGGAAGGACATGTATGATTTCTCTCCCGATTCTATTCTCTTAGTGCTGGCGAGCAGACATTACGATGACCGGGAATATATCCGGAATTATGAGACGTACCTGCGGGAGATCAAAGGAGAGACAAAGTGAGCAAAATATCGATTGTGGTTCCGGTTTACTATAACGAGGATACTCTCATGGATCTCTATCAGGACATGAAAGAAAAGATTCTGGGACGGATCGGAGAATATGAACTGGTCTTTGTGGACGATGGCTCGAAAGACCGTTCCTGGGAGATCCTGAATGAGATCAAAGCGTTGGACGGCAGGGTGCATCTGGTAAAACTGTCCCGCAATTTCGGGGAACATGCGGCGCTGCTTGCGGGGCTCAGCGTCTGCACGGGGGATTGCGCGGTGACGAAACAGGCGGATCTGCAGGAGGATTCATTGCTGATCCTGGAGATGTACGACAGCTGGAAAAAAGGAAATAAGGTTGTTCTGGCGGTTCGCCGTTCCAGGGACGAGAATCGTGTGAAAGTCTTTTTCGCCAATATGTATTACGCCATGGTGCGCCGTTTCGTCAATAAAAACATGCCGGCGGGCGGCTGTGACTGTTACCTGATCGACCGGAAAGTCATCGGGGTTCTGGAACGGATGCAGGAGAAAAATTCCAGCCTGACGCTTCAGGTTTTGTGGGCTGGTTTTCAGACGGATAAAGTGTATTTTGACAGAAAGGACCGGGAGAAGGGGAAATCCCGCTGGACGTTCGCCAAGAAATTTAAGCTTGTGATGGATTCCATGATGAGTTTTTCTTATGTTCCGATCCGCCTGATGACTTATATCGGCGTACTGTTTGACCTGTTTTCACTGGCGCTTCTGGTCAGCGTGCTGGTGGAATATTTTACAAAGGGTGTGCCGATCATCGGCTGGGCCTCCCTGATGTGCGTGATCCTGTTATCCTCCGGATTGATTTTGTCCATGCTGGGGATTTTGGGAGAATATCTGTGGAGGACGCTTGACGCCTCCCGCGCAAGGCCGCCTTTTATCATTGACGAGGAGAGAGTACCGGATGGGCAGGAAAGTAGTAAAAAATAGCGCAAAATGCCGGTGGTTCAGACTGCTGGAGATTTTGCTGTTTGCAGCAAGCGCGATGGCGGCTCTCAAGGTGATCTTCGTAGATTATACGCTGGACGAGGAATATCAGGTGGTGATGGCTTACCGGCGTCTGACGGGAGACGATCTGTTCGGGGCAATGTGGGAACCCCATCAGACGTCCGCTTTCGCCTGCGTATGGCTGATGAGGATCTTTCAGGCCGTTACGGGGGGCACTACAGGTGTGGTGCTTTTTCTGCGCGTCTGTACCACGGGAATACAGATTCTTTTAAGCTGGTGGCTCTATCGGGTGATGGCGGATTATACCCACAGGGAATATGCTTTCTTTTTGGGACTTGCCTATTTTAATATTTCGCCGAAGATCATCCAGATCCCTGAATTTTCCAACCTTCAGGTGTGGTTCTTCACGGTAATCACGCTTGCCCTGATCCGTTATTATGGGAAACCGGAGGGAGAGAAACGCTGGCTCTGGCTGGTACTGGCCGGAACGGGTATGGCGTTTGAGGTGCTTTCCTATCCCTCCTGTCTGATCCTGTTTCCTTTTTTCCTGCTTTGTATCTTTTTTCAATCAGGCCGCGGGAAGCGGGCTTTGCGGGATTGTCTGATCTTTGCGGGGGTGTGCGGGGTGAGCGCGCTGATCTGGCTGGGATATGTGATGTATCATGTGACGCCGGAAACGTTTCTTCGCAATGTGGGGTATATATTGTCTTTTGATCCTACCCATGAGGTATCCCTTACCGCGGATTCAAAGACAACGTCTCTGATAAACAGCGTGCGCATGCTGATCCTGCCTATGGCGCTGATCCTGGCGGGCGGAGCAGCCGCCTGGATTTTGTACGGATGGGCCTTAAAGCGCAAAGGGCGGGAAAGGCGCCGGAATCTTTCTATCCTGGCGGTGCTGTTGGCGCTGGCTGCCGAGGCGGTCCAGGTATACTACTGGGTGGTGTTGAAAAAGGGATACGAGGAACCCATGATACATCTGCTGGTCCTGATGCTGGCGGCAGGAATGGTCTGGCATCTGGCGGATGGGAGAAAAAGCGTGCTGTTTCCGGGTCTGGCGGGATCCGCGCTCAGTATTGCAGCAGTCGTCTATATGAGCGATCTTGGCGCGTGGTACGCTATTCCCCACGGAATGCTGGGCGCGCTGTTTGCCGTCCTAGTGTTGATCTACGGATTGGAACGGGAACAGGGGGAAAACAGCAAAGTGTGGATCCGCATCCTGCTGATCAGCCTGGCAGTCGTGTCGGTCTTTGGCAAAGGATTTACGCTGCGGGCGGGAAAGACGGAAACCAATTCCATACTGGGTGTGCGAGGGATCATCAAAGAGGGTCCGGCGGCGGGTATTATTACAAATTATATGCAGGCGTATATCACCAACAGTACCTATGAGGAATTTGAACAGTATGTGGAGGAGGGGGCGCGCTGTCTGATTGTCACCAATATGGCGGGGACGGCGGGCACATCGCCTTATCTGTTCCGAAACTGTCAGATCTGCCATTACTCTATTGTGGATCCTACAAGTTATGATGAGAGGCTGCTTACGTACTGGGATCTGTATCCTGAAAAACAGCCCGATGTGATCGTGGTGGATTGCTGGTACGGGCAGCTGATCGAGAGAGAGGACAGCTGGATCATGCGGTACATTGAAAATGATTTTCCGTATGACAGAGTGGTGGACGGAGCGTATGTGCGGTACTATTTCCGCAAACCGTGAGAAGCGTTGGGGACCGGGAGGGACAAAGAAGAATATGTCTGCGCGTGGGGAAAGAGAGTACAGGCGTGTGGAAGAAAGAGCATAAGCTGCGGGGAAAGAGAGTACAGGTATGCGGAAGAAAGAGCATAAGCTGCGGGGAGAAGAAAGTATGAGTATGCGGGAAAAAGAACACGGTCAGCGCGAAGGCTTATGGCAGTTTATCAAATTTGCCATGGTAGGCGTATCTAACACGCTGATCAGCGAGGTCGTTTATACGATTCTGGTCTTTTCCAGAATGCACTACCTTCCGGCCGGATTCATCGGCTTTTCCCTGAGCGTGCTGAACGCGTATTACTGGAGCAGCCGATATGTTTTTCGGGAGAGCAGTGTCCCGCGGGTATGGTGGAAAATGCTTCTTAAGACGTATCTGGCATATTTTTGGGGATATCTGGTGAATGCCGCTCTGCTTGTCTTCTGGATCGATATTCTGGATATCAGCAGGTGGATGAAGCCTTTCGCGCAGTGGTTCGCCGAAAGGGGCTGGGAAAAATTTGACGAAACGTTTTTGGGAAGCGTGCTGGCGGCGGGGATCAATCTGCTGATCACCGTGCCCATGAACTTTGTGCTGAACAAATATTGGGCCTATGGGCAGCGCTGCCGTTTACAGGAAAAGCCGCCGCAGGGGTAAAATGTTACTACCGTCTGCCGCACCGGGGGAAAATTTGACTATTGACAAAAATCCTAAAATGGATTATCTTTTTTGTAAACCTGTGAGAAAGAGTAGTAAGCTTAAGGGATTATGACAGAGAGCCGCCGATGGTGGGAAGGCGGTATAGGAACTTTTGCCGAATGGGCTTTTGAGGCCGGCCTGAAAGGATGGAGTAGGAGTCGGCGGGAACCGGACCCGTTATCAAGCCGGCGGATATGAAAGTATTCGGGGAAAGCGGACTTTACAGTCAATTTGAGTGGTACCGCGGTGATCGTTGATCGGCGTCTCAAATGCGCAGCTTTGTGCGTTTGGGGCGTTTTTGTATTACTGTGGGACAAAATCAGCGCTAAGAACGCAGAAATGAGGAAGAGATTATGAAAAAGAAAATGTTGGCGGCAATGATGGCTTTGGCGATGGCAGCGGCAGCGCTGACCGGATGCGGGGAGAGCGGTAAGGACAGCTACACGATCGGTATTTCCCAGTTCGCAGTGCATGGTTCTCTGGACAACTGTCGGGAAGGATTTCTGGCAGGACTGGCGGAGGAAGGCATCGTGGAAGGCGAGAACCTTACGGTGGATTATGTAAACGCCCAGGCGGATACGGCTACGGCGGCTATGACGGCGGATAATTTTGTCACAAAGAAAGTAGATATGATTTGTGCCATTGCAACGCCCGCGGCTATGGCGGCCTATAATTCTACCATGAACACCGATATCCCCGTGATCTATACGGCGGTCTCCGATCCTGTGGAAGCGGGGCTTGCAAACGAGGATGGCAGCCCTGTGGGCAATATCACGGGAACTTCCGATGAGCTGGCAGTGGAGGCGCAGTTAAAGATGATCCGGGAGATTCTGCCTGACGCAAAGAAGATTGGTATTATTTACACCACCAGCGAGGCAAATTCCATCAGTACGGTAGCAACCTATCAGGAAATGGCGCCTCTCTATGGTTTTGAGATCGTTACCACGGGCGTAACCGCCGTTTCGGAAGTGCCTCTGGCAGCAGCCGATATGGTGACGAAAGCAGACTGTATCACGAACCTTACGGACAACACGGTGGTAACGGCGCTGCAGTCGCTTTTGGACGAGGCGAATAAAGCGGGCATTCCTGTGTTCGGCTCGGAAGTAGAGCAGGTAAAAGCCGGATGTGTGGCATCCATGGGACTGGAGTATTATGAACTGGGCAGACAGACGGGCAGGATGGCGGCAAAGGTCCTGAAGGGCGAGGCAAAGGCATCTGAAATGAATTATGAGGTTATTTCCGAGCCCAGCCTGTTTGTGAATTATGCGGCGGCGGAAAAGCTGAATCTGACCCTTCCCGAGCGGTTTGCCGAAGACGCTTCCCAGAGCTTTGATGAGATCATCGTAGAGTAGGAGTAAGTTATGGCGTTATTGTTGAGCGTCCTGGAGCAGGGTATGATCTATGGGATCCTTGCACTGGGAGTCTATATCACTTATAAGATTCTGGATTTCCCTGACCTGACGGTGGACGGCAGTTTCCCTTTCGGAGCGGCCGTCACAGTCCGGCTGATCACCATGGGAGCGCCTGCCATTGTGACGCTTCCCGCGGCCTTTTTGGGAGGCGCTCTGGTGGGAATCTGCACAGGTCTGATCCATGTAAAACTGAAAGTAAGGGATCTTTTGTCCGGCATTATCATGATGACGGGGCTTTACACCATCAATCTCTGGGTGGCGGGAACCGGGTATGTGGCAATTTTTAACAAGGAAACCATCTTTGATAATGAGTTCGTGAACGGGATTTTTCCCGTATCTTTAGGAAGGTTTAAAACGGTAATCATCATTTTTGTGATTACCATGGCCGCTAAATATCTTTTAGACTGGTATATGAGCACCAGGTCGGGCTTTTTGCTCCGGGCGGTGGGAGACAATGATGTGATCGTCACCAGCCTCGGCGTTGACAAGGGACTGGTGAAGATCGTTGGCCTTTCTATCGCCAACGGGCTGGTCGCTCTGAGCGGCTGCATCTATGCCCAGCAGCAGAGAAGTTTTGAGATCTCCATCGGTACGGGAGCGGTGGTCATCGGCCTTGCCAATGTCATCATCGGAACCAGTATCTTTAAAAAGATAACGTTTCTGCGCGTCACCAGCAGCGTTATCATAGGGGCTCTGATCTATAAAGCGTGTGTGGCGTTGGCAATGTTTGCGGGAATCGATGCCAATGCCATCAAGCTGATTACGGCGGTGCTGTTTTTGATCATTCTGATTGTCAGTATGGAAAAAAGCGGCAGGAAAGCCAGACTCAGGCAGCAGGGCGAATAAAGCCGGGCGCGGCACAGGCGCGGAAATGAGGAAAATATGTTAGAACTTAAGGGTATCTGTAAGAATTATAACCCCGGCTCCGTCAATGAACTCTGCCTGTTTCAGGATTTTGATCTGACGGTTCAGGACGGGGAATTTGTGTCCGTGGTAGGCAGCAATGGTTCCGGAAAGACTTCCATGCTGAATATTATCTGTGGCAGCATCGATGTGGACCAGGGACAGATTCTGGTGAACGGCGTTGATATCGGTAAACAGAAAGATTTCATCCGCCAGAGGAGGATCGGCAGAGTTTATCAGGACCCGTCCAAAGGGACCTGTCCCAGCATGACGATTCTGGAGAATATGTCCCTTGCGGACAACAAGGGAAAGCCATACAACCTGGGCAGAGGGGTGAACAAGTCGAAGCTGGAAAAGTATCGTGAGATGCTCCGTCCCCTGAATCTGGGTCTGGAGGATAAGATGGGCGTTCAGGTAGGTTCTCTTTCCGGCGGTCAGAGACAGGCGCTGGCTCTTCTTATGGCCACCATGACGCCGATAGATTTTCTGATACTGGACGAACATACGGCTGCGCTGGATCCTAAGACGGCGGAGATCATTATGGCGCTGACGGACCAGGTGGTGAAAGAGAAACAGGTCACGACCATCATGGTCACTCACAATCTGCGGTACGCGGTGGAGTACGGAAACCGTCTTATCATGATGCACGAAGGAAAAGTGATTTTGGATAAAGCCGGAGAGGAAAAGGTCCACGTGGACACGGAGCAGATCATGGCTATCTTTAACAGGATCAGTGTGGAGTGCGGCAATTAGCCGCCTGAGAGTATATGCGCCAAAAGGCAGGAAGTGCCGCCCTGGCCGGGCGGATCCCGCGGGGATGACAGACCGGTCCCGCGGCCGGTACCGGAAACAGTCATGCCCTGTATTAAAACTGGCAGGATGGGGAAATCTGGAAATGGAGGAAACAGAAATATGAGGGAAATGGCAGCAGAGGCGGATACACAGAAACTGGTAAGGGAACTAAAACTTACCCGGATCGTCTGCACGATCTCCTGCGTCCTTGCGTGCTGCCTTCTGGCGGGCGGGATATTGCTGGCCGGAAAAGTAAAAAAGGCGGCGGATACGCTGGCGCCTTTGGCAGAGGCTTTTGCGGAGATGGATGTGGAGGAACTTAACGAGAGCCTGGAGAATCTGAACGGGATTTTGAAAAGCACGGACTGGCAGCAGACGGCTGAAATGTGGAATCAGCTTGACTTAGAGGCCATTAACTCGGCCCTGGAGGGGCTGGATACAAAGGAATTGTCCGAAACTTTGGAAAAGCTGAACAATGCGATGGAGAAATTTGAGGAACTGGGAGAAAAGCTAAGCTCTTTCACATCGCTGTTCGGAGGAGACGCGGGCAGGAAAAAGTGACGGTAATATAACAGGATTGAAAGATTTTTTGACAGGAGGTAAAAAAATGGGAAAAGCGAAAGTCTATTTTACGAAAGAGATCACGCCACAGGCGATGATTAAAATGTATGAAGCCATGGGAGTAAAGCTTGCGGGAAAAGTAGCGGTAAAGCTGCATTCCGGCGAGGTGGGAAACCAGAATTTCCTGCGCCCCGAATTTATGAAGCCAGTGATCGATCATGTGCACGGGACCATCGTAGAGTGCAACACGGCGTATGAGGGCAGGAGAAATACCACGAAAGAACATTGGGAGACCATGAAGCTTCACGGCTGGACGGATATTGCGAAGGTGGATATTCTGGATGAGAACGGCGAAATAGAACTGGCTTTACCAGAGGGCCGGCGGATCAGGAAGAATTTTGTGGGCGTCAATATCAAAAACTATGATTCCATGTTAGTGTTGTCTCACTTTAAGGGGCATCCCATGGGAGGTTTCGGCGGCGCCTTAAAAAATATTTCCATAGGGCTGGCGTCCTCTCACGGCAAGGCATATATCCACGGCGCGGGAAAAGAGGAAGAGATCTGGACGGCGGATCACGATTCTTTTCTGGAGTCCATGGCGGATGCCGCCAAGACCATTGTAGACCGTTTCGGCGAAAATATCGTCTTTGTCAATGTGATGAAAAACATGTCTGTGGATTGCGACTGCTGCGCCGTAGCGGAAGATCCCGCTATCGCGGATATCGGTATCCTTTCCTCCACGGATCCCGTGGCGCTGGATCAGGCCTGTCTCGATCTGGTTTATGCGTCTGAAGATGCGGGCAGGGATCATTTGTTGGAACGGATCGAGTCCAGAAACGGCGTGCACACCATAGAGGCTGCCGCCGCGTTGGGCGTTGGCGTCAGGGAGTATGAGCTGGTGAAACTGGATAAAGATTGAGCGTTTTCATAAACCGCGGAAGAATAGGGAGAATAGCGTTATGGGACATGGGATTGTCAAAAAACTCTTTTGTATTGTAGTAATGGTCACTTTCCTGACGGGCTGCGCGGATTCCGTACAGCAGGAGGAAAGCATCAACGCAAACAATACCGATGAAATGGAAAACGTATCCTCTGAAAGTGAAGAGACAGCAGTAAAAAGCGTTCCCTGTACGGAAGCTGTGGAGGTTTCGGATAAAAACGCAATCATCAATTATTCGGGCGAGAATTTTATCAAGTCAGCGTTTGCTGCGGGCGGCAATATGTTGTATATCTGCGGGATGAAAGAGGATGACAGTTATTTTTCAGGTTATATGCAGGCGGAAGAAAATGTTATTCATGAATTTGATCCGGGCATGGATGAGGATATGCGCGCTTTCAATATGGCCGTAGATTGTAACGGAAGATGCCATATTTTATGGATGAGTGTGGAAAAAGCCGAATTAAACGGGCAGCTGCTTGATCGTATCAATTATGGGAAAAGTTGTATCACGGTTGTAAACAGCGGCGGAGAGCTTGAAAAGGAAGTAGACGTATCGGGAATATTCTCTTCCCGACAAACAAGGCCGTTCTGTTTTGCTGTGGACCGGGAAGGCAATTATTACATTGAAAACGAGAAGGAGATTATTCAGATTCTTCCGGATGGCGCGCAGGGAAAGACGGTTGCCTGCGATGGCCGGATAGAAGGGATCGGAGTGGGAAAATCAGGCGATGTTTACTGTATTTATGAGGAAGAAGGCGGCGGGAAAAAGCTGGCGGACTTAAGTCAGGATGGACTTAGTATCTGTGACGCGAAACTGCCGGAAGCAAACGCCAGTTACGCCGGAATATACGCCGGTACGGATTCGGAAATCCTGCTTTTTAATAAGGACAGCGGAATTTTTGCTTATGATGGCAATGAGATTGAAGTGAGGGTATCGGGAGGGGAAATGCCGGTAACAAATGACAGGATCGCGGGCTATGGCATCCTTTCGGACGGGCGCGCATGTATCCTGTCACAGGAAAATGGAACCACTGTTTTTTATTATGTACCTGCGGGGAAATAGCGGATAAGGGGCAAAACGGTATGAGGATTAAGAGAACTCTGGCGGCATTTTTATGCGCATCGATGTGCCTGACCGCATGCGGCAGTCAGGCAGACGATGGAAGATCGCAGGAATCCGCTGCTTTGGTGCTGGCTGTATTTGATGACAGTGAATATCTGCAAAAACAGGTGGAACTTTACAATCAGACGCATACCGATCACCAGATTGAGATAAAAAAGTACGAAAGATCAGAAAATATAGAGGAAGATGGGATATTTCTGCTGCAGCGGGAAATCGTTTCGGGAGAGGGACCGGATCTGATCGATTTTGGGAGCAACTATGCTACAAGTGATATTGTGGGCGATTACACTGAAGATCTGTTTCCCTACATGGACGGGGAATACCGGGAAAAATATTTTGATAATATTTTGACGGCTTTTTCCTACGAGGAGAAGTTATATGCCCTGCCCCTTGGATTTATACTGAAAAGTTTTGTGGGAAGGAAAGAAAATCTGGGGGAGCGCGGCAGCTGGACGGTTCAGGAAATGGTGGAATGTTTCCGCGAGCAGGGAAATGATAAAGTACTGTATCCCGGCGCGTTCAAGAAGGATGTTTTTGGGACGATATTGACGGGCAGTATGGAGCACTATATTGACTGGGAAAGCGGAGAATGCAGTTTCAATGGAGAACAATTCCGCGATGTGATGGAATTTTGTAACGGATTTCCGGATCACTTGGAAATTACAAATGATTTTTCTACAAAGCAGACTTTTTTAGATGATAAGGCGCTGCTTTTGCCCGTAAGGATTTCTTCTGTTTTTGATATCGTCAGAGCGGAATATATTTTTGATGATGAGGAAATTACCTATATTGGTTTTCCGGTGGAGGGCATAAACGGGACTATAATCGAGTCCTGCGGGCCGGTTCTCGCGATCAGTGCGGGCAGTGAAAATAAGGACGCGGCATGGGAGTTTATCAGCGGGTGTTTAAGCCAGTCCGCACAGAGCGAATTGCCATCGGGTTTTCCAATCTGCCGCAGCGTTCTGGATGAGCGGATAACAAAGGCCATGGACATGGAATATGAAACGGACGGAAACAATGTAAAAAAACCGGTGGTGAAACAGCGGATCGTCTTTGAGGGAGAAGACCCTGTGGATATTTACAACATTACGCAAGAGCAGGGTGAACAGCTGCTTTCCATTGTGGAACAGGCGGAGATCAGCAGTCAGACGGAATGGAAAATATATAATATTATCATGGAGGAGGCCGAATACTATTTTAACGGCGCGAAAAGTCTGGAGGAGACGGCGGATATTATTCAGGCCAGAGTTTCAACTTATGTGAGTGAAAGGATAGAATAGAGATATGCCCAGGTCTTTATCTGCAGTCAGAGACCGCCAAAGTTACTTGGCGGTCTCTGTGTATTTTTCCTCGCAGTATTTACAGCGGTATATTTCCTTGTCGGCATCCGCCAGATAGAAGATGTGCGGAAGTTCCTGTTCAATGGAAGTAATACATCTGGGATTGTGGCAGCGGATCACGTTTTTGATCTGTCTGGGAAGTACCAGTTCTTTCTTTTCCACGATTTCACCGTTTTTTATGACGTTTACGGTGATATTGTGGTCGATGAACGCCAGAATATCCAGATCAAGCGTGTTGATGTCGCATTCTACCTTTAAAATATCTTTCTTACCCATTTTGTTGCTGCGGGCGTTTTTGATGATGGCCACGGTGCAGTCCTGTTTGTCCAACTGCAGATGTTCATAAAGGGACAGGCTTTTTCCGGCGGCAATATGATCCAGTACAAAACCTTCTTCGATTTTTCCTACATTTAACATGATAAACTCCAATCTGAAGCGCTTACGCCAAAAACGCGGACAGAATCTCAAATCCGGTTCTGCGATAAAGGCGTGTTTGTGGCGCTTCGGCACAAATTTTTCGCGGGAAGATGCCGTTTTTTGGCATTCTTTACACTAGTTCCAGCAATGTCAGGATCAACGCCATGCGCACATAGACGCCGTACTGGGCCTGTTTGAAATAGGCGGCTCTGGGGTCTTCGTCCACTTCCACGGAGATCTCGTTGACTCTGGGAAGGGGATGCAGCACAAGCATATCTTTTTTGGCAAGAGCCATTTTCGTGGTGTCCAGGATGTAGAAATCCTTTAATCTGACATAGTCTTCTTCGTTGAAGAAGCGTTCTTTCTGGACCCTTGTCATGTAGAGGATATCCAGATGGGGCATCACGTCTTCCAGACGTATCACTTCTTCGTAAGGGAT
Organism: uncultured Acetatifactor sp.; assembly: GCA_947629645.1. GTDB lineage: Bacteria > Bacillota > Clostridia > Lachnospirales > Lachnospiraceae > Acetatifactor. The sequence continues at coordinate 38,202 of CANREV010000011.1, read as the reverse complement.
CTGTTTTTCCGTCAGCATATCCGTGATATAATCCGGCACTTTCAATTCTTCCGGGGAGATGAAGATAAAACGGATATTGGAATAGCGCACCAGAGCGTTGATCAGGGAATGGACGGTGCGGCCGAATTTTAAATCGCCGCAGAGACCGATAGTAAAATTATCCAGCTTGCCCTTCAGGCTGCGGATGGTCAAAAGATCGGTAAGCGTCTGGGTGGGGTGCTGGTGTCCGCCATCTCCCGCGTTGATCACGGGAATGCGGGATTTCTCGGAGGCTACCATGGGCGCGCCCTCCTTGGGATGGCGCATGGCGCAGATGTCGGCGTAGCAGGAGATGATGCGGATCGTATCGGATACGCTCTCGCCTTTTGAGGCGGAAGAAGAAGCCGCATCGGAAAATCCGATCACTTTGCCGCCTAAGCGCGTCATGGCGGATTCAAAGCTTAAGCGCGTGCGGGTGCTGGGTTCATAGAAACAGGTAGCCAGGATCCTGCCTTCGCAGATATGTTCGTATTTTTTGGGATTTTTCTCGATATCATTGGCAAGATCAAAGAGTTTCTCCAGCTCTTTCGTGGAAAAATCAAGGGGACTCATCAAGTGTCGCATATTTACCTCCAGTAAATAAAACTGTCAGAAAAAAGCCGAAGAGAAAACTCTTCGACTTTTTCATTATGCCTGAAATGTTAATAAATCCGTTACCGCCTTGCGGCTGGGAGCGGAAGGTGCCTCATTGGGGTAGCCGATGGCGATAAGAGCCGCCAGTTCCCTGTCTTCGGGAAGTTCTAACAGACGGGACGCCTTTTCCTCGTCAAACAGTCCCATAATCACGGTGCCAAGTCCCTGTTCCCAGGCTGCCAGACAGAATGCTTTGCTGGCCGCGCCGACATCAAACATCTGCCAGTGGTCGCCCTTTGGAGTGGAGAAAGAGCCGTCCCGCTCATATCCGCACCGTCCCTTGATCAGAGTTACGGCGATGACCATGGGAGCGCTCTCCATGATCTTTGTATTTCCGGACCAGTTCGTGCACTGTGCAAGTGCGGCCTTTTTGTCGCCTTCCACCGCAATATACCGGGTGATCTGCGTATTTTTCCAGCTGGGTGCGAAAGAAGCCGTTTCCACGATCTGGGAAAGCATTTCATGGGAAACGGGCTGACCGGTAAATTTTCGGATGCTTCTGCGTCCTGTAATACATTCTTTAGCAGTCATTGTGAAAACCTCCTGAAGCATTTTTATTATGATACCACTTCCCATCTTAAGTTTCAATGGGAAACTGAAATAAAATCTCCATTGCCATTTGGAGAGGTATCTGGTATGATTCAAGGTGGAGAATGGGAAACGGGCGGGGATGCGGAGCGTGGGACCGCGGATTGCTCTGTGCCTGCCGCGACAGACGCGGAAGGGTCAGGCGGAAGGATCAGACGCGGAAAGGTCGGAACGAAAGGCTCAAGGCAGAAGGACCAGGCGCGGAAAGGTCGGAACGGAAGGTTCAGGGCGGAAGGGTCAGGCGCGGAAAGGTCGGAACGGAAGGCTCAGACGCGGAAGGGTCAGGCGCGGAAAGGTCGGAACGGAAGGCTCAGGGCGGAAGAATCAGACGCGGAAGGCTCAAGACGGAAGAATGGAGGATATTATGGAATTTATTGAAAAGAAACGGTGGTTATTTTTAGGACTTCCCTTTACTTTTACCAAATACATTATTAAGGAAGACATGATTACGGTAGATGAGGGACTGTTAAAAACGGTGGAAAACGACTGTTACATGTATAAGGTTCAGGACGTAGAGCACAGCGCGTCTTTTTTGGAAAAGATTGTGGGGCTGGGGACAGTGACCTGTTTTACGGGGGATACGACCCATCCCAGACTCATACTGGAGCACATTAAGAATTCTAAAGCCGTAAAGGAATTTATCCTGCAGAAGTCTGAGGAGGCCCGATTGAAGAGACGCACTGTAAATATGCTGAACATCGGCTCCGATGATATTGAGGACAATGACGGCGTGGATTAAAGTTCTGTTTTAGAGGACTGTTTCAGACGGGATCATGATTTCAGACGGGATCATGATTTCAGACGGGACCATGATTTCAGAAGAAATCGTGATTTCAGAAGGAATCACAATTTCAGAGGGGAGCACGATCATTTTCCATCGGTTCCTTAAGCATTTTTTCAAATAGCAGTCCGGCGCCAAACCAGAAAGGGGCGTAGTCCAGCCGGATCAGGTTTTTTATGTTCCAGCGGCTGCGGCTGTAATTCCAAGGACACAGCTGTCTCTTTTCCAGAAGGCGTCCGGTCAGGTATTCCCCGGAAAAAATCAGACTCATGTAAGTCAGACCCCGCAGGAACAGCGCCTTTTTCCTTAACAGTCTCATAATGGGAGAGAGAGCGGATGCGCAGCCGTAGATGGGAAACATCCACAGAGACGTATTCCCTTTCAGTGTCAGATCCCGTTGGCGGAAGGAATGAAAAGCGGTAAACAGGATTTCCATACACCATCCGGTAAGTCCGCAGATCAAAAAATTGTGGAGAAAGTGTTTCATGTTATTTTTCATGTCCTTTAGTATATCCAATCAAATGGTTTTTATGAAAAAAAGCCGGAATTTAACCAGGCAGGAAATATCAGAACGGTAAGATTAAAATGAACGAAAAAGATGCTATGGAATTTATCGGACAAGCGGCAAAGGCCGGTATTGTTCCGGGGCTTGACAGTATCCGCGAATTATGCAGGCGGTTGGGAGATCCCCAAAAGGAGCTACAGTTTGTCCACGTTGCGGGGACCAATGGAAAGGGGTCTGTCTGCGCCTATATCGCGTCTGTTTTAAAAGCGGCGGGTTATCGGGTGGGAAGATATATTTCGCCTGTTATTTTTACATATCGTGAAAGAATTCAGGTCAATGACAGAAATATTACTGTGAAAGCGCTTTGCCAGGGAATGGAGCGGATCGCAGATGTCTGCGGAGAGATGACGGCACAAGGGCTGCCTCATCCAACGGCCTTTGAGATTGAAACGGCGCTGGGATTTCTTTATTTTCTGGAGAAAAAGTGCGATATCGTGGTGCTGGAAACGGGCATGGGAGGCCTTCTGGATGCCACGAACATTGTGGAGAATACGTTAGTTGCGGTCCTTGCCTCCATCAGCAGGGACCACATGAAATTTTTAGGCGATACTCTGTCTGAGATTGCGCTTCAAAAGGCGGGAATCATTAAATCAGGAAGTTGTGTGGTCAGTATCCGCCAGCCGGAAGATGTGCAAAAAGTGATTGCGGAAGCAGCCAGAAAACGGAATTGCCCGCTGACGGTAACAGAGAAAAAAAATATTAAGAACATCCGTTACGGATTGGAAAAGCAGCGGTTTGATTACAGACAACGGAAAAAACTCAAGATCGGACTGGCGGGGAAGTTCCAGCCGGAAAACGCGGCTTTGGCGCTGGATGTGCTGGACCGGCTGGGGGAATGCGGTTATCCTGTGCCTGAGAAGTCCGTTTATCAGGGGCTTGCGGAGACAAAATGGCCGGGGCGGTTTTCCGTGATCTGTCGGAAACCTTACTTTATTGTGGATGGAGCTCATAATGAGGATGCAGCGAAAAGACTTGCGGAATCCATAGAATTTTATTTTACAAATAGAAGAATTATCTATATAATGGGGGTATTGGGAGACAAGGAATACGACAAGATCATCAAACTTACGGCTTCCTATGCGGATCATATCATCACTGTGACTCCGCCCGATAATCCGCGGGCGCTGCCTGCGTACGAGCTCGCGAAGGAAATCGCGGCGGTCCATCCTAAGGTGACGGCGGTGGACAGCCTGGAGGAGGCGGTGGAGATGAGTTTCCTGCTGGCGGGAAAGGAAGATGTGATTCTTGCGTTCGGTTCCCTGTCCTACCTGGGTCGTCTGATGGAAATCGTGGAAAATAAGACCGGAAAGGCAGTAAGATAATGGTAGATCAGTATAAAATCAGGGAAGCGGTCAGACTGCTGCTGGAAGGAATCGGCGAGGATCCCCTGCGCGAGGGGCTTTTGGAGACGCCCGACAGGATCGCGAGGATGTATAGCGAGATCTTTGCGGGAATGGACGAAGATGCGAAACAGCACCTATCCAAAGTCTTTACCGTTGACGACAGTGAGATGGTGCTGGAGAAGGATATCGTGTTTTATTCCATGTGCGAGCACCATATGCTGCCTTTTTACGGCGTGGCCCATGTGGCATATATTCCCAACGGGAAAGTGGTGGGACTGAGCAAACTTGCCAGAACGGTGGAGGTCTATGCGAAACGTTTACAGATTCAGGAGAGGATGACCGGACAGATCGCGGACGCGATTATGAGGGAATTGAATCCGCAGGGAGTTATGGTAGTTTTGGAGGCGGAGCATATGTGCATGACCATGCGCGGCGTGAAAAAGCCGGGGAGCAGGACGGTCAGCATGGCCACAAGGGGAGTTTTTGAAAAGGAACCTGTACTTCAGGACAAATTTTTGAAACTGATCAATAAAGTGTGAACAATGTTCAATCGAGGTATCATATTGGAGAGAATAGACAAAATATTAAATCACGAATTATTTATTGATAACTTAGAGAAAAATCAGGCGGCAGAAGCAGAAAGGTGCTTCTGCCGTCATGATATGGCGCATTTTTTGGATGTGGCAAGGATCGGTATGATCCTGAATCTGAAAGAAGGGCAGGGAATCGGGGAAGATGTGGTTTACGCCGCAGGGCTGCTGCATGATATTGGAAAGCACATGCAATATTCGGAAGGGACGCCCCATGAGACAGCCAGTGCAGAGATTGCTCCCCGTATCCTGAAAGACTGCGGTTTCAAAGAAAATGAAACAGACGTTATTATAAAGGCTATCATTGCGCACAGGGACAGCGCTTCCGCTGAGGCCGGGGGTCTGACGGGAATTCTTTACCGCGCGGATAAAGCAAGTCGTCCCTGTTTTTTCTGTAAAATGCAGGGTGAATGTAACTGGAAGGGCGGTAAAAAGAACCTTACCCTGAAACAGTAAAGGCGGAGGATGAATATGAAGATTGGCGGCAGAGATTTTTTGACAAGCGGACATACTTATGTGATGGGGATTCTCAATGTTACGCCGGATTCTTTTTCCGATGGGGGAAAATGGAACGATAGGGACAGCGCGTTAAAACATGTTGAGGAAATGGTTCGTGAGGGCGCCGATGTCATTGATATCGGCGGAGAATCCACCAGACCCGGATACACGCCCCTGTCTGCCCGGGAGGAGGCCGCCAGAGTGGTTCCTATAATCGAGGCTGTCAAGGCCGGATTTGATGTGCCCGTTTCCCTGGATACTTACAAAGGGGAAGTGGCCAAGGCGGGAATTGATGCGGGGGCAGACTTAATCAACGATATCCAGGGATTAAAACATGATAATATAATAGCGAATGTTATTTCAAGGAGCGGCCTGCCTTGTTGTCTGATGCATAACAGGAGGGAGCAGAATTACGGAAATTTCGTGGAAGATGTGGTGAAAGACCTGGAAGGGACGCTGATACTGGCCAAGAAAGCGGGGATAAAGCAGGATAAGATCATTTTGGACCCGGGCGTTGGCTTTGCCAAGACCTATGAGCAGAATCTGGAGATCATCCGCCGTCTGGAGCGTCTGCATGAGTTAGGCTGCCCGCTTCTTTTAGGCTGCAGCCGCAAATCGGTGGTGGGGCTTACGCTGGATCTGCCTGTCAATGAACGGTTGGAAGGAACGCTTGCCACCACGGTTATCGGCGTGATGAAAGGCTGTATGTTTGTGCGCGTCCATGATGTGAAGGAAAATGTCAGGGCGATCAGGATGACGGAAGCAATTTTAGGAGGAGGCGTAAAATAATGTACCTGGAAAACGCTAAAGATGAAATCCGTATTGAAATGCTGGAGGTATACGCTTATCACGGGGTTTTTCCGGCAGAAAAGCGCAAAGGGCAGACATTTATGGTCAATGCAACGCTTTACACGGATATCCGCAAATCTGCGAGGGAGGATAATCTGGAACTGTCTACCAACTATTCTGATGTGTGCCATTTCATCACGGAATGGATGCAGGAAAAGAAATATGACCTGATTGAAACAGTAGCGGAAGGACTTGCACAGGCCATTTTGTTAAAATACGATTTGATTTCAAAGGTGGATTTAGAAATCAGAAAGCCGGAGGCGCCTATTGAACTGCCTTTCGGATGTGTCTCCGTAAAAATCTCGAGAAGCTGGCACAAGGTTTATCTGAGCATCGGTTCCAATATGGGGGATCGGGAAAGTTATCTTCGGGGCGCCATTGACGCACTGGAGGCGCATCCGCTTATCAGGGTGCGCAATGTGTCGGGACTGATCGTTACCAAACCTTATGGCGGCGTGGAACAGGAGGATTTTTTAAACGGAGCCGTGGAGATTGAGACATTACTGCCGCCAACGGAACTGCTGGATGCGCTTCATGAGATGGAAGCGGCGGCGGGGAGAGAGCGAAAGCAGCGCTGGGGTCCCAGAACGCTGGATCTGGACATTATTTTTTATGATAAGCTGGTCTTTGAGGACGACAGACTGGTGATCCCTCATCAGGACATGGAAAACCGCAGCTTTGTGTTGGAGCCTTTATGCGAACTGGCGCCCAATTACAGACATCCTCTCCTGGGGAAGACGGTTGCTCAGCTTTTGGAAAATCTGAACAACGTCTGATGTATTGGAAATCAAAACATACATTCCGCCGAAGGACGCGCTGTTACGAAAAATGAGATATGTGGGGAAGGAGATAGCGGCTGGCAAAACAGGCGCACAGACCTGTGAACAGTCCGGTCAGAATACCGCTTATGACCAGGTAAGGCGTGTAGGCGAACACACCGGCGGAGGATGTGATGACAAAGGCCGTAAGAAGCTGCCCCAGATTGTGGAACAGTCCTCCCAGAGCGCCTGTGAGAAAAGGAAACTTTTTATATAACAGTCGATTGGAAATATACATGATGCAAAAACTCAGGCAGCCTCCGATGAAACTGTAAAGCAGGCTTAAAACCTGACCGAACAAAAGGGCGGACAACAGGATTCTGGCGACCAGAACGAAAAAGGCATCCTTCGCGGGTCCATGCCGCAGAAGGATCAGGGTGATAATGTTGGCCAGGCCCAGTTTGATGCCGGGCAGGGGAATGAGCGGGGGAATGGCGCTTTCCGCCGCGTAGATGGCCAGTGACAGCGCGGTAAAGAGCGCCAGGAGAGTGAGTTTCCGCAGGGGTATCCTGTTTTCCATATCAAAAGATTCCTTCCTTTCTGGTGAAAATATAACGCGCGGTTTTTGGGTGAGGAACGGTTAAAGATATCGGAGTGGGAGAAGCGCGCCGGGTGCGCTTCTCGTCCGCGGATACGGCGGAAGTTTCAGTAGGCCAACGCATCCGGCGCATCGCAGCTGTTTTCCCGAAGCCGGATCACCAGTCTGTTTGGCAGACACACGATGGGAAGTCTGGTATTGCTGATAAAGCCCTGATGAACACAGAGCTTGTCGGGACAGTCCGCGGAGATGACGGCGATGGCGCCGTCCCGGACTTCGATCTCGTTGGTGCATCCTCCCTCGCCGGTAACAGTAAAACGGTAGGGAGAGGTCCCTTCACTTAAAGGGATACTTTGCAGCAAAACACCGTCCTGGTAGATATCCGCGATGTATGTACCATGATCGGAGTCGGCGTAAAAAATGGCCAGCAGACTGCCGGTCAGCGCCAGACAAAGCGCAATAATTATAAAAGCAGCAGTTATTTTATAGTTCCGTTTTTTGGTCAAGGAAATCTCCTGTGTTGGTGAATTATGATTATTGATTCAAGTATAACAAAAAAAATGAGGAAGAGAAAGAGATTTTTCGTGCCGGGCGCCTTAGCTTTTTTTACTGTGGCGCTGTTTTTCGGCTGTGGGAAGGCATCTGATACGCCGGAAAGATACACCCGCACGGATGTGGCAATGGGAACTGTGATTCAGGAAAGTATTTACGCTTCCGAGAAAGGAGAGGAAGCGGCGGGAGAGATTTTTTCGCTGATCGAAAGCCTGGAGCGGGATACGCTGTCCAGACGTCTGGAAACCGCGGAAATCTACAAGGTGAATCATCGTTCTTCTTTGGACGGTGCTGCGCAAGGCGGCGCTGCAGCGGAAGAGACCGTTGATAAAGTGATGATATCGGACTCATTGGGAGCGTTGTTGGAAAATTGTGTGGAAATGTGGAAAGATTCCGAAGGCGCTTTTGACGTAACGCTGGAGCCGGTAATCCGGCTCTGGGATATCGATGGATGGGCGGGAGGAACAAGGGAGGGCGTGTTTGAAGTTCCGGACCATCAGAAGATTCTGGACGCGCTGGACGATTGCGGGAGCGGGAAACTGGTGTTGGAGCGTTCTCCTTCCGGGGAAGGTTATGTACTCAGTCTTCCCCAGGGGATGGAGCTGGATCTGGGTGCCGTGGGGAAGGGCGCTGCGCTGGATGAGGTAAGAAGCTGGCTGGAGAGGCAGGAAAACATTTCGGGTGCGGTGATCTGCGCAGGAGGGAGCGTCCTGGTTTACGGCCAGAAACCGGATCAAAGCCTGTTTCAAGTGGCCATTACGGATCCTGCGGATACTTCTTCCGTCATTGGTTTGTTGTCGCTGGAAGGAACCTGGTGCGTTTCCACTTCCGGCGATTATGAGCGATATGTGGAGGCGGACGGGGTGCGTTATCATCATATTCTGGATCCCGCCACCGGATACCCTGCGGCAGGCGGAGTGCAAAGCGTTACCATTCTGTCGGACAGCGGTTTTTTGAGCGATGCTTTGTCTACGGCGTGCTTTGTGTCGGGGCCTGAGGAGGGAATGAAACTGGCGGAAAAATACCACGCGGAGGCGTTGTTTGTGGATGAGGAAGGAAATCTTATTATGACTCAGGGAATGGAACGATATTTTACACCCAGTGAGAAATAAAGGCTGGCCGGTGTCTGGATCGTTGCCGGAAACCGTCCTTTGCCGATGAAAGTCAATGGCCGACAAATGATTTGCGGAGAGAAAGCGGTTTGTGCTAGAATGTAATAAGAGTAGAAAGGAACAGGGCAATGGAAGAGACGACTTATATCCGTGTGAAAGAACAGGTATTGAAAGAAATAGATGATAAGATGCCGCCGGAGGAGGAACTGCAGGATCTGGCGGAGCTGTTCAAGGTCTTTGGAGATGGGACAAGGCTTAAGATATTGTATGTGCTCTTGTGTTCTGAGATGTGCGTTTATGACATTGCGGCGGTGCTGGGAATGTCCCAGTCGGCGATCTCCCACCAGCTGCGGGTCCTGAAACAGATGGATCTGGTCAAGAACCGCAGGGATGGAAAGACGATTTTTTATTCGCTGGCGGACGATCATATCGTGACCATACTCAGCCAGGGATTGGATCACATTGAGGAATAAAAGATGAGTGCGCAGCCATGGCGTCCGGCTCACAGCCTGCGGGAATAAAGCTGTCAGGCATGTTTTATTTGGCGGCGGAGGCTTCCAGCGCGGCGGTAAACTCTGAGTAGCTGCCGCTTCCTATGTAAGAGTGATACACGGTGGCATCATCGTCAAAGGCCCTGAAATAGACGTACTGTGAAGTCATGTTGATATTGGTGTAATTGCCATCCGCAATGACCATGGCTCCGGTACCGTCCGTTCTCATGCAGATCAGCTGGGGATCGTTGCCGTTTTTCTGATAGTAAATGTAGCCGCTGCCCACATTAAAGCAGTCCGCTCTGTCCTCGGTCAAAACTTCAACCACCTTCTGGGACAGGGAATAGCGGCAGAGTCTGTAATTGTTTTCCACATCCATATAATAGACGTAATCGCCGGACAGGACAGGATACCAGAGGTTTCCGGCCCAGACTTCGGAAATGGAATCGTTGGCGGTGTTCAGAGCGTACAGGTAGTGATCCGCTTCCACGCCATTATAGTAGATGATGCCGTCCTGGGCGCAGGCGGGATTGATGGAAAGAGCGGCGAGATCTGTCTGATCTGTTTTATCAATTTTCATTTTATAAAAGGCGGGACCATCGTTGGCAGCCGTCAGCATGTAGATGTAATTGTCTACCAGCTGGGCGGAAGTTACCACATCCCTGGTGAGAGAGACGGAATCTTTTCCGTTTAACTGGCAGCGGTCAAAGGACCTCATGCCATCGATCTGGCCAAAGCCGGAGTTATTGGTGGCGCCTGTCTGGAAATAGTAGAGATATTTGCCCCCCGCAAGGATATTGTGTACCTCCAGGTTGTTCAGCCTCCGGATATCGCTCTCATCGGGATTCATGGAGAAAAGGCTGCCTCCGTCAAAAGAGTTGGCAAAGTAGACCCGGCCATCGTATTCGCAGTAGAGGCCGCCGTTGTTTATATTGCCGGCGGTGTTGCCAATCGTGCCCTCAGGGTTCATGGAAACGCGCTGCATCAAAGTGAGCGTTACCATCAGGGTGATCAGCACCAGTGCAAGGATCACGCCGATCACGATTCTTTTTTGCTTTGTGTTCATAAGGATCCCTCGATTCTGTTATGATTTTTGCAAATATGGGGCGGTACAGCGCCCGTTACCTTGCTATTTAAGTATACAATGCTTTTTGCTTGCTATCAAGAATGTTTTGGTATAAGATTAAGGGTAATGATACGAGGATAAAAGAGCGGGACAGAAATAGGGAATCAGATTTTTTATCCAGGAAAAGGCCGCCGTGGCGGCAGAATGAGAGGAAATATGGATTTACTGGAATTGCGGGATAAACTGGATGTGATAGACGCGCAGATTGTGGAACTTTACGAGCAGCGCATGGAGCTTTGCAGACAGGTGGCAGAGTATAAGATCAGGGTGGGAAAAAAGGTTTTTGATAAACAGCGGGAGTTGGAAAAGCTGGCTAAAGTCAGGTCTCTGACCCACAACGAATTTAACAGCCACGGCGTGGAGGAACTTTTTGAACAGATCATGTCCATGAGCAGGAAATTGCAGTATCAGCTGCTTGCGGATAACGGAAGTCTCGGGAAACTGCCCTTTATCGGCGTGGACGAGCTGGACACAAAGAAAGCCAGAGTTGTTTTCCAGGGAGCGGAAGGAGCTTATTCGCAGGCGGCAATGATGCAGTATTTCGGGGATCAGGTTAATAGTTTTCATGTGGATACCTTTCGGGACGCCATGGCCGCTATTGAGGAAGGCAGCGCGGATTTCGCGGTGCTTCCCATAGAGAATTCCACTGCGGGGATTGTGAACGAGATTTACGATCTGCTTCAGGAATATGAAAATTATATCGTGGGAGAACAGATCATACGGATTGAGCATTGTCTGCTGGGTGTTCCAGGCGCCAAGATGTCCGATATCCGGACGGTGTATTCCCACCCCCAGTCTTTGATGCAGAGCGCCCGTTTTCTGGAGAACCATGACTGGCAGCAGATCAGTATGCAGAATAATGCCTTTGCGGCTAAGAAAGTGGCCGATGACAAGGACAAAACGCAGGCGGCTATCGCCAGTGAGCACGCGGGTAAGGTTTATGGCCTGGAGGTCCTGCAAAGAGGGGTGAATCATTCCGGCACGAATTCCACAAGGTTTATTATCGTTACCAACCAGAAGATCTTCCAAAAAGACGCGAAAAAGGTCAGTATCTGTTTTGAGGTGCCTCATGAGAGCGGCTCTCTGTATCATATGCTGTCCCATTTCATTTATAATAATCTGAACATGACAAAGATCGAGAGCCGTCCCATCGAGGGGCGCAACTGGGAGTATCGTTTTTTCATCGACTTCGAGGGTAATCTGGCGGACAGCGCTGTGAAAAATGCGCTCAGAGGTTTGCGGGATGAGGCGCGGAACATGAAGATACTTGGAAATTATTAATTAACAGCGGTATTTACGTTACTGGCAAGGAGAAGGGCATCATGCGGCAAAAAGAATTGATTGTATACAGAAATCCCAGGGACGGAGAACTTCTTTACGATATGGCGTGGCTTATGAAACATTATGATGAGTACCCTGTCAATAAAAATGAAGAGGGAAGGCCCCGCACACTGGAAGGGATGAAAGATTTGTTTTACGACTGTATCCATCGGCTGATCGAACTGGCGGGAAGATACGGCTTTCATGGGAACCTCTGGCATTGTTATCTCACGAATCTCATGGTGAACGATGAAAACAGCTACAGCTGTGGCTGTGAAATACGGGGGAAGATCGAGGGAACCATTAACGAAGCGGCGCTGCATGATATTGTGATCTTCAAGGAGTTTTTCGACTATGATTTCTCCGACATGGTCAGAGAGTTAAAAGTTCCGGAATTTGCCCTGGTGCAGAATTACGAAAGCAGCAGCCGGGAGAGCAAAGTCTACAATACCAGGATCTGCGCCCGTATCTGCGAGCTGGCGGAAAAATTCTGCCGGGACCATACGCCGGAAGAGATGAAGGATACTCTGACGGAGTTTTACAAAGAGTATGGCGTAGGAAAATTCGGCCTGCATAAATCTTTCCGCGTGTCCCATGATGCGGCGGGCGTGCATATTGATCCCATTTTAAATATTACCCATGTAACGCTCAATGAGCTGGTGGGATACGAGATCCCGAAGAAAAAACTGACCGATAATACGGATGCTTTTGTAGCCGGGCGGAAGGCAAACAACTGCCTGCTGTTCGGGGACGCGGGAACGGGGAAATCCTCCTGCATCAAGGCTATTGCCAATGAATATTATGACAAGGGCCTTCGCATCATAGAAATATACAAGCATCAGTTTCAGGATCTCAATGATGTGATCAGCCAGATCAAGAACCGCAATTATAAATTTATCATCTATATGGACGATCTGAGCTTTGAAGAGTTTGAGATTGAATATAAGTATTTGAAGGCTGTGATCGAAGGAGGGCTTGAGAAAAAGCCGGAGAATGTTCTGATCTACGCCACCTCCAACAGGCGTCACCTGATTCGTGAGAATTATGGGGACAGGGAGGAAATCCGGGAAGATATGCACACAGGAGACACGGTGCAGGAGAAGTTATCGCTGGTTTCCCGTTTTGGCGTCACCATCTATTTTGGCGCGCCGGATAAAAAGCAGTTCCAAAATATCGTCAAAGTGCTGGCAGAACGCCATAAGCTGGACGTGCCTGAAAAAGAGCTTCTCTTGGAAGCAAACAGGTGGGAATTGTCACACGGGGGGCTTTCCGGCAGGAGCGCACAGCAGTTTATCGACTATATGGCCGGACAGTTACCGGATACAGAGGAAAACCAGTGTGAAAAATCACACTGATGTACGGATTTTTGCATGACTATTTGTGCCGGAGCGTCACAGATGGCTCTGACGGCGGATGAGTCATTTTCGTAAGCGCTTAGGAATGAGGATAAATATGGGGAAAAAAGATTTCTGCAATCCAAAGTATTATACTAACAGGGAGCTAAGCTGGATTTTGTTTAACCACCGCGTGTTAAACGAGGCCAGAGACAAGAGTATTCCTTTGTTTGAACGGCTGAAATTTCTGAGTATCACTGCTTCCAATCTGGATGAGTTCTTTATGATCCGCGTGGCATCTTTGAAAGATATGGTGCATGCGGGTTATGAGAAAACAGATATATCGGGGATGACGCCAACGCAGCAGCTGGAAGCGCTGGCAAAGGCTATCCACGAGCTGGTAGAGCGCCAGTATTCCACCTATAATCGCTCGCTGGTGCCGAAATTGGAACAGAGCGGCCTTAAGATCCTGCGTCAGCATGAGGAGCTGACGAAGGAAGAGGCAAAATATATCGACCGTTATTTTGAGGAGAACATTTATCCTGTTTTGACGCCCATGGCGGTGGATTCTTCCAGGCCTTTTCCTCTGATCCGCAACAAGACGCTGAATATCGGCGCCATGATGCACAAGAAAACCAGCAAGGAAGAACTGGAATTTGCCACGGTCCAGGTGCCTGATGTGCTGGACCGCATTGTGGCGCTGCCAACGGACGGAAAAGCCAGAAAGGTTATTCTGCTGGAGGAGATTATAGAGCGGAATATCCATAAATTGTTTTTGAATTATGATATTATTTGTGCCCATCCTTTCCGGATCATGCGAAATGCTGATCTGACCATCGAGGAGGACGAGGCTGCTGATCTTTTAAAAGAAATTGAAAGGCAGCTGAAAAAGCGCCAGTGGGGCGAAGCGATCCGTCTGGAGATCGAGCATGGCTGTGACAGGCGCTTGCTTCATTTCCTCACGGAAGAGCTCCATATGGAGGAACAGAATATCTATGAAATTGAGGGGCCGTTAGATCTCACCGTACTGATGAAAATCTACGGGCTGGAAGGTTATGAACAGCTCAAGACGCCCAAGTACATTCCTCAGCCGGTGCCGGAACTTCCGGCAGGATGTAATCTGTTTGAGGAGATCCGCAAGGGGGATATCCTGCTGCACCATCCTTATCAGACGTTTGAGCCTGTGGTGAATTTTATTCGCCAGGCGGCTAAAGACCCTGACGTTCTCGCCATTAAGCAGACCCTTTACCGCGTCAGCGGTAATTCGCCCATTATCGCAGCACTGGCGCAGGCTGCGGAAAATGGCAAGCAGGTGACGGTGCTGGTGGAGCTGAAGGCGCGGTTTGACGAGGAAAACAATATCGTCTGGGCAAAAATGCTGGAAAAAGCGGGGTGCCATGTTATCTATGGCCTGGTGGGACTAAAGACCCACAGCAAGATCACGCTGGTAGTCCGCAGAGAGCAGGACGGCATACGACGATATGTGCATCTGGGCACCGGTAACTATAACGATGCCACGGCCAAACTGTATACAGACATCGGACTGCTGACCTGTTCCGAGTCCATCGGGGAGGACGCTACGGCCGTATTCAATATGCTGTCGGGTTATTCCGAGCCTCTGTTTTGGAACAAGCTTTCGCTTGCGCCTCTTTGGCTGAAAGAAAAATTCCTGAATCTGATCCAGAGGGAAAAACAGTTTGCGCAGGAGGGGAAAGACGCCCATATTATTGCAAAAATAAATTCCCTTTGCGACAGGGATATCATCGCGGCGTTGTACGAGGCCGGTGCGGCGGGCGTGAAGATCGAGCTGATCGTGAGAGGGATCTGCAGCCTGAAAGTGGGCATCAAAGGCGTCAGCGACAACATTACGGTGCGTTCTATCGTAGGTAATTTCCTGGAGCACAGCAGGATCTTCTACTTTGAAAATGGAGGCGATTATGAGATCTACTGCGGCAGCGCGGACTGGATGCCCCGCAATCTGGAGCGCAGGGTGGAGATTTTGTTTCCTATTGACAGACCGGAGCTGAAGGAAAAGCTGCTTCACATCCTCAACTGCCAGCTGAAAGATAACGTAAAAGCTTCCGTCCTTCAGGCGGATGGAACCTATGTAAAAGTGGACAAACGCGGTAAATCTCTGTTCCAGTCCCAGGAGGTCTTCTGCAGGGAGGCCATAGAGGCGGCCAAAGCAGAAACGCGCAACAACCCTTTGGCTGCAAGAAAGTTTGTGCCGGAAATGCATCAAAAATGAGAAACGAAGGAATAAAGGAAGGAAGACAGGAAGAAAATGTCCGACAGAGTGGAAAAGAAATTCAAATCTCTCTCCCCCCGATATAAACTGACTCTGATCCATAAGATGATCATAATCCTTTTAGCAGCTATTGGCCTTTTGTCTTTTACCCATTATGACATCTATCAGATGAAGGTGGAATACAACCCTGAGGAAGTGTGGATCCCTTTTTTAAAAGCCGGAGATTATGAGATCGATATTATGTATCAGGGCGCTTCGGAGGGAAATAACGCGGTGGTTTCCGCGGAATATCTGACGGATTCCAATAACCGCCTGGGGGCTGTGCTGGCCCGTGAGGCGCTGGATCCCGGCGATCTGGAGGGCAGAATGATCCTGGATATCCATCTGGACCAGGGCACTTACGGGATCAGGATCTGGCCGGAGCACGCGGAACCCTGCTTTGAGGAAGTGAAAGTCCAGCGCGTCCAGCTGCTGGACAGGGACAATTACTTTATCTGCGCGCTTTGTTTTCTGGGAGCGGCGGTTACGGCGCTTCTCGGCTGGTTCGTGCCGCTGGAAAAATACAGGGACGCTGCCATACTGACAGGGATCGGGCTGGCGGCCAGTCTGCCGTTGTTTTCTGACTTTTTGCTGGAAGGAGATGACCTGAAATTTCACCTTGCCAGACTGGAGGGACTTTATCAGGGACTTCGCGCGGGAGAGTTTCCGGTCCGGATCAACCCGGTGCAGACAGAACTTTTCGGGAATCTGACGGCGACCATGTATCCCCAGCTTTTCCTGTATCCCGCGGCGCTTTTACGTTTTTTGGACATTTCGGTCATGTTGTCCTACAAACTGCTTGTGATCAGTCTCAATATAGGAGCGGCAGTCTTTACCTTTTACGCCGTAAAAAGGATGATCGGATCCGTCAGGGCGGCGTATATCGCCAGTCTGCTTTACACCTTTTCTTTGTACCGGCTGGTTGACGTTTATTACAGGGCGGCTCTGGGCGAGGCGCTGGCGATGACATTTCTGCCGCTTCTGGTCTGGGGAATTTACGAAGTCCTCTGGGGCGATAAAAAGAGATGGCATATTCTGGCTATCGGTATGACCTGTGTGATACAGTCCCATATTTTGTCGGTGGCTATGGCACTGGTATTTCTGGTACTGGAGACCATAGTCTGGCTGATGTCTTACAAAGGAAAGGGAGAGCTCAGCCGTATTCTGGCCGGCGTCAAGGCGGCTGTGGCCACATTTCTGCTGAATTTGGGCACCATTGTCCCCTTATTATTTTTCAGCGGGGAGAACTTTGTGGGTTTTTCCATGGATTGTTATGTGCCGGATTTCGGCGTTTACTTTTCCCAAATGTTTTCCCTGTTTCCTTCCGCTGTGGGGGAATCATTGGAAATGGGTACTACCAAGGGAGAGATGCCTCTTACGGTGGGAGGCGTCCTGATGGTGGGAGTTCTTTTATTCTGTGTGGCGGCGCATCGGGAGAAAAAGCGTTCCAAAACCACCCGGGCGGGGCTGCATTGTCTGGGGTTCGGGCTGGTGTCGCTGGGCCTGTCCTCTTGGATCTTTCCCTGGGAGCGCTTAAGCCAGAATGATTTCTGGCGGGAAGTGATCACGCCTCTGCAGTACTCCTGGCGTTTTCTGGGGCCTGCAAGCCTGTTTTTGTGTATTGTTTCCGCAATAGGGCTGTGTTTGTTTGCCTCTCAATCTGAGGGAAAAAACTGGGTTCTGGGTATATTTCTGACGGTGGCTTTAGGCAGCGCATGCTTTTTGATAGACAGTATGACGCTGCAGATGGATGTGATCAATGATGAGATGTTTTTGGAAGGCAATACGGAGTATGACAGTCTGTATATGTATGACGATGGGGAAGAAGCGCCGGACTTTGCCATGAAAATGGGTGTGGCGGAAAACTATATCAAAGCGATGGGCGGCACTCAGGTGGAATATACGGAATACCATAAGGAAGGAACAACGATCAGCGTTCATACGGTGCCGCTGGAAAAGCCGCAGGGAGAAGAATATCTGATGTTCCCTCTGTATTACTATCCGGGGTATGAAATTCTGGTAAACGGCGAGAGGGTGGAGGCGATTTCACAGCACAGACTGTTGGCGTGCAGACTGCCGGAAGAAGCGTCCTATATTCAGGTATCCTACAAAGGTTACGGCAGCTGGCGTGTGGCGGATGCGGTCTCATGGCTTATGGCTGCAGCTATGATTGGATATATGATATGGCTGCACAGAAAAGAAAAGGGTGCAAAACAGAATCCTGTAAAAGCGACTTCGTTTTGAAAGTTTACAGGAAAGAGGTATGAAAGAATGGGAAAGGATAATTTGGCATGAGAGTGATACTTGCTTCCGCTTCCCCCAGAAGGAGGGAACTGCTGGCACAGATCGGGCTTGATTTTCAGGTGGTTACCAGTAAGACGGAGGAGAAAGTCTCCTGTGACCGGCCGGACAGAGTGGTGGAGGAACTGTCCCGTCAAAAAGCGGAGGCCGTGCGGGATCTGTGTCTGCCCTGCGGGGAGGAAACCTTAATTGTGGGTGCGGATACGGTGGTGGCGTTGGACGGATGTA
The DNA here is from genome assembly GCA_947629645.1 of uncultured Acetatifactor sp. Classification (GTDB taxonomy): domain Bacteria; phylum Bacillota; class Clostridia; order Lachnospirales; family Lachnospiraceae; genus Acetatifactor. The sequence goes on along the minus strand of CANREV010000011.1, from coordinate 20,209 downwards.
TCCTGGGAAAACCTGCGGATAGCGAGGAAGCGGTATCTATGCTGAAACGTCTTCAGGGGCGCGGGCATGAGGTTTATACAGGAGTAACTGTCCTCCACACCGGCGGACAGGGGATGGAATGGACCGTGAAGTGTTTTCATGAGCGGACAGCAGTGACCTTCTATCCGATGACGGAGCGGGAAATCAGGGAGTATGTGAGCACAAAGGATCCTTTGGATAAGGCGGGAGCTTACGGCATTCAGGGGATCTGCGCCAGGTACATAAGCGCCATTGAGGGAGATTACAACAATGTGGTAGGGCTGCCCGTGGGAAGATTTTATCAGGAGATAAAGGAGTTTTTGCATCATGAAGAAAGCGGTAATCTTTGATCTGGACGGAACACTGTCTGAGTCCATTCACAGCATTAAATATTGCGCAGACCAGGCTCTGGCGCCCTATGGTTACGGCCCTTTTTCCGAGGAACAGTACAAATATTTTGTGGGGGACGGTGCTGCGAACCTGATCCGGCGCGCGCTGGCAGCGGGCGGCGATACGCAGGGAACTCATTTTGAAGAAGCTTTTGCGAAATATAAGGAAATCTTTCGGGTGCATTGCATGTACCGTGTGACGCCCTATGACGGTATCAGAGAGCTTCTGGCATCGTTAAAGGACAGGGGCGTGAAGATTGCCGTCCTGTCCAACAAACCTCATGCGGAAACCATCAATGTGATCGAATCGCTGTTCGGCAGGGGGTATTTCGATGTGATACAGGGTCAGAAAGAAAACGTAGCTATCAAACCCAGTCCCGAGGGCGTCTTCCAGATCCTGAAACAGATGGAGCTGGCAGCGAGCGATATTTTGTATCTCGGGGATACGTCTACGGACATGAAGACAGGGAAAAGCGCGGGAGCGTTTACTGTCGGAGCGCTTTGGGGATTCCGCAAAAGAGAGGAATTGGAAGAAAATCATGCCGATGCCATCATAGAAAAGCCTCTGGAACTGTTAAACTTCTTATAGGGCTTGACGGAAACAGAGAATCATACTATGATGTAGGCAAAACATCGGTATGATGTTCATAGGCGGACAAAGGAGGTGAAAGCATGCGCGAATTTGATGATGCAGTGCTTGAGTGCTTTCTGGAAAATCAGCTGCAGCTTTTCCCCGAAGAGGTGGCGGAGACCTTGGATGAGGCTGAGGATTTTCTGGAGGAATGCATGGCGGTGGTAGTCAACTCCGTTGACGAAGTCATTGAGTTTTTTGAAGAGGAAGGGATCGACACGGAGGGCGTGACGGACGATGCCATTTTAGAGGCGGATGAAGTGTTTGACATTGGTGATGGAAGATACCTGATCGTGGAAAGCTAGTGTAGTGGTACGATTATATTTGACTAAATATTTCTTTATTATCCTGTCGTCTCATGATACACGAAAAGAAACGGCGGTGATTCCTATGGCAAGACCCCAAAATACATTATCAAACATCAGGCGAGGCGCATCTGATCCGGATCGCCTGCCGCCCTGCGCCGGAAGGACATTCCAGATGGACGATCCGTCTCCTGGAAGAGCGGTGCAGGGTTGAGATCAAAACACCGTTCAGCGGGGAGACGATCCGGAGAGTCTTTGTATCTTTTTTCGCAGATCCGGTATACGGAACATTATTCCCTCAAAAAAGCATTTGCAAAACGAAATAAGTCATTTAGTGAGGTATAAACTAAATATGGATTGTGTTTGTAATCAGGAAAAGTTGATATCTCAGCAAAGAGTAACCATTAGACATGAATAAAAGAATAAGAAAATTAAATAGACTTTTTAAGCGGGCAGCCTATGATTCTTTTTGGCTTATCGGGATTGCATATGCAGTATTGGGGATGATGCTCTATACCGTATTTACACAGAATTATGTATATGTATATTCTGAAGAAACAGCCACCATCATTTCTGTGGACTCGGAAAGGGCTGTGGCAGAGCTGAAATTCAGTTCAGATAAAATAAATCGTGATTTTCTCACAGAGGATACAGATGTTGTTTGGCACTTTGAAGATGATGATACAAGATATATGGCTCAATGGATGAAAGGGGATGGCTGTGAGAAATGTCAAATAGAAATACCGCTTTCTGATCAATTGTCTGAACAAAAAATTCTGGAAAACATATCGAAAAATTTGTTAGTTTTAGTCCCGGCTGAAAAGGCGCCCTTATGGTATCGGGTGACACAATATTTTTCGTTTGAATAAAATTTTGAAGTGACAAACTATAAACAGTCAAGTGGTTTTTAGAATTACAAGCTTTTTCGCTACCTGGGACATGGCAATGCGGTGCGGTTTTCCCCCTGCTCGTTTCTTGGCATAATAGGCTGCTAATGTCACGTCAAGGCTTAATATATTAGGTACAGATCTACAGCGCCTTATAAAATATATCAGATAGAGATGGCATAGCCCAATAGAACTCGGGAGAAAGGAATAATAATCCAATCAATATCTGACATAATTGGATTATATGTAATATATATGAAAAGTCAAAATGGGCAGATCTACCATTTAATGAAAAAATATGCAAAACCATATCGATATAGATTTATGGTTCTTTTGATTGCTATGGTAATGAAAGTTCTCATAGATGTGTCATTCAGCATTATGTATGGTTTGATTGTAGATGAAATTATTTATTATAGAAATATGGAAGCCTTCTTTCGGCTGGTATTTGTCACTTTGATTTTAGTTTTCGCCTATATTTTTTCATGCGTAATTGAAACAGGGGCATTTTGGAATACACAATTGAGGTTTGTGCTGGATTTGAGAGTCGGCATAATGAAAAGCGTATATAATGCGAAAGCCCGGTTTTTAGATCATATGAAATCAGGGGACGTATTAAGAAGTGTGAATTTAGACACTCCTGAATATATGAATGTGATAACGGATAATTTCTTTGAGACAATCAGTACGGCATCTGTATTGTTATTTACAATCATTGTTTCATTTTCCATTGATAGGTTTCTTGCATTGGCGATGTTGATTCAAGTGCCGTTTCGTTCTTTTTTAGCGTTAAAGCTTGGGAATACAGCAAAAAAAAGTTCGAAATCATTAAGGATGCGGCAAGGGGAATTAAACAGCTGGATTTTAGAAATCGTGAGAGGCGCAAGGGATATACGTTTTTTGAGTGCGCAGAATAATGTCCTGAATTTATTTTCAAAATATTATAATGAGATTTTAATTAACTTGAAAAAATTGATGTGTGTGGACAATTATGTGCAATGCATAGGGAAAATCATTGTATTGATGTCCGATTTATTTTTTTATGCTGTGGGAGTGTATCTGGTTTATAATAACTCGATTTCCATAGGCGCTTTTATATCCATGGCGTCCCTTACTGTATTTTCACAAAAACAATTAACAAAATTATGTGAATTTTATATTTTGCTTAAATCCCGACAGGTAAGTTTAGAGAATGTGGCAAATTACATTCTTTTAGATCAGGAAAGCAATTCTGGGAAAAACGAATTGCTTTGCACGAAAGGGGAAATTGTAATTTCAAATCTTACATTTGGATATGCATCGGATAAACCTATTTTGAAAGACTTTAGCCTCCGCATTCAGCCAGGCGAACAAATTGCGGTAGTTGGAAAAAGCGGTTCAGGAAAAAGCACACTCGTAAAGCTATTGATTCAAATGTATGAACCGAATTGCGGAGAAATACTGATTGATGGACAAAATATCAGGAAATGCAGCCATAAGTCCGTGCGTAAGCAAATCGGTTATGCACAGCAGGATGTATTTTTATTTGACGGTACTATCCGCTATAATCTGACTTTAGGCGATACTTCTTTTGATGACGCAGATATTATGCAAGCCTGTGAATATGCCTGCGTAGACGATTTGATCCATTCCTTGCCTGACGGTTTGGATACTGTATTATCTACAAATGAAGTGCAATTATCCGGCGGACAGAAACAAAGGCTTGCAATAGCCCGGATTATTTTACGGAATCCTGCAGTTGTCATATTTGATGAAGTGACGTCTGCCATGGATTCTGAGACGGAAGAGCTTATGAATTTGGTCTGGAAAAAAATCAGTAAGGATAAGACATCGATTATTGTTACCCATCGTTTAGCGTCCGCTATGCAGGCAGATAGGGTATTGGTTCTTAAAGATGGGTGCATAGAAGCATGCGGCACGCCAGAACAACTATATAAGTCTAGCGAACCATTTCAGGCTTTGTTTCAGTTATAGCAGAAAAAGAGGGATGTGTGATAAAGGCATTTGGAACAATTACTAAAAAAAAGGAAATATTAGAGATTAATAAAAAGGCGGTAAAGCCGCATTTTAAGCTATTGCTGATTATTTTTTTCCTTGAGGGGCTTATTTTAGTTTTACAAATAATAGATCCATACTTCTACAAAATATTTATTGATAATGTTCTTGTGGGAAGAAAGTTAAGCAGTCTTATAATTGTATGCTGTGGGAAAATTAGCGTATGCATTCTTTTCGTTCTTTTTTGCACCATCAATAATCATGTGAAGTTTGGTTTTTTCAACGGATTAATCTATCAACTAAAAAAAGAGATATTAAGCAATTTTCTGCATATGCCCGCCAATAAGCAGGAAGGATACCTGGCAGGGGATATGGAGGAGATTATAAATCAGGACATAGCTATGTTTGAGACATTTTGGAAAGAGCAAATCATCAATTATTTGATTGATATTGTATATATTTTTTCATTGCTTTTCCTGATTATTAAAATAAATTACAGGATGACTTTTATTTCCTGCCTTTTCATACCTATTCCATATATTGTAAGCGGCATTTTAGGAAAATTTAATTACGGCAGACAATTGGAAAGAAGAAAGTTTTATGGATTATATGAAAATTTAGTTTATGAAAGCCTTCAGGCATGGAAAGAAGTAAAAGCTTTGGCTTTAGAAAAACGGTTTCTAATGAAATTTGTCGATTTAAGGCACAAAATTGCAAGGTTTGACATTATTAGCGGGTATTGTGAGGTGGCACAGGAATCTGTTGATTTTTTCAGCAAAATAGCAGCCACCAGAATTCTTATCTATTTAGTGGGTGGTTTGATTATTTTCAGAGGAGGCATGACGGTAGGGGAATTGTTGCTGTTTGCCGGTTATTATGAATTGTTTTATGAGAAGATCAATGCTGTAAATAAGAACAACTATGAATTTTTGAATAATCTGCCATCGCTGTTAAAAGTACTTGAAATATTTGACTGTAAAAAAGAATGCGAGAATACGGAACAGTCCATAAAAACAGATGTTGAATTTGACAATGTGACTTTCCGATATGCACAAGGGAAATATTCTGTTCTTGATCACATAAACTTAAGTATTTCAGAAGGAGAAAAAATTTTAATTGTAGGAAAAAGCGGTTGTGGAAAAACAACGCTGTTAAAACTTATGTTGGGAATTTATCCTGTTTCAGAAGGAGAAATTAGAATTGGGGGACACAATATAGAATATTTAAGTAAAATGTATATGTCAGGAAGCATAGGCGCCGTCATGCAGGACAGTACGCTGTTTGATATGACAATCAGGGACAATTTGCTGTTAGCAAATTGTAACGCAACCGAATTTGAATTAATAAAGGCTTGCAAAATGGCAAACATATATGATTATATACAGACCCTTCCGGAAAAATTTGAGACGGTAATAGGGGAGAGCGGAGTACGGCTGTCAGGCGGGCAGAAGCAAAGATTAATCTTAGCGAGACTTTTTCTGACATCTATGCCAATCATTGTTCTGGATGAAGTGACTTCCGCTTTAGATCCTGACTCCGAGAAAGTGATTTATGAGTCGTTCTCAGAGTTTGGCAAAAATAAGACTATCATTATGGTATCACATCAATTTTCAGCAGCCGTGTTTGCAGAGCGGTGTATTGTTCTGGACGAAGGAAAAATTGTGGCAGATGGAAATGTAAAAGAACTAATACATACCAATAACTATTTTAAAAAGTTATTTAAAAATCAAAATCCACGGCTGTATGAAATGTTAATATCTTAAATGCATAGTTAATTGAAAAGGGTTACACTAGTGTGATGAAAATCTGGCTTCTTGGTCCGTTGTATTCATCGGCTGAAAGATATCTTTCGCCAGGTAGTATAAAACGCCCAGACGGATCAGGGCGATTGCCCAGTCCGGCAGCACCAGAAAGCTTCGTTCCAGCTGCATCAGATAGCTGCAGTAGGTAAACAGTGTGCAAAGCATGGTGACCAATGCGGTCTTAACGTGTTTTGCATCCTTCATCATGATGACAAACAGCAGCATTTCCGCTGTATAAGCGTAGCGCTCATGAACCAGAGGCAGACAGAAACAGACGGTGAGAACGGTAAGGGCCGTCACCTTGCAGAGCGCCAGACTGTCCAGCCTGATTCTGCGGCAGTACAGTTGATAAAAAAGGAGGATCAAAAGCAGCATAGCCAACAGCATGCCATACTTAAAATAACTGTCGTATAGAGACTCCGACCAGGTACCGATCAGGCTGTAGAGATTGGGATAATTCAGCGTCAGAGTGCCGTAATTGCGGTTTGCCTGTCCCAGATAGATCTTGAACATGACTTTCAGGCTGCGCCCCGCCAGATACATGGGGATACAGCTTGCCGTATAGACAACAGGCACCCAGAGAAGCTGTATCGGCCGCAGCACATTTCTTTTCTGCACGATCCACATCAGGCACAGGACGGGCAGAAAGAACACGGCCTGAAGCTTGAGGGAAATCGCTACGGCAAACAGCAGACAAATGCCGTCCCCCGTCTGAAAGAACCGATACTTTTTCTCTTCCGGAGGCTGGGGGCTAAAAGGCCTGGAGGCGCAAAGGGCAAGCAGCGTCAGCAGGATAAAGGAGCCGTAGAGACTGTCGCATTGTCCCCATGCGGCGGAATCCAGAAGCGTCAGTGGATTGAGAAGAATCACGCCGTAGAGCGTCAGACGTTTCCGGATTTCTCTGACACCCAGATGCTTTGCCAGTTTTACACTGACCAAGGCGAGGATAAAGTCAAAGAGACAGGAGGGAAGTTTTACGATCACCACCGGGTCGAAGGGAAGATAGCTGAAAAGGGTGACAAGCGTCATATATAGGGGAGGATTGTCGCCGATATCTTTTCCCAGGGAGGCGAGGCCTCCGTTGCCGCGGATTTCATTGATCCAGACTTCATAAGCAATGTAATAGTCGTTGCTCTTTACGGGAAGAAAGGCGATTCTGACAATAACAGCCGCTATGGTAATCGCAAGAAAGAACAGGATATGAATCAGGCTCATGCCGTGTATCCGGATCGCCAGAAACTTGCCCAGAGTGATTTCTGACGAAGAGTGTTTGCGTGAGAGCAGAAAAGAACCTGCGGCGCAAAGCAGGATTGCGGCTGACAGGGCAGCAAAGATCCCTGCTCTGGCGGGCACAAGTACATCGTAGGTAAAACGCAGAGCCAGCGGCCTTTCTATTTCAGAAGAGTCAGCGCCTGATATGCTTTGTACGTTGGTTGTGATTTCGGGGATTTGTCCCTTTTTGGAGGCGAGACAAAGAAAAGGAAAGCTGTCCTTAGAAGTGCCGGCTGCAGAGACGGCGATCTGGTAAGTCTTTCCAGCCTCCAGATGGAGTCTCGCGGGAAAATCCAGATACCAGTTGTCCGCTACCCCTTCCAGAGAGACAGTATTGCGGTAGAGAACCGCAGAATCCTCGGAAAGCTCCGCGCAGGATGTCCAGGCGGCATTGGAATCGGCTATGACCACGGTGAGATCGCCGGATATGCCAGCGCTGTCTTTGGGGGCGCAAAAAGCCAGCCCGAAGGAGGTCAGGTTGGCGTATTCAGGAGAAAAAGTCTGGGTCAGAACAGTGTCCTCACTCAACGGGAGAACAAAGGATGCTTCTTCTAAAGGGGAAGCGTTTTCTTTTCCCGTATAGAGGAAATGACCTCCCAGAACAGCAAAGAGAAGGGTGGCCAGCAATAATGCGGTTCTGATCCAAGAAATTTTTTTCATAAGGTTCTCCCTGTGATGCATTTCAACGCAGTTTCTTTAAAGTTTCCAGTACGGAATAGGGGACGAACAATTTGCCGTAGCCCACGGCCAGATCCAGACCCGGCTTGTTCGCGCCGTGGAAGTCGGAGCCGCCGCTGACCGCCAGAGCATATTTTTGAGCCAGCCGGCGGATCTGTCGTTCCTCCGCAGCGTTATAGGTGCTGTAGATGGCTTCGATTCCCTTAAGACCGGCTTCCTTTAAGCCTGAGACCAGCGTTTCCAGACGTTCATCGCTCATATGGTACAGGATGGGGTGGGCCAGAACGGGGATCCCGCCGGCTTCCAGGATCAGCGCAACAGCCTGCTTAGGCGTTACCTTTTCCCGCGGCACAAAATAGGGACAGCGATCTCCCACATAGCGTTCAAAGGCTTCATTCAGGCTTTTCACATATCCCTGTTCCAAAAGATATTTGGCGTAATGGGCTCTGGTGATTACGGCGTCCGGAAATCTCTCAAGCAGCGATTCATAACTGATCCCTATGCCGGCCGCTGTAAGCCTTGCGCACATCTTTTGGTTTCTGTTGATGCGGGATGCCACAAAATCCTGAAGGTATTTTTGAAAACGCTCGTTACCATAATCGATATACAGACCTACCACATGGATGTCTTTTCCCTGATATTCCGTGGAAAATTCGATGCCGGATATCACCTCCGGCACTTTTCGGGCTTCCTCTTCGGGAAGGGTCCGGCGCAGCCGGTCCGCATATTCTATGGCTTCTTTCAGTCCGTCCACAGTGTCGTGGTCTGTCAGCGCAAAGGCGGACAGACCCTTCTTCATGGCGTAGTCCACCAGCTGGGCGGGAGTGAAAGTGCCATCAGAACGATTGGAATGCACATGCAGATCCACAAACTTTTTGTTATCCACTTTAGTCTTCATCATCCTCTTTATTTGCAGTGAAAATAGTACGTTTTCTCGCCATCTCATCGCTGGCCAGGTATTCATCGTAAGTGGTGATCTTGTCGATCAGGCTGCCATCCGGAAGAATCTCCATGATGCGGTTGGCGGTAGTCTCCACAAACTGATGGTCATGGCAGGAGAACAGCGCCACGCCGGGGAATTTGATGAGGCCGTTGTTTAACGCGGTAATTGATTCCATGTCCAGATGGTTGGTGGGTTCGTCCAGAATCAGACAGTTGGCGCCGCTGATCATCATCTTGGAGAGCAGACAGCGTACCTTTTCGCCTCCGGACAGCACTTTTACTTTCTTTACGCCATCCTCGCCGGCAAACAGCATACGTCCCAGAAAGCCGCGGACATAAGTCACATCCTTTACGGGGGAATAGCCGGTCAGCCAGTCCACAATCGTGAGATCGTTGTCAAATTCCGCCGTGTTGTCTTTGGGAAAGTACGCCTGAGAAGTGGTGACACCCCACTTTACAGTGCCTTCGTCCGGCTCCAGTTCTCCCATCAGGATCTGAAACAATGTAGTTTTGGCAAGTTCCTGACTGCCCACAAAAGCGATCTTATCATTGTGACCAACCACAAAAGAGATATCATTCAGAATTTTTTCTCCGTTTACGGTCTTGGAAAGATGTTCCACAGTCAGCACCTCGTTTCCGATCTCCCGGTCGGGACGAAAATCGATATAAGGATACTTGCGGCTGGAGGGCTTGATCTCTTCCAGCTCGATCTTTTCCAGAGCACGCTTTCTGGAGGTCGCCTGTTTTGACTTGGAGGCATTGGCGGAGAAGCGGGAGATAAACTCCTGCAGTTCCTTGATCTTTTCTTCCTTCTTTTTGTTTGCCTCTTTCATCTGCCTGATCAGCAGCTGGCTGGACTCGTACCAGAAATCGTAGTTTCCGGCATAGAGCTGAATCTTGCCGTAGTCGATGTCCGCAGTGTGGGTACAGACCTTATTTAAGAAGTAGCGGTCATGGGATACCACAATCACAGTATTTTCAAAATTGATCAGAAACTCTTCCAGCCATGCGATAGCGTCCAGATCCAGATGGTTGGTGGGCTCGTCCAAAAGCAGAATGTCTGGGTTGCCAAACAGCGCTTTAGCCAGCAGTACCTTGACTTTAATATTGCTGTCCAGATCTTTCATCACAGAGTTGTGGAACTGTGTATCAATGCCAAGACCGTTCAACAGCATGGCAGCGTTGGTTTCCGCCTCCCAGCCGTCCATCTCGGCGAATTCTGCCTCCAGCTCGCTGGCGCGGATGCCATCCTCATCGGTAAAGTCTTCCTTGGCGTAAATGGCTTCTTTTTCTTTCATGATCTGATAGAGACGCTCGTTTCCCATGATGACAGTATCCATCACCACAAAGTTGTCATATTTAAAGTGATCCTGCTCCAGTACGGAAAGGCGCTGGCCCGGCGTGATGGATACATCACCCTTTGTAGTTTCCAGATTGCCGGAAAGGATCTTTAAAAAAGTGGATTTCCCAGCGCCGTTGGCGCCGATCAGACCGTAGCAGTTGCCTTCGGTAAATTTGATGTTTACGTCCTCGAAGAGGGCTTTTTTGCCCACGCGGTAAGTTACGTTGTTTGCACTAATCATATCGATCTCCATTCTATGTTTTCTACTTATTTATAAGCGGTATAAAACAGTATAAGAGTACAACTTCTTTTAATTATACATAAATTGGCTATTTAATCAAGGAAAACCTTGTGAAAACAGCGGCATTATGAAAACAGTGGCATTAGGGTAACGGTTCCGTTTGCGGCGCGAAACCAAAACCGCGTCTCCATGCGATTACGCGGGATAAAAGCGCAAGGCGCAAGAAGGAAATGCCGTATTTTTGCGTAAACGTTTGATTTATGTCAATACTTTCAACTGTAAGCGATTACAAATGATTATCGGTTGTGCATATTGCATCAGTAAGAAAAATGGAGAAATATGGAATATTGGCAGATTGCACGAAAATCCGGAGTGTGTCAAAATATTATCAATTTCGGCTTGATATTCTTTTGTTGAATTGCTACAATATGCAGGTATTAACTGATCGTATCGTTTTGTAGTCGCAAACAGCCGAAGCGGGCAAAGGTTTCGGCAACAAGTTGAAAGGAAGAAAAACAGACATGAAGAAATGGGTATACTTATTTACGGAAGGAAATGCAAATATGCGTGAACTTCTGGGCGGTAAGGGAGCAAATCTGGCAGAGATGACCAATATCGGGCTTCCCGTGCCTCAGGGCTTTACCATCACTACGGAGGCCTGCACTCAGTACTATGAGGATGGGAGAGAGATCAATGCGGAGATTCAGGCGCAGATCGATGAGTATATTGTAAAGATGGAAGAGATCACGGGAAAGAAGTTTGGCGATCAGGAAAATCCGCTGCTTGTCTCCGTGCGTTCCGGCGCCAGGGCCTCCATGCCCGGCATGATGGATACCATACTCAACCTTGGCTTGAACGAGGATGTAGTGGGCGTTATCGCCGAGAAATCCAACAATCCCCGCTGGGCATGGGACTGCTACCGCAGGTTTATCCAAATGTACTCTGATGTGGTTATGGAAGTGGGCAAGAAGTATTTTGAAGAATTGATCGATAAAATGAAAGCGGACAGAGGCGTTAAGCAGGATGTGGAGCTGACGGCCGATGATCTGAAGGAGCTGGCCGATCAGTTCAAGGCTGAGTACAAGTCTAAGATCGGTTCTGATTTTCCGGATGATCCCAAGGAGCAGCTTTACGGCGCTATCAAGGCTGTGTTCCGTTCCTGGGATAACCCGAGAGCAAACGTATATCGCCGTGACAACGATATCCCCTACTCGTGGGGTACGGCTGTCAACGTACAGTCCATGGCATTCGGCAATATGGGTGATGACTGCGGTACGGGCGTTGCATTTACCCGCGATCCCGCTACCGGCGCAAAGGGTCTGTTCGGCGAGTTTTTGACCAATGCGCAGGGAGAAGATGTGGTGGCAGGCGTGCGCACCCCCATGAAGATCGCCGAGATGGCGAATAAGTTCCCCGAGGCTTTCGCACAGTTTGAGAGCGTATGCAAGACGCTGGAAAGTCACTACAGAGATATGCAGGATATGGAGTTTACCGTAGAACATGGCAAGCTTTACATGCTGCAGACCAGAAACGGAAAGAGAACCGCTCAGGCGGCTTTAAAGATCGCGTGCGATCTGGTGGACGAAGGCATGAGGACTGAGGAAGAGGCGGTAGCCATGATCGATCCCAGAAACCTTGACACTCTGCTGCATCCCCAGTTTGACGCCGCAGCGCTGAAAGCTGCGACACCCATGGGAAAGGGCCTTGGCGCGTCCCCCGGCGCTGCCTGCGGTAAGATCGTATTTTCCGCGGAAGACGCGGAAAACTGGGCGGCAAAGGGCGAGAAGGTGGTTCTGGTTCGTCTGGAGACTTCCCCCGAGGATATCACCGGCATGAAGGTAGCCCAGGGTATCCTTACCGTCCGCGGCGGTATGACTTCCCACGCAGCGGTAGTCGCAAGGGGCATGGGTACCTGCTGTGTATCCGGATGCGGCGATATTGCCATGGATGAGGAAAATAAGAAATTCACGCTGGGCGGACAGGAGTTCCATGAGGGAGATTATATCTCCATTGACGGTACCACCGGAAATATCTACGCCGGACAGATTCAGACCGTTGACGCCACCATTGCCGGTGAGTTTGGACGCGTTATGGCGTGGGCTGATAAATTCCGGACGATGAAAGTCCGTACCAACGCCGATACGCCCGCAGACGCGAAGAAGGCGCGGGAACTGGGCGCAGAGGGCATCGGTCTGTGCCGTACAGAGCATATGTTCTTTGAAGAGGACAGGATCGCGGCATTCCGCGAGATGATCTGCGCCGATACCGTGGAGGAGAGAGAGGCGGCTCTGGAGAAGATCCTGCCTTACCAGCAGGGAGATTTCCAGGCGCTGTACGAGGCGTTGGAGGGAAACCCTGTAACCATCCGTTTCCTCGATCCGCCTTTGCATGAGTTTGTTCCCACGGAGGAAGAGGACATTGAGAAACTGGCTAAGGCACAGGGCAAATCCGTGGATACCATCAAGACGATCATCGCTGCCTTGCATGAGTTTAATCCTATGATGGGACACAGAGGATGCCGTCTTGCCGTAACCTATCCTGAGATCGCAAAGATGCAGACTAGGGCTGTGATCCGTGCGGCAATCAATGTGCAGAAGGCGCATCCTGAATGGAATGTAAAGCCTGAAATCATGATACCCCTGATCTGCGAGGTCAAGGAGTTAAAGTATGTGAAGAAAGTGGTTGTGGATACGGCTGACGCGGAGATCGCGGCAGCAGGCGTGAAGTTAGAGTATGAAGTAGGCACTATGATCGAGATCCCCAGAGCTGCTCTGACTGCGGATGAGCTCGCAAAGGAGGCTGATTTCTTCTGCTTCGGTACCAACGATTTGACCCAGATGACTTTCGGCTTCTCCCGCGATGATGCAGGCAAGTTCCTGAACGCGTACTACGACAAAAAGATCTTGGAAAACGATCCTTTTGCAAAGCTGGACCAGGCTGGCGTGGGCAGGCTGATGGAGATGGCTATCAAGCTGGGCAAACCCGTCAATCCCAAGCTGCATCTTGGTATCTGCGGCGAGCATGGCGGGGATCCTGCTTCCGTAGAATTTTGCCATAAGATCGGCCTGAATTATGTATCCTGCTCACCGTTCAGAGTGCCTATCGCAAGACTGGCGGCGGCACAGGCGGCGATCAATAATAAATGAGTTTTTGAGGCCGGTAGCGTTTGGCGAAAGAAGTAAATAAATGGCTTGAAATCAAAAGATTTTGAGTGTCAGGGGGCTCACCAAAATGGAGGGTGGGCCCCTTTTTTTGCACTATCTAAGATACCGCATTAAGAGGGGTAATAAGGGATTGGAATACACAATTTGGCGTAATGAAGAGTTTCGCCAAATTGTATTAGGTTTCGCCAAAAGGTTTACCGTGTACGGTCTTTCTTTAAGAGTAAACAAAAAGCAGATCTGTTTCACCTGCTTTTTGCTAATTATTTAATCAATGCCTTTTGCTTTTCTATAACGCTCTTAATATTTTTAACCAAGATGGTTTCTTGTTCCTTTTTCTTCCATGTATTTTTGCTGGCAAAATAAAAATAGTTTTCTCCCTTATTGATATCAATTACTGATGTTCCATAACTGACTTGAATATTACCCCATTCATCAATACCTTTATCATATAACATACTAGCTTCATCGTCACTGGTATCAGAAAGAGAAAATGTTACATATTCTGTCACATTATATCTATTTTGCAATTTATTTAACTGCATCTTGGAGAAATCATCATCATAATGACTATAAAACCTTTTACAATACTCAATTTGATTTCTACACAAAGAATAGTATTTATCAATCAAATCATTTCTACCAAATAGTCTAAATATAGCAAACAACGAATATACTAAATCTACCTTAAACAAATCATTATCTTCATTTAGTTCTTTCCATTCTGTCAGTACCTTACCATATTTTTCTATGGCATTTACAAAATCCCCTTTCAAGACAGAACATTCGCCATTGATCAATAATGACATATAATATATATATTGCAATTTTTTATTAGAACTTCTTGAATTATCATTCCTAACCAGTGGTTGTAAGTAATCTTCCAGAATGTTTATCATTTCTTGTATATCACTGGTTTTTAATTCATATGCTCCATTATCCCCCAAATCAAACAAAGCTAATCGCATTTGTATAGCAGTAAGGATAATTTCAACTAATAGGCACCTACTCCTTATATCTCCAGCATCCCGATTTACGGAAGACTGCATCTCTTCATATTTATAAAAGTAGTATCCTAAAAATTTCTGCGGATTGAAAGGTTCTTTTGTTTCCTCTACTAACCCATTTATGTCTTCCGCAATCAAATTATATTGTCGCAATAACCCTTCCAGTTTTTCTCCGTCTATCAATTCAATCGGTTTTTCTTCTGCAAAAGTAATTGCACTATTTGTAAAATATCCAGTAGTCATAAGAATGCCTTTATTTGCTCTTTCAGAGGTAACCACACCGTATAAATCCCTGATAATCGGTTCACCAACACTTCCAGAATATCGCTTGCATTGAATAATATATTTACCAGATAATAAGGGCTTATGGTTATATACAATCAAATCTATACCACCGTCACCACTGGCTTTAGTAGTCTCTGTTTCAAATCCCATATTTTCGATTAAGTGTTGGCATACCGTTTCAAAATCTGTCCCAGATAATACATTTATGTCACCACCAATAATATTGTTGACTTCTTGCCTATGTTGTTCCTTTTGATCTTCCCTAAAACGCTCTTGCTGACGTTCCATTTCTTCTTGCTCTGCTTTTATCTTATCTTGAACTGCATATTTATCGTCTTCCCGAAATTCATATTGACGATCTAACTGTCCTATACTCCTTAAATACTTTAATTTATCAATGTGATTGTCAATATGTTCCAAATCATAAAGGATTCTTACATCGCCACCTATAGAAATATATTCCTCAATCTTCTTTTTGAGATTTTCCATTTTTCTTATTTCAGGCATTATATTTCCACTATTTACCGCTTCTACATCTGCGATATACACATCTTTACATCCAATATTATCTAAATAATTTTGAAATCTTGTTTCATATTCCCCTAACTCATGAAATAAATCATTCCATCTTTGCGTTTCCTTTTCCTCTTTCTTCATTTCACTATAAGCATTAGCCGCTGCATGCCCCAAAAAGCTACTCCAAAATCCCATAATACCACCTTTCTGCCTACATTATTTATAAGTCTCATAATTTTGTTTATATCTCATTATTCAATGTAATCCAACATTTTGATACTTAATTTGGCTCTTTCTTCTTCATTTTCAACTTTATCACACCACATTTCCAACAATTCATACATCTCATCATCCATATTATCGCAAGAATATGGTAAAACTTCTTCCATTACACGATGCCAGCTCCAATCTATGTATGGATTATCGTACAATAACTGAAGCAGTTCATTAACTACCTGTATCTCATTTTGTCTTATTTTATGATCGACTATAACACAGGCAGTTCTATCAATATGGTTTGTTAATGAAAATAGAGCATTTTTCAAAACAGGTCTACCTAATACATTCATGTCCATTGTTCCATCGCCAATGGTACTTCGGCTATTACGATATATTTCTTCTGTTAAACATTCTGAATACCAACTTTGCAATTCTTCCTCATATTTTTTCAACAAATGCTCCCACATCTCAAACGCCATTTCTGAATCAACAGAAAACATTTTATTTACTATTCCGGCCAATGCTTTCCCGTTTTCGGCAAAATTCTTATTTATAATTTCAAAGTTCTTTAATAAGATTTCTTTTTTCTTTTCGTTATTCAGCTGCATAGTTATTAATCTCCTTATAGTTCAAATGTATAATTTTCACCACAATAATCTTCACAAAACCATTCCCATTGACGTATTCTTTTCTCAAATCTAATTGATTGCATCGGATTTTGTATATAAGTCAATTTGATATTATTATCATTTTGAAATATTAAACATAAAAAATACTCGTCCCCATATTGATGCGCAGCAGTATATTCATTATTAGTAATTGAAAAACCGCCTTTTTCTGTAATAGATTTCACTTCAATGCGTCTAATATTTCCTGTAGGAGTAATACTTTCAATATCATACCCAATATTTCTCTTGCTGACATCAGTTGCATTATTACCAAAAAATTTTTCAATTTCAATACATTGTTGTTCTGCAGAACGCCATTTAGATATATTAGGTTTAATCTCTAGCGCCATAGATTTTGTAGGCTTAGTTAATATTCCAGTTTTATCACTATTCATGTTAATTTGATATGTTCTGCTAAACCATTCTAAATCCGAAGAAGATGTATTATTATTTATTGCAGCTTGCACATCTGGTTCTATGCTTAATTTTTTAGTCGATATTTCTTTTAAAGAAGTAATTCCAGTACCAGTTAGAATTTTCATGTCGGACAAATCAATTTCTGTTTCATGCACCTTTTGAGAAAGAAGTTCGGATTTAATAATTTTGCTCCAGATCTTTCCCTGTGTATTGGATGACATTTTCTGCACCAAATCTTCTTCTTTCATAAACTCCACAATATCTTTTATCGCAAATTGACAAGAAGAATAATTGCTAATAAATTCATCGACTTTATCAAAAGTTTTATATATCAATATATTGTAAGAAAAGCTTTTTATAAAATCAGAGTGAATTCTAAGAAAAAACTTTTCAGATTCTTCTAACCAGCTGGGTAACAATTTATACTCTGATATATTGATAATTTTTCCTAAGTTAGATGGGGCATCGACAATAGAGACAATATTATTCTGTAGCTTTTGTTTTAATAAATTGTTACATTTTGAAAAATTATTTAAAGAACTCAACATATTAAATATATTACTAAATTTATTTGACAGTTTATTGCTTAAAGCAAGTTTTATAATATTGGATAGTGCTACACTTACACTTTCTAATGCTTCCGTTGTTTTTGCATCAATAATAATATGCTTACGAGAAGGATCAGTTGAAAAATCTGCGTTAATCTTCAAAGGAAAGCACATTTTATCAAGAGTAGGTAAGTAACTATGATAAACTTGTTCCTTTTCTGAACATGGAATAATTTTACACATATCAATATCATATTTAAAACCAAGAGAAATATCATTTTGTTTGATAATCAACCATGCATCTTTATCCCCTGCTTCAAATGAAACTAGTTGCCTGCCATTTTCATATTCTCTATTAATATTAACTTGAAATCTATATGTATCAATAGTTATTTCACAGTTCTCTACATTATTAAGGAAAATAAAATCCCCTTCACTTACACTGGATATATCTTCTAAAAATGTTCCTATTTGAGCATTTTTAAAGATGAATATGGTATTATAACCTTTATCCTTTAATGATAAAACTTTGCTACGCAATCTAGTATCTTGAAAGTCTAACAATATAGGTATGCGTATTATAGGGATGCTATTTACATCTATTCCTAACTTCTGAGAACATATTTTTTTATTGAACGTAAAAAATGTATCATCACTATATATAATAATCTCGTTTGTTAAATACAGTGTGCTTTTAAACCCGACACCTCTATAGCCAATATTTTCTCCCCGTGTTTTATTACTTGCTCCTGATCTACTGATAGCCAAAACGTCATTTTCATCAAATGGTTTACCGTCATTGGCAAATATAATATCATCTTCAAACCTTTCAACATATACTCTTTTAGAGCAACAATCATCTGCGTTTTGTAATAACTCTATAAAAATCCTTCCATTATAACTTTCAGCCATATATTTCTCCATAGCTGCCATATCTGATAAAAGATTTGGAGATGCTAAAGCTTCTTCAAAAAAGATATTACTAATTTTTTTAATTATCTGATTTAGCATTTACATTTCCCTCTATAATCAATTTATATGTACTTTATTATACACCCAAAATAAATCATTTTCCATATGGAGGTGAATAGCGTTTGTGTGAATAGCAAATTGAGAGTCTCGTTTGTAACCCATGAATCCTGTTTTGTAAATGAAAATTTTGTTTTGTAAGCGAGATTCCCATTTTGTAAGGTTTATAAATTTGCAAACTACTTGCAATCTGCAAGCAGAATGGCTATACTATAGGCAGGAGGTGATCGGTATGGCAAGAACAGCAAATATATTTGCACATGTGGAACCCGAGATCAAGGAACAGGCGGAACAAGTGCTTGAACGGCTGGGCATTTCGATGTCGAATGCCGTGGGGATGTTTTTAAGACAGATCGTACTTCAGCGGGGCATACCGTTTGAGATGAAACTGCCACAGGAAGTACCGACTGCATATCAATCCCTTACAAAAGAACAGTTTGACAGGGAAATTGAAGAAGGCATGGCTGATATACGGGAAGGCAGGGTTTATCCGGCAGACGCTGTGGAATTGGAGATGAAGAGGGATTTCGGTATATGAGTTGGAAGGTTGTGTATACAGCGGGTGCAAGGCGAGATCTGAGGGGCCTGTACACATATATTGCAGAGGAACTGTGTGCGCCGGAAACGGCAGCCGGGCAGGTCGGAAGGATTATGGAGAGGATACGTTCACTCAGCGAAATGCCGATGCGTTACCGCCTGTATGATGATGAACCGTGGCACGGCCGTGGAATGAGGTTTTTCCCTGTAGACAATTATCTTGTTTTTTATTTGCCGGAGGAAACTGAAAACAAGGTGTATGTTATCCGTATCATGTATGGCGGCAGGGATGTCCAAAGGCAGTTGGAAGACACAAAAATGGAATATTGATCCTGAAAAAGAAATGTTTTTTATAATCAAATGTTCTAAGGGCCATTTTTACATGGAGGGTAAAATGCCTACCCCCCCCCCGGGGGTAATTCGTCCACTTCGTCACCTCACCGCACAGGCGGCGATCAATAATAAATGAGTTTTTGGAGCCAGTACTGTTGGGCGAAAGAAGTGAATAAAGGGCTTGAAAAGGATTATTGAGCGTCAGGGGGCTCACCGGAATGGAAGGTGAACCCCCTTTTTTGCATTATCTAAGATACCGCATTAAGAGTGGCAATAAAGGATTGGAATACACAATTTGGCGAAAAGAAGAGTTTCGCTACTCCGTTAACTCCGTCCATCCAAACGATTATGTCCATTTTCTCCTACCAGCTGTTCAGGCCTGCAGATATTTCTCGCAAAAGTCTTTTGCCGTAACAATCTGTATATTTTCATATTTTCCAATGACTAACAGGTCTTTATCGCCGCTGACCACATATAGGGCATGAGAATCCTTTGCGCATTCCAAAAATTTATCATCGTCCGGATCCCGGCAGACTTCTATATGAGAGACCGGTTCAATGATTTCCATTGTCTGTATCAGCGGAGCGAGGATTGTCCTGTTAAGATGTCCCTGTTTTCTGTCAATCATTTCTTCCACAATTTCTTCGTATTCATTTATGATCTATATTGTGGCACAGGCAGTCAGTTGCTTATTGATGATAGAAGTCAGGATCCGCCTGGGAAAACCGCCAAAAAATATGCCCGATATCAAAACATTAGTATCTACAACAATTCTCATGCTCTGTTCTTCTTTCTGGTAGATTTGATGATGTCATTAACATCGTTTTCTGTGTAACCAACAGATGCCGCCCATTTCTGAGCTTCATCTAAAGAAGCCTCAAATTCTTCTGCAGAAGGAAGTTTTAGGGTTTTCAGCATAATCACATCTCCAGAGGTATAAGCTACTAATTTGTCGCCGGAATCAATCGACAAAAGTTTTCGTATATT
>CANREV010000010.1 GCA_947629645.1 uncultured Acetatifactor sp. | reverse complement strand
ATTTGTAATACTTACATTTTAC
Organism: uncultured Acetatifactor sp.; assembly: GCA_947629645.1. GTDB lineage: Bacteria > Bacillota > Clostridia > Lachnospirales > Lachnospiraceae > Acetatifactor. The sequence continues at coordinate 82,168 of CANREV010000010.1, read as the reverse complement.
TATATATGGCGGCGAAAAGGTAGTTGAAATACTGATTTAATCAGTGTTTCCTTAGCAGTCTTTCCAATAATTTATCTTTCTTGCTCATAGCCTTCTCATATAATATAGCACACAAATTTAAAAACAGCAGCTTTGATTTTTCAAAGCCGCCGTTTCATAAACGCACGAAAAAATATCCGCTGAATGGCGGTTTTTCTTTTCGCCACAAAGTGACAATGTGCAGTAGATTTAGTAAAACATATCATGATAAATGAATAACAATTTTCACCCAAATGTACGCTTAATCTCGCCAAGCCCGCCTTGTGTTTCAACCCAATTCTCTACATAGCCGCAATCACAGCAGACATAGCGAATAACCGGGATTTTTTTCATCAGCGTAAAGGTTGATGTATAAATATTGTTGCCGCTTGCATGGCGGTTTTGATTGTCGGGAACACGGACAATATTTTGCGAATTGCACTTAGGGCAGCGTTTCGTATTTTTCATGGTAATCTCCATTCCGGAGCGTTCTTGCAACGGGGCAACGCGAATCTCAAATTCGCGTCTGCCATCAGGGGAATTTGTGACGCTCCGGCACAAACTCTCAAACGAACAAGGTTCGTTTTGTGAAACAATCAGCACATCAGTGTGATTTTTCACACTATATCCTCCTTGCGATAAGCGATAAACTAAAACATTCAACGATAACAATACAGAACAAAATCCATATACTCACAGACCACATACCGATCAATACAGCAATCAACAGCATGATAAGCGGCACAATATATTTGCGGGGGTGGTGCCATAGATCACTTTCTATTTTCCAGTTTCGGATAGGGTAACACCACTCCAGCAGAACAGACAAGACAGCACTTTGCATGGCAATTAACAGCGCAGCAATGATTTCCATACTGCCTACACCGCTATGCTGAACCTGCCAGCTAACTAAATACACGCTGCTTACTGCCATGTTTACTAAGAAAATGAAAACGCAGTAGCGGCTGCAAAAATGATATGCCTGTCTGGGTAGTACCCGCACCGCTTGTTCCAAGTCAGGATCACAGGACAGTAATATGCAGATCGGAGTATTCAAGCACAGAATGGCGAACCCAAGCGGCATAACATACAATCCCTCGAATTGTCCCAACAATACGGGCAGAAATGCAGCAATCAAACATAAGCCCGCAGTATTCAAAAGATAGCTCTTATTCGTTATCAAATAGCGCAGAAGATACAGGAATATACTCCCCGTTCCTTTGGTGTGCCTGATCAGTTGTTTCGCAGACACCGGACGATAAAATCCATAAGCGTCCTCTGTCAGCAGACGAAGGACAGAAAAGCACAGGCTTGCAAATACGATCAGAGCAAAAGAAACAAGATCCTGCACTAAAAATATAGATAACAGTAACGCTGCACACCATAGAAAAACAACAGGCAGCCGTTTCCTTTTCTTTGCTCTGGCGCACAGGGTACTCTTTGTGCGCCATGTGTGCCACGCGGCAGCTACGAAACAGCCATTACACGCGCAGAGCAGCGACACGGCTATCTGTACTGCGCTCCACTCATAGACAGCAAAGAACAAAGTCAATACAAGAAATGTCTTTGTAATCAACGTATAGCCGGTAAATGCCAACACAATCGAAAGGGTCATTTTCCTGTTTCCAAACGGTAACATAAACAGCCCAATCATACGGTCTTCATTTCCCGAAGAATGAAGAGCCTGCCACATGATCCCCGCCGAAAAAGCCGTTGCTGTCAGAAAAAGAATAGACGGTGCGATCTCTATTTTTATTTCTGCTGTACGAATGACAAGAAATGCAATAAGGCAGGCGATCAGGCTCTTTGCGATACGCTCATACTTTGCTCCCAAAAGCTGCTTTAAGAGAGCTTTCAAAATGTTCATTCTTATACCCCTTGCGTGCTTTAGCACGCATACCAATCAGAATTTGAAAGTTGACTTTCAAACTTTTAGCATCTCCCTGATTTTAGCGGTTTCAATTTCCTGTCCTGCAAAACTTCTTTTGATCCGCCCCTGCTCCAGAACCAGCACACGATCAGACGTAAGGCAGATGCTTTCAAGGATATGGGACGAAAAAAGGATTGTGCCATGCTGCCGATAGTTGTTGATCTGTCGGTACAGGTATTCGGTACTTTGATAATCCAGTCCGTTCACAGGCTCGTCCAGCATGAGCAGCTTCGGTTTCAAGGCAAACGCTGTAATCAGATAAGCCTTTTTCAAATTGCCCGTTGACAGTTCTTTCAGCAAAATATCGGTGTATTCTTCAAAGCGGAAGCCCTGCACCAGCTCGCCAATGTCGCACAATTTCTTTCCATAGGACGCCGCCACATAAGAAGCATACTCACGGAATGTAAAAAATTGAAACGAATGATCTTCGGCAAAAACCGTATAGCGGTCTTTCTTAAAGGCTATATCCCGGAATTGAAAAGGCTTATCCTGCCATAGCGCGGTTTTAATCTGAAAACTGTCAAGCAGCCCGGAAAGAGTTTTAATAAACGTAGTCTTGCCCGCTCCGTTCAGACCAATCAGCCCGACAACCTCATTTGCTCCCAGCTCCATAGAGAAATTGTCAAGAACAGGCTTGCCCCGCGTGTACCATACACTTAGTTTGTTGAGAACAAGAAATGCCTTATTATTCATCTCGTTACCCCCGATTGTCTTTGTCCTTTTTCTCCTTTTTCCAAATCGAATAGGCAGACCACAGGAAAACTACACCCAATACGGCATACAGAGCGGCAAAGGGCATATTTGCTTTCACGGCACTGACAATCGCCGCAGCCAGCCAAACAATACCAAGAATGAGACGAAAATAAAAATGACGCATAAAATCACCTCCATTTAAATTAGTGTATTTGTTTACGGTTACAGTTATAGCATACTGCTAAGATAGCATTCTTGCTGTTTTGTCCGTCATCGGTATGTTTTTGTCCGCAAAAAACGGAGAGCGACATTCATTTTCTCATTACTGTGTCCTGCTATTTTATCTCGGCTTTTCTGAAAACAATGTGTGTTGCTGTAAGCGAAATAGCTATCACTGCTACTGCAAGGGACTCCGACAATGCAAGTGTTTTTCTATCGCTCGTTTGCGCAAGGCTGAAACAGGTCAGTCCAAAAAAGCTGTCACTGATAAAGTTTCTAAGAATATTACAACTCACAAAATTAAAAATAACTGTTACGACTATTCCCAATGTGGTTTTTTTGAGCGAAAAAACAATAAACATAACAATACAGATGTTGGCACATATCTGTGACATAACTACCAGCAGCCAAACAAAATTCGTAATGGAAAATATACTACTGTCAAATCTATATTTCACTGCAAATCCGATCACTGTTGCGAACACATAAGTCAAATGGAGTAATATTGCCATAATTTCACAGGTAATCGTTCTTACAAGAAATACTGAAACACGGCTGTATCCTGTTTTTATTTCATTATGTATTGTTCGGTTTAAGAAATCGTTTCCAGCAAACCAAGCTGTAACAAGCGAAATGATGAACATAAAAGATGTATCACAAATTGAAAAAGAAAATACTGTGGATGTATCCAGATTTTGAGGGAGCTTAAGAAGTCCAAGAAAAAATCCTGCTGCCGCAAGAACAACTGTCGCAAGATACATTATAGCAAATCTTTCAGCTTTATATTTTTCGATTATTAGCTGTTTACGCATTGTTGTCACCTCCCGTAATGCTAAGGAAATATTCTTCAAGATTTTGCCCCGTAGCAGAAAGTTTCTCGTCAAGTTCATCATGTGTGAGCGATTTAATGATCTTCCCCTTATAGATGATATAGTAATCCGTAGCAAGCAAATAAAGCTCGTTTAGGATATGGCTTGACAGAAACAGCGTTACGCCATCTTCCTCATTCAGCTTTTTAAGCAGAGTGCGCAGTTCAGATATGTTTTTAGGGTCAAGACCGTTGATCGGTTCGTCAAGTATCAACAGTTTCGGCTTGCCGACTAAAGCCATTGCTATACCAAGCCGCTGCTTCATGCCCATAGAGAATTTGCTTACCTTTTTATCCTTAAACTCGAACAACCCCATTATTCCAAGCAACTTATCGCATATTTCCTTGTCTGGATTGCCGACAAGAATACGCTGTAACTCAAGATTGCGATAGGCGGAGTATTCCGAGTAAAGGGCAGGAGCTTCAATGGTACTGCCGATATATCGGCGCATTTTTAAAATATCGGACGGCTCGATCTTTCCAAACAGCGAAAATGTGCCGCTTGTCGGATAAAGCAGCCCTGTCAGCACTTTCATCAGCGTAGTCTTACCCGCTCCGTTCTCGCCGATAAAGCCGTAGATATGCTTACTTTTAAGGCTTATGCTTATATCGTCAAGGGCAAGAAAATTACCATATTTCACGGATATTCCGTGTGTTTGCAGGATAATATTTTCCACTTTGCAAACCTCCTTTTCGTACACACTTATACATAAGAAAATGTCTGCTAAAACAGACCTAAATCTCGCGCCAAGACTCGCGAGCAAATCTTGAACTTTATGTTATCAGAAATTAACTGCCTCTGCGGGTATGTCCGTGATCGGGGCATTTTTGTCCACGAAAAAATCCGCTGGATTCTCTCATATTTTGGTAGTATAATCTGAAATATCGGATGGGCGGCTGTGTGACAATCGGGACTTGTCTGAGAAGAAATAATTATAGGAGGATTGGGTTATATGAAACGGGCAATCATTGGTGGTTTTGTTTCCCTGATTGGAAGTATTTGGTCTCTTGCTGTTATTATATCAGCCAATAACTATTCAATAGATGGATGGACAACTCCTCCTGGAAAACTGTTGACACAAATTGCACAATCGAATCTTATACTATGGTTTGCTGTTTCAATCCTATTGGTGCTTTTGGGAATTATACTGATGACTGTTGAGTTTTTTAAGAAGGATAATTAAATTCACATTTGATGAGGTGACTCAGATGCGGGCAAAAGCACCAAGATGTATGTCAGGGATTTTACATGAAATTTCCTGCCCCTTATTGGCAGATTCCGAAAGATAACGTGACAACCGTGCGAAATGTATGATTGCGATATTCGGTTTCCATTGTCCCGTCATAGTGTTCCGCAGCAGTGCGGACACTTTTTAATCCCCAGCCATGCAAGGCTTTATCTGCTTTGGAAGTCTGCAAAACTCCATCAGCCACGGCGGGCTGGGCGCTACACCCATTTTCCACCTTGATTACCAGCATATCATTGATACGGCGAATTGTCAGATTGATAAAACGCAGACTATCCTCTGCGTTGCCTGCCGCTTCAATGGAATTATCCAGCAGGTTCCCTATAATCGCAACCAAGTCAACACTTCTTATATTGGTATGACGGGGAAATTCAATATTTGTGTTTACCCGAATGTTTTGTGAAATGGCAAGGGCGATTTTGCTGCTGATCAGATAGTCGATCGCTTCCTCGCCTGTCCAAGTTGTCTCAGAAATACTCTGCATAGGAGTACGCAGATTTTCAAGATATTCCATTGCTTCTTCAGTGCTGTTTTTTGACAGATAGCGATATAGCGCTTCCACATGGTTATGAAAATCGTGAAACAGTTTTGCGCTAGCAGCATAGGAATTTTTTAAATTCTGATAGTCTCGCTCCATCAGCGTATTTTTATCTTTTTCAAGCTGTGCGATTGCTTTCTCCATTTCATATTGACGATTAAGGTTGAAAAACAGAATCGCTATAAGGATTAACACGGCAAAGATAACCCAAACGGTCAGTTGATCGTCACTGATCGCTATGGTCTTTTGTCCGGACAAGAGGACTACCCCTAAAAAACCGACTAATGCAGCTCCGGCTATGACCTGTGATGATTGCTTTTTATTTCTTTTAGATGTCCTTTTAATTTGAAACGCCATACCAAGCATAAGTAACCGGACAATCCAAACGGCAGCCATATATCCAAATGATTTTGTATTGAGAAAGCTGTCTGAATGAAATGCAACGCCAAGTCCGGCTGATATAATAAATTCCCAAAGTCCAACGGTTATCTCATAAAAGAACATAAGAAACAGGCTCATTCTTAAGTTTGCAGCAAATATACAATATAAAATCACTGTTAAAATGATCGTTTCTGCCCCTCCAATATAGATTTGCTGAATAGGGAAAACAGAAAGCACTGTTATACATACCGATGCACATGCTGCGCATGCGCAGCATTTAGAAAAGGCGACAGCCTTTTTCATATTCGCAGATAAATCCAAGAGCGTTATAGCAAGATACATACCGAAAAACATCCGCAGCCCATTTGTCAAAAAGAAGAAAAGTATCTGATACCAAGTCATCATATATGCGCTCCCCAAAACTGATTGATCTGTTGCTTTACCTCCTGCAGATGGGAACGGCTGATAGGCAACTTTTCGCCATTTTTGAGATACGCCATACCGTCACTGATCTTCATGATATGAATGATATTCACGATACACCCCCGGTCAATGAAGATAAACTCCGGCGTGTCCAATTCCTCAAAAATCTGCTGCAGGCTTTTTCTCGCCTTCGATATTCCCATGCTGGAAACAATCACCACATTTTTGCCGCCGTCACGCCGGATATAGAAAATGTCTTTGCAGGGTATTTTTTCCATGCGCCCGGCGGCTTGAATGATATACTCTTTCCCTGCTTCCAGCTCAATCAACTTTGCCGCGTCCGTTATGGCAGCTGCCAAACGATCCGTAAGATTGCTTTTTGGTACATAGCGGAAGATAGACAATTCAAAAGCGTCAATCGCATACTCGATATGCGATGTGATAAAAATAATCTTTACATTCGGCAAATACAGCTTAATTTTTTCGGAAAGCTCCATGCCAGTTATTCCAGGCATTTCTATATCAAGCAGAATGAGATCAAAGAAAAAGTGATCGTCTGTAATATCGAACAAGAGATTGCTGCTCTGCGTGTAGGTTATGATTTCATAACCGATACCGCAGGACTTAAGACTGCTTTTTACAATGTCCTCATGCTGTGTGACAGCTTCGTTTTCGTCATCACAGATTGCTATTCGTACCATTATAATTTCACCTTACATACCGTTTGTTTCTGTTCTTTCAACTTACTTTTTTACACCAATTTATCCCTATTTTGTCCATTATATAGAAATCTTCTTCCTCCATAATCAAATCGTCCGGATTATCACTTATTACCACATAATAAATAACATAATTATCCACATAAATACGATAATAGGAATCCTTACGCTCTCGAATAGAATGATATGGTTCAAAAGATTCTGCCACCGGAAGACTCTTTCCCAAATGGTATAGTAGTGGTGTAGTAAACGTCTTTTCTTGCCATGAAATCATTGATTTTACAGGCGTTTTTGAAACTTTTCAACATCCTGCCGCGGCAGATGAAAAGTATTTTTTATCATTTAACTCCCATGCAATGATCTCTTGTTCTAATTTCACATTTTTTTCAATCATATAGGAAAGTTCTCTGTAATATAATCCTGAATTCATTAGTATATTCGCTTTCTTTCGGTCGATTTCGCTCAGCTTTTTCCCGTACTCCTCAAACTTTATCAAATCACCCACTCCCATATGAAACGGCTCGAAGGCTATTCCCGTTCCTCGCTTTAAGTGTTCCAAAATATAATATCCGTCCGGATCCAGATCGCCAAAATGATACCATCTCAATTTTGGATTTTCCTGTGCCAGCCGCTTAATAAAGTGTTGCTTTAACGTATTATGATATCCGCTCAGAAAAATATAGAATGTATCCCGATCATATATCCTATGAAAAGACGCCAGATTTTCAATGGTCATCACTTTTGCATTTTTTATCAATATCTTATCCATATTTTTAATTGTTTCAGCAGAAAAAGCGATTGGATTTTCCGGTGTAAGACGCAATACAGTCCCATTCTTTAATAGAAATTCTCCATTCCCACGCACATATACATAGGCGGGATTTGCGTGAATATTGTGCTCACCCAAAAGGATTAGTTCTTTTTCCCTGTTGTCTGATACGCCAAACAACCGATCCTGATAATCTCCATATTTTTCCATTATCTTACACACAGTGGCACGATAAGATTTCTCAAATAGCTTTGTATCTCCAAAAAAACGAATGGATAATTCCCTTTCCAAAAATTCTTCCTGATTATTCAAAATAAATTGCATCAGCGGAAGCAGATTTTCCGCTTTTTCTTTTGAAACCATCGGTCTATTTCCCTTTTCCAGACGCCGAATCTGTTCCTTGCAGAAATGATCCAGCAGGACATTTTTCCCCAGAAAGTTTTGATATAAATGTATCTCCTGGCTGATAAGTTCCTTTTTTTCAGTCCTTCCCAACATCAGATAATATTCTGCAATCCTCTCCTCTTCTGCAACAATTTTTTGCATTTCGCCATTTTTCAAAATAATCCTGACAAGGCCTTCCCTTTCCAGAGTCTGCACATCCTGTTCAAAATCCGATATCTGGGTCACATCGGCAAAACTGTCCCTGTATGTCCCGCAAATGTCCTCAGGTTTGATAAAGAATTTTTGCTTTTTGAAGGTTTTTTCAGCATAACTTTTGCTGTTCTCATATTTATCCAAAAGCTTTTCCAGCACAAGTTTTTGATTTTCATTCCATTGAAAAGGCATCTGTCTTAACCAATCCTTCCACCATATTCGTATAACGTCCGGTAAGCACCAGACTAACTGTAGACTGTATGAAACTTCCAATGCTGCTAATCTTTTCCGGCGGTGCGGCATAGATCACCTGAAAATGATTTTCCTCAAAATATTTCACCATCTGTTCTATCCGCTCTCTGGAAAGTGCCGAGAATGCTTCGTCAATAAACGCGAGCCGTACACAGCAGTTGTTTTTCGGATAACACTGCATCAGACTGGCCGCCAAAATGATAAAATAGGGTGTCTGTTTTTCACCGTTGCTGGCAGATCCCTGTTTCTTTGACAGATCGGCTTCTATTTCTTCCTCTCCCTGACGGCTGGATATTTTCATATCATAGGTGAAATACTTCCGATAATCCGTATATTCCTTTTCATCCTCTTCTTCTAATATCACATTCATAAAGTCTTGAATATCATGCTCCAATTCTTCATCCGTCCGGCCGCTGCTCAAATAAAATTCAGAAGACCCAAGGTCACCTAATTTTTTGCAGATACGGAAAAATTCCTTTCTGTCCGCTTTTTCTTCCATGACAAAACGATAGGTGTCATTTCCGAAAGGCAGCTGCCTCAGTTCCCGATTGATCAGGTCGATTTCCATACGGGCATTGGTGACTGCCTCATTGATCTCTGCCACAAAGTCATTCATAAATGCGCTCTCCAATATCTTGGACTGCTGCTCCAGCTTTGCAGAAGCTTCCTCCAGCTTTACATTGGATATTTCTTTCATGTGGCTTCTATAAAAGGGAATAAAGGAAACGCCGCGTCTGTTTAAATCAATCTCCGCAATTTTGGCATAATCCGTTTGGAGATTTTCCATTTCTCGTATACAGTTATCTAAATCTCCCTGCAAATTTTGAACTGTCTTCTCTTTGATTACCAAGCAGGTATCTGACTTTGCCCGTAATCTGCGATACTCTTCCAGCATTGCAGGTTCCAGCTCTATAAATTTCTCCCGCTTTTCACGATAAACCTGCTCTGTCTCATAGATTTCTCCTGCAATCCTTTTTTGGTTATCCTGCTCCCGTTTCAGTTCAACCTCGCAGCTGTGTATGGAACCTACAATGCCATCCCTTTCTTTTTGAACCGCATCAAACTGCTGCTGCGCCTTCTGCATTTCTTCCAGCACGGCCATAAACGCCGGATTGGTCTCTAACTCCTGTTTCTGGGCCTTTAGGCTGTTTTGCCGCGCTCTGTCTGCTTGCAGCTGCAGCGGCGCAGTAAAATCATAATGTTCCGCTTTCCACTCAATCTCTCCGATCTCCTTTATTTGCCTCTCAATCAGATCATGTTCTGCTATTTTATTGTTTAATGCGGATTTTTCCTCCTCCTGTTCCTGTCGGAGCTGTTCCAGCTGCAGCTTAATTGCATCAGCTCCCAGATAATATCTGGTCTTCTCCAGTTTCATATTAGAGACCGCGTAGCTTTTTGCCAACATACAGTTTTTCATCAGTCCACCCTGCGGATGTTCATGGAGTTCCTCCAGTGTGTCGCACAGATGGATTCCGTTCAACAGATAATTGGCATACCTTCTGGCAAAAATATTCGGAATCGACAATACTTCCGCAGCAGATCCTTTGTTCACCTCCGATTCCGGCAGCTTGTCAGTAATCACCACATTGGCATGATAAAGCCTTTTGTCCTGCAGCACTTCCATGGCTTTCAGACAATAAGCGCCATCCACAATGATATAAAATCTTTTTCTGCCCAAAAAAGTTTCAATGGCCTTTCTCCAGCTTTCCGGTTTCACCTCATTCACCAGCTCCGCAAAAACCCGGATTTCCGTATGGATTCCCTGTCTCTCAAATTCTCTGGAAAGTACCTTTTTGGCATCTTCAATCTCCGGCGGCAGCACCAGCTTGTTGGCCTCAAGATTCTTGATCACGCTTTCCCTGTCGGAGATATTTCCGCTCATATTACTGATTTCATCTTTTCTGCGGATTCTGCTTTCTCTCAAAGACTCCTGATAATTCAAAACCTTCTCCGCCACACGTAAAAAACTTTCCCTTTTTACATCTCCGTCCAACGTCTCTTCGGACAGTAATTTCATATTCTGAATATCCTGAAGGATAAAATTCACCTTATCCGCTAACCAGTTCTCCATTTTCTCAAACCGCTGCTCGACCCGCATCAACCGCGCCACGGAAGTTTCTCCATTTTCAATCTCTCTATCCAGGTTTCTGATCTGTTCCTCAAGCACGCGGACGCTTTCTTCCACACCTTTTATGGCATCATTGTTCTGAACAGTGTAGAGTCTCTCCTGAGCCTGGTTCCACCTTTTTTCGATTCCTATCTTTTGTTTTTCTCCTGCGCCGAGTTTTTTCTCCAGCGCTTTCATATGGATATTTTTAATGCCATTTACATATGGATTTTCCCGCCATAATTCTTCATTCTGAAAAGTGTTATAGATATTGAAAATATAACCCGAGTACTCTTCTTTCTCGGGTTTTTCTAATCGTATCAAAAATTCTGCTAAAAGCAGTCCCTGCTCCGTTATCATGATCTGCTTTTCATAGGTGGCATCATCGTTTTCCTCCTCCAGCCACCCTACATTTTTGGCACAAAATTTCCGAAGGATCGAAGTTGCAAGCTCAGTATGGTTTTTCATGGGGCCGGTTTCCTCATCCACCTCCAGAGAAACATGATTCTCCAATAAATAAATTGCCAATGCATCTCTTATTTGATTACGCGGAATCCGATAAGAAACTTCTCTCTCATACTGCTCATAAATAAGCCGCAGACACTGTGAATATAGTCTTTGGTTACTATTACTGGCAAGGTAATTAAAAAAATTTTCAGGTATGGCATTAAAAACATTGTTCTTCTGTCGGGTAAAGTCCATATTCTCCCTCTTGCTTTTTATAATCTTTAAACAGGCACACTTATTTCAGCACTTCCCATCTTGCGTTCCGTTTCGAACCAATCCGTTGGATATATCCTTTTTCCCGCAGTGAATCCAACGCTCTTTGCACTGTCCTGACAGTTTTTGATATTTTGTCCGCAATCTCATTCCTCGAAGAATCCGGTTTTTGTCTCAATATCGCCAGCACTGACATTTCTGTTCCATTCAAAGTGACATCTAAGGTGACATCATAAATGTCACTTTTATGCTGAGACCTGTATAAGATAAACTTAAATCCATGTTCCAGCATTTCGTAGGAATATCGAATTTCCGCATCCTTGCACAAACTGTCTACTCTTTTAAACCCACTGCCGAACTGCTCAATAGATTTATTCAAATATAATATTTTGGAAATTATGACATTCCGTATTGCAGATTCTTTATTTCCTTTTATGTATTCCTCCGGTTTGTAATTGCTCGCATACTCTCCCGGACTATAAACCGATATCAATCCCGGATGGATACATATCTCATGATGTGTGTGTTCATTATAAACCGCGTGAGCAAAGCTGTTAGAAAGAACCTCCCTGACCACGGCAACCGGAATTTCCGGAATCTCTTCTCTTTGGGTTCCGATTATTTCACTTTTCCATTTCATATTTTGAAGAATATAATTTTCGGCAATATCAAGTAAATTATAAATATTATCCTCAAAAAGCTTCATATCAATAAATGTAAGCTTTTCGTCTGTAGCAAATACAGCAGCTTTTAGTGTAACCGGTCGAGTATTGCCAAACAAATATTTTCCGGCATGATTTAGGTTATCTCCATTAAGCAGTCCATACCTTTTAAGAATCATCGGGCAGGTATACTTTCCATTCGGCATTCGTCCTGCCAGAACAGCCTTTTGCCAAAAGGACCTTACTGCAGTCCTGTCAACCTGTTTTACAGTAGATGAAGATGCGGCTCTTTCCCATTTTTCTTTATACTCATTTGATACAAAGAAATTCTTTAGTTCTTCCGGTGTAACCTCACGGTCTTCGTCCGCTGTTCTTAAATAATAACGTCCTGCTGCGGAATATGGCGTATCATCTCCATTAAATTCGACCTTGATCAGATGTTTTCCACACATCTCTACTTCTTCAACAACAGGATATATCTGTGGTCTTATATTTTCATAAACAGTCCTTGAAACATCCCGAAGCGATGACTCTGAAACATCTTGACCGCAGACATCGCCGTTTGGCTTCACGCCAAAATAAAGTGTTCCCACCCCATGTTTATTTAAAATGGCGGATATAGAGATCATTGCCTCTTTCATTTCTCCGGTTGTTTTTTTAAATTCAAGCGTTTCCGTTTCTTTCCCTAAATTCATCTGTGTACCTCTTTTTCTAAGTGACATTATTATACTATAAAGTGACATTTTTGTCACTGAAAATTTTGCAATAAAACTCAGTAAATTCTCCTTCCTTTGTCCCGCCACATTCCCGCTCCCTTGTCTTTCGGACCATAAGAAACAGCCCCGGAATCTCGTTCTGTTCCGGGGCTGTTATTTTTGTGAACCATTGCAGCAGTTTCCAGGCGGTAATGCAACTACATTTTCTCAGGCTCCCTTCTCGTCCTTGTGGCGCTTCTTTCCAAGGAACAGGACATACGCTCCCGCGCCGGATGCAAGGAGTACCACAAGGAGCAGAATCCAGGGCCAAAAGCCGGTCAGACCACTCTCCTTAACCCGATCGCTCTCCTCCGTCCGGTCGTTCTCCTCGGAGACGCCCGAAGGAATCAGAAGCTCCTCGCCCCCAGTCTCTCCGTTCTCCGGAGTCCGGACTGTCGATCCATCGCCCTCCGGCTGTGCGGACGGCAAAGACTCCTCTCCGCTTGGACTCTCCTGGGTCCGGACTCCGGCCCGGCTGGCCTGGCTGCCTCTCACCGCGCCGCCTGCCGGCAGGATCCCGCCCTGAACCTGGGTGAGCGCGTCCTCCATGTCCGCATCCTCATCGTCCGTGTCCTCATTGTCCGCCTCGTCATCCGTTTTCTGATCATCCACCTTTCCGTCATCCGTTTTCTGATCATCCGCTTTTCCGCCATCTGCTTTCTGATCATCCGCTTTTCCGCCATCTGCTTTCTGATCATCCGCTTTTCCGCCATCTGCTTTCTCCGGCGGCGTTTCCTGTTTCGGCGCCGTCCAGCTGATGCAGAAGGGCGACAGGCTCTTTACCGTAAAGCAGATGCCCTGTTCGGTGTTGGTCACCTCCGGGATCTCCGTCTGGCCGGCGCTTTTCCCTGTGGTAATCATGTGGATCACCGTGAAGGTATAGCGTGCGTCCGTTCCCTCCGGATAGGGCAGCGTGACCTCGATGCCTTCCGCAGGAAGGCTCTCATCCGTCATCTCCGTCCAGCCGGAGCCGCTGTCCTTGATCTGGAGCGTTACATCGTACACAACGGTGTTCTGCTCCGGTACGGAAGCCTTCTCGACCGCCTCCTCCCTCAGTGTCCGTACAATCTTCTCCGGAGTGTTCAGCGTCTCGTTTTCCCGCAAAGCCTCCGGAACCTCTAAAATCCCGTTCTGTGTCAGACGAAAGTCCGTGTGGCACGGGCAAGTCTGGTAGACGCCGTCCGCTCCCACATTCCATCCGGTGTCAAACCGATGCGTGACGGAAAAGTCCGCCGTGGCCACGGTCTCCCGATAGTTCGCCGTCTCCTCAAAGACCGCCTTCACCGTGTATTCGCCCGCCACCAGGGGCCTTTCGGCGCGGTAGGCGTCCTCCTGCGCGTCTTTCTCCTTATAGAAATACGTCACCTTCTCCGTGCCATTGGTCTCCGACTGGGGCACGGGAAGAGTGTCCGTATCCCCACAGAGATAATTCTCCAGAGAGACAGACGCCCGACCGGAAGCCTTCTCGATAGAGACGGTGAGGGACGCGGGTTCAGTGTCTTTATGATTTTCATCCCCTGTCACTTTGTACCAGACGGTGTACGTCCCCGCCTCCGTGGCCGTGACATCGGCAATATCCTCCTTCCACTCCGCATCCGCTGCGGGCAGCGATGGATCGTCCTTCTCCCCTACAAAGTACTGCAAAGCGCCTCCGGTGCTGACCGCCTCCGCGGAAAGAAGCTCCCTGGGTTTCCCGGTGTAGGCAAGATCCGCCGCCCCGACGGGCTCCGTATCAACCTGGGCCGGAGCCTTTTCCAGGACCACCGTGACAGACCCTGTTTCACTGGTCGTATAATCCGGATCCTCATAGGCCCTGTACCAGACAGTGTACGTCCCCGCCTCCGTGGCCGTGACGCTAGCAATATCCTCCTTCCACTCCGCGTCCTCTGCGGGCAGCGAGGGATCATCCTTCTCCCCTACCAGGTACTGCAGGACACCTCCGGTGCTGACCGCCCCCGCGGCAAGAAGCTTCTGGGACGCTCCGGTGTAGATGAGATCCGAGGCGCCCACAGGCGGAGTATCCACCCTAGCCCGTATCTTGCGGATCTCAACGGTGACTTTCACCGTGGCGGTCTCCGCCACCGAATTATAATACTTCCCATCCTCTCCTGTCAGGGTAATGTCAGAGAGCGAGATCGTATCGTAGATACCTGTGTCTGCCTTCTCCACTCTGCCGATGGCGGTCAGCGTCAGATCCTCCCCTTTCACCGGCGTGTCAGGGGTCAGAGTGACCGCGACCACATCATTGTCCGGCACATATTCCCGATCCTGGGCAGTGACGGTGTAGAGCAGATCCCTCTTGGCCATCGTGATCGTTTCGCTGCCATTGGCGCTCTCGTTACAGTTGGCATCGCCGCCGTAGCTGGCGGTGAGGGTGGTACTGCCGTCCTCTCCGAACAAAGCGTGCTGTTTCTCCCTGTCGGATCCGGAAATGGTCAGGGTGGCCGTAGCTGTCTGTAACGGCGCGGTGCCAAGGGATGTTTCTCCGATCTTAAATTCCACCTCTCCGGTGATCTTCTCCGCGCAGGACTTATCGATGTTGTCGGAGTCCACCGTAGCGGTGAGGGTGATGTCCTCACCGTAGGTCAGCGCTCCCTCCCCGGCAGATGCCAAAGCGGCTGTGACCGTGACGGAAGTATCCGCCTTCCCGATCGCAACGGAAAGGGAGGCCGGTTCCGTACTGATATGATTTCCATCCCCCTCGACCTTGTACCAGACGGTGTATGTCCCCGTCTCCGTGGCCGTGATATCGGCAATATCCTCCTTCCACTCCGCCTCCGCGCCGGGCCGGGAAGCATCGTCCTTCTCCCCCACAAAGTACTTCATGGTGCCTCCGGTGCAGAGCGCCCCTGTGGTGAGAAGCTCCTGGGACGCTCCGGTGTAGCAAAGATCCGTTGCACCGACAGGCTCTCCGGTCACACAGGCCGCCGCACGGGCGATGTCCACCGTCCCGCAGGCAACCGCATCCGGCAGCCTGCCCGGCGTATAGTATTTCGCGTCCGCTCCGTCCAGCGTGATCTCCGTCACCGTGACGGACTTTCCGGTTCCGGCATCCGCGTCCCCGGCACTGGCGGCATAGCTCTTTATGGTTACCTCATCCGTGGTCCCTTCCTCCGCCAGCAGCTGGCCGGAGAAATCGCCAAAATCTCCCTCCACCGAAGCCTCTCCATCGTACGTCTTGTTTTTAGGCGTGAAGGAGAAGGTCAGCTCCTTGGGTTTTACGGTCACATCCGCCGTTTTCGTCTGCTCCCCGATACTGTCATTTCCGTTGTAGGAAGCGGTGAGGGTAACAGAGGTATCGCTGCTGTCCCCAAACAGGACCTTCTGCGTCTTCCGGTCAGAACCGGAAATAATCAGGGTGGCGCCGGAGGATGCGGCCGTCTGCAGCGGCACGGTGCCCAGGGACACGCCTCCTGCCTGGAAAGCCACTTCACCTGTGATATCTTTCGCGTCCACACCGTCCGCGCTCACCGTAGCGGTGAGGGTGATGTCATCGCCGTAGTTTAACTCCCCGTCCGCCGATGATGCCTCCACGGTAACCGTGGGTTTTGCCTTGGTGACGGTAAAGGACACTTCCGCCGTGGCAGTCTTGGTGACACCACTGCCGCTTTCACCGTAAGTGACAATTATGCTGGCCGTATATTTTCCGACCGACAGATTGCTGTCGGGCCGGATACTCCAGGACTCATCAGGGGTGCCCTTCTCTACCTGCCCACAGTTTCCTTTCCCGAGCGTAAAGCCATCTCCGTCCAGCGTCACGCTTTTAATCACGGGGTTATAAGAACCGGAGCCGGTATTGGTGATCGTGATCGTCTGGCCGGATAGCGGGGCATAACCGTACTGCGCATCGTCAAAGGTGATATTGGCAACGCTTAATTGATAGGGCGGAGCTTCCCATTTGAAGGAATTTCCGGTGATCGTGCCGCGCTCTTCCTTATAGACATGACCGCCACTTTCAATATTGACGGCGCCGCTATTTGTCAGGGTCACGCCATCGGCAACGGTCAGGGTTTTCCCGCCTGGCACCGTCAGCGTCTCCCCGCTCCCCACCTCAAAATCCTCCGTTGGGATCGGATCTCCGTACACCTGGCCGTTTCCTTCCTCAAAAATGACGCCGCTCCAGCTACTCTGATTCTCCTTATTCGAAATGCCGCCGTTTGCATGAATCACGGCATCGCCGTTTTCACCGGTGGAAAATTTTCCGCTTTTGCCGGATGTACCCGCACCGATGCCGGCCCCGCCATTACTGCCGGTGGCAGTCACCGTACCGCCGTAGATGGTAACACCCTCCGTACTCTGGGCGTCACCGCTACAACCGCCTCCGATGCCGGCTCCGCCTCCACTGCCTGTGGCAGTCACCGTACCGCCGTAGATGGTAATATATCCGCCCCGGCCGCCTGAACCGTATCCTCCTCCAATGCCGGCCCCGCCATTACTGCCGGTGGCAGTCACCACGCCTCCGTAGATGGTAATATGTCCGCCATAACCGTTCTCGCCGCCTCCGATACCGGCCGCTTTTTTGCCTCCGACTGCGGTGATCTTACCGCCGCAGATCACGATATTGCCTGCGCCGGCCTTGCCTTCCCAATCCGGCTCTCCGCCGATTCCCGCACACTCATCGTATACGTTTTGCGCAGACAGCGCACCCATGGTATCGGCATCGGCGGACTGTGCATAGATTGTCAGAGTGCTTCCATAACGTATCGTAATCCCCCTTGTCGAGAGGGTACAGCCGTCCTTTAAAATCAGTTTCACATTCCCTTCCACGTAGATGCGATAAGAAAACGTAACGTTCCGATCCAGACCATACCATCCACCATACCCGTTTGACTCATTCCAGTCCGTCTCGTTGCTCACGACCGTTTTCCAGCTTTTACATTCCTTTTTCGAGCCATCGCTGTCCAGATACGATATGGGTTCGTTGACAACCTGAAGGGATATCTGTACCGTCTCTTTCTTTCCGCCGTCATAGGCGACCGTGAGGGTGGCGGTATAAAGTCCATCGGTCAATCCCGACCGGGGCCGGATCGTCCATGTGGTATTGGATGCTCCCGACTCCAGTTTCCCGGTTGTTCCGGTGTTTAAATCAAATCCGTTTCCGCTGAGCTTCACTTCGGAAACGTTGGCGGCTACCGTCCCCGTATTCCTGATCGTGACGGTCTTGGCCTCCTGCTGTGGGTAGCCCTCCACCAAATTGCCAAAGGTGGGAACCGTGACCTGCAGACAGTACACTTCCGCCGAATGTTCTGTCACCTTGTCTCTTCCGTTAATCGTCCCGTAAATGATGATTCTGCCATTGTTTACAATCGTCCCTTCGTTTTCTACCGTCAGCGTTGCTCCCTCCACTATCGTGAGGGTCGCCCCTTCCGCTACCGTGAGGGTCTGCTCGGCGGGAACGGTCAGGGTCTTGCCGGAGGGGATCGTAATATCGCCTGTGATCGTAGGATCCCCGCAGCACTCAACATTGCCGGAGTAAGGGACGATCAGGCAGTCTTCCTTCGTCGACGACTTCGCGCCAATCCCGCGATTCCTGGTGCCCTCAGTAAAGATCACACCGCCTTTTATGGTGATGGTACTATCAAACTCATCGCCATCGTTTTTATACCCGTAGCCGATATCGTAGGCTTTTGTCGATGCGGTCTTGGCATGGATCTCGCCGCCGTTTATATTGATAGGCCCCATGGCCTTTGCCCAGCAGCCGCAGCCGATACCGGCTCCGTTGCCGCCGCTCTCCGCCGTCACCTTACCGCCGTTAATCGTAATGGACTTGAATTGTCCGTATTTATGGTCGGCATTGTCGTTGGCATGACCGCCGCCGATGCCCGCGCCATCGCCCTCGCTTTTGGCAACGACCGTACCGCTCTCAATCGTGATACTGCCGGCGTTGTCATCGTAATTTCCGCCGATGCCCGCGCCGCTGATAGTATCGCCGGGCTTCTTCGCGGTGGCGTTCAACGTACCGTTCCCCTTGATCGTGAGGGTCGCGCCCTCCGCCACATGGATGCCGGCATAATGGCCGCCGCTGATAAAGGAATTGGTGGTTCCGTCCTTCAGGATCAGCGTCACATTGCCGCCCTTGATGTCAAAGGCACACTTGCCGCTGGTGACGCTTACGCTGTCCAGCACAAGCTCCACGTTGCCTTTGGTCACCGTGATGGTATTCGCGGTCGTGGTTCCTATGATAGTATGCTGGCAGTCCGAATCAAAGAGCAGAGATCGTTTGGAAACATCCAGCGTATCGCCGGGGGCGTACGTCACGGCAAAGGATACCTGTGTCGTCGCCGGTTTGCCTCCGTTGTAGGTAACCGTGACCGTAGCGGTGTGATTTCCTGCGGCAAGCCCGGGTTGGGGTTGAATTTTCCAGCTCGTGTTTGTCCCGCCAACCGCGACCGTATTATCGGATCCTTCGTCTTTGCTTATCGTAAAGTCATGGCCGCTAACCGTTACATCGGAAATCGTGACCTCCATAGTGCCCGTATTCCGGATGGTTATGGGCTGGACCTCGGACACGCTGTAGCCCTCTGACGCGCTGGCAAAATTAGAAACAGCAACGCTCAGCCCGTACTTTCCGGGCTGTTTTCCGTTTATCGTTCCTGATCCATCGATTGTCCCAAGCTGATTGATCGTGCCGTCATTCTGAATAGTGTTGTTGTTGGTCAGCGTCCCTTCCACAATCAGCGTTCCATTTTCTTTCACGGTCAGCTGCGCACCTTCCGATACCGTGAGCGTTGTTCCCTTTGCCACAGTCAGCGTTGCTCCGTCCGCTACCGTGAGGGTGTGGCCGGAGGGGATCGTCAGGTTCTTGCTGAGCGTAACATTACCTGTGATCGTGGGGTTTCCGTTAAAGTCAACGCCGCTATCGTTTTTGAAGACCACGCAGTTTGTTGGCGTTGGTGCGCTTGCTGCGCCAATATAACGACCGTATTTGCTCTCCGCAAAAATCAAGCCGCCAGTGATGGTAATTGTGCCCCCTTTACTGGATCCGTACCCATAACCAATGGCGAATGACTTATTTCCAGTGGTGACAGAGTTATTTGTCCCGTTTGTTTTTGCATGGATCTCCCCGCCGCTGATGGTGATAGTCCCCATATTCTTGCACCAGCACCCACCACCGATGCCCGCGCCGTTACCGCCACTCTCAGCTGTCACTTTACCGCCAGTGATGGTGATAGACTGAAATCCTCCGCCTTGGCCTTTCTCACTGGTATGACCGCCGCCGATACCCGCACCGTCACAGCTACTTTCGCTTTTGGCTGTGATAGTCCCGCTCTCGATAGTGATATGTCCCGCCGTTTTCGCCGAATGCCCGCCAATGCCCGCACCGCTGGAAGTATTGCTGGGCTTCTTCGCGGTGGCGTTCAGCGCGCCGTTTCCCTTGATCGTGAGGTATGCGTTTTCGGCAACTTGGATACCCGCGTTACCTCCGCCGCTGGTGAAGGAATTGGTGGTCCCGTCCGCCAGGATCAGCGTCACTTTGCCGCCCTGGATGTCAAAGGCGCAGGCGCCGCTGGTAATGCTTACGCTGTCCAGCACAAGCTCCACATTGCCTCCGGTCACGGTGATGGTATTTGCGCTCGTGGTTCCCGTGACGGTATACCGGCCGTCAGAATCAAAGCGCAGAGACCTTTTGGAAACATCCAACAGAACATCCTCAGCATACTTCACGACAAAAGATACCTGTGCCGTTGCCGTCTTGCCGCCATCGTAGGTGACAGTGACGGTGGCAGTGTGAATCCCTGTCATAAGTCCGGTTCTGGGTTGAATTTTCCAGTTTGTGTTTGTCCCGCCAACCGCGACCGTATGATCGGATCCCCCGTCTTCGCTTATCGTAAATTCGCTGCCGCTGACCGTTACCTTAGAAATCGCAGCCTCCATGGTGCCTGTATTTTGGATGGTTATGGGCTGGGCCTCGGGCTGGCTGTAGCCCTCTGTCGCGCTGGCCAAAACAGGAGCGGTGACGCTCAGCTTGTAAACGGCGGCCGGATTTCCTTCCATCGTCCCGCTTCCGTTGATGGTTCCATCCTGAACGATCTTCCCATGGTTTACAATCTTGTTGTTGTTCGTCAGCGTTGCCCCTTCCGCTACGGTCAGCTCCGCATTTGTTTCCACGGTCAGCGTTGCTCCTGCCGCTACCGTGAGGTTTGCCCCTTTTGCCACAGTCAGCATCGCTCCTTCCGCTACCGTGAGGGTGCTGCCGGAGGGGATCGTCAGGGTCTTGCCATCCGGAAGGGTGACGTCCCCTGTGATCGTGGGGTTCCCATTAATTTCAACGCTGCTGGATTCGGAAACAATCAGGCAGTTCTTCTTCGTCAGCGACTCCGCGCCAATCCCGCGCCCATTGGGGCCCTCCGTAAAGATCACGCCGCCCTCAACGGATATGTTGCTTTCAAACTCCTTGTCTTTATGCGCGTACCCGATGGCATAGGATACCCCGTTCGGTGACGCGCTCTTGGCGTGAACCTCTCCGCCGTTTATGTTGATCGTCCCCATTTCAGCGGCCCAGCAGCCACAGCCGATGCCCGCGCCGTTACCGCCGCTCTCTGCCGTCACTTTACCGCCAGTGATGGTGATAGACTGAAAACTCCCGTGTGCTTTATGTTCCTCCCAGGTCCAGCCGCCGCCGATACCCGCGCCATCGCCCTCGCATTTGGCGTTGACCGTGCCGCCCTTGATGAGGATGCTGCCCGCGTTGTCCTCGGTGCTTATCACATCGGTACCGCCGTTGCCGCCGATGCCCGCGCCAAGAGTCTTGTCAAAGGGCGCTGACACACCGGTCACTTGTTTCGAGACCGCGTTTAACGTGCCTGTGCCATCGATGGTGAGGGACGCGCCTTCCGCCACATGGATACCGGCATAATAGTTGTTGCTGGTGAAGGAGTTGGTCGTCCCATCCGCCAGAATCAACGTCACATTACCGCTCTGGATGTCAAAGGCGCAGCCACTGCTGGTCACGCTCACGTTATTCAGGGTGATCGTGACCTGTGCGTTGTTCTTCACAAGGATCGTATTGGAGGTGGTAGTGCCGGTGACGGTGTAACTGCCGTCTGCGCTGATGGTCAGGCTGCCGTTTGCCATGTTGTGATCCGTTGCCGACAAAGCAATCTGATTGACCCCGGAAAGCCCTTCCAACGCAAGTAAGGCCAAAACGACATTGTTATAGCGGGTGATGTCCAGGGCGTCCAGTTCCTCCTGGGACAGGGCCAGCTTCGCCTCATCGATGGCCGTAAGCTGTGCCTCCACATCGGCCCGATTGTCGGCGGTGACGGTTTCCGCATCCGGCAAGGCATCTATCATAGACTGCACTCGTTTCGCAACCGTCCCCGTGTGCAGATCTCCGCCCGTCACGGTGTCCGATCCTGTTTCATTGCTTTCCGAAACCGGAGTCGTACCCTTCCGGTTGTTGGTGTCCGCCCCATTATTTTCTGTTTCGGCTCCTGCAGCGCTGTCCAGGGTAGAGAGCGCGGACAGCGCCGCCTCATAGCGGGCAGCATCCAGTTTTGCCGTCTCTTCCCCGTCCAGTTCCGACAGGGCCGCCTCTATGGCATCTATCTGTTCCCGTACCGCTGTCCGGCTGTCCGCTGTGATCTCCTCCGCATTGGGCAGAGCATCGATCAGCTCCTGTATCTGCTCTATTGCAGTTTTTTCCGGCGAGCCGCCTCCCTCCGCATACGCGGTCACAGGCAGCATGGAAATGAGCATGACCACCGACAGAAATCCTGCAAACCATTGTCTTATTCTGCATCTCATACCAAAAGCCTCCTTTGAATATGCAGCCATCCTAATCTATCAAATGCCGGAGCGCCTCGCTCCGTTACTAAGCGGTGCGCCTGACGACCTGCCGCAAGGTGCGCCAGACGTTTATCCCAAAACAATTATTTTGTTGTGACCACCGTGCCGGGACTTTGATCACAAAACAATTATTTTGTCCAAAAGAGCCTAGGCTTCCTGCTTTGGGAGACCTTCTTATAAAATGGATTTTACTACATGCGTTTTCAAAATTCAATAGGGGTATCTTTGGAAATGGCATAAAAAGTCGAATAAAATAGGAAAAGACAGGAAAAGGGCAGGACGACCAGAGCCGCAGACGACTATTCTTTGCGGCTCTGGTCGTTGTATCCTTTTATAGCCATTTGCCGTTCCCGAAGTTTCCTTCCCTCCTTCCGAAGCTAGGCGTTTTAAACTTTTTTGTGCAGCCCTGTGCACGATCCAGAAAAGACCGCGCGCAGGGCATTTTAGCGCCTCAGGTACTTATGCGCCGTACTATGGCGCGTTATGTACCGCTGCGGGCGTTATATAGCGGAAGCGTGCCTGCGGCGGCTTGTCCGGGAAGCGCACGGACGCTTTGGACAAAATAATTGTTTTGTGATACACTACGAAACCAGCCCCAGCCGCTCCATGATTCGGGCGTGCTCCGCCCCAGTGGAGACCAGGTAGATTCGGGTCGTCTCAACGGACGAGTGCCCCAGCACATCGGACAGCCGCACGATATCCCGAGTGACTTCGTAGAACGTCCGAGCGAACAGGTGCCGCAGATTGTGTGGAAACACCTTGCTCGCCTCCACCCCCGCTTTCCCGCAGAGGGCTTTCATCTCCGCCCAGATCTGCCGCCTGTTCAGACTTTTTCCGCTTCCGGTGAGAAAGATCTCTCCGGAGGCGGTCTTTTGTTTTCGGGCGTACTGCAGAAGCTTCCGGCAGAGCTTTCCGGGAATCAGGATCGTCCGCACCTTCCCTTTCAGAAAGATATCCGCGCGGCCCGCTTTCGCCGCCTCCACGGTGAGATACTTTACCTCCGAGACACGGATGCCCGTACCACAGATAGCCTCCAAAAGCAGCGCCAGCCGAGGATTGCCCTGGGCGGCCGCCACCAGACGCTCATACTCTTCTCTGCTCAGCTCCCGAGACGGATCCCGAAACGCCCGCCTCTGGAGCCGCAGAGACTTCACCCGACAGTCCTCCCAGCCCAGAAACCGCAGCAGGGCGTTCACTGCCGCCACCATGGAGTTGACGGTTACTGGCGCATAGCCCCGAGCGAGAAGCTCGTCCCGCCAGGCGGCTGCGGACTCCTTTGTGACGGGCGCGCCGTCCATGTGGGCGGCAAATCCCGCCGTGTCCCGAAGATATTTTTCTACCGTCCCCGTACTTTTCTCCTCCCGCCGCAGATAAGCGGCAAACCTCTGCAAAGCTTCCTGTGTGATCACATTTTCCATAACTGCCTCCTGTAACAATAGATTTTTCTCTCTATTTTACATTTACAGATGCTTCCCGAACGCATTACTTTTCATGATCCGTATTACCTCATTTAGCTGATTCATGCGGTTATAATTCACAGAATATCCCTTGATTATGTATTCTTTCAATACAGAATCAGCCTAACGCCTGAACTCAACGCCCCGCCTTGATTTTACCATCCTGTATCTTATTTCTGATTTTTCAAGGGGCTTTATATACTCCAGTAATTCATATCCGTTGATCTCCGGCAGCATGGTGTCATGGAACGCAAAGAAAAAAGATCTGCACTTCATACAACATGAAATGCAGATCCTTTTCTCCACCTCTGAAAACAACTATCAATCTGCCCGCATCCCACTCATAGGACT
This sequence comes from uncultured Acetatifactor sp., assembly GCA_947629645.1. Taxonomy (GTDB): domain Bacteria; phylum Bacillota; class Clostridia; order Lachnospirales; family Lachnospiraceae; genus Acetatifactor. The sequence continues at coordinate 57,673 of CANREV010000010.1, read as the reverse complement.
TCATCTCCGTGATCCTGTCCCAGCCGGAGTTATTTTGGAGGATTACACGATGAACAGACAAATTGCCGCCCTGTACGCAGCAATAAAACAGGCCCGATAAAACTCCGCACAGGATATCGGAAAAAACTCATTGGTTTGCGCCGCCTGCGTTACACGGGCAGCATTTTTATGAAATAACCTTCAAAAATGAACCTTTTGACACCGATTCCCGTCTATATAAGTGAAAACCGGTTTTCATCATGCATAGGCAAAAAGGAGGTGGTGATATGGATGAGTTTGAAAAATTGCTGGGAACAGAACACGTATCCGTGGAACGCTTTGTGAGATTTCGAATGCCTTCAAAGGAAGATGCGGACGATGTGCTGCAGGAAGTATTTCTTACAGCATATCGGAAGTTTCCCCAGTTGAAGGAAAAAAGTTCGTTTAAAGCATGGATCATCAGCATTGCAAGAAACAAATGCAATGATTATTTCCGAAAAAAAGCAAATCAGTATGAAATCCCGATTGATGAGTTGTCAGGCAGTGAGCTGTCAGACAGCAGATACGGTGTTTCCGTGGTCAACGTTGTAAGGGAAACGCTGGATTTACTCGAAGATAAGGATAAGCAGATCCTTTATCTTTCCTTCTGGAAAGAGATGCCCCAATCGGAAATCGCAAAACGGCTGAACATCCCTGTGGGAACGGTAAAAAGCAGACTGCACACAGCAAAGCGAAACTTCAAAAATAAGTATCCGTATCGCACTGAAGTATCGAAAGGAGAAATCAATATGAAAAAGTTGCCTGAATTGATACCCGAATATAAGATTGAAGCAAGGACAGATGCGCCCTTTGCTGTAAAATGGGAAGAGCTTATGGGATGGTTTCTGGTGCCGAAGCCTGGGGAAAAGCTGTCATGGGGCATGTATGATATACCATCCCGAAAGTGCAGCCATATATACGATATGCAGGTTACCGGAAAAGCAAAGGTTCACGGCATCGAAGGCGTAGAGCTGACTGCCCGTGAAGCGTCCTGTTCGGATAAAAACAACGTGATCGAACGCACTTTTGTCGCACAGCTCACCGACACGCATTGCCGTTATCTTGCAACAGTCCGGAACGATGGAGATATCCGGAATTATATTACTTTCCTCGATGGTGACGAATTTCTGCCGAACTGGGGTTTTGGCGAAGATAACTGCGGCAATGAAACAAATCTGGCGTCCAAGGGGGATATTAAAAGAGTCGGCAGCGTAGTTACAGCCGCCGAAAAAGATTTTCTTTTGGATATTGTCGGAAGATACACCGTCACGATTGGCGGCAAAAGCTATGATACTGTCTGTGTGATGGATGTTGAAACCTATAATTGCGGCGTAGTGTCCGAACAGTTTCTGGATAAGAACGGAAGGACGATTCTGTGGCGCAGATTCAATCGTGACGATTGGGCGATCGACCGCTATAAAGCACCGTGGAGCGAACAGCTGCCGGAAAACGACAGACTTACCGTAAACGGCACGACCTATGTGCATTGGTACGATTGCATCACCGATTATATTCTCTAAAGATACCGCTCTCATTCTTTTATAAAATCACCATGCGCCTATTTTCAATCTTTGAGAATAGGCGCTTTTTTACGCCCTAAAACGTGTATTTGAGAAAATTACGGAAAGAGGTATCGTTTCCTTGCTCACCTTTTGCAAGGGGCGCACAGAGCCAAAAATGCTCCAAAGCCGCCCCGAAAAGCCGTCTTTTACTGATCATTCGAGTGACATCGAACGCTCTGTTTTTTTGCCCAAATCCAGAAAAATCCGCCGACAGACTTAAAAAGCGCCGCACTTTGTCCAGACATAATGAGAGGCTTTTTCATCAATTTCTTATACTGCGGTCGCTTCAGGTAGTTTTGATGCAAAATCATCATCGAATCCCGAACCTGTGTCCACGCCCTCATTGACTGCGAGCAGCCTTACATTCGCTCTGCGGAGCCGCTCCCACAGCATACCCATCTGCAATTACCTTGCAGTGCATTACCCTGTCAACAGCAAAAAGAGATTACCGCCCTGTATTGCCGATTCTCACAGGACGATGGACGGGAAGGCGGACGAGGAACTGAAAAAAATGAAAACTTAACAGGTCCGTTTTAAAATTTCAAATAACTCGTCCCTGTATCCGTCATTATTTCTATATGCATATGTCTTCATGGCATCCCACTGATTGATGGCATAGGCTTTAACCTCTCCAAGCTCAGGATCCTCTTTCACCTTAACACATCCCAGATATTTCAGTCGTTCAGATTCTTCACCCGGAAAAAGAAACACATTTTTAACCGCACATACATTCGGAAGTAATTTTTTCCCAATTTTACTATTTAAATTGTGAACGATTGTATGTCTGTAAAACATCTGTTTCACCACATCATGCCATCCGGGAAGATTAATATTGTAATCGTAATATTTTGCGTCCAAGATATATAATGTTTCCGCCTCAACAGATAAAATATCCGGCCGCTGGGATATTTTCCCATCAATCCCCTCCCACTCCGGTTGTGGGATAATCTCCCTGATCATTAAATATTTATTATGAAACAGATATCCACATACAGCCTCCCATACAAAGCTAAAATATTGTGTTCCCAAAATTTCCTGATTCATTCTGTTTTCCAAACCGGATTTTGCGGTCAGATATAAAATCATATTTTTTATCAGTCTTATCTCCCGCTGAATGTATGTTTGCTTTAACTCATTACATAAAGCAACAATGGCATCCCTCTCCCGGCAAGGCAAACATGCAGCATCTGACAGATTAGCCGGCATACTCACATCATACATCCACCCCCACATGCTGATTACTTCATGCACAACATATTGATGGATTTTTCTGATCAGATTTTCCTCATCCTTTTTCCTGATACGAATCATCGTATCATCATATAGTATCTGTCGATGATTCACCATCGGAATGGTTGTATGAATTGTTGCGCCCCAGTCAGTTCTCCCGCTTTTTGTATGAGAAAGCGAGATCTGTTCTCTTTCCAAAATGCCATTGGCTAAATAATCCTCTAAAATTTGAAATGCCACCGCTATCCTCGCATTATCGCTTCCGCAACCATACAGCAATTGATTTTCTGACTCAGCATGATACGGCTCGTCACGATACCGTAACAAGACCTTCACAAAAATCCCGGCATGCTTAAATTTTTCCATCGCACTTTCCGGTATATCATAATTTTTAGGGAACAAAATAACAGGAATATCATTAATAATTAAAACACCTGTAAACCTAAATTGAAAGGAACTTTCGTAAACTCTGCAAATGTCAGGATAGTATTTCAGAAAATCTGATATCTGCGGATACCTGTTTAAGTTATAACACATAGAGTCATTAAGACAAATCGGATCCGTAAACATAACCTATTCCTCATTTCCTGTTTCCGTTTCTTCTACAACATCTTCACCGTCAATCACAGACTCCACATTAACAAACAATTTATTTAAAGCTGCCGGATCCTGAAAAATATCCAATACATCACTCTTTTCAAAACCTTCTGATAAATCTGCAAAATTCTTTACTTCACTGTTAAAGAAACTGTCCCTGGAATGACGCAGTACATCATCCCATAAGTACAAAAGCAACTTATCAATTGCCCGTTTCTTTCCTATTTCCTCCGGTTTGATAAAGAATGGGCCGATCAGTTTATCTTCGTCAATCTGAAGCAGACCGTTACTTAGTTTCCTATTAATCAGCTCAATCAATCTACCCCAATATACCTGTCTCCCAGCATAAACAAGTACCGCATTTTCACAAATAGTCCCTTTTATATCTGTTTTTATGTATTTGAAGTTCCATCTTCTTTTAAACGCGGTATCCATCGGTTTCACCCCTTGATCCGCACTATTCATGGTTGCAACAATGTTCATATTAGAGGGTATTTTTATCCCGCTGCTGATATATTTTTCCATTCCGTCAATAGAACATAAAAAATCTTTTATATCTTCAGATGGTTCAAATGCGTATTCACTCTCACCATTTACATCGCGGTCAAGCAGTTGAAAAACCTCCCCAAATACTGCTGCCACATCCGCCCTGTTTATTTCTTCAATTAAAAGAGTATGCATATTTTGGGGATCAAGCCACGCCTCCGTTAATACTTTCATAAACGGACCCGGTACAAAACAGTAATCAATATAGGGCTCTCCTCTTCCTGTTTCCCGCCCGCTCACAGTTGCGAAATGTTCATCTGATTTTTTATACACAGGAACAGGTTTATACACCCCGACAAAATCATAATAAGAATACTCCGGATGAAAAACCACCCTTCTTGTAAGTGGCGCCTTTCCATATTTATCTTCCAGATACCTGCTTTTACCTGTACCCGGTGCACCATATACGATTTCATTCATTCCGCCTGTCGCCCTGACAGAATGGGCGCACATATTTGCAGATATTCCCGTGTCAATACTATTTGAAATCCGTTTGCCACCTTCAGCCAAATCATTCGCCGTTACTGTCAGTTCAGGCACAGTTGTTAGCAAATAAGCAATTTCCGCCACATACCCCTGCGAGGCATTTACCAATCCCAAAAGATACAAGACAGGGGAAAAGTAATAATCCCCTCTGTCTACTGTTTTACTGCCAAACCACCATTCATAATCCGTTATAAAATCCACAATATTTTCAACATCCCCATCAATATGCTCTGACTGTTGTCTCCTAAAATATTGTTTTGCACTTTTGCGCAGCTCTTTTATTGCAGCGTCCGAAGCGCCATTTTTCATATAGGTAAAATACTCTTTTTTATTTTTACCGTTTGCCAAAATGCCGTCAACAATTTCCTCTGCAGCGTTTTTGTATTTTATGATTTCACTGATATAAGGAACCATATAGGACGCGGCAACAAACCATTGATTAGGAATATACATAATTTTATTTTGGGATGATGTCACGGTAGCCGTGTAGATCGAATAGCTCACATCCATAGAATTATTCCTCAGATATGTGCCAAAAGCTTCTTTAAAAACCTCCGGCAAAATAACATCCGTTGATTTAAATTCTTCCCTATATTTTTTTCGAGCCAAAATCGCTATATCATGCAGATTATTTAACATGTCATCTCTCCATTATTCTAATATCGCTATCCATCTTTGACATCTCAATATCATAAATTGCTTCAGATTCACTTCTTAATTCATTGCGGTGACAGAAATATCACCAATCTCTTCTTGAAGAACCTTTCATTATCGTATGAAAATACAACTATCTCTTTTCCATAAAATTATACACAAATCGAGCAATTCCATCAATAAAATTTCTTGCATATTTTAGTCCAACCAGCCCCGCATCGGTAAGATCATCTATATCACGGCGAATCGTCTTCCTGCCCGCCGACAGACGTTTCATCACCTGTGGCATCACAGGCAGTATTCCATTGGACATAGAACCGGGAAGACATTTACATCCCTTCGTCCAGGTAAAGCTGCACTCTGTTTTGGATCACTCCTGCCACATCTTCCGCGGTCTTCTGTCCCTGAAAAAAGCTTTCCGCCTCTTCACAGATGATATTCATAATTACCTCATCCTCAAACGCCGGATTGTGCAGATTTTCTATAAAATCAACCGTTCTGTCCACCTGCTCCTGCGTCATGGGCGGGATCGGGATAAATTCATCATTGATAAAACAGTATCCATCCTGCGCCATCGCCCGCTGCATCCTCTCTTTAAAAATATCCTTTCGGACCGGCAGGCCGCCCTCATCCAATACTTCATACAGCCTGTCCCTCTGGAAATCCTCTGTCAGGAAAGTTCTTGCAAATTCCCAGGCTCCGTCCAGACTGCCGCTCTTTTGGGACAACACAAAACTCACCTCACAGGCACGGATGCAGGAACCCTCCCGGTTTTCTGCAGGATATCCCACATAGGAGATTTCCTCCCCCATGGAGCCATAAATCCAGACGGCCGGATCCGACAGTTTCCGGATGGTGACCGGCTGAAGCAGCGCCCTGTCCTCCAGATACCGCAAATCAAAATGGTTAACATCAACATCAGACTCTTCCACAGTTTCCGGAAGGGTCCTGGCAAACTGCAGCGCGGATACAAAGTCTTCTCCTCGGAAATCACATGTTCCCGTATCTATGTCAACATACTCCCTGCCGCACACTCTCATGTAATCCCACAGATAATCGTACCTGGAGGTTTCGGACAGCACTTCCGTTTCCCGGGGAAGTCCTGACAGCACCGCCAAAAATTCATCCTGATTCCAGCCTCTTTTGTCTTCCACTTTTGACCGCTTCGCCACAAGGGTATCCACACAAAAAGCGGGAATCACATAGTACAGGGTTCCGTCCACCCGATAAGCGTCCAGCACATTTTCCATAAACTGCGTGCTATCGAGTTCTGCGTCCTCCTCTATCAGCCTGCCCACGTCTGCCAGCAGACCTTTCCTAAGATAGCTCTGCAGGGGCATCTTATCATCAACCAGGAGAATATCGGGCATATTCCCTGACAGGATATCCGTATTTAACTGCGCTATGGCGTTTAATTCTTCGTCATAGGAAATATACTGTTTTATGCGAATCCGATACCGGCTATTTCCCCGATTAAAAGTCAGGATCTGCCTCCTTAACCCCGTGCCCAGCTCACCTGTGATACCCAGTACCACGATCTGCTTTTGCGATTCTTCCGGCACCCGGACGCGCTCAAACATCCCCAGTTTTTGTACGCCGTCTTCAGAAAAGGTCCCCGCCAGACGTCTTTCGTCTATCTGATATACCATCTGGAATCCGCCAATGTCCAGATCCGCGTCCACATAGGAAAACAACTCCGTAAGCCCTTCCCCGTCCGGCTCTGACTGATAGATTCCCGACAAGTCACACAGCAGGAGATCTGCCGTGGTTCCCTGAAAAGTCTGATACCGGCTGCAGATATCCGGCAGCATCTGTCTCTCCTGCCCGCCTGTTTTTGGATCGTACCATTCCGCATAGGGCATCCCTTCCTGATCTGACCCGATCATAAGGAACCTGTCGTCCGGCATAAAGTAACAGCTCTGGAATCCGTCAAAAATTTCCCCGTCCGCTTCCACCCTGTCTGTCAGTTCCCCCTGGAAATCATAATAAAGTATCTCCCGCGCTTCCCCCTTTGTAGTAAGCAGGACTAAGCCATCTTTCCGGAAAAACAGATATCCTCCCGCCGCAGCCTGTTTTTCCCAATGAACATTCCGGAATGCGTCCCAGAACAACAGCCTTACATTTTCCCCCGCATCGGAATAAAACAACGCGGCCACACAGCCATCTTCAGATACAATGAGGTCATTCACATACCCGTTGCTCTCCGGCAGCTGTATCTTTTCCGATACCGTCATTCCACTCCCGTCCGCCATACAGGAAAATACCTGATAATAGCTTGTGTATTCAGCTTTCTGCGTGTTGTCCTCCGGCTCCTCGCCCCATTCCCTTACTTCCAGCAGGACATGCACCTTTTCCCCACATCCCGCCATATCATGGACCACCACATCGCTGCCCGCAGGAATCCCCGGGATGCTGTCTTCCGTCAAATTAACGATCTTACCAGAATAGGTATACTGCGCGCCGAATGCAGAGCTTTCCTCTCTTTCCGACTGCGTAAGATTCTGCTCTGCGGGATTTTCACTTACAGGATTTCCCGCTTGTATTGGCGCGCATGATGCCATTCCGAAGATAAGCGAAACTTCCAGCAGCCATACAAGCAATTTTTTCAACATTTTTATTTCCCCCACACTATTTGCGCACCGCATCCTCTGCCGCAAGCCTGTCCGCCTTATCCAATGCTCCTTCTACCCTGTCTGTCAGTCTCGAATATTCTTCCAGACTAAGTACTACCATTGCGCCATATCCGTTTTTCGTCAAATATACAGGTTCACCCGCATTGACAATTTTCTCAATGTCCGGGAACTTATTTCTTAAATCGGAAACAGGTCTGATCTGCAACATATGTTTTCACTCCTTATCAAAATTTTATCTTAATAATATCATTTTTTATTGTACCCTACTGTATTCAAAAAATCAATCATAACTACAAATAGATGTTTCCAGGGTTACTGTCAAGTGTTCATTGACAAATTTTTTCACAGCTGCAAATGCTGCAGCATTCCGCGTGTATACAGACATGAACCCAGATTTTCCTTTACAATTCTTATAAACTTCCGATATACTATGGGAATAGAGATTGTCTGCCCGTTATCAATAGGAAATGAAAATGGGGAGACATGACAGGAACCGAAATGAGGGTAAAAGTATGCTTGTGAATATGATAAACTGGATGTGGGTAATAGGAACCTGCTTTGTTTTGGGATTGGGCGCAACAGGGATTTTATATGGTAAGAAACATATTTATGGCAGCCTGGACATGGTACTCTTGCGGGGATTATGCGTGGCCACTGTGTATGCCCAGGTGTTCAGCTGTTTTAAAAGGGTTGGGGGGGGTGCCAATGTTTTATTAGGCATCGCAGTGATCGCGGTTATGATAATGTTACGTAAGCCTATGGCAGGTTATGTGGTTGGCTGTGTCCGCAGCAGTCACTTTTGCAGATATTGCATTATTGCTGTATTAGTTGGAGGGATACTTCTTTGGGTAAGTTCAGGAAGTACTTCTTTGTATGACACCTATTTGTACCATGCTCAGGCGATTCGCTGGGTAGAAGAATACGGCGTTGTAAAAGGGCTGGGAAATTTGCATAATCGATTTGCATATAACAGCGCTTTTTTCTGTCTACAGGCATTATTCAGTTGGCGTTTTACTCTGAATCGGTCTTTACACTCTTTGAATTGTCTGGTGGCTGCTATTTTCATTGTCTATTCCATGAGCACTTTATCTGTTTGGAAGAAGGAAACACTTAAGATATCCGACTTCTTAAAGCTGGCTTTAATGATTTATTTTATGGGAGATGAGGTCCTGAGGTCTTTATCAGCGCCTGGGTCAGATGTTATGACCCAGGGCCTTGTGTTGTATATTGCGGCCAAATGGGCGGAATTACGAGAAAAAAAAGAGCCTGAGATCATGAAGTATGGGGAATTGTGTGTCTTTGTGGTATGGGCTGTGACAATAAAGTTATCTTCCGGCGGTATGATATTACTTGCGGTATATCCGGCGGTGATGCTTTTGAAAGAGAAACGTTTTCGGGAAATTTTTAAACTTTTGACTTCAGGTATCGTTGTGATTCTTCCATTTTTAGTCAGAAATGTAATTATCTCAGGATATCTGCTTTATCCTTATTCCGCCATTGATTTATTTGATGTCGATTGGAAGATGCCGGCTTCCCTTGTAGATTTTGATAAAATGGAAATTATGGCATGGGGAAGAGGAATGAAAAGCATAGAACTTTACAATGCAGGCTTTAAGCAGTGGTTTCCGGTCTGGTACCTGACGCTTAACGTATGGTATAAGTTTCTGTTTGGCGTCAATATAATCTGCATTATTGGTCTGATCGTTCGCCTGTTCTTCCAATGGAAAAAAAGAAGGATCGATTGGATTATATGTGTTTTGGCGGCAACAAGCGCAATACAGCTGCTTCTGTGGTTTTTCTCAGCCCCTCTGACACGTTACGGGGGAGCATACCTGCTGCTGCTTCCGGCCATCTGCCTGAGACTATGTGATGTTTTCCAAACAAAGACCCGAGTGGCGTCCTATATTGCGGCTTATGGAGTGATTGGGATCTTCCTGTTTTGCCTTATCCGTTTTGACTGTAAATGGGTAAATATGGCTTTGATAAAACCACAGGATTATTATTACATGCCGTACAGGGAGGTCACGTGGGAAGGTCTGACCGTATATGTTCCTGCAGAGGGTGACACGATCGGGTATCATTGCTTTCCAAGCAGCCTGACGGAATATCATTTAACTTCGATAGAACTTAGAGGAAAGGACCTGTCAGAAGGTTTCAGGGTGAAGGAAGAGTACAGAAATGTTGAATTTACTACATACGGCCCCGTGACAAATTATCCCTAAAAAAGGTCCCGCTTTCCTCCCCCGTGCTTGCCCGGAGTATGGGATCGTCCAATGTAGCGCAGTTCATCCCGCCTGTCAATTGCGCCAACATGGTGGTTTTGCCGACCTGTCTGGGTCCGGCAACCAGCACAGCCCCAAACATTTGCGCAAGCTCCTGCACGGTTTTTTCAGCGTGTCTATTGATATACACGATACAGCGCCCCTTTCGGCTGATTTAATATTCGATATTATTATAGCCGAAAGAAAACACATTTATCAACCCATTTTACAAAAAGTTTTCCAGACAGAGACCCGTGCGGCGTCCTATATGGCGGCTTATGGAGTGATTGGGATCTGCCTGTTTTGCCTTATCCGTTTTGACTGTAAATGGGTAAATATGGCTTTAATAAACCCCAGGATTAGTACTACATGAGCAGACACTATTTATGCCTTTGCATCAAAAGAGCAAAAGTTATGAATATATACTACAGCAATTCTGCCCAATATCCCTTGATTCGATTAAAAGTATGCTTTGATTGTTCCAAAACATAATTTTGAATTTGGGCGTCATCACTGTCTTTTGTCGCATATCCTGCAAAGGCATCTTCAATCTGCTTCCAGATAGAATCCACAGCATCAGCATTTGTCCTTAATTGTTCAAATAGCTGCGCTATTTCTTCGGTGTACTCTGCCTTTTCCGTAGCGCTATGCGATACCCCGCCGAGGTAAATACTGGCACCGATACCCGAATTACTGTTTTTCATTACCTGATTATACGGGCTATTGACCTGCGAATTCACATATTGTCCATTATATATGGCATTAACTGCTTTATTGAAACTCTCTGCCGGAGATTGATACCCATTGATAATTGTTGTATTATGCTTATAAAATTGATCAATCATTTCATTGAACTCACCCTGCCTTTCTTTATCTATGTATTTCTCGCTAAAATATTTTAAAGCGGCAGTAGCGGACTCTAATTCCAGATTCACTTCATTAGAATCCATAAAAAATTTGAACCGTGACCATAGTAATCACTAAATTCAATCCCTGTCTGATAAAGTGTCCTGCTCAGATGATCCATTCCCGCTGTGATTTTTGCAAGGGTAGTTTCCGCCTGCTCGACCTCTTCATCTGACATATCCGTGTAAAAACCACTATTGTATAATTTTTCGCTCAAAACCATCCACTGATTGCCCGTATTGCCCCAGAAGGAATCGCTTTTATCATTCTTCATTAGTTCCTTCTGCTGCATAGCGTTCTTAGCATATAAATCTTCCACATCTTTTTTCATTTTATTATAGCCTTCTTCACTGCATAAAAAGGCTCTTGCATCTTCGGGCAGCAACATTCTATCCGTTCTGCTTCTTTGTTGTTTTATTTCCTGCATAGCCTTCGCTGCTTTTTCAGAAACAGAATCCGCTTTATGCTCACTTACCATTCTGAAATCGGCACTTTGTAACGCCCGCCTTTCATTATATACACCCATAAAAACATTTCCATTTATTTGCATGTCTGTTCCCCTCGCATTATAAAAATTTATACATTCGATTTACCAACTCATCTACCTGTATATTTTCCCTCGTTGTTCCACTATAAATGCCCGTTGGATCACTTCCAAAATACTTACGAAAATCAGAGAGTACCTTTTCAAAGCTCATCTTAAAGTTATCTATACTGCTCACATCCAAATTTGCAAACATTTGATAAATCTCAGTATTTGTTTCCTGGCTTATTTCTACAAGATTACTCTGTTTACGGCTTTTAGCTTGTGACATATACCGTTCGTATGCATCCGGACTTTTCTCTTTAATCATCTGATACAACTTTTTCCGAGTTTGAGCCAGCACTTCTTGCACAGAATTATTTTGGTCATTCACTTTACTAATAGTATTTTCCACCCGTTCTCCATAAGTATCTGTTACCATTTTCTTTGCTTCTTCGCTCATTCCAAGTTTATTGCAGGCATAAGATAATTGAGCTGTTTTTAATCCAAGCTGGGCATAGGTTCCCGGTTCCCATGAATAAGCGAGCGATTCCTCTTTTATGGTTTTCGCAGAATAATTTCCACTTTCGTTCATATCTGTTGTCACATACCCTTGTTCATACAATTTTTGCAATACACTTTGCACCTCAAATAATTGCCCGGCATCTAGCGATGTATCGCCTATGATCAATTTGGTTTTTAAACTTCCCAATTCTTCATTGCCATTTTCCAACTGTTTTCCATATTCGACAGCAGCATCAGCAAGCTGACTGGCAAGAGACTCAACATCATTATGGTCATATCCTTCCATATTAAAGTAGGAAAGAATGTTGTCTGCCATCATATTCAGGTTTTCTGTCGTTTCTAAAGAAGCTGCTAAATTGCCCTTTTTTGCCAATTCTATAAATAAAGCTTTTTGTTCATCGAACTTCCCTGTAACAAACGAATGTGTCACAGTACTATTCCTGTTATTTGCTTCTATTGTGTCTGTTGAACTGACTGCATTTACTTTTCTTACAGAGTTTTCAGTGGTTGTTGCAGGCACATAGTTTTCAGATTCCATGCGCTGTGCATCAAAATACTGCCTGTTATGTCCACTGGCAAGTTGTTGAATAGCTTCTGCCATCTTCTGTGCCGTTTCCGGCATTGTAGATATCTCCACAATCACCCCCGCCTCTTTTGTTTCTGGTGCAGATGCTGAATTAGCTTTTTCCTGCACTGGTTGATAAGCTTCATGTTGAACGTCTCCACTTCCTTTTGTACCTACATTTGATACATTCATAAACCAACCTCCTTGTTTAGTTTTCATAGAAACACTTCCATAAATTGTTTAACGTTGCATTAGTTTCATCGACTAAGCAGATCTAAATTTTATCTTTCTATCACGAGGTATGGATTTTTGTGCACGAAGTACACAATTAAAAACCTCTCCAAGATGACCATTCATAGGAGAGGTTTGATTGTATACAAAACACGATGATGCTTCTATATCAAACTATAAATTTAATTTAAGAATGAATCTTTCTCCCCCCCCTCAAACTGCTTTTATCTATGAATTTAACAGTAAGTCAACAGTGACTACGTTATCCTGCTGATCAAATGTCATATCACCATCATATTTTTCTACACTCCGTTTGACATTCAACAGACCTATACCATGGTTCTTTCCTTTTTCAGAAACAGGCAGTCCATTTTTCCACTTCAACGGTAGTGAAGTATTTTCTATCCTAATAAAAACCATCTCTTTATAGGGAGATATATTAATCCTGATATATCTATCCCCTGTCACCTTTTCTGCTGCTTCGATTGCATTATCGATCAGATTTCCAAAAATTGTGGTTACATCAATCGCTTCAAGAAAATCTAATTTGATATTATCAATTTTGACACTGAATGTTATCCTCTTTTCTTTACTGATAGTAACTTTATCAGTAAGCAGAATATCAAGAATAGGATTTCCAGTATACTTAATAGGAATAAGCGGTTCCAGCATGTTTTTTATCTCTTTCATATACTCTGTTGCATCACCACTCTCTCCACTTGCATGCAGTGCTTCAATACTTTTCACATGCTTGTCCACATCATGTAATATATTCACTGTTACATTATATTTCTGTTCCTGAGCTAAATAATACTTATATTGCATATCCGCCTGCTTTTCTAATATTTTGATTTCTCCTTCCAAAGTGTTCTTCTCATTTGTGACTTTCACGAAATACAGCAAATATAAGTCAGCCAGAACAATACACCCCATATTAACCGTCAAAATAAAATTTGCCTGTCCCTGTAATGCTCCTTCCGCAATTACAAGCATATTTATCAGGCTATATATTAGTATTATAAAGTTAATCGCCCATTGTACCTTGGTAAAAGCAGTTTTCTTCTTACTCATTAGCCGGGTAAAAACCATATAATACATAAATATAACGATCACTTTAGAAAAAGTTATTTCCATACAACTACGCATGGTGCTTATTTTTATATCAATCTGAATCCATTTCAACATCCAATCCACAAAGACAACGCCTAAAGACTCACATACTGCTATGTAAAAAATAAGAACTTCACATTCAATTATCCGCTTTAATGAATTATCAGAATCATCATAATAAAAGAATTTCGAGATAATAATGATAGCAACGACCCACACAACTAAATTTAAATTCCATAAATCATAGAGATTTACAATAGAAATTACTATAATTGTAATTATCTCTATCAAATAATAAATGCCTTTGTTTTGATATGTCTTGTTGTATCTGTCATTCATAAACTGAAATAAAATTGCAGTAACAATAAAACAGGATAAACAATTACATACCACTAATAATAAATCATTCATCTTCCTTTGCCTCAATTAAATTTATTGTTCATAAATACATTGATTTTTTTAACAAAATCAGCCTTTCTTTTTTGTGATAACGCAAGTTCCTGACCATTATCCATATATAAAACATATCCTTTTACTTTCCTGATATGGCGCATATTGACTAGCATTCCCCTGCAATTTACTTCAAAACCAAAGTCCTTTAATTCCTCTGTCAGTTTCTCCATCACATAGGAAAATTTGTAGCAATTATTATTGCATATAATTCTTATCTGTCTTTCAGTTTTGATGTACTCAAAATACAAAATGTCTTTCAAGTCTAGTTTAAGAACTTCTACTTCCTTCATATCACATGTAGTTACATTATAAAATTCCCGCTTTCTGCCTGAAACATCGTCCTCCATATTATCCAGCAGTTCAATCATCTGTTTCCTTACATTTTCATATTTCACGGGCTTTGTCAGAAAAGAAAACGCATGAACTGTGTTAATGACCTGCTTGCAATATTGTTCATAGCTTGTGACATAGATCAACTTCACTTCCGGAAATCGCTTTTTCAATTCCCTTCCCAAATCAATCCCATTTAATTCACGCATCGAAATATCTAATATCCCAATATCTATACTATATGTCTGTTCCAGCATTTCTTTCCCAGAAGAAAACGTTGTCAGCTTATAGTCAATCACTTCATTCAGGCAAATCTCACCGACTATTTGTGATATCATTTTCAAATCGGCTAATTCATCATCACATATCGCAATTTCAATCATCAAAACTCACCCCTTTGCATAACCAAAGTCATTAAAATTTTACCATGATTTTCTCTTATTATCTACTACACACAAACAAGAGAAATAATTGACAGGTAAATACAAACAAAATAATTCTATCTTTATATCGAATTTAACTTTTATATTACAGTTATCCTTTTCACGAAAGACAAGTTTTTCTGCATGAAATACAAACGAGAGAAAACACGCTTTGCGAGTCCCACTCGTTATCGCAACATTCGCCCAATTGACAAGCAAGCTTGTCAGCCTGGCTCATTGCTCGCGTAAATAAAAAAAGCGCATAGATTGTAAATAATGCTTACTCTCCGTGCACCTTTAGTTACTATGACATTTTACTTAAAGCAATCTCAATAACTGCACAAGCTCATGCGGTTCATCTTTGCCTGATGTGGTTTGTCTGGTGTCAAACTGTGAAAAGCGGTTATTACGGTAAAATGATAACAGTTTTTCCTCGTTTTCCGCTTCCAAGAATGTCACCATACCGCCAAGCATATATTGGGCATCCTCAATCACAGTCCATGCCAGCTCGACAAGCTCTTTTCCAGTAATCTTTTTATTTCTGCCACCCGCATAATTTTTCCCAAGCTGTGCAATAAGATATGCAGACATAGTATATGTATCAGACTTCTCATCCAGCTCACTGATTCGCAACAGCTTTCTTTTCGTAGTATTGCTTACCGTTTCTCCCCTGACCGTCAATGGCTTTATCGCAAGGGCAAAATATCCCAACAGTTCCTTGCTCTCCACTGAAAAGACAAGATACGTTACCGATTGGTCCTTTTTTGCAAATTCTACGGCGCTTTTTTTCAAAAACCTCTCCACATCCGGGTTCTTGGGGCAGGAAAAACCGGAAAGCACTCTGTTAAGCATTGGCTCTCCGGCTTCATTATCATTTCCTAATACCAGGTAATCACGAATGTTGATATAAAAGAACTTATCGCTAATCTCCATTCGCCTTCTCCCATTCTTTCATGAATCTTCTCAGCTCATCTTCTCCTTTTATCTGCCTTGCGGCAACAGGAGTGCGGACAGGACGGTTCCTGGCAGATTCCTCAATCGCATTGACGAACATCTCTACCTGTTCCTTACCGGAAATGACAAAATTTTTCGTGATGCTTGAAGTTGCCACAAGAAACACCTCCTTTATCAGTATGGTTCATTTCAAAGATCGTTATGCCAGCATAACGATCTTTTACATAGTTATTCTGAAAGCAAAAACTTCCATACCTTTTGACACTTTGCTTACTCACGTTTTCTTAACTATATTTTATGATGTTTACATCGCTTTTGCAATAAAAAATTTTGGAAATTTATATGTCCGCCTCTTTCCGTTTTTCTTTTATTTCCGCCAGTTTCTGCGTCCCGGCTGCCTGCGTCTTGAACAGTTCCGGTTTTCCCGAAGCGATGTCTTTGGTGCAGGCTTGTCAGCCTGACAATTTTTCTAAATCATTTTCGGTGTTTCCCAAAGATTCAGTCTGACGCCGATTCCCTTCTCCATGGCATTGCGGTACACCATTGTGCCCCACGCCACGTCCTCAACAGGCATGCCGCCTACCGAGTAGACAACGATCTCATCCTTCTTCCGGTGGACAGGGATTTTTCCTAACAGTACATCCCCTAAGTCGTCTATCCGCTCCGAGGTCATTTTGCCTTCGGCGATCAAATCTTCCACGTGGACTGCGGGAATGGGAACCGTATTGTATGCGTTGGGTTTCATTTCCTCTTCCCAAGCTTCATACAGCATAATGTTATCCGTGACGATCCTCGCCCGGTTTATGATAAAGTCATCGTCAAACCGGAGCGCCGCCGTGGACTCGATGACCGCTCCCGGCTTGATCCATTCTTCCGCTATGTAAGGATAAAGCGCAGGATCCCCCGTAGGCGTTGAGGTGGAAGCCAGCACAATATCGGCATCCCTGACCGCCTCCTCGATACTGTCAACGGCATATACATCCACCTGGGGATATTCCCCTTTCACATATTCTATAAAGTTCTGCAGAGAGCTCTGTCCGCGCCCTTTGACTTTGACCGTCCTGATGGAAGGTCGCACCACCATAGCCGCCGCCAGCGCAGTCTTGTTCATCACGCCCGGTCCGATGACGCCCACAGTATCCGCATCCTCTCTGGCAAAATGTTTGATTCCCACGCCGGGCACCGCGCCGGTCCGGTAAGCCGATAAAATATTGGCCGACATGAACGCTAACGGCGCTCCTGTGTCCTTATCGTTTAAGATCAGCATCAGAATGGATCTGGGAAGGCCCTTCTTCTTGTTTTCCACGTTGGAACCGTACCATTTCATTCCCGCCATATCAAATTTTCCGCCCAGATATGCGGGCATCGCCATAAATCTCCTGTCCGGTCCGTCCAGAGGCATTTCGGGGAAAGGCGATGATTCCGGAAACATCACCATACATCCGTGAGAGTTTCCGTTTGCGCCGCCCATTCGGTAATCTCCCATTTTTAAGAGTTTAAACATCTCCTCCATGGCCTCCACACATCCTGCCATGTCCTTTACGCCCGCGGCGATCATATCGTCCTCGCTCAGATATAAAATATCAATTTTCGGATAATCCATTGTCTCTTCCTGCCTTTCTGATTTTTTCTATCTATTTGATTCCGTTGGTCGATTCTTTTGATTGATTTCTTTGATTAATCCCTTTGATTAATCCCTTTGATTAATCCCTTTGGTTCAGATCACTTTGCTTCTGATCTCTTTGGTTTTATCCCTTTGGTTCAGATTACTTTGCTTCTGATCTCTTTGGTTTTATCCCTTTGGTTCAGATTACTTTGTTTAATCCTTTTGTTTGATTCATCCCCATTCCGAAGCGTATCCCATCAGCCGCTTTTGCTTCTTTGTCTTCTCGCGGCCAGATACAGATCGCTTTCCATAGCCATCACTTCCTTCACGGGCACCGGTTCAAACAGTTTCCTTTTCATGATCTTTTTGCACCAGACAGCCGCATAGATACCCAGAACGATAAATATCGCTCCGCAGATCTCATAGATCAAAAGCCTTGTCGCAGGATCCCCGTCGATGTTCCAGATCATAAAGAGATTGCCCAATGCCCCAAGGATGGGAAGCACCGGCCCGAAAGGAACTTTAAAAGTACGGGGCGCTTTCGCCAGCCGCTTTCTCAGGATCAGCACATTGAGATTGGAGATAATATATGCCACCATCCAGAACACACAGCCGATCAATATCATAAAGGAAAGCTGATCCGATGTGGAAAGCCCCGTTGCGTTGATTAAGATCATGGCGCCGCCGATCAGCAGAATCCCTACATAAGGCGCTCCCTTTTTATTCCGCTTCTGAAATACTCCGGGCAGCATATTGATCTTTGCCATTCCCGCGCAGATATAGGACAGGGAACTGATCACGGAATTGACGGTACTCACTACTGCGAAAATGGATACAATGATCATCCATGCGCTCCCCGCCCTGCCCAAAAGCGATGTTCCAAAGAAAATATGGGGAGAATTTGCGCCTGCCAGTTCGGACCATTCCGTATAATTGTGCATTCCCAGCACCACAATGATCTGCATGACAAGAATCACCACGATGCTCAATACCATGCCAAGGGGCACGTTTCTTCTGGGATTTTTCACATCTTTCGCAATAGGAATGATAAATTCACACCCCAGAAACAGGAAAAAGGCCAGTCCCACAAATGAAAAGATATCCGCAGGCTCGTAAGAAACCACAAAGGGCTGCGAAACCACTTCCCCTGTCCCCAGTTTGAACGTTCCCAATAATCCCATGATAATCAGCGACAGGATCAGTCCGTAAGCTACAAAATCCTGTATTTTTGCGAATACATCGATGCCGTTTAAATTGGCAATTATCAGAATCACCAGCAGAATAATGCAGTAGACGCTGGATGGAATTTGGGTATGTAACGCGAAATTGATGGAGTTGCCAAACATGGCGCATTCCACGCTTCCATTGACCACATTACAAACCAGATAGCCGCCCACCATAGACACTATCGCCGCAAAAGGCCCCATGCTCGCCAAGGTATACTGAGCAAGCCCGCCTGTCAGATTAGGCATCAGCGCATTCAGTTCCGACATGGACAGCGCGGTCAGAATATTGACCAGACACGCGATGACCATGGCTATGATAAAGGAAATTCCCAGAGAACCGGCGCCCTGCCCCAATGGCATGAGACAGCTTGTGGCTACGATCAGTCCCATTCCCGTGGCCACCACACTGGGCAGGCCAAGTTTTTTATCTTCCATATTTTTCCTCCGTTCCAAAGCGTTTTCCTACATTAATTATATCAGTGCTTCTTCATCTTCCTCTCCGGTTCTCACTCTGACGATCCTGGTCACAGGCGTCACAAAGATCTTTCCATCGCCGATATGGCCTGTGTAGAGTTCTTTTTTGATCATTTCAATCACTTCGTCTACCTTTTTGCTGTCCACAACAATCATAATCAACTGCTTAGGAAGCAGTTCCATTTCCGAATTTTCTTCCACTTCATACTCGTAAGTGCCTTTCTGTACGCCGCATCCGATGACCTGTGTAACCGTCATTCCGCTGATCCCCATTTTACTCAGGGCTGACTTTAACCCTGTAAGTTTGCTCAAAGATGTGATGATTTCAATTTTTGAAAACTCCATGTCCATTCCTCCCGTCTGCATTGTAAGTCAAATTCCCCGCCGCAGGCAGCGGAGCATGACCCAGCTTTTTCTTAGTATGTCGATCAACGCTCCCGCGGGCGCATCGCCCGGCCCATTGCCCGCGGAAAGAAAAAAGCGCCGTTAAGAACGTAACTGTTCTTAAAGACGCCTTTGCCTATTGATACCATTATTTTATTCTTAGTTTTTAGAAATAAATTGTAGAAATCGGAACCCTTTCCAGACTTTTTTCATCTTAACGCGCAAAAAATCCCGTGTTGTCGATCCTCTCCCTATACTTCCCGCTTTCGATCAGTTTGAGATACTGATTGGGCGTGATCCCTGCGTAACGCTTAAAATCGCGGATAAACTGAGGCTGGTCGTAATATCCCAAAGAAACCGCCGCGTCCGTCATCTTTTCCGGCTCGCCGTAGTTTAACAGTTCCAAGGCTTTCTGAAACTGGATGATCTTACAGAATACCTTCGGCGAAAAACCCATCTCTTCGAGAAAGACCCGATTGATATATCGCACGGAATACCCGGTCTGCTCCTGCAGTTTAGCGATTTTGATCTTCCCGTCTGATGCGTAGGCAAGCTGCTTTACCGCTATGACCAGTTCTTTTTTTCCATAGGGCTTTTCCTTCCGGTTCTCCGCCATGGTAAACGCTTCCAAAAACACCCGTATCCTCTGATAAAAGTCGGTCTCATTCTCCAAGAGCTCCAAAAGTCCGCTGTCCGTTACCGCCGATTCCAGCGGTATCTTTTTCCCCACCAGTTCCCGCATATTTCTGGTGATCATAGCGGGCTGCATCCCCGGCATAAAGCGCACCGCAAACACTTCTTTCCCTGCCTCCCACGGATATTCCTGCAGAGACAGGACCGTGCCGCACACATACCCTTTCAGGGATGTATTGTCATATTCAAAGGAAATATCGATACACCCATCGGGCACTACGCGGATCATTCCCGGCTCTTTTATCCGAAACGAGTAAAAATGGGATATTCCCTGTCTCAAATACACTTCCTGTTTAAAATCCTCCGCCTGCAGCACAAAAAACGGTTGTGTGGGACGCAGCTTATCATTCTGTAAAATCATGAAAAGACCCTTTCATCGCGCCTTTTAGATCTTTGCCCTGAACCGGTCGTAGCGAAGCTGGGACAGATCCACGGTGGTCGCGCCGTCCACGATCAGTTCCGCCAACTGACTGCCTACCGCCGGAGAGATTCCGAAACCATGACCGGTAAATCCGCAGGCAAGCACCAGTCCCGGCACCTCTCCCACCTTGCCCAGCACCGGAACACCGTCCGCCGCCTTATCCATCCAGCCGGCCCAGGTCCTGACGATCTTAGCCTCCGCAAGCACCGGAAAATACCTGATAATGCCGCGGCAGATACAGGGCGCCGTCTTGCTGTAGCAGCTTTGCATACCATTGTCCTTGGTAAATCCTTCCAGACCGGAAGAGCCGCCGAACACGAAGGATCCGTGTTTGGTCTGATGTCCGTAGAAATCGGCCTCCGCCGTGCCAAGCATCTGGTCGAACATATGAGGCTGGGCTTCCGTCACCAGCGCCTCAAGCATGGCCGGCTG
This sequence comes from uncultured Acetatifactor sp., assembly GCA_947629645.1. GTDB lineage: Bacteria > Bacillota > Clostridia > Lachnospirales > Lachnospiraceae > Acetatifactor. The sequence goes on along the minus strand of CANREV010000010.1, from coordinate 36,431 downwards.
CATGGGAATATCAATGCCCACCGTTGCGGCGATTTTGCGGCTGGCATACCCGGCGGCCAGCACTACCGTCTCTCCTTCATAGACATGATTCTCCGTAATCACACGGCGAAGTTTTCCCTTGATCTTTTTCAATTCTACCACTTTTTCACCGGAAATGAAACGGACTCCAAGTTTTCTTGCCACCTTATAATATCCCAGCGTGGTAGTAAGCGGATTGGCATGTCCGTCCGTGGGGCACCAGCTTGCGCAGATCACTTCCCCGGACAGATAAGGATTGATCCTTCTGACCTCGTCCCCATCGATCATCCGCACATCCAGTCCTACCCTGACCGCTCTCTCGGTAAGTCCTTCCAGGATTTTTCTATGGGCCTCGGTCTTTCCCAGACGCAGATTGCCGTCCTGATGATACTCGCAATCCACCTCCAGCTCCTCAGACAAAGTCGGCCAATGGTATTTGATGCCATACATGACTAACGGCAGTTCTCTGGGATCCCTGCCGGACTGGCGGACACCGCCGCCGTTTCTGGAAGAACCGCCGTTTCCGATATGGTCGCTTCCCTCAAGGACGATCACGCTCACGCCTCTCTTCGCCAGATAATACGCCGTGGAACATCCTATGATGCCTCCGCCGACCACCACTACCTCTGCACAATTGCTCATCTATTCGTCCTCCTTTGCTTCGTTTGCAAACACCTTCATCTCGATCGGGCGCATGGGGACACGGGATGTGGCAGGTTCAAGCTCCGCGGGAGAGATCTTAAGCTCCCTGGCGACAATGCCTTTTACCAGTTTTGCGCAGGTCTGTCCCTGACAGAGACCCATGCCCGTTCTCAGATATCTTCTGATCTCCGTCATGGTCCACATTCCATCGTGGACCGCCCTGCGGATCTCTCCCTTGGTGATCTCTTCACATCTGCAGATGATCATATCGTCATCCGGCGCCGGAACAAATTCTCCGATATCTCTTGATCTGTCGTTTACAGAATTCATCTCATTTCCTCCTTAGATCGCTTTGAAAAATCTGGCTTTCATGGCATATTCCCTGGGCACGCGCATGGTCAGAAGGCTGGTCTTGTCAAAGGCTTTGCCGGTCTTTACGCTGACTACCTGAGCATCGCAGACTTTCTGCCCATCCCTGCCAAGTCCGATCCCTTTCGTGCCGACCTGGGGCAGCGGCAGGAACTCATAAGGCAGCGTGATAGTCGCCGTACCGTCACCGCAGTCCTCGTCTATCAGGAAAATGGCCTGGCCGGAACAGGAAGCCACACACATCCCGCAGTTGATACACTGCGCGTCCTTTACCGCGACCGGAAGGGATGTTATGTTGGCGCCAATGCTGATACAGCCTTTGGGACAGGCATCCTGACAGGGATTGCAGGGAATATTCTGGGTGCACTCTATCACCGGATGGACCCCCGGCTTGTGGGTCACACCGGGATACCTCCCGATCTCATCATCCGCCACAAACCCATGCTTTAACAGGTTGTGGGAAACAGGGATCCCCTCCTCTGTGACTTCAATGTCCTTTCCACGGTTCTTCGGAGCGAACATTCCCTGACGAAGCCCGTCTAAAGCCTTGTCAAGAGTTTCCAATTCCTGATCCAGCTCTTCTTTTTCCATATAACCCAGATACTCCGCGGCGGCGACCCCGGCCATACGCCCCTCGATCATGGCGGAGCTGGCTTCCTCAATGCCGGACACATCGCCCGCCACAAAAACGCCGGCCAGAGAGGTCCTTCCGTACTCATCGCAGACAGGCACCTGTCCGCCCCGCTTAGGATCATCCACCATCTGACAGCCCGCCATCTTAAGCAGCTGCGACATAGGGGAGAGTCCCACGGCAAGACAGATGGTATCCACGTCAAAATGCTTTTCCGTCCCAGGAATAAACTGAAAATGTTCATCGATCTGCGCGATGGTCACTCCCGTCACGCACTCTTTCCCTTCCGCCCTGACAATGGTGTGGGAAAGATAAAACGGGACGCCGGTCCTTGCAACCTTTGCGGCATGGACGCCGTATCCGCCCACCTTCGGCGCGGCATCCACAAGCGCCACCACCTCACAGCCGCACTGCAGCAGCTGAAAACTTACCACCAGACCTACGTTTCCCGACCCCAGCATCAGAATCTTTTGTCCCGGTTTTACCCCGTGAAGATTCATCATGGTCTGGGCGGCGCCTGCGCCGATCACTCCGGGGAGCGTCCAGCCTTCAAAAGTCACCATATTCTCAGATGCTCCGGTGGCGATGATAATGGCATCTCCTTTCAAATGCTTCACACCGTCCCCGATCTTCACCACGATCTCCTTATCCTGATAAAGGCCGATCACTGTAGCGTTCAGCACCACTTCCACACCGGACGCGGCCGCTTCGTCCAAAAGCTGCTGTCCGATCACAAAGCCTCTGATCTTTGCCTTATGTTCCTTAGAGCCGAAAAACTTATGTATCTGCTTAAAAAGCTGGCCTCCGGGCTTTTCGTTTTCATCGAATACAACAACATGTAATCCTCTCTTTGCCGCCTCTATGGCCGCCGAAAGACCGGAAGGGCCGGCTCCCACGATTATCAAATCATATCTTTTCATCTCTGCGCGCTCCTCTCACTGCTTATCAAACGGTTTTTCGCTTACACCGTACTGCGTCTGTACCCGCATTCCCTCTTTGAGAGGTGTGATGCAGGTTCTCACGTTGGGCGTCCCGTCCACTACCATGACGCAGTCCGTACATCTGCCGATGGCGCAGAAAATGCCTCTCGGCTTGTGCTCCTTCCTGGTATAGCGGTGCACCATCACTCCCGCAGCTTTCAATGCCGCCGCAATCGGTTCCCCCTCATAACCCTGCACTTCCGTATCATTATACATAAACTTAACAAGTTTTCCCTTTTCAGGTATTCCCAGTATCGGGTGTTCCGCGATCCTCGATCCCATGATTCATCATTCCTTTCCTAAATGTAATTTGGCTGTTTTCTCCTTATAAAAAAGAAAAGCATCCGAAACGGTTCCCACCATCTCAGACGCCTTTGTCTTTTCCTATTTATGATCTTACAATGGATGCGGATTTATAAATTGTATAAATCGGAACAATTTTTCTCATGCACGCGACAGATTTTTCATTCTTTTCTTGCCTTTTGTCCTCAAAAGTTTTACACTGATTATAACGATGTTTCCATAGAAATATACCTGTATAACATTATGAAATATGCGCCTGCATCGGCGTGCCGGACAAGGCTTTATAAAACCCTTGCAAAACGGAGCCTTATGCAGGATTATCATAGACGGTACAGAGATCATATATGGGATATCATAAATTTTCATCTTTACAGATGTAATGTGACAGGAGGAAACTATGAAACAGAGAAAAAAAAGTCTGATCAGTTCTATCATGCTTCTATGCGCAGTCATTGTATTTCTGACCGCCTGTACCATAGGGTATTCCGGGATCGTCTCGATCAAGAATATGTCCAAGGATGCCTACGCTTCTTATGAGGAAGCAACGCTGGCGGGCTATCGTCTGGAAATCAAATCCGAAGTGCAGAGTACCATCGCCGTGCTCCAGAGCGAATACGACATGTTCCAAAACGGTGAAAAGACAGAGGAACAGGCCAAGACTGATGCGGCGGAAACAATCCGTGCCATGCGTTACCGCGATGACAACAGCGGATACTTCTGGATCGATGATACCGATTACATCCTGATCATGCACCCGGTTCTGCCGGAAGATGAAGGCAAAAACCGATATGATCTGGAGGACAAAAACGGTGTCATGATCATCCAGTCCATCATGAAATCCTGCGAAAGTCCTGAAAAAGGCGGATATAATGAATTTTACTTCACAAAATCAGACGGTGTGACAGTAGCTCCCAAGCTTGCCTACTCCCAGATCTTTGAGCCCTGGGGCTGGGTGGTTTCCACCGGAAACTACATAGACGACATCCAGAGCGAGATGGCGGAGGAACAGGCATACTGGAGCCATCAATATGTAGCCGCAAACGCAACCATCTCCGTTGTGTTCGTAATCACCATTGCTATTGCCCTGGCGATCGCGTTCTTCTTTGGCAGGCATCTGGTTCAGCCGTTAAAGGCCATTACGCAATTTGCAGGAAATCTTGCAAGCGGCAACCTGACCAGCGAGATCTCCATCAAACAGAGCAACGAGATCGGCCAGACCGCCAGTGCTTTAAAAGTGGCGCAGGACAATACGCGTTCCCTTTTGAACTCTATCTCGAATCTGACCCAGAGCATTCACGCGGCGCTGTCCGCCTTTGACCAGAACTTTACCCACATGGGCACTTCCATCGAGGAGGTTGCCACCGCGGTGGATTCCATTGCCAACAATGTAACAGACCAGGCTCAGTCCACCACCGATGCTTCCGATGAGGTAGGCGTCATTGCGGATAAGATCCACTCCACCGGTACGGAAGTCACCGCATTGAACGATAACGCGAAGAACATGAAAACTCTGAGCGAAAACTCCATGAGTACTTTAAACCGCCTGATCACTATCAATGACGAAACCAGAAATGATATCACCATCATGCACGAGCAGACGGAAATGACCAATGACTCCGTAAAGCAGATCGCCATGGCTGCCAATCTGATCACCGAGATTTCCGAGCAGACCAGTCTGCTGGCGCTCAATGCAAGCATAGAGGCCGCAAGGGCGGGCGAAGCCGGACGGGGTTTTGCCGTTGTGGCGGATGAGATCGGTAAGCTGGCGCAGCAGGTATCCACATCCGTGGACGAGATCATGCGGATATTGGATAACCTTTCCAAGAACTCTAACAGATCCGTGGAGACCATGCGCAAGATCAACGATTCTGTGGACACCCAGGTATCCTCCCTGTCCGAAACGCAGAATATCTTCACAAAACTGCATGATGAACTGAACAACTTCGTATCTTCCGTACAGTCTATCGATACGATGACCAACGATATGGAACAGCAGCGGATCCACGTCACCGATGCGCTGACCCGCCTGAGCAATCTGGCGCAGGACAACGCAGCCGTAACGGAAGAAACCTCGGCTATGTCCCTGACGCTTTCCGGCGCCGTGGAAGATTCCAGAAAACTGATCACGGATCTGGAAGATAAAGTCGGCGAGCTGGCGAAGGACGTAAACAAATTTACCGTTTAAACAGCATAGTTGTAATAAACAACGGGCGGCACGCTTACGCGAGCCGCCCGTTGTTAATCAAAGCTGCCGCAAAGGGTTCACCTTTTGCAGCAGCTCTGATTTTAGGGTCTTTACCCATTCTCATTCCGTGAAATCCACGAACCCCGCACCTCCTGCGCCATATTTGCGCCATACTTTCAGATTCCGGATCCCAAAACTTCTGACAGATCAAACATCAATACACAAATTCACATTCCCAATATCCGCTGATCTCTAAAGGCTGGTCAGCCTTTGCAGCTCCCTGAAAGGACGTGATGATCAGTTTATAAGTTCCTTTATCCAGCTTCTCCAGCGGTATCGCCCATTCCGCCTGCCCTGCGATAATCTCCGTAAAGAACGCCTCATCGCTCTCTATTATTGTTTTACCGGATATATCAGCGATCTGATATGATCCCAATCCAAATTCGTCAATTGCACGATAAGGAAAATCATCCGGCTTTAAAAAGACAGCATGAAGCGTCAATTCATCTCCGGCGACATCGGCGCTCACCTGAATCTCCCCGCCGGCCTGTTGATACTGCGTTCCGACCACTGCTCCGTCCCATCTTTTTACATTCTGAAAATAACCGTTCTGTACGGCTGCCGTAGCGGCGCCTCCTATCAACAATACTACGGCCGCGGCGGCAGCTATGGGAACAGCAAAGGCTTTTCTCCTTTTCCTCAGCCGGATCTCTAAAACATCTGAAATCAGTCTGTCGTCCAAAAGATTTAACGCGTTGCTGACTGTTTCGCCGCTCAGGCAATCATCTCTCATGCAAAAATCACTTCTCATCCAAAAATCCCTCCTGTTCCAAATATGTTTTCAGACCTGTCCTTGTACGGTAAAGCATACTTTTCGCTTTCGACTGGCTCATACCACAATAAGAAGCCGCCTCACGGATAGGATCCGCAAAATAATATCTGCAGATAAAGAGCCTTCTGGCTTCCGGCGGGAGCGTCTTAAGATAGCTGTCAATAGCCTGTGCCAGCAGATTCAGATCGATCTCCTGCTCCGTAGTGTTTCCCACAGAAAGGCTCTCCTCCAGTTCGGATAAAGAGATTGCGTACTCCGATGACCTGCGCTTTTGCCGTGTCCTTTTCCGATATCTGTCGATGGCGCATCTTCTTGCGATTTTGGACAAATAAGTTAAAAGCATAGCCGGTCTCTGCGGCGGGATGGCATTCCATGCGCCTAAATAAGTATCGTTGACACTCTCTCTGGCATCCTCCCAGTCAGAAAGGATATTATAAGCGATCCTTTTCAGATAATGCCCGTACTTGGCTTCCGTTTCACGGATGGCAGTCTCATCCCGCTGCCAATATAGCTCTACTATCATATCGTCTTTCATAGGATGACCTCCTTTCACCTCCTCTGTCAGTCTCTCAGGCGCCGTCATCCTATATCTCGCCAAAAAAGAAATTTGGTTGCATGAAAAATGAAATTTATTTAATTTATATTCGATGTTTCCGGGAGATACTTCTGATATAGTGTCACATGATCTTTAATGCAGGTCCAGACGCTGCTGGCGCCCGCGGTCACACAGATATATTCCCTTCCGTTGCTGTCCAAGGCAAGGCTTGCGGCGCAGTTTTTCGATTGTACCACATATCCTGTCTTGGCGCACAGCACTTCCCCGTGTGTATCCCTATCCTCTATCCTGCGCAAAAACCAGTTGGAAATATCGATTCCGTCCGGATGCTCCTCTGTGGCGGAGGTAACAAAATGATGCTGTGAAAGGACTTCACGGCAGAACGCATTGTCCGAGGCTTCCTTTAAGATCACCGCCATATCATATGGCGTACTATAGTGATTCTCATCATATAAACCCACACAATTCGTAAAATGAGTGGTTTCAGATATTCCCAACTCTTCCAGTTTTTGATTCATCAGTTCCACGAAGGCCTCCTGCGAACCGGCCACATAGTAAGCCAGCCCCAGGGCAGCGTCCGCGCCCGATTGCAGCGCCGTACCATAAAACAGATCTCTCAGCGGGATTTCCTCTCCCACCGAAAAACCAACGTTACTGCAATCATGGCTGAAACTGTAATCCGTGATCTCTATGGTCATGACGAAAGTATCGTCCGGATCCTTTATGTGCTCCGCCGCTACCAGAAGTGTCAGAATCTTTGTCATGGAAGCGGGATTGATCCGCTCCCATCCGCCTTTATGGGCCAATACTTCCCCGCTTCCCACATCGATCATAATACCGTAATCACTGTTCATATCATCCCCGAATCCCATGGTATGCTCCGTAGGAAACGCCGCAAATACCGGCCGCGACCGATCCAGTACTTCCGCTCCGATCCTGGATACGTCCGCCGCCTGCCAGGATTGCATTGTCTCTCCAAAATCTGCCGTGACGGGAATCTGTTCTCCAAAATCCTCCAGGGAAGATGGCTCCTGCCCTGCCGAAGAACTCTCTTCCGCATTTTCTACATACGGTATCGTTTTCGCCTGAGTTTTAGCAAAACCACTCAAAGAAGCCAGCCGCTCTGGCGATACCGAAACAGATTTCACAATATTGGCCAAGGAAACCGACTCTTTCTCTTTTGAGGCAGAGCGCACCGCCATAGCAATCCCAAAGATCAACAGCATGGCAGAGACTGCGACCACAGCCGGCACACCATATCGGTACATCATCTCTCGCCTGTACTTTTCACGCCGCATTTCTTCTATTCTCTGTCTCCGTCTCTGCTGCCGCTCAGCCTCCCGCTGCTCCGATTCCCATTGTGCCGATTCCCGAGCCTCACAAACGTCCGCGTTCCTATGATCCGCCTCACAAACGTCCGCGTTCCCATGATCCGCCTCACAAACGTCCGCGTTCCCATGATCCGCCTCATCAACATCCCGCTCCGGTGCAAATAATGTTTGATCTTTTATAACTTTGACTACCTTCGTCTTATTTTCCCTTATCCTGGTTTCCTTTTGTTCCAGCCACTCCGATTCAAATTCCTGTGTATCCATAAAGTCCCCTTTTTAAGCGTATTTTATTTGATATGACACTGACGTAATCATCATAGACTAATTCAGTCAACTTTTTTCAACATGATTCAGCCTGCATATATTTGCAGTAACGTTTCTTTAAACTTGACATATTTTATCTCAAACTGTTCATAAAAATCCCTGTTACCATCATAGCCTGTCAGATAAAAAGATTGCAGCAGAGCCAGATTGGCCTGCTTTGCCAGTGCCTCCTGTTCACAGTTTCCCACCAAAGCTTCCACTTCATTCAACAGGTCGTGCCAGCGGCATATAAAATCATGATTTTTCCCAGGCTGAGGCGTATCGATCCATTTGCTCACTTTCACTTTTGACCGATCTTTGGAGGAACACTCATAGATCTGGAGCAGATATTTGAAATCTCCGTCCGTATAATATCTTCCCAGAGGAAACAATCGGCAGACTCCGGGCCGATATTCATGAATACTGCAGCGCCCCTGCCCGTCCAGAAAGACGCACGCTTCCTCCTTTCCGGTCATCCTCAAATTGGGCAGAATGCAGCCGTCCACCACATTCAGCTGTGCCATCCCCTCCTCCAGCAAATCGTTCAAACCTTTCCCCAGGCCTTTTTCCAGCCGATAGAGGTCGAAAGGATCCAGGATAACGGAGTTACCCATACCCCTGCAGCAGTCGGAACACCCTTTGCATCCATGACAATCCGCCTTTACCATATCGTTGCTGCCGTATAATCTCCCATCCGAGATCTCCAAAAGGCTGACATTTCTTTTCAAAACCTGTTCCTCCATTATAATATTATAAATGACACTGATACCGTTTTTTTCATCAAAATCCGTATTGATCCGCCAGATTTCCATATTCTTGCTCTGTAATCGGTATAATTCCGCCATGTCGTTTTTTTGTGACGCCCATGTCAAATTCATTGTCATTCAGTATTCTGAAGTCTCCTCCGGCAAGATCATTTGTCACCAGAGGCAGGTATCCTTTCCCTTCCGCGAAGCGGTCTACGATAAGGCACCACTCTTTCCTGTCATTAAACTGAAATATTTCCGGTCCTTCTACGCCATACAGCTTATCCAGCACATCGGATCTCACTTCCCTGAAATCCTCGGGACGCAATGTGGGACTAAAATCAATACAGATGCTTTTCACCGTCTCATCCTTCGTATACCGGTAATATCCCCTTTCCGTAGCAAGTATGGTACTGTCAATGACATGGTTTTCCTTTTCCAGAAAAATGAAAGGCTCAGAAAACTTTTCAAAATCTTCCGTATAGGAAGCGTATATCTTCTGTTTACCATCCACCATGGAGGCCCAGAACACCAGCACCTCTCTCTTATCAACATCGCAGACAGCCTCCGGAGCCCAGACGCAGCCCGCGCCCTCCACGCCTATGGTACGGGCCTTGGGACCCTCCCAATGGACCAGATCCCGGGAACGCCAGACCAGAATATCTCTGCTTCCCCTGTATTGCGCCGTTTCCCAGCCTTTGCCCGCCTCAATTCTCAGATCCGTAGCAATCAGATAAAACTGTCCGGGTGTGCGGAGCAAAAAAGGATCTCTGGCCCCTCTCTCCCCGATCTCACTTTTTAAAACGGGTCTCCCGCCGTTTAAATCCCGCCAGTGCAGTCCGTCACGGCTCAGAGAAAAATAAATCTGCTCCCCGTCCTTCTGTTCCCCGATAAAGTGCACAAATAAGTATCCTGTATATATCATATCCTGCCGCCTTTCCTATGCCTCATCTCCCGCCGCTGCCAAACCATACCTCATTGGTTTTCAGAGGTCCGCTCCTTTCCAGACCATCTCTCATTGCTTTTCAGAGGTCCGTTCCTTTCCAGACCATATCTCATTGGTTTTCAGAAGTCCGTTCCGCTTTTGCATTTCCGGCCTTCTTTAACATAATCTCTCTCAGGCTCTCCGTATAGGGCGCCGCTGCGATGCCGTATTCCGTCACGATGCCGGAGATCAATTCATGATCTGTCACATCAAAAGCCGGATTATATACCCTGATGCCTGCCGGAGCCATGGGTTCCCTGTACCACATCTTCGTCACTTCACGGGCAGGACGTTCCTCAATCTTTATCTGCCCGCCCGTAAGGGTCTCCATATCGATGGTGGAGGTGGGGGCACAGACATACATCGGCACGCCGTAATACTTTGCCACCGCGGCCACCACGGAGGTGCCTATTTTGTTCGCCGTATCCCCGTTTGCCGCCACACGGTCACAGCCTACGAACACCGCCTGCACCAATCCCTTGGCCATCACGCTGGCGGACATATTATCGCAGATCAGCGTCACATCTACACCTGAAGCGTTCAGTTCAAAAGCAGTCAGTCTGGCTCCCTGAAGCAGCGGTCTGGTCTCATCCGCGAAAACATGAAAATGGTACCCTCTTTCCTGCCCCAGATAGATAGGCGCGGTGGCGGTTCCGTATTGTATCGCTGCAAGCTTTCCTGCATTACAATGAGTCAGGATACCGTCCCCCGGCTTTACCAGGCTTAGTCCGTTCTCCCCTATTTTGCGGCAGACTTCAACGTCTTCATCACGAATCTTTAAAGCCTCCTGATGCAGGATTTCCTTCACCTGGGCGATTGATTTTCTCTCTTCTTTTCCCGCCTTTAAAGCTGCCTTCGCCATCCGCTTTAAAGCCCAGGAAAGGTTGACCGCCGTGGGTCTGGAAGAATCCAGATACTCTTTATATTCACATAATCGCCGATAAAAGTCGCCGAAATCTTCCGTATCGATCTGCCTGCACAAAATATAGAGTCCCATGGCTGCCGCCACGCCAATCGCCGGCGCCCCGCGCACTTTCAGCAGATAAACGGCGTCCCATATTTCCTGCGCCGTCTTCAAAGCGACCAATTCTATCTTGTTGGGAAGCTTCGTCTGGTCGATAATAACGACCGCATTATCGGCCTCGTCCAACGCCACGGTATCGTATTCCATAATGTTTTTCTGCATACTTTTCTCTTCCAATCCTTTAATTTTACCCTCCTGTCATTCATGTCTCACAAGATCGGCAAATTCCGCCTTGGACGCCCGCGCCAGATCTGTGGGCAAAAGCTCCAGCTGGGAACCGATCCTGCCTCCGCTGACAAAAATTTTTTCCTGTGCCAGAGCAGAATTGTCTATCCTTGTAACATACTGCTTCTTCATACCGACCGCGGTACAGCCGCCTCTGATATACCCCGTCACGTTGTTGATCTCTTTGACAGGTATCATCTCAACGCTTTTCTCCCCCACGCTCCTTGCCGCCGCTTTCAGATCAAGCTCTTTAGCAATCGGAATCACAAACACATAATAATTTTTGCTGCTCCCCACCGTCACCAGCGTTTTATACACTTTTTCGTAAGGCAGTGAAAGTTTGTCCGCTATCTGCAGGCCGTCTATAAATTCATCGCACTCATAGGTATAATGCTCAAAGGGGATCTTCATGGACTCAAGGATCCTCATGGCATTGGTTTTTACATCTTTCTGCTTTGCCATATCCGCGTCACCTCATTTTTAAACTGTCAGGAAAAATATTCTTTTACATTTTATCACAAAAATCACCCTAAGACCATGTTTTTCCGTTCTCTCGCTCTGCCTTTTTGCCTTCGCTGAACCATTACGCCTTTTACCTTCGTTGAACCATTACGCCTTTTACCTTCGCCGAACCATTACGCCTTTTGTCTTTGCTGAACCCTTACGCCTTTTGTCTTCGCTGAATTGTTACGCCTTTTGCCTTCGCCGAACCGTTACGCCGATGCGCGCAAAACGCGTGAAGGAAGCCATTGCCCTGTTACTGCCTTTCCGTAAATGACTGCGCAGAAAAACATAGCTTTTCATGATTGAGAAAATCACCCCTGTGTGATATGATAAAAGTACTAAATTAAATATTGAGGAGGTTATTCTATGCACGGAAATGTTATTGTTGGACAATCAGGCGGGCCCACCTCGGTCATCAATTCCAGTCTTGTGGGGGTGTTTAAGACTGCGAAGGACCGCGGGGCGAAAAAGGTTTATGGCATGATTCACGGTATCAAGGGACTTCTGGACAGACAGTATGTGGATCTGTCAGAACACATCAAGTCAGATCTGGATATCGATCTCCTTAAGAGAACTCCTTCTTCCTTCCTGGGCTCCTGCCGTTACAAACTGCCGGAGATCAAGGACGGAAAGGAAGTGTACGATAAGATATTTGAGATACTGAAAGAACTGGAGATCGAAGCTTTCTTCTACATCGGCGGCAACGATTCCATGGATACGATCAAAAAGCTGTCCGACTACGCTATCCTGATCAGCAGTGACATTAAATTTATGGGCGTTCCCAAAACCATCGACAATGACCTTGCCTGCACCGACCACACTCCCGGTTACGGAAGCGCTGCCAAATATATCGCCGCCGCTACCAAAGAGATTATCCGCGATGGGCTGGTGTATGACTATCCCACCATCACGATTCTTGAGATCATGGGAAGGAACGCGGGCTGGCTCACCGCCGCTACAGCGCTGTCCAAGGGGGAGGACTGCGAGGGCGTGGATCTGATTTATCTGCCCGAAGTGCCTTTCGACATTGACAAGTTCATGACCAAGGTAAAAGATCTTTGCAAAAATGGAAAATCTATCGTGATCGCCGTCTCCGAAGGCATCAAGCTGGCGGACGGCAGATATGTATTTGAATTGACGGAGCATGTAGAGTTTGTAGATGCGTTTGGCCATAAGCAGCTTCAGGGTTCTGCAAAGTTTCTGGCCGACAAGATCGGCAATGAGCTGGGCGTGAAATCCCGTGCCATCGAGTTGAGCACTCTGCAGAGGTGCGCTTCCCATATGACTTCCCGCGTGGATATCACGGAAGCATTTCAGGTAGGTGGTGCTGCCGTCAAAGCGGCTTTTGACGGAGATACCGGAAAAGTGGTCGTTTTGGACCGTGTATCCGATGACCCCTATATCTGCACCACCAGTACCCAGGATGTGCATAAAATTGCAAATGTGGAAAAGAAAGTGCCTTTGGAGTGGATCATCAACGACAACACATTTGTCAGCGATGAACTGATCCATTACATCCGTCCGCTGATCCAGGCGGAATTGTCGCCTGTCATGGTGGACGGTCTTCCCAGACATCTGCGCCTTGATCTGGACAAAAAGTAAGCTGTTATGTATTCAGCGCAATAGCCAGATTAAGATATCCGGCAAAAGTGACCCAGATCAAATACGGTAACATCAAAATTCCTGCAAGACGGTTGACTTGCAGGAATTGTTTTATGGTCAGGTAAATAAAAAGCCACAAGAGCAACAACCATGCAAACGCCAGAAAATAGGCCTGCAGCCCGAAAAAGAGAATGGACCATCCCCCGTTTAACACCAGTTGGATCCCATACAGCGCCAAAGCCTGCCTGCTCTCTTTTTTTCCGGTCTCATAGACAAGCCACGCGGCCACCCCCATCAAAATATAGAGGATCGTCCACACCACAGGAAACACCCATCCCGGCGGCGCAAGAGGCGGCTGATACAGCGCTTTGTATTGTTCCATGCCCGCTCCTGACAAAAAGGAACTCACAATGCCGGTGCCAAGGCTGATGGCCAGGCTGATCGCCAAAGTCCTCCAGTTCACATTTCCGCTTCCCATAACCATATCTCACTTTATTCTGTTTTTTACATCTTATTCTCAGAATAGTCTGTCTTAGTACCGCTTTCCAAAAACCTCCTGTCATTTCGGCGCGCAAAAGGAAAACACAGGCCTGTCTTTTCCTTTAGTTCTTCGCGGCTTTCTCCGCTTTCAGCGCTGCAGTCAGGGCGGGAACGATCTTATTCAGATCACCCACGATGCCGTAGTCCGCAACGTCAAAGATGGGAGCGCTTTCATCCTTGTTGATGGCAACGATCAGATCCGACTCTTCCATACCGGCAACGTGCTGAATAGCGCCGGAGATACCGATCGCAAAATAGATCTGTGGACGAACCGTCTTGCCGGTCTGTCCCACCTGAAGATCCTTGGGCTTCCAGCCGGAATCCACAACGGCGCGGGAACAGGACACGGTACCGCCCATAACCTCCGCCAGATCCTCCAGAATTTTGAAGTTTTCCGCGCTTCCCAGGCCGCGTCCGCCGGAAACCAGAACCTTCGCGTCCATGATATCCACGGTATCGCTGACAGCCTTTACCACCTCTTTGATGGTCACATATTTATCATTGGGAGTAAATCCGGGATTGTACTCCTCCACTACTGCCTTCGCGCCTGCAATGGGCTGGATCTTCTGCATAACGCCGGGACGTACCGTTGCCATCTGGGGCCGGTTGTCGGGACACGCAATGGTCGCGATGGTATTGCCGCCGAACGCGGGACGGGTCATCAGCAGCTGATTATGCTTCTGCTCCACGCCCGGTCTTGCCTCCAGAGGGAAATCACCGATCTCCAGCACCGTACAGTCTGCCGTCAGACCGGTTGCAACCCTTGCGGAAACGGTAGGGCCTAAGTCTCTGCCGATCGCGGTCGCGCCCACCAGCATAATGTCAGGCTTATACTTGTTGATCACGGAAGCCAGCGCATGAGCGTAAGGCTCCGTTCTGTAAACTTCCAGTTCCGGATCATCCACAACAATGACTCTGTCCGCGCCGTACTCCGCCAGTTTGTCGGCCAGCCCCTTCACCTGATATCCGATCAGGACCGCCGTAACTTCCGTCTCCAGCTTTGCGGCCAGTTCTTTACCCTTACCCAACAATTCATAAGCAATTCCGCTGATCTCATTGTCTACCTGCTGGGCAAATACAAATACGCCTTTATATTCTTCGAGATTCATCTCTCTATCCTTATTCATGGTCAAACCTCCAATTATTTTACCATTTGCTGTATACAACGAAACTTTCTCCGCTATATGATGTGCTTCTCTTTGAATTTACCGACAATGTAGGCAACCGCGTCCTCTGCGGAATCAGGAACCACCTTCTCGCCCGCGCCCTTGCGGACCTTGTCGGAAGCTTTCGCGATCTTGGTAGGAGAACCGCTCAGGCCCAGATTACTGTCGTCCACATCCTTCAGATCGGCTCTTCCCCATGTGGTGATCTCTGCCGCACACGCGTCAAAGATTCCTCCCGGCGTCATATAGCGGGGCTCATTGAGCTCGGAAAGCGCGGTGATCAGACAAGGCATTTTTGCTTCCAGCACATGATATCTGTCGTCATACTGTCTCTGCACAATGACTTTATCTCCCTCGATCTTAATATTCTGCGCGTAGGAGATCACGGGAATACCCAGATGCTCCGCGATCTGGGGGCCTACCTGTGCGGTATCGCCATCGATAGCCTGACGGCCGGTGATGATCAGATCATAGTCGAGATTTCTCAACGCACCGGCGATGGTGGTGGAAGTAGCCCAGGTATCCGCGCCGCCCAGCACTCTGTCCGTCACAAGGATACCCTTGTCGGCGCCCATGGCAATGGCTTCGCGCAGCACATCGGCAGCTTTGGGAAGACCCATGGTCAACACGGTGACCTCCGCTCCAAACTGATCTTTCAATCTCAATGCAGCTTCCAGACCAGCTTTGTCATCAGGGTTCATGATCGCAAGCATCGCGCCTCTGTCAAGCGTTCCGTCCGGATTAAATTTAACGCCGCCCTTTGTATCGGGCACCTGTTTGATACAAACAACGATCTTCATTGTCTTTTCTCCTTCTATTTATTATTTTCCATATGCGTTTTCCAAAACAGTTTTTCTGACGGCTTCCCTACTTTAAAAGCGCGCCCGAGATCACCATTCTCTGCACCTCGCTGGTTCCCTCGTAGATCTCCGTGATCTTCGCATCGCGCATCATGCGCTCCACATCATACTCTCTGATATAGCCGTAACCGCCGTGCAGCTGGACAGCCTTAGTGGTGACTTCCATAGCTACCTCAGCCGCGTACAGTTTCGCCATAGCGGCCTCCACGGAATAAGAAATCTTGGGATTGGACCTGTATTCGTCCTTTTTCAGAGCAGCCTTGTAAACCATCATCTTCGCTGCCTCCACCTTGGTAGCCATATCCGCCAGCTGGAATTGTGTATTCTGGAATCCGCTGATAGATTTTCCGAACTGCTTTCTTTCCTTGGTGTAAGCGATGGTTCTCTCCAGAGCGCCCTCGGCAATACCCAAAGCCTGGGCTGCGATACCGATACGACCGCCGTCCAGGGTGTGCATAGCGATCTTAAAGCCCTGCCCCTGTTTACCCAGAATATTCTCCTTAGGGATGCGGCAGTCTGTAAAGATCAGCTCGTAAGTGGAAGAACCGCGGATACCCATCTTTTTCTCCTTGGTACCGAAGGTAAACCCGGGGGTGCCCTTCTCCACGATAAAGGAAGAGATTTCCTTCATTTTTCTGCCGTTCTTTTCAATGGTGCCGGTAACGGCAATCACAATGTAAACGTCAGCCTCTTTCCCGTTGGTAATAAAGCACTTGGAACCGTTTAAGATCCACTCGTCCCCGTCCAGAACGGCTTTCGTCTGCTGTCCCTGCGCATCGGTTCCGGCGCCGGGCTCAGTCAGGCCGAAAGCGCCGACCTTTCTGCCGCTTGCCAGGTCGGGGAGATACTTCTGCTTCTGTTCTTCCGTACCGTAAGTCAGGATGGGGTCAATGCACAGGGAGGTGTGGGCGGAAACGATAACGCCTGTGGTGCCGCACACCTTGGAAAGCTCCTCCACACACATAACATAGGTCAGGATATCACAGCCCTGTCCGCCATACTCTCTGGGAACGGGGATACCCATAAAACCGTACTTTGCCATTTTCTCCACGGTTTCTCTGGGAAAACGCTCCTCCTCGTCAACTTCCTGAGCGAGCGGTTTTACTTCGTTCTCGGCAAAATCCCTGAACAGCTGTCTCGCCATCTCATGTTCTTTGGATAATGTAAAATCCATGATATTTCATCCTCCACTTTCCTGCAATTCGGGACAAACCCGCATGATTCGGGTCTGTCCCTGCTCACATCATTTACTTTGCTTATTTGTTATAGTTATAGAAGCCTTCACCGGTCTTTTTGCCCAGCTTTCCTGCGCGTACCATCTTTCTTAAAAGAGGAGCGGGAGCATACTTGGAATCTCCGGTCTCCGCATAGATCACTTCCATGATAGCCAGCACAATGTCAAGCCCGATATAATCGCCCAGCGCAAGCGGTCCCATAGGATGGTTCGCGCCAAGCTGCATTGCTACATCGATATCCGCTATGGAAGCAACGCCTGCGGCGTAAACATTGATCGCTTCGTTGATCATGGGAATCAGGATCCTGTTTACCACAAATCCGGCGGCCTCATTCACCTCAACAGGAGTCTTGCCGATCTCGGTCGCAATGCTCTTGATCTTTTCCACCAGATCCGCGGGGGTGTTAGCGCCCGCGATCACTTCCACCAGTTTCATCCTGTCCGCAGGATTAAAGAAATGCATACCGATCAGAGGACGATCCAGACCGTTTCCCATCTCCGTGATGGAGAGAGAGGAAGTATTCGTTGCAAAAATACAATCCTTCTTTACGATCTGCTGCAGTTCCGCAAAGGTCTGTTTCTTGATAGCCATGTTTTCAGGACATACTTCAATGACCAGATCACAATCCGTACAGATATCCTTCAGGCCGGTAACGATCTTTGCCGCAACGGCGTCCGCCTTCTCCTGGGTGATTTTTTCCTTGCCAACCAGGAAATTCAGATTTTTTAAGATCTTGGCTTTTCCGCCGTCAGCAAACTCCTGTTTAATATCGCAAAGGCACACATCATACCCTTCCGTCATTGCAAATGCCTGCGCGATTCCGGCACCCATGGTGCCCGCGCCGATAATACCTACTTTCATCGATTTTCCTCCTTCATTAACGATTCTTAAATTCTTCTTTTACTTTCTCCTTGTTCTTGTCAAGGAAGAAAGCCATGCCGTACTTTTGATCCTCCGTCTCGAAACAGTCGCCGAAGAGCTTCTCTTCGATCACGATGGCTTCATCCATATCTGCATCTAAACCTTCGTTGATGGCTTTTTTACAATTGCGGACAGCAATGGGCGCATTCTTTGCAATGGCCGCCGCCATCTTCTCCGCCGCCGCCATCAGCACCTCCTGCGCCGTCTTTACCACATTTCCGGCCTCATCTGTCTCTGCGGAGTAAACTTCGTTTACCAGCCCGATCCTGTACGCTTCCGCCGCTTTGATATTTCTGGCGGTATAGATCATCTGTTTCGCCATACCCGCGCCTACCAGACGCGCCAGCCTCTGGGTGCCTCCAAAACCGGGGGTGATGCCAAGCCCCGTTTCCGGCTGTCCGAACACCGCGTTGTCAGAGCAAAGGCGGATGTCGCAGCTCATGGCGATCTCGCAGCCGCCGCCCAGCGCGAAACCGTTTACGGCAGCGATCACAGGAACAGGAAATGTCTCCAGTCTGCGGAACACATCGTTGCCCTTCTTTCCAAAGGCCTCCCCTTCCGCTTTGGTCAGAGTGCTCATCTCTCCGATATCCGCGCCGGCTACGAAAGATTTCTGTCCCGCGCCGGTGAGGATCAGACAGCGCACCGCATCGGTATCCACCTCGTCCAGCGCTGCATTCAGTTCATCCAGCACTTGAGAGTTTAAGGCGTTCAGCGCTTTCTCCCTGTTGATGGTAATAGTCGCAATATTTCCTTTCTGCTCGTACAAGATAAATTCCATAAGAACCTCCTATCAATTCAATGATATCCTCTCGCAACAAAGAGAACACCAGCGCCAGCAATGGTTTTGGTATTCTCTCTGCATGTAACCGTCAGTCTTCCATTTTCACGATTGTGGAACAGCCCATGCCGCCGCCGATACACAGCGTGGCAAGACCCGTTTTCGCCCCTCTCGCCTGCATCTCATACAGCAGCGTAACGAGGATACGGCAGCCGGAAGCGCCAACGGGATGACCCAGCGCAATGGCTCCGCCATTGGGATTTAACTGCCTATCCACATCGATTCCCAG
Organism: uncultured Acetatifactor sp.; assembly: GCA_947629645.1. GTDB lineage: Bacteria > Bacillota > Clostridia > Lachnospirales > Lachnospiraceae > Acetatifactor. Next base: position 17,403 of record CANREV010000010.1, on the reverse strand, counting down.
CTCTTTGCCCACAGCAACGGACTGTGCCGCGAAGGCTTCATTTGCCTCGATGATATCAAAATCTTCAATCTTCATTCCGGTCTTTGCCATTACTTTTTTCGTAGCGGCTACAGGACCGATCCCCATAACCTCGGGGCGAACTCCCGCCAAAGCTCCCGCCACAAAGGTAGCCATAGGCTTTACACCCAGTTCCTTTGCTTTTTCTTCACTCATGACAACAATGGCGGCGGCGCCGTCATTGATGCCGGAAGCGTTGCCTGCGGTCACAAATCCATCGGGATTAATAGGGCGCAGCTTCTTAAGTCCCTCCATGGTAGAACCGGCGCGGGGGCCTTCATCCACCTTAAACTCAATGGTTTCTTTCTTTTTCTTTACCGTCACGGGAACAATCTCCGCGTCAAAAGCGCCGGACTTCTGGGCTGCCTCAGCCTTCTGCTGGCTCTTTAGCGCGAACTCGTCCAGCTCCTCGCGGGTCAGTCCCCACTCGCGGCAGATATTGTCTGCCGTAGTGATCATATGATAGTCGTTGAATGCATCCCAGAGGGCATCCTTGATCATAGTGTCCACCAGTGTGCCGTTGTTCATGCGATAACCGAAACGCGCCTGGGGAATCGCATAGGGAGCCATGGACATATTCTCCATACCGCCCGCAACCACCACATCGGCATCTCCCGCCATAATCATCTGGGCCGCCTGATTGACACAATTCAGACCGGAACCGCACACCACATTCATGGTAACCGCAGGCACCTCGATGGGAAGTCCTGCTTTGATGGATGCCTGACGAGCCACATTCTGGCCCTGACCCGCCTGAATCACGCATCCCATATAAACCTGATCTACATCTTCAGGCTTTACGCCTGCCCTGTTCAAAGCTTCTTTAATAACGATGGCCCCAAGCTCTGCAGCGGGAGTGGTGCTCAATGTGCCTCCCATGGTACCGATGGCGGTACGACATGCTCCGGCTAATACTACTTTTCCTGACATTATGAATCCTCCTTGTCTGCGTTGTTCTGAAACGTAAACACAACATGTTCAAAAAGACTTGTAAGAAACAGTGTGATGTTTCGATTGTTATTTTTTTATCATACACACTGTTGTAAGTTTAACATAGTCGTTGGATATTTGCAATGGATTTCTTAAATTTTATTACCGCCATCTCCGGTTCCATTTGACAAGTATCCTGATACATGCTATTTTTATGGCGTAAAGCGCCGATGCGGCTTTGCTGCGGCGCGGGTCAGACGCAGTTTCAGAAAGGAGCGTACATGGAGCAGTTATCACTTTTTGACACAAATACCGGACATTCCCTCTCCTCTGCCGCCGCGCCTCTGGCCGACCGTATGCGGCCGCAGACTCTGGAGGATTACATCGGTCAGGAACATCTCTTAGGCGAGGGAAAGCTGCTGAGAAGGATGCTGGAGCAGGACCAGATCCCTTCCATGATCTTCTGGGGGCCTCCCGGAGTGGGAAAGACCACTCTGGCCCGTATCATAGCCAACCGCACCAGATCCCGTTTTTTAACTTTCAGCGCCGTCACCAGCGGCATCAAAGATATCAAGGACATCATGAAACAGGCAAAAGAGGATCAGGCTTACGGGATCCGGACGCTGTGCTTTGTGGACGAGATCCATCGTTTTAACAAAGCGCAGCAGGACGCATTTCTGCCCTATGTGGAAAAAGGAAGCATCACCCTGATCGGCGCCACCACGGAAAATCCTTCTTTTGAGATCAACGCCGCTTTGCTGTCCCGCTGCAAAGTGTTCGTGCTGAAAGAACTTACGCAAAAAGATCTGACAGCTATGCTGTCCCGCACTCTGACCGACAAGCGCGGCTTCGGCTCTATGGAAATCCATATGGACCGGGAGCTTCTTTCCGTGATCGCTTCCTTTGCAAACGGCGATGCCCGCACGGCATTAAACACATTGGAAATGGCGGTATTAAACGGAGAAATCTCATCAGAAGGAGCTGTCACAGTCACAAAAGACACATTGGAACAATGTCTGGGCAAAAAGACTCTTCTGTATGATAAGAAAGGAGAGGAACATTATAACCTGATCTCCGCCCTCCACAAATCCATGCGCAATTCCGATCCCGATGCGGCGGTTTACTGGCTGGCGCGGATGCTGGAAGCAGGCGAGGATCCATTGTTCATCGCACGAAGGCTGATACGCTTTGCCAGCGAGGATATCGGTCTGGCTGACAATCAGGCGCTGCAGATCGCCGTTGCCGCATATCAGGCATGTCATTTCAACGGTATGCCGGAGTGCAATCTGAATCTGACGCAGGCTGTGATCTATCTGTCGCTGGCGCCGCGCTCCAACTCCGTATACCGGGCCTACGAAACCGCAAAGGCAGACGCTCTCACTCAATTATCGGAGCCGGTGCCTTTCGTGATCCGCAACGCTCCCACCCGTCTCATGAGCGACCTGGAATACGGCAAAGGTTATATATACGCACATGACACGGAAGAAAAGATTGCGGACATGGTCTGCCTTCCCGAAAATTTAAAAAACAGGCGTTATTATCTTCCCACACAGGAAGGGGAAGAGAAATCTCTGAGCGAGAAACTAAAACGCAGCAGAGCGCTGCGCCACCTGACGGATCATTCCTGACCGCGATCAGGTTTCCGGCTGCGGCCCGGACTGAGCTTCCCGCTGTGATTCGTTGTTCTGTTCCTCTCCCATGTGAGCGTTTATGTATTCTTCCACCGCCGGATCGATGATCTTATTCGTCCTCACCCATTCTTTCGTGCCCTCCACCTTGACCGCAGGCTGGGTATGCTTTGCCAGAAAACGTGTCAGCGCGTAGAGATCGATCCAGATTTCATTATTACCCTCTTTTTGCGATTCGTCAAAGATCAACTGTAATCCCCAGTGCAGATGCGTTACTTCTATATTATTGACATTCTCTTTGGCGCTGTATCCCGTATGACCCATATATCCGATGACATCTCCGGCGGTCACTACGCTGCCTTCCTGAAGTCCCTCCGCATATGGATAATTCTGGCGCAGATGGGCGTAATAGTAATACCGTTTTCTGTCGAAGCTGCGGATGCCGATCCGCCATCCGCCGTACTGATTCCATCCCAGCGCTTCCACTACGCCCGACTCCACGGCAGTCACCGGCGTCCCGATGAGCCCCATCATGTCGTGTCCCAGATGTTTACGCTGATATCCATAGCTGCGTCCCGCGCCGAAATCATCATAATGGGTATAGTCAAACCCCCTTGCCAGCGGAAAGCAGCCTTTTAGCCCGTATCGGTCCGCATAGCTTACATTTCCCGCCTCATCCACACATTCTTCCCGATATTCTCCCACCAGTCCGCCGATCGCCGCATCGTAAGCTTCCTTGTAATATGAATAATATTTCAGATCTTTTGTAAGGCTCTCTATGCTTTCCTCTCCTTCGGAAAGAGCCTTTGCGGCCTTATCCATAACCTTCAAATCATCTTTTCCAAAGTTACCGCCCGTACGCGCCGCAGTATATGCAAGCAGATCCACCCAACAGATCTCATGCTCTGACCCATGGGTATCCACATCCCATTGATAAGCCTTGCATAAAGCTTCATAAGATATGGTAAAATCCACCCATTTAATATAATCATCCTCTACGGTCAATACATCCCTGCTTGCGCTCTCCTGCTCTTTGCTTTCCGCCCGCACCGCCAGTATGGCAGCCATGGCCAACGCGAGCAGACACTCCGCCAGAATACCTGTTTTTATAACATGCAGATAGTTTTCCCGTGTTCCTTTATCCATAATCGCTCCGGATAGTTTGTTAAAAAAATATATGTGTCCGGGTCATAAAAAAGAAGCGCTCATCACTGAGCGCTTCCAAAAGGCCGGATCTGTTTTTTACAGCATCCCCTGCCTTTATTGATTCAGTTTTCAGGTTCAATAAGACCGTAAGTATCTCCTTTTCTCTTGTATACTACATTCACCTGATCCGTTTCCGCATTGATAAATACAAAGAAATTATGGCCTAACAGCTCCATCTGAATACAGGCATCCTCAGGGTACATGGGTTTGATGTCAAACCGTTTGGTCCTGACGATCTTGATTTCCTCCTCGTCCATGTAATCATTTTCCACATACATCTTGCTGAAAGAACCGTTGCCCTGATGCTTGTCCACAATCTTGTTTTTATATTTCTTTAACTGTCTCTCAATGATCTCCTCCACCAGATCTATCGAGACATACATATCATTGCTGACCTGCTCTGAACGGATAATATTGCCCTTTACAGGAATCGTCACTTCGATCTTCTGCCGTTCCTTTTCCACACTCAGCGTTACATGTACTTCCGTATCGGGATTGAAATATTTCTCAAGCTTACCGATCTTTTCCTCTACTGCGCTTCTCAAACCGGGTGTAACATCAATGTTTCTGCCTACGATTACAAATTTCATGCCAATCATCCCTTTCGGTTTTTTATTGTATATGAATTGTACCACATTTTGGGCGGTTTTTGCAACAATTTCGCTTATTTTTTACATGTTTTTGACTTTTGGCATGTCAACCCGAAAAAAGGTTTTTTCGGCCAAAATGAAAATTTTATGGAAAATACACAAAACATGTGTTCCTATTTTAATCTTGTTTTAAGATAACATGTGTGTTAAAAGTCAGTGGATATTGTGCATAACTTAGTGCATAAAATGATTTTGTCCTAATTATAGCCTTTTGAGATGTGGATAACTTTATTTTTTCTATTGTCATCACGCAGTCCTCTTTTTTCATTTTTCAATTCTTTTGTATATTTTGTATAACTCCCGGAATCAGTACTCCACAGACCAGACACACAATACCTTAAAAAGTTGCACAATTTTCACGCATGCCCGCATCCGGCAAAAAGAGCCACGCCCTGAGGCGTGGCTCCACATATCACTTGTTATTTAGAAAATTCTCCTGATCGCAAGAATCTTTCTGTAGTCCGCATTGGAAACGATGATACCGGTTCTGGAATTAGATGCATGCACAATCTGTCCGTTTCCGATATAAAGCGCCACATGTCCGGAATAGCAAATCAGATCTCCGGGCTGCGCATTGCTCAATCCGTCTACCGCCGCTCCCTGATTGCGGTCCGCGGAAGAAGAATGAGGCAGGCTGACGCCAAAGTTCGCATATACGCTCATAACGAAACCAGAACAGTCCGCTCCATTGGTTAAGCTCGTTCCGCCGTATACATAAGGATTCCCTACAAACTGCAGCGCATATTCCGCAACGGAAGATCCCATGGAACTGTCCCCGCTGACCGCATAGGTCTGGGAAGATGTGGAACCGCCGGAAGAACCTGCGGCTTTCGCTGCGGCAGCTTCACGAGCCCTTCTGCGCTCTTCCTCTTCCTTTGCAAGGCGGGCAGCTTCCTCTTCCCTGGATTCCGCCTGCACAAATTCCGTATGAAGGGAAACATAATCTGTGGAGACCCAGCCGATACCTTCCTCCACATCCACCTGGACCCAGCCATCCGTCTCGTCCAGAACCACCAGCTGATCCTCCAGAGGAACCAGTCCCAGCACGGAGGCTTCCAGACTGGGCTCTGTACGCACCTTCAACGTAGTAGTATTGACAGTTGCTATTCTGGTACCTACCCTTCTTGCAGTCTCAATGGCGTCCTCTCCGGTAACGCAATACTCTGCTTTCACATACCCTGTCACACTGCCGGAAGAAATCTGATACCAGCCATTCTCTTCACTGATAAAAGTACCAACGGAATTATTGTAAAGCTTTCCAACGATCTCGCTCTCAGTTGTGGGAAGGCTTCTCACATTCACATAATCATTCACTTGCGCAATGACCAGATTCCGGAACAAATCCTCCTCGGTAGGTTCCTCCTCGGATGCGGCGCCGCCTGCCTCCTCTGTCGCAGCCCACTCAATGATCGCCTCTATAGGTATCATGGTATCCGTATCCGTAGAAATATTCTCCAAACTATTGCCCCTGCTCAACGCGATATTCACACCGCCGCTGGGCAGCACCGATGCGCTTTCCGCCGCCTGGGCGGTCAGATCCGTTGCCGAAAGTGCGAGAGCCGCTGTCAATGCGCAGGCTGCCATTCTGGTTTTTCTATAAGTCATTATAATCTCCTTTGTATTTAAAACCCATAACCGATTTGTTACAAATTTATTACGCTTGTTAACAAATATAACACTTATTTTGCTTCTTGTCAACATTGATATATAATTGTCAAAATTCTTAAAACCAACGCATTTTCGCGCTTTTTAAGGATTAAAAAAAGGAATCCGGAAAAATAACGGATTCCTTTTTTTGATAAAATCTTTTTATTTCTTTAAAAAAAATTAAAAATTATTTTTATTGATATATCCGGCTGCCGATACCGCCGCATTGGCGCCGTCCGCCACCGCCGTCACGATCTGGCGGATAGGCTTTCGGCGTATGTCTCCGGCCGCGTACAGGCCTGACAATGTGGTAGTACAGTCTTCTCCGGCCAGAATATAACCGCCCTCATCGCAGGCAACCAGATCCTTCACTAATTCCGTATCAGGATGGATTCCCACCGCCACAAACACACCGGCAACAGCCAGATCAGATTCCTCCTCCGTTTTCAGATTTTTGATCTTTACGCTTTCTACCGCATCCCTGCCCTGTATCTGCGTCACCGTATGACTATACATAATTTCCACGTTGGGCAGCGCCTTAAGCTCCTGCTGTAAAATCTGCGCGCCCCGCAGATCATCTCTCCTGTGGATCAGGTACACCTTTTCACAGAGCGCCGCCAGATAAATTGCATCCTCAAGCGCCACATCCCCGCCTCCTACAACAGCCACTTTTTTCCCCTTAAAAAAAGCCCCGTCGCAAGTAGCACAGTAAGACACGCCCATACCCGTAAATTCTTCCTCTCCGGCGACATTCAGATGCGCATGCCGGGCCCCTGTGGCAAGGATCACTGTCCTGGCTTCTAAAACCTCTCCCTCCACAACGACCAGCTTTTTATCACCCTCGTCCGTTATGGAGCTGACTTCGCCCTCCCGAAACTCCACGCCAAGCTTATCCGCATGGGCACGAAACTGCATTCCCATATCGAATCCGTTCATGCCCGGCAGCCCCAGATAGTTGTCCACCTCGTAGGTGTTAAGTACCTGTCCTCCGCTCATGGGCGCCTTCTCCACTACCAGCAATTTAAAGCCCGCCCGCTTTCCATAGATTGCCGCGGACAAACCCGCAGGACCGGAACCGATTATGATCAGATCATACATATGTTTATTTTCTCCCATCCATAAAGTATCTCAAGAAGTTTCCGTATCTTACCGCTTTGCTTACAGTGTAACAGTTTCAGACTGGAAAAGCAAGGCAGCGGATGCTATACTAAAAAAAGAGTAACAGGTCAGCCGAAGGCTGAATGTTACAAAAAAATTCCAACAGGAGGCGTGTTATGAACCCGATTTTCGCCCGTCAGACTGTCCTGATCACAGGCGCTTCCAGAGGCATCGGAAGAGCCGCTGCCATACTTTTTGCACAAAACGGCGCAGATCTTTATCTGACCTGCCAAAACTCCATAGAAGAGCTGGAATCTCTGGCAGAGACGCTTTGCGCAGACTATCATATCTCCTGTACGCCCTGCCGCGTAGATATGGGAAATCACAGCCAGGTAAAAGCTCTTTTTTCCCGGATCGCTTCTCTGGATATTCTGATCAATAACGCCGGTATCGCCCATATCGGCCTGCTTACGGACATGACTCCTGCGCAGTGGCACAGAGTGATGTCCGTTAATCTGGATGCCTGCTTTTACACATGTAAATATGCCGTTCCTCTCATGCTCCAAAAGCACGCCGGCCGAATCATCAACGTTTCCTCGGTCTGGGGGAGCGTTGGCGCTTCTATGGAAGTGGCCTACTCCGCATCCAAGGGCGGCGTCAACAGCTTCACCAAGGCTCTGGCAAAGGAACTGGCTCCCAGCAACATTCAGGTGAACGCCATTGCCTGCGGCGTCATAGACACTGCCATGAATCAATGTCTGACGCCCGAGGACCTGGAAACATTGCGTGAGGAAATTCCTGCAGACCGTCTGGGCACACCTGAGGAAGCGGCTGAATTAATCCTGCAGATGGCCAATGCGCCGACCTATATGACGGGGCAGATTATCACAATGGATGGCGGATGGCAATAAGCCTTCCGCCACATCAAATCCCCGCCGGGCTTTTGGTTTAACTGAGTTTTTCCCGCTCTTCCTGTACGATGGCCCTGACGTCTGAATCGGTCACCAGAGAATCCACAATTTTCTGCATCTCCTCTTTGTTCCTGGCGTCCTTACAACGCAGTATCAAATGTTCCCTCTCTGTCTCGGAGAGCGATGCATAGCTTTTCATCGCCGCTTCATTCTTTGCCAGCGCAAATCCAAATCCCAAAGGGATATCCGTCATCCCCAGCGTACCTGCCGCCAGGCCGTTACCACTATTGATATCCATAATTTTTACACTCCTTTCTGCTTATGCAGTTAGTATGTGCAAAAATCATTCCAATATCCGGCTCTGTCTCTTCCGCCATAATACAATAACCGGCTTACACCGATTCCCTGGTCTTTTTCTCCGCTTCCTCCAGACTGCTATATCCATACATATGCACACTGTTCAGCATGATATCATGGGCGGGATTTTTGTCTGACTTGGCATACTTCACAATATATCTTCCATATAATTCCAACATTTTGTCAGAGTAAGTGCCAAGCTCTCCCCGAAGATACGTCTCATAAGACGTGTCAAAAGGATTGTCTTGCGCGGTATGGATACTGCGGGCATTATCTGCTAACGCGGGATATTCCCTGGCAAACTCCTCCATCCATCCCACCTGCATGCCGCAAATCTGTTCAATGATATTTTGTTTTTCCTCCGACAATTCCGGAAAATGGTCTTTGATCTCACGATATCTTTCCGGCGCCGTACTCTCCATCATGCGACCGTATTTTTCCTCAATGAGATTATGCCCCCGGCTGTATTCCCTGTGAAAATCATATAAATACTGCAGCAGCATGACCCTGCTCCACGTCATATACTGGCTCTTTCGCATGATGGAAAAAGTAAACCAGTCATTCTGGCAACTGGCGCGCCCGCCCTCGTTGTGTACCTTGTCAAAGGCTTCAAACTCCATCCTGGCGATCTCCTCCGCAAGCTGCAGGTCAGATTTCCCAGCCAGGGAGGATTTATAAATCAATTCCTCTGTGTGGGCGTCCAGATAAGTCTCGATGTCGCTGATGATATCCATGCCGTACATCTCCATAGCGAAAAAGTGACCCACGCGCTCGATCAGTTCCTCCCTGTCCTCATCCGGTCCTTTTCCTATCCGCGACAGTAAAAGAGACAACTCTCTCCCCGCCTCCGTCTCTTCCAGACTTCTGCGAAGCCATTTATCGTGAGGCGGAAAACGGTTCTCAATATAGTGCTGCAGCTTCATGGCGTTGCGGATACCTTCCCACACCATCATGTCTGACGTCAGTTCGTCTCCCCGCCGCTTCATGCGGAGGTAGTTGTACTGGGCTGTCTGGGAAAATCCCGCAGCCGCCTCCGCAATCTTCAGATACCGGATCTCCTCGGGGTATCCCGCTTTTAATTTTTCCCGAAAAGCAGTAAAGATCCCTTCCTTATCGCAGAATACTTCTCCATTCACGGCTGCTGCCAGAGAGCTGTCACTGGCCTGCCGCCAGTCGATCTCCTCATAAGTCTTTGCCCCTGTCAGGCTCTCGTAAAAATCAGATATCACGATCACGCCCCGCCTGTTTTTGCCATTGACGCGCGGCCCGCGCTCATAACCCTTGAAAGCCTGCGGCAGACTTTCATACGCTTCTTCCAGTCTGGCGCCGATCTCTGCGTAGGTATCTTCTGTTATCCACAGGCAGAAATCCGGTCCCCAGTCATGATCTCTGGAAGCGCCATCGTCATAGCCGAAACAATCGGACCCTCTGCCGGCTAATCCTGCGGCGATCTTATCCAGATACTGAGAAAATTCCCCGGTCAGCAGCGGCACTCCGAAGGTCTCATAATATTCCTTCGCAATGGCAAGCCCTTTTCCGGCTGCTTTTTCACAGGCCTCAAAATGCTCTTTCAGGCGGTAATATGCTGCGTTTTGACCAATGCCCTTTTCCACCAGATCCATAGCGTGGCGATAACAGTCCGCAGCCTTTTCATACTCCGCCTTCTCATAATGACACGCTCCCATCGCCGCCAGCGCCGCAGCGTAATGACTGTCCATCTCTCCAAGCTTTTGAAAGGTTTCCATAGAGGCAGAAGCATAGCGCCAAGCCTCGTCCAGTTCGCCTAATTCCACACAGGTGGAAGCCAGATTGGCGCAGGTAACGCCCACTTCATAAAATGCATCTTTCGCTTCCACGATCGCAAGGGCCTTCAGCAGACATTCCTTCGCTTTGCGGTACTCCTTTTTTTCCTGATACAGCAGGCTTATATTATTCTGAAGTCCCGCCACAAACAGATGATCCTTGGGAAGCTGCCTGTCATAAATCTCCTGAACCTCACTGTAAGCCTCCAGGGACTCCTGAAGCCTGCCTCCCGCTCTGTAAGCGTTAGCCGCATTTAACAATGTAGTGGCATAGGGCACCGTCCCCTCAAGTCCCATCCTTTTAGCCTGTGCAATAGCCTGGGCCGCCATCTGAAAGGAATTCTTTGTCTGACTGGTCTCCCGATAGTATCCGATCAATTCGTTGAGAAGCTGCAGAATACTATTGTCATCCTGCTCTTCAACCGCCTGCGCAACAGACTTCTGCAGCAGCTTCTCCGCCTCTTCTCCCTTATTTTCCTCAAAAAGAGTATCCACCTGATTTAAGATGTTTTGAATATCCATACCGCTACCTCTTGCCGGAATCATCCGATTCCTTCCCTTTGACAGTATTCGAGACAAAGATTGATTTTATCCAGGCCGTTGACCTCCAAAAGTCTGCTTTTTTCTTTTAACCCAAACTCTCCGATGAGAGCCTCGATCTCTCTCCAATCGATCTTTCCCTGCCCCAGCGCCAGATGCTCGTCATGCATTAATTGCGTATCATTTATATGAAAATGCCTGATATAAGGTGATAAGCGTTCAAACCATTCTCTTGGACGGTCCGTTGACAGTCTCATGTGCGCTACATCCAGACAAATGCCAAATCTGTTTTCTCCCTGCAAAGATACCGCCAGTTCCTCCAGTTCCACGGCAGATCTGTCAAACATATTCTCCAGAAAAATCTCGCAGTCGCATTCGGAAAGCAGCGTGCAGACAGTCTCTCTCATGCGTTCCAGCCAGTTTTCCCTGTATTTTTCCCCCGCCATCAGGTCGGGATTAAAGTTGGTATGAAATACCACTCCCCTGCAGCCTAATTTATCCGCGATCTCCAGCGACTGCCGCATTCTGTAAAGACTCTGCCTTCTGATCCCGCTGTCGAAACTAAACGGGAGAATATCAAAGAAAACACCGTGCAACGTATCCACTCTCCCGGGACGATTCAGACTTTGATATGCTAAGATTCTCTCTCTGCACGATGCTTCATCATCCAAAAGATCCGGCTGAAAAAAGTCGTTATATTCAAATGCCAGACCATATTTTTCGGCCAATTTCGCATATAAGTCCAACTGTTCCCAAACAGGAATTATTTCAAGCATCATTTACTCCGTTTCCGCCTTATCATAGAAAAGATTAAGCTTCCCTTTCTTTTGTGAAAGCGCCTCCTTAAACAACCTGAGGATATCACCGTCCAGCTTACCTTCCTTTTCCATGTTGTCAAGGATTTCCAACGCCTTCCCCTCTTCCAGCGCTTTCTTGTAAGGCCTGTCGGAACTGGTCAGCGCTTCAAACACATCCACAATGGTCAGAATCCTCGCTTCATAGGGAATCTCTTCCCCTTTCAATCCGTTTGGATAACCGCTTCCATCCAGCATCTCATGATGTGCACCCGCCCACTCTATAATGTGGGGATACCGCTTTCCAAAGTTCATTTTTTTCAGATACTTTTCCGTATATTTCACATGGGAACGTATGATGTCGCGCTCCGCACTGGTGAGATTGCCCGCCCTGACTTCCAGACATTCCGCCTCGTCCAGACTAAGATACGGGATTTTCGACCCGTTACTGTTGGTATAATTTTTTCGTGCCAGTTCTTTTACATATGCCACATCTTCATCGGAAAGTCCAGGTTTGCGGTTCAATTCCTCCACCCTGACTCTGGCATCTAACAGCTCGTTCTTGGTTCTGACCCACTCCGCATTGGAGAGCCTCCCCTCCAGGTAATCAATATGGTACAGCGCGGACAAATGGTCAAAATGTTCCAGCACAAAAGGCAGCTTATTTCCCAGCCGCGTTGTCTTATCGATGACTTCATTAGGTATCACCAGTTTGCCGATATCATGCATCAGCGCCGCCATCAACAGCTCCGACTTTTCCGAAGGTTCAAAGTGTTTCTCCTCAAGCCCTTTCTCATGCCGGTCATTGATATAATCGATCAAAAGCTGCACATACAGATAAACATTTCTGGAGTGGTAATAATTATAAGGGATACGGGTATCAATGGCGTCTGTGAACACCTGAGTGATCGAAATCATAAGCTGCTCGATTTCCTGCACAAACCGCATGTTGGAAATGGCTACGGCCGCCTGTGAGCCCAGCGACTGCAGCACCTTTTCATATTCCTGCCTGAATGCCACCACCTGACCCTGCCCGTCTTTCGCATTGATCAGCTGCACGACCCCGATCAGATCGCCCTCATGGTTTACCAGAGGAAAGACCAGCATGGAACGTGTTCTGTACCCCGTCAGCTTGTCATATTCTCTGGGCCCGCTGAAATCAAATTCCCGACAGTCGTAAGCATCCTCGATGTTTAACATTTTTCTGTGGATAGCCGCATAAGCGCAAACATTTTTTTCATTCATGGGTACAGGCGGAACCTCTTTCGCGTCCTGAACTTTCCGGTTGATACCCAGCGACTGTGTCTTCATCACACAAAACTGCAGCTGCCCCTGCTCGTACAGATACAAAGTCCCGCCATCGCAATTCGTAACTTCCATGGCACAATCTATAATCTTCGGCAAGAGTACATCATAATTCCGCTCCGATGTGAGCTGTATTCCTATTTCAAGTATCTTTTCCGTCTGTCCCTGTTCCATGTATCCCCTCCATCCGATATACCGCTACCTTGTCCTGCCGTCCTTTCAATGCCCGCTCTCCCATGGCCGATGCGCTAAACCGGTTCCTGACCTGTTCGTACACTTCGCCGCTGATCAGAATTTCCCCGCCCTTTGCCATGCTCTCCAGTCTTTCCGCAATGTTCACGGTATCCCCTATAGCGGTATAATCCATTCGATATTTACACCCGATATTTCCCACAACAGCTTTGCCACAGTGAACGCCGATCCCGCAGGTAATCTCCCTGCCATAGGTTTCCTTTAACTCCCTGTTCACCGCATCCAACGTCCCAATGATGTCAAAAGCAGTCTGCACCGCCTTATGGCAGTAATCTTCCACATCCAATGGGGCATTGTAGACTGCCATGACGGCATCGCCGATAAATTTGTCCAGCGTACCGCCATGATTAAAAATAGCGTTCGTCACATTCTCCAGATAATGGTTTAAAATGTCCACCACCTCTTCCGGCAGCATGCCCTCAGAAAGCGCGGTAAAACCTCTGATGTCTGCAAACAGCACCGCAATATCACGGCTCTTGCCTCCCAGCTCGATCTGATAACGATTCTGTCTGCTCAGCTCATCCACCACCTGTGGAGCCATATAAGTCCGAAAAACATTCAGGATCTGATGCTTTCTGATCCGTTCCGCGGCGTAGCCGGTCAGAATCTTAGCTGCCAGTAAAACAACCGTTATTAATATCAGTAAAAAGCATCTCCAGTAAATGCCTCGATGGTACAAAAACAAAGATGCGGCCGGAGCCCCGGCAAGCATTGCCGCGCAGCCCGCTACCCCTATGCCAAAATTCCCATATAAAAGAAGTATCATGCAAAAAGCCGTCATCCCAACATTGATCAGCATGTTACACCAGAACGGCATTTCTGTAAACGTCCGTCCGTCCAGCAGGGCATTAACGTGGTTAGCCTGCACTTCCACCCCGTTCATAACCGTGCCTCTGGCAGTCGGCACCATATACTGATCCATCATAGCCGCAGAGTAGGCCCCGATCAGCACAACACTTCCTTTAAATACCTTTGGATCGCACCTTCCCTCCACCAGATCCGCATAGGAATAAATTTCATACATCGCCGGCCGGGCCGTATAATCAAACCCATAACTGCCGTTTGCGCTCAGCTTCGGCTCCGATGCTTCCAAACCTTGCGATTCCATATAACCGCGATAAATCTCAAACGCAAAATTATACTCCGTCTCCCCGTCAGCGGAACCTTTCAGCAGAGAGCGGCGCACATAATTATCCTCATCCTGAAGCACATTGGTAAATCCCTGTCTCGTTACCGCCCGCAATGCCTCATAAGGTTTTTCGATCTTACATATATACGCTGTATTAATCTGCAGCTCATTTTTTTCGGTCCACTCCAGTCTTTTATCATAAACCAGATAGGAAGCCATCACTACACAGTCAAACCGGGATACCGCCTCAACCAGCGCCCGATCTCCCGCCGGATCCCTCTCTCCGAAATAATTGATATCAAAAGCAATCACCGAAGGGGCATACTCCTCATCAAAAAAGTTGAGCAGATCCGCCGCCTGTTGTCTGCTCCAATCCGAAAAAGGCCCCAGTTCCTGAAGGGTATCCTCATCAATCCCGATGATCTTAATGCGGTTATCTACAGGCCGCTCCCGAAGAAACAGACTGTCCGCGACCCAGTACTGCACCTTTGTAAAAGGTGACAAAAAGGTGATGATCCCCGCAAGCAACGCTGCCACGCAGACCGCCAAGGGCTTTTTCAGTTGGTTTCCTCCGGCTGCTTTCATAGATCAATGTTCCCTCATAATTTTATCTCAATGACTCTGCGACCTTTGATCTCTCCAGGACGCTTTCAATGATACCGGTCCATTCTCTACCGTATCGGCCGCAAAATCCCAAAATACCTTTTGTCCGGATTCGCTGCCTTCCGTCCAGTCCATTTTTTCCCAACCATCAAAAACGAAAGCGGGATCATTATGGAAAGTCAATTCGCCCAATCTGCTTGCTTCTCTCACACTGTTGCAGTAATAGCCCCACACTTCTTCGGAGCGGCAGATTACAGGATAATAATGCGTCCCTGCTTCATCCGTCCATACCGGGTACAGACAAAGATCCGCTTTCACTTTGTCCGCGCTGAAAGGATCCGCATCGTCAAACTGCCAGGGCGTTCCGTCTTCCAGACACCAGTAAGCAAATTCTAACGGAAGTTCATACTGATGATCTACCATTCCGGCGGGAGGTTCCGGTGCCGTCAATGCGCTTCCCACCTCCGCGGTTTCCGTAAAATACAGATCAGGAGCATCATTACGCAGAACAGATACCATGCCGCCTTCCTGCTCCTGCGCTTTTACGATATAGGGCAGATAATAAACGATCGTGCATTCCTGTCCCATCACACTGGTATCGCAGGCCGCTTTGTAATCCTCCATGGTATAACTCTTCCAGAGATCCTTAAGCGCCTGATCATCTCCCTGATCCGGACCGTCTCCGTGATTTCCGTGATTCCCCTGGTTTCCGGCATTGCCGTGATTGCCGTTATCTCCCTGGTTCCCGGCATTGCCGCTATTTCCTTGGTTCCCAGCATTGCCGTGATTCTCCTGATTTCCCTCGTTCCCGACATTACCATGATTTCCATTATTCCCCTGGTTTCCGGCATCGCCATGATTTCCGTTATTTCCCTGGTTTCCGGCATTACCGCTATTGCCGTTATTTCCCGCGTTTTCTTGAGAATCGTTATTTACGCCGGGTTCAGGCTGACCCGCGGTTTCCGGATTTTCAGTGCTCCCCTGCGCTCCGGCATTGTCCTCGGGCTGCACCGCGCCCTGAGAATCTTCCCTGCCGCCCTGATCTTCACTGTCCTGTTCTGTATCAGCCTGATCGCTATTCTCCGTCTCGTACTCCTCTGACGATTCTTCTTCCCTGACAGGGTCCGCTTCCGGGGAAACCTCGGGAACCCTCGCATTATCTGCTTCAGGCTGCGGCGTCTGTGCGGAAGCATGTGCAGGCACTGCAGATGGTTTGGGCGTTAAGGCCGATGAGGGTGTCGCAGATGGCAAAGCCGTTGAAGCCGGGCCGGGTGCAGCAGTCGGGGAAGGATTTATCCCGGTCTGCGAGGGAACGGATGCCTGGTCAGCATTCTCCTGCGTTCTGCCAGAAGCCAGCCGCGCCTCTCCCAGATCCAGTTCTCTGCTCTGAGAATTGATCTGTTCCAACCGCTCCATAAACTGCTCATTCAGCACATCTTCCGTGATCGTGGCTCTCTCCGTAATATACTGAGGATCCTCCTCATCTGTAAACTGCGTATACTCTCCTGCCTCATACAAAGCAGGCTCCCCGTCCTTTAAGCCTACCGCCACTTTTCCGTCATAAACCAGCACTTCAATCGTGCCGTTGGTATCTTTTTTGTTTCTGCGCACTTCAAACACAGTGCCCCGGACAGACATGGTGGCATTTGGCGTCACAATATCATAAGCGGATCCTTCGGACAGAGGATTCCGGATCTCACTGAGCACGCTGCCATCCTCCAGATGAATCGCAGTCTTGCCGTTTGCTTCATTTCCCTCCGCCACTACGGTCATACTGCCGGACTCCGCCAGCATCACATATTTATCTGAATCCAGCTGCAGCACCACATAGGCATCGGGCTGCGTCCTGACCAGATCCCCTGAGAGCAGATTCATATTGGAAGAGGCTTCCAGCGTACCTACTCCCTCTCTGTCGATGGTAACAGTACCGCCCAATTCTATGATTTTAATGGAACGATAAGACTCTGCGCGTCTCCCCAATACCAGGGCAAGAATAACCGCCGCCGCAATCACTATGAATGCCGCCGCAAAATATACTTTTTTGTTTACTGCTTTTCCCTTCATTTCTCGCGCTTCCATATATGATATACTCCCCGAACACTATACTCCGATAACATTTTTATCATACTCCCTGTTGGCAATATTTGTCAACAGGACTGACAGGGAGAGGGGAACAGTCTTGTGGATTCGGAATTTTTCTTTCAAGTCTCTTGATATTGTTCCAAATTATGAATATAATAAGAGGTAAGTTCAGAAAGGAGCCATGCAAGATGAAATACATTTCAGCCCTGGAGGCAGCAGAACGCTGGAGGCTTTCAAGACGGCGCATCATTACGTTGTGCAATAACGGCAGGATCGAAGGTGCGCAGAAGGTCGGTGCAACATGGATCATTCCCGACAATGCGCAAAAGCCATCGGATGCTCGCATCAAAAGCGGGAAATATATAAAGCGAAAAGAGGGACAGACTGATGCCTGAATTACAGACTGAGGAAT
>CANREV010000009.1 GCA_947629645.1 uncultured Acetatifactor sp. | reverse complement strand
ATATCGCCGTAAAGCTCGTCATGGAAAGTAGTCGTTCCCTCATTGGGAATATTCTGCCGAATCACAAAAGGCCTGCCCGCCGCAAGATTCGCCTCAATCTCTTCCTTGGACAGCGACAGACAATGCTTATCGTACACGGTAATCTCTTTTCCCTCCACCACCTCAGTCCGAAGGGAAGAAAGACGTTCCTTGTCGCAAAAACAATAGTACGCCTCGCCCTTGTCGATCAGTTCCCTGGCATATTTCATATAAATACCCGTTTTCACACGCTCGCTCTGAACATAGGGACCATATCCGCCATCCTTATCGGGTCCCTCGTCATGGATCATACCGGACGCCTCCAATGTGCGGTAAATAATATCCGTTGCGCCCTCCACAAAGCGCTCCTGATCGGTGTCCTCTATGCGCAGTATAAAATCACCGCCGTCATGTTTTGCGATCAAAAATTCATACAATGCCGACCTCAGATTTCCCACATGCATCTTCCCTGTAGGACTGGGCGCATATCTCGTTCTTATCTTCATTTTCTCCTCCTGAAATTATCCTTCTGACAATTTATTTTCCTGAAACTATTTTCCTGAAACATTCTTTGCCTGCTGCAAAATAATAAAACGGATGTTATCAAAATGATTTCTATCAGGAAACACATATTATAAAATCAAATGTTATTGAAAGAATTCTTTCATTATCGGCTCTTTTTTACTTTTTTACAGGAAAAAATTTCCAAATCTGCAAGTCCTGGCATCACCCGCGCTCACTTATGGTAAGGCGTGTTGTTGATAATGCAAAAAGCTCTGTAAATCTGCTCTGTCAGGATCACCCTCATCAGCTGATGGGGAAATGTCAGATCCGAAAAGCTAAGAGCCAGATTGGCACGGCTGCTAACCGACTGATGCAGTCCCAACGAACCGCCGATCACAAAGGCGATTCGGCTGACACCGCCAACGGCAAGACCGTTGATCCAGTCTGCAAAGCCTTCCGAAGAAAACTTTTTCCCGCCGATCTCCAGCGTACAGACAAAGGCGTCCTCCCGAATCTTCTCCAAGATACGCCTTGCCTCCTTCTCCTTAATCTGTTCCCTGCTGAGGCTGCCTGCGCCCTCGGGAGTTTTTTCATCCGCGACTTCAATAATCTCCAGCCTGCAATATCGGGAAAGCCGCTTCACATACTCTTCCACGGCTTCCCTGTAAAATGTTTCCTTTATCTTTCCCACACAGACAATGGTGATCCTCATACCGTTTTCGCGCCTTTCTCAGGATTCCCCGCATTCTTCACAGATACCATCCCGGCCGCCAAAAACAGCACAGAAACCGCACCCATAACGATGCCTGGTTACGCTTTGTCATTCGCTCAGATATTCATCGATCCCCTTTGCAGCCGCCTTTCCGGCTCCCATGGCAAGAATGACTGTAGCCGCACCCGTAACCGCGTCTCCGCCTGCGTAGACACCTTCCTTGGTGGTCTGACCGTTCTCCTCACTGGCGACAATACACTTCCATTTGTTCGTCTCCAGCCCTTCTGTGGTGGAGGAAATCAGTGGATTAGGGGAAGTGCCCAGAGACATGATCACCGTATCCGCTTCCATAACAAATTCGGAACCCGGAATTTCCACAGGACGGCGTCTGCCTGAGGCATCCGGCTCACCAAGCTCCATGCGGATACATTTCATACCGGTCACCCAGCCCTTTTCATCCGCAAGGATCTCTACGGGATTGGTCAGCAGATCAAAAATGATGCCTTCCTCCTTAGCATGATGAACCTCCTCCACTCTGGCAGGAAGCTCCTCCTCGCTTCTGCGGTAGACAATATGAACTTCCGCGCCCAGACGAAGCGCCGTTCTGGCCGCGTCCATAGCCACATTGCCGCCTCCCACGACAGCCACTTTTTTGCTGCGCATAATGGGCGTGTTGGAATTTTCATCAAAAGCTTTCATCAGGTTACTTCTGGTAAGGTATTCATTGGCGGAGAATACACCGTTGAAATTCTCTCCGGGGATTCCCATGAACTTAGGAAGTCCCGCGCCGGACCCGATAAACACAGCATCAAAGCCTTCCTCCTGTATCAGTTCATCTATGGTGACAGCCTTGCCGACCACCACATCGGTCTCGATCTTAACTCCCAGCGCTTTTACATTCTCGATTTCCTTCGCCACTACGTCCTGCTTAGGCAGACGGAACTCCGGAATACCGTATACCAACACTCCTCCCGGCTCGTGCAGCGCCTCAAAGATGGTCACATCATATCCCATCTTTGCCAGATCCCCCGCGCAGGTCAGTCCTGCGGGTCCGGAACCGATCACTGCCACCTTTTTGCCATTTTTTTGAGATGCTCCCTCAGGCCTGATCCCGTTTTCGCGAGCCCAGTCCGCCACAAATCTCTCCAGTTTCCCGATGGAAATCGGATCTCCCTTGATCCCTCTGATACATTTTCCCTCGCACTGGCTCTCCTGAGGGCACACTCTGCCGCAGACAGCGGGCAGCGCGCTGGACTGGCTGATGATTTTGTATGCCTCCCCGATATCGCCGTTTTTTACCTGCTCAATAAAAGCAGGAATATTGATCGCTACAGGGCATCCCTTGACGCACTGCGCGTTCTTGCAGTTGATACATCTGGAAGCCTCATTCATCGCCTCTTCTTTATCATAGCCCAGGCATACCTCGTTAAAATTGGCAGCCCGCTCTTTCGCATCCTGCTCTCTCACAGGAATCCTTGTCAATACGTCCATAATTATCCTCCATTTTAAAGAATCGCCCGATTTGTCTTTTCACACATCAGACGCTTTTGTCGTCTGACGCCGGTTTTGTCAGCCGCACTGGCCGCAGCCGCCGTGGTGGGTATCGCCTTCTTCCAGCTTCAACATGGCTCTGCCCTCCGCCGTCTTATAGATCTGCTGACGTCTCATAGCCTCATCAAAGTTCACGCCGTGTCCGTCAAACTCCGGACCGTCCACACAGGCAAACTTCACCTCACCGTTTACCGTCACACGGCAGGCGCCGCACATGCCCGTACCGTCCACCATAATGGGATTTAAGCTGACCACGGTAGGGATGCCCAGCTCTTTGGTGAGCAGACACACAAACTTCATCATGATCATGGGACCGATGGCGATGCAGACATCGTACTGCTTACCCTCTGCGACCAGATCCTTGATCGTCTGGGTAACCATGCCGCTTCTGCCATAAGAGCCATCATCCGTGGTAACATAAAGATTGCCGGCCACCGCCTCCATCTCTTTTTCCAAGATCAGCAGATTCCTGGTTTTGCTTCCCACAATGACATCCGCCGCGATGCCGTTTTCATGCAGCCATTTTACCTGTGGATACACCGGTGCAGCTCCCACACCGCCCGCCACAAAGAGAATCTTCTTTTGTTTCAGACTTTCAATGTCCTCGTCTACCAGTTCGGAAGGCCTTCCCAAAGGACCCGCAAAATCCCGGAAAGCGTCTCCCTCGTTCAGTTGCGCCATCATCTTGGTTCCGGCGCCAACGCACTGAAATACGATAGTCACAGTGCCCTTCCTGCGATCGTAATCACAGATTGTCAAAGGGATTCTCTCCCCTTCCGCATCCGTCCTGACGATGACGAACTGACCCGGCATACACCTCTTTGCCACTCTCTCGGCCTCCACATCCATCAGATAGATGTTCGCAGCCAGCTCGCTTTTCTTTACAATTTTATACATACCCTTCCACCTTTCTATTCCTCATTTTGAGAATTCTCTGTTATTGGTTGTTCGATCCTGATTTCCGTCAGGCGCCACTGCTCATAACTGTCCTTTTGCAGCCGATACATCGCACCTGTATAGGCGTTCACCGCATAATCATTTCCCGTCTTCTCCAGCCTGCCGTCCGCGCCGCAAAAAATCTCTGAAATAACGTAAAAATAATCTATTTTATTGATATTGGTCACATATTGATATTCATACTGATATCTGTCGCCCGTCTCATTGAAATGGCCATCGGCATCATAAACCTTCCCCATACTCATAGCATACTGCATAATGGAATCTACCGCCTGCTGCGGCGTAAAATCCGTGTCCATGACCAGGCGATAAGTACGCTCTGTCACCTCTCCCGTCACGCCGTTTACGATCTTTGCAAAGGTAAAAGTGCTCTCCCCCAGCGGCAGCGGTATCGGCCCGGAATACCGTGTTGAAGAATATGTCGGCACAGTTCCGTCCGTTGTATAATAAACTTCTTCATCATCGCTCAGGACCTCAATATCTATGGGAAAACTATAATCACCGCTGTAGAGATTGATTTCCGGCGCCGGGATCTCATCGATATCCACATGGAACTCTCCCGAAACCGTTGGGCTGACAATGCCATTGTCGTTAATGAACACCGCTTTCACAATGTAATCCCCATCTTCCAATATGATCGGCGCCGTATATTGCGTGCTTTCCTCGCCAGGTTCACTGCCGTCCAGGGTATAATAGATCCTGCCGCTGCCAAAAGAGAAAAGCCTGAGGGGCTGAACTGTGGTGTAATACCCCGGTTTGATGCTGAATTCCGGTTGTTTTGCCAGATATTTCTGATAAGTGGTAATCAGGCTTTCATCATTGCTGGCAAACAGCAGATCATTGATCGTCTGATAATCTTCCCTGGCGCTGTAGATTGCGATCAGCTTTCCATAGGCCCTCTCCAGCTGTTCTTCCGTTGCGTCAGGATTTCTCACAATATCCCTCAGCAGATATTCATATTCAATTTTATTATTTTTCAGGAAATATACTTCCGCCAGATTAAACTGTAATTCTATATTGCCTTCATCCAGTTCCAGCGCACGGCTGTAACAGGCAATGGCCCTGTCGTATTTCTCCCGCTCCACGGCCTGTCGGCCTCTTTCGATCTGCCATTCCAGGGAATGATAATGATAGAGCCGCAGGGAGCACATTGCGGCCGCGGTCAGAAAGATAACGCAGACAGCAATGAATTTAATTTTTCGCCTCCCGATGCGGGGAGCGGCCTGTTCTTCAGCCGGTTCCTTCGCTTCAATATCCTCCAGCATCCCGCTTATGGTGTTTTCCAGATCCTGCTCCAACTCAGGATCAAAGTCCGGGACAATATGGATATCTTCACCGCAATGTTCACAATACAGAGCACCGTCTGCCATTTCCGCTCCACAGTTTGGACACTTCATAGCTTGCGCCTCTTTTCTTAAGGGAAGCCCCTTAAAACAATCCCGTTATCACACCGTTTTCATCTACATCAATCTGAAAAGCAGCCGGATTCCCGGGCAGTCCCGGCATAGTCATCACATCGCCCGTCAACGCCACCACAAATCCTGCGCCTGCGGATACATACACCTCCCTGACCTTCATCTCAAACCCTTCCGGCCTCCCCAAAAGCGCCGGATCATCTGACAGGGAATAAGGAGTTTTCGCCATACAGACAGGAAGCCTGCCAAATCCGAGTTTTGTAAGCCTTTGCAGCTGTTTTTGCGCCGTTGTGGTAAAATTCACCTTTCCCGCACCGTAAATCTCCTGAGACACGGTAACGATCTTTTCCTCTAAGGAAGCGGTATCCTCATAGAGTACCTGAAAATGGCTCTCTTTTTCTTTCAGCGTCTGCAAAACTTTTTGCGCCAGTTCTACGCCGCCTTCCCCGCCTTTCTCCCAGACCTCAGACAGAGCCATCTCACAACCTCTCGTCTCGCAAAATTCCTTCACAAAACCGATCTCCGCGGCCGTATCCGTGACGAAAGCATTCAGCGCCACCACCACCGGCACATTATATTTCTGCAGATTTTCGATATGTTTTTCCAGATTGACGAT
Source organism: uncultured Acetatifactor sp. (assembly GCA_947629645.1). Lineage (GTDB taxonomy): Bacteria > Bacillota > Clostridia > Lachnospirales > Lachnospiraceae > Acetatifactor. Next base: position 81,053 of record CANREV010000009.1, on the reverse strand, counting down.
CCCTTTTTTTAACGCCTCCAGATCCTCTTTGCCCAGTTCATCCCTGGGGACTCCTCCATTATACTTCAAAGCGCGCACTGTTGCCACCAAAACCGCCGCGTCCGGCTTCAGTCCCGCGATACGGCATTTTACGTCAAAGAACTTTTCCGCGCCCAGATCGGCTCCGAAACCCGCCTCCGTGATACAATAATCCGCCATTTTCAAAGCGGTCCTGGTAGCCCGCACAGAATTGCATCCATGCGCAATATTGGCAAAAGGTCCTCCGTGAACCAGCACAGGGGTATGCTCCAGCGTCTGGATCAGATTCGGCTTTATGGCATCCTTAAGCAGCGCCGCCATACCTCCAACCGCATGCAGGTCCAGGGCGGTCACAGGCTCCCCGTCCATATTGTAGGCCACGATGATGCGCCCCAGGCGCTCTTTCAGGTCTTTCATGTCCTCCGCCAGACACAGGATCGCCATGATTTCGCTGGCAACAGTAATCACAAAATGATCCTCCCTCACAAAACCATTCGTCTTACCGCCCATCCCTATCACGATGTTCCGCAGAGCGCGGTCGTTCATATCCTCGCAGCGCTTCCACACAATCTGTCTGGTGTCAATCCTCAATTCATTGCCCTGATGAATATGGTTGTCCAACAACGCCGCCAGCAGATTATTCGCTGATGTAATAGCGTGGAAATCTCCCGTAAAATGCAGATTTAAATCCTCCATGGGAACCGCCTGCGCGTATCCGCCGCCTGCCGCCCCGCCTTTTAAGCCAAAGCAGGGACCTAAAGAAGGCTCCCGCAACGCAATGACGGCCTTCTTTCCAAGCTTTCCAAAAGCCTGCCCAAGCCCTACGCTGGTGGTGGTTTTACCCTCGCCGGCAGGGGTAGGATTGATCGCCGTCACCAGAATCAGCTTTCCATCCGGCCTGTCCTTGATGCGTTCTATGTATTCCTCCGTAATCTTGGCTTTATATTTTCCATAGAGTTCAAGATCATCCGGCGTCATTCCCAGCCCTTCCGCCACCTTGACGATGGGCTCTAACACCGCTTCCTGTGCGATCTCAATATCAGTTTTCATTCAGAATATCCTCTCAAACCTAAATTTGTTCCTCCAGAAGCTGTTCAAACTGTTCCGGACTCATCAATATCTTTCTGGGTTTTGTCCCTTCTTCCTCACCTACAACGCCATACTCGCAAAGCTGGTCCATGATCCTCGCCGCCCTGTTGAAACCGATCTTCAACCCCCTCTGCAGCATGCCGATAGAAGCTTTGTCCTTCTCGATGATAAACCGTCCCGCTTTCTCGAACAATTCATCGATTTCATTGCCGCCGGACGCTGCGCCGGTTCCCGCTCCGGAACCGAGACTTTTGATCTTCTCCTCGATATCCGGCTCGTAGACATTGCCCAAAGTCTGATTTTTCAGAAAATCCACCACATCGGAAACTTCCTTGTCGGACACGAAAGCCCCCTGAATGCGGGCCGGTTTTGAATAGCCCTGAGGATAAAACAGCATGTCCCCCTTGCCCAGCAATTTCTCCGCGCCGTTCATATCCAGAATCGTTCTGGAATCCACGCCGCTGGAGACGGCAAACGCAATCCTGCTGGGCATATTGGCCTTGATCAGGCCGGTGATGACATCCACGCTGGGCCTCTGGGTAGCGATAATAAGATGGATTCCCGCCGCTCTTGCAAGCTGGGCCAGACGACAGATGGATTCCTCCACCTCCCCGGGACAGACCATCATCAGATCCGCAAGCTCATCCACAATGATGACTATCTGGGGCATCTTTTTAGGCGCATCCGCCTGTCCGCTTTCCTGAAGAGACTCCGCCTTTTTATTGTATCCCTTCAGATCCCGCACGTTGAAATCCGCAAATTTACGGTATCTGTCTTCCATCTCCGACACACCCCAGTGAAGCGCCGCAGAAGCCTTCTTGGGATCCGTCACCACGGGAATCAGCAAATGGGGGATCCCGTTGTAAACGCTCAGTTCCACCACCTTAGGATCCACCATGATCAGCTTGACATCATCCGGGTGCGCCTTATACAAAATGCTCATGATGATCGTGTTGATACAGACGGATTTGCCGGAACCGGTGGCGCCGGCAATCAGCATATGGGGCATCTTGGCGATATCCGTCACCACCGTCTGTCCCGCAATATCCTTTCCCACCGCAAACGCAATGTTAGAGGGAAAATCTTTAAATTCCTTAGTATCCAGCAGATCCCGTAACGAAACGGGCATATTCTCCTTGTTGGGCACTTCGATCCCGATGGCAGCTTTTCCGGGAATGGGCGCCTCGATGCGGATGTCCATGGCAGCCAGATTCAGCTTGATGTCATCCGCAAGCCCTACGATCTTCGACACCTTCACGCCTTGTTCCGGCTGCAGCTCGTAGCGGGTCACACTGGGTCCCTGGCTGATATCGGTTATAGTCACTTTCACTCCGAATGTGTTCAGCGTCTGCTGCAGACGCATGGCAGTCTCTTTCAGTTCCTGGGTGGAATCTCCCGCCGCCATAACGCCCTTCTGTAATAAAGTGATGGGAGGAAAACTGTATTTTTTAGGGATCTGCTCCGCTCTGTGGCCGACCTCTTTCTGAATTTCTGGTTCCGCACGCCTTTCTTCCGGCGCGGGCTCCGCTGACGGTCTTTGTCTCTCCGTTATGAGAGCGCCGCCCTCTTTAAGACCCTCTTTATGTATTCTGATATCCTGCGCTTCCGCTACACCCGCATTTCTGTCCCGGCGCACCGATGAAACTGTCTGATCCGCCATATCCCGCGTCACCCGGAATTCCTCCGGCTGCAAAGCCGTTGTGCCGGATGGATCTGAAATACCGGACAGCGGTTCAGTATCCGCCTTCCAACGCGAATCCTGAACCGGAGCGCCCTCCGGCTCCCAGGGCGCATCCTGCTCCCAAGAAGCTTCCCGCTCCTCTAAAGGTTCCTCATTCAGGCTGACCTGATGGGACGTTCTGATCCGTATCCTGTCAAAATCAAAAACAGGTGCCGCTGCTGATTCCGGTGAAACTGCAGATCCTGACCCGGACTCCGGCGCAAAGTCCGCCGCCTGCTCCTGCGAATAAACAATCTCGTGCACGTCATCCCTGTGCTGTTCATCCAGAGGCTTCGCCAGCGCCGTATCCATCATAACGCCGGAAACCTTTTTCTCCATGCGCAGGATCTTTTCATTTTCTTTCTCCTCCGCTTTCAGCCGCCGTTCTTCCTCTCTTCGGGTGCGTTCCTCTTCTCTTTTCGCCCGCTGCTCTTCCTGTTCTTTGCGGCGTCTTATGTTCACTTCCCTGCGGCGGGATGCCTCCTCCCTGGACAATTCCCGGACACGGCTGGATCCCTTTTTCATACCGCTGATCAGAGATCTTTCCGTCAACAGGATCAGACTCACCACCGAGCACAAAAGCACCACCAGCACCGCGCCGATGGTCCCCAGATAGTGCTGAAAAAGATAACTGATGCTGCCGGACAGTACGCCGCCGCCCGCCTTCGCATCACGGCTGTTCTCATAGATTGTCTTCACACTGTATGTATCCAGAGAGGACGCTCCCTTTGCCAGCAGATCGCAAAGCACTCCCAGCATAAGGCAGAGCACCACCCCTGAAACCAGTTTTCTCACGGCATTGGGATTGCCCTCATTGGCAAACCAAAAGGCCACCGCGAGAAAAAGCAACAGCGGAACCGCATAGGCAATCAGTCCAAAAATGCCAAACAACGCACCGCTGACAGCGTCCCCCGCGGGTCCGATCACGCCAAAATTACAAAGGAAGAGCAAAACCATTACAACAAACAGGACAATCAGCCCTATCTCATGAAAGAGTGCGCTCTCCTGCGCATTCCTCGCCGCGTCCGCTTTTTTCCCGCGGGAGGATGTTCCGGCCGCCCTTTTATTTGAAGAGGATGTTCTCTTGGAAGAAGCCATCTCATCTTACCCCGTTTCTCATAATCTCATACACATACAGCATTCATTATAGCATTTTTTTGTATGTTTGTCACCATGTATACAAATTATGTTTCAGAACCTTTTTGAATCATTTCATGAAGCCTTGCAATGGCCCGGTCGATTCCTCCGACTTCGTCAATGATGCCATATTTGACGGCGTCCTCGCCCACCAGAATCGTCCCCACATCCTTTGTGAGAATTCCCGTCTCTGTCATCAGCCTCTCATAGGTTTCTTTGTTCGCCCTGCAATGACTGCACACAAAACTCGTAATGCGATCCTGGATCAGTTTGAAATACTCAAAGGTCTGCGGGATGCCGATCACTGTCCCGTTCATCCGCACAGGATGGATCACCATCGTGCCGGTGGGTACAATAAAAGAATAATCCGTACTGACCGCAATAGGCACCCCGATGGAGTGGCTTCCGCCCAGAACAAGCGATACCGTAGGTTTGCTTAAAGATGCGATCATCTCCGCAATGGCAAGCCCTGCTTCCACATCTCCGCCCATAGTGTTGAGCAGCACCAACACGCCGTTGATATCCTTGCTGTCCTCAATGGCGGCCAGACTGGGCAGAATATGATCATACTTTGTGGTTTTGGAGTTATTGGACAGGTTTTCATGTCCTTCGATCTCACCGATGATAGAGATCAGGTGAATATCTTCCATCCGCTCATTGTCACTTAACTCCGCCTGCCCCGTCTCTTTGATCCGCTCGTCCTGTTTTTCCTCTGTTTCAAGCTTTTCACGTTTCCTCTCCTCCATCATGGCCCTGATCCTTTCTCATAACAATTAGAATATTGCAAACATACCCCTATAAAAACCGGGAGCAGTCCCGATAAAGGCTGCTCCCTTATAGTTCCCAATTTTATGAAGAAAATTCACAGTATCCTCAACTCTCAATGATCAAAATCATCATTGTCCGGCACAAGCACATCATATCCATCCAGATCTTCTTTCTTCGGATCCAGCTTGTAATCCATGACACGCCTGACATGCTTTTTCGGAAGCGGCAAAGGATTTTCGATCCATTCGATCTCCTGACCATCCCCGGTCTTTTCCTCCGACGGGCTCTCCTGAGATGTAATCTCCGCACCCGATGGCTCTCTCTTATTTTGATCGCTCTCATTTTGATCGCTCTGGTTCTGAACCTTGTCCTCTCCTTTTTGCCTGTCCAAAGGATAAACCGCCAGGCTCTCCCTGATTCCTAATCCGGCAAGGACCGTACTAAAGAAAAAGAGATAGACAGCCCCGTTCATCTCCTCGGTAAAAACGCCCCACAGCTGTAAAAACGCAACCCCCGTCACGCACAACATCCACAGGCTGAACCGCTCCGTTTTTCTGTGGCACCAAAAGCTGAAAATCCCCCAGACCATAAAGCAGAGAAGAAACAGGATCAGCCATAGAGAATCAAAGCCCGGCAATCTGACCAACAGCTGCAATTCATCCCAATGATACAGTTCTCCCCAGGCCTTCACGATCCCTTGCGCAGATTTTCCACTGCTTAACATGTCCACGGTCACGCATCCGGCTGCTCCCAGGACAAGACCTGCGAGACATCCAAAGGCACTGAAAGCTCTCTTGCCCTCCCCGCTTTTTTGCTCCGAGAAAATTACCCCTGCCATTAACGGGACCAGCAAAAAACCGGTCACGTCCAGATATCCCAGCACCGCCGTCAGAACACCCGCAGGCAGCCAGAATCCCCAGTCGCCAGACCAGTTCAGCCCCCGGGACACATAAAACAGGACCAGTGCAAAAAGAAACAGATAAAGCATCTCCGGCGACACCGTGATCGCCTTTCCGGTCATATAAGGAGACAACATGGAAAACGCAAGCAGCATCATGGCCGATATTCTTCCCGCCATCTTTCTGACCGCAAAATAAAGCAACAGCACTCCCGACATCTGCAATATTATCTGTAATCCCACTGCCGCCATCGCTTTATTGCCCAGCAACAAAAAAGTAAAACGCAGTACCCACACATAAAAATATACAATACCATGGGAAAACTGAGGGATACCCTGACCTGTCGAAGAAACGTACGCCAGTTCCAGATATACGGATTCTCCAACTTCCTCCCGCATTTGGGACAACCTGAGAAACAGACCTGCCGCAAGCAGCGCCGCCGCCGCGATCCTCTCCAGCCACAGAAATCCTTTTCCTTTTTTTTCAGGCAGCGCGTCCAGCTTTACCGCCATCCGGTGCAGCAAAAACACCAAAATCCCGGCAAACAGCATATATCCCGCCGCCGCAATCATCTCAAAATACTGAGGCGCTCCAACGGCGCTGCAGAGCGCTCCGCCCGCAAACCCTACGGCAATTCCGATGACAAGCAGGTAGATAAGCCACATCAGAAAACTAAATCCGTTTTTCTTCCAACTCATTCGTATTTAAATCACTTTCTCGATATTGTATCGGGGACGATGCTTTACCTCAATGTAGATCTTGCCAATATACTGCCCCACCAGCCCGATAGCCAGAAGCTGCAGCCCTCCCAAAAACCAGATAGAAAGGATCATGGAAGTCCAACCCTGAACAACATGTCCCGTAAAATAAGAGACAAACGCATATACCGCGGCAAGCACTGCGGCAAGCATGATAAAAAGCCCCAGCCCCATGATCAGACTGATAGGTTTTACGCTAAAGGAAGAAATTCCGTTAAAAGCCAGCGCCAGCATCTTTCTTAAAGGATACTTGGATTCTCCCGCCACACGCTCTTTCCTGTCGTAGTACACACAGTCCGTCTGATACCCGATTAACGGCATCATGCCCCGCAGAAAAAGGTTGGTCTCCTGATACTTGGAAAATTCCTCCACCGCGCGTTTTGACATCAGGCGGAAATCCGCGTGATTATAAACGGTCTTTACCCCCATGATATTCATGAGTTTGTAGAACGCCTGAGCTGTAGTCCTCTTAAAAAAGGTGTCTGTCTTCCGCTCTTTCCTGACGCCGTAGACGATATCGTTTCCGGCATGGAACTTATCTATCATTTCTTCGATGACCGCCACATCGTCCTGAAGATCCGCATCTATGGACACTGTCACATCGCACATTTCCTTTGCCGTGACAAGCCCTGCTGTCAGGGCAAACTGGTGTCCCACGTTGGCCGCCAGTTTCACACCCTTCACCCGCACCGGATACGCCTTGTGTTCCTCTTCGATCAGTTCCCATGTACGATCCTTACTTCCGTCATTCACAAACAGGATAAAGCTGTCCTCCGCAATCTTTTCCTTCCGTATCAGATCTTCGATAACGCCCCGCAAAGTCTCGGAAGCGATCTTTAAAACCTCTTCCTCATTATAGCAGGGCACAATGACAGCCAGCTTGTCCATACCGATCATCCTTTCGCTCAATTTTACCTACTCATCCCAATTGTGATACACTGCCTGCACATCATCGTCATCCTCAAGCATATCCAGGATTCTCTGAAGATTTCTGACGGCTGTTTCATCCGTCAGCTCCACATAATTCTGAGGAATCATAGTCACTTCCGCGCTGAGCATGGGAACGCCCGCTTCCTCCAGCGCCTTGCGCACATTCTCCAGGCCGTCAGGATCCGTCAGCACTTCAAAGCTGTCCTCTTCCTCGTTAAAATCCTCCGCGCCCGCGTCTAACGCCGTCATCATCAAATCGTCCGCATCCTTATCGCACTCTTCCCTGTCAATGATGATCTGCCCTTTTTTGTCAAACATAAAAGAGACGCAGCCGGGTGTGCCGATGTTGCCCTGTCCTTTGGAAAAAGCGCTCCGTACGTTTGCTGCGGTGCGATTCTTATTGTCCGTCAGCGTATCCACAATGATCGCAATGCCGTTAGGGCCGTAACCCTCGTAAGTCATATACTCATAATTCACATTGCCCGCGTCACCGGCAGCTTTCCTGATACCTCTCTCGATCGTGTCGTTAGGCATATTGTTGGCTTTCGCCTTGGCGATTACCGTGGCGAGTTTAAAATTATTATTGGGGTCGGGGCCGCCTTCTTTCACGGCAACTGCGATCTCTCTGCCGATAATCGTAAAAATCTTACCCTTTGCAGCGTCATTTTTTTCTTTTTTATGCTTGATATTTGCAAATTTTGAATGTCCTGACATAAATTGTTTACTCCTTTTTCTTTAAATTATCCATGATATCATATCATTCTTTGTCATTTTCTTCAAGGGCGGATTCATCCTGTGCGGCCATCCGCTCCTGCTCCTGCGGAAGTTTTGTGACCAGAACGCTCTGTATCATCTTGTTCTCCACGGACAGGATCTTAAAATTATACCCCTTATAATCCACGTCAAATTGTTCGTCCGGCTCAGGAATCTTGTCCAATCTGGAAATCAGAAAACCGTTTAATGTTTCAAACTCCTCGTCATCGAAGGAAATGCCGAACCTCTCTTCCAGCTCCTCCAGAGGCGTCTTGCCCTCGATCACATACTCATCGTTTCCCTTTTCCTCAATGTATCTGCTGTCTTCATCGTATTCGTCAAGAATATTTCCCACGATTTCTTCCAGGATGTCCTCCATGGCAACCAGTCCGTCCGTCTGTCCATACTCGTCCACTACGATGACCATCTGCAGTTTATCCGCCTGCATTTCCCGGAACAATTCATCGATATTCTTTGTCTGCGGCACAAAATACGGCTCTCTGAGCAGCCCTTCCAGACTTTTGAGAGGACAGTTCAGCTTTTCATCGTCCGCGTGAAAACGCATGGCGTCCTTCAAATGCAGAATACCGATGATATGATCGATATTTTCCTCATACACAGGATATCTGCTGTTTTTGCCCTCCAGCATAAAGGTAATGGCATCCTTTAACATGGTATCCCCATCGATAGCCACGATATTGTTCCTGTGGGTCATGATATTCTGCGCTTCTTTATCCCCAAGCTCGAAAATGTTGGTGATCATCTCTGCCTCGCTGGCCTGAATCACACCCTGTTCATGCCCCTCATTGACCATGCTTATGATCTCTTCCTCGGTCACATCCATCTCATCTAAGTCATCCCGAATGCCAAAGATCCTCAAGATCGCCCTCACCGTCACCGACATCAGCCCTGTGAGGGGAGAAAGCAGCTTCGTCACAAAAAAAACGGGGTTGATGCAGGCGTAAGCCCAGCGTTCCGGCACCCGCGACGCTACCTTCTTAGGCAGCAGAACACCCAGCGTCAGTACTATGTATAACAAAATCAACGTGGATAACACCGCCGCCAGCGCCACCACCGCTTCCGCGGAGACCCAGCCCAGCTGTGGATTTTGGGTCAGGTCTAAGAACTTTCCGGATAAGAACCGCAGCATGGCGCCCAGATGCACCGCGCCAAAGATCACATTGGCCAGCGTAGTGATCAGCTGCACTGTGTTGACATACTCTGCCGGGTCGCCTATGATCTGCTGCAATTTTAAGGTTTTCTTATCTTTTTCCTCCTGTGCCCGCCTTTCTATCTCTTTGGGATTGAGCGCTGTGATAGCAGCGCCAAAACCATAAAAAAACATGTCAAGAAACAATAATACTAAAAAAAAGATCATACTGGCAGTAGGTCCATCGTCATCCATATAACAGTTCCTCTCTCTTCCTTCCTTTGTTTAGTCATATCCCTAAATATATCATTTTGCCTGCCGTTCGTCAAGAACCGTATATCGCCATACTTATGTATCCAGTTCCAGACTGATCATCAGCGCCCTGTCCACTTTTCTCATGATATCGCCGTCCAGATGGCACACTTTATCTTTCAGGCGTTTCTTGTCTATGGTGCGGAGCTGTTCCAAAAGCACCACGGAATCTTTATCCATATCATAAAGGGAAGCATTCAGCTCAATGTGCGTAGGCAGCTTCGCCTTGTTCATCTTTGAAGTGATAGCCGCGCAGATAATCGTAGGGCTGTGTTTGTTTCCCACATCGTTCTGGACGATCAAAACCGGCCTGATTCCACCCTGCTCAGATCCTACCACAGGTCTGAGATCTGCATAATATACGTCTCCTCTTCTCATGCTACCTCCATTTACACACTGTCGTGTTCTCATCTATGTACGGTAGTATAGACACTTTTTGAGAGGCTATTCACTGCTGCGCCCGGTCATTCCCTCCGGTCTTTATAAATTCTGGGAATACGTCTGCTTAATCCGCAGAGCAATTCATAGTTAAACCGCCCCGATATTTCTCCCAGAAGTTCCGCGCTGATCTGTTCTTCCCCATCCTTTCCTAAAAGCACCACTCTGTCGCCCTCGCATACATCGGGGATATGGCTCACATCCACCATAAACTGATCCATGCACACCCTGCCCAGAATGGGGGCCCTCTTACCTCTGATCAGCACATAACCCTTGTTGGAAAGACTCCTCGGATATCCATCGCCATACCCTAAAGGTACGGTGGCGATACGCATATTTTCCCTGGCCGTAAACGTCCCACCGTAGCTCACAGACTGTCCCTTGTAAAGCGTCCTGACATAAACCAGATGACTATAGAGAGACAATGCCGGCTTTAAGGGCACCGCATCCTTTCTTACTTCCCCGGAAGGATACATGCCGTAAAGGGCGATGCCTGCCCTGACCGCATCCAGGTTTGCCTGCGGAAGCTCCAGAATTCCCGCGCTGTTAGAGCAGTGCCGGATGGGGATCGCAAGTTTCAGCTCATCCCGGACCCTTTGGATAAAATCCTGAAAGATCTGCAGCTGTTGCAGAGCGTTTGTCTTATCCGCCTCATCCGCTCTGGCAAAATGAGTAAAAATCCCCTCAATCTCTATTCCGTCCTGATGCATCAAAGTCTCCAGAAAACGAATTCCCGCATCATCAGGGGTGATACCGATACGGTTCATACCCGTATCCACTTTCACATGGACACGGACAGGCTTCCCCGCCTTGCGTGCCGCCTGCCCCAAAGGTTCAATGGAATCCTCCCTGAATACCGCCGGCCGCAGTTCTTCTTCGGCCAGCTGCTCATAACAATAAGGGAATGTGTAACCTAAAATGATAATCGGCTTGCCGATCCCTGCCTGCCTGAGCTCATGGGCTTCCTCCGGCGTTGCCACCGCAAAACCCAGCATAAAATCAAGGGGCTCCAGCGTTTTCGCTATGGGAATGCTCCCATGCCCGTAACCGTTCGCTTTGATTACGCCGATCATCTTTGTGCCCGGCGCGAGATTCTGTTTCATGCTTTGCATATTGAAGCGGACGGCTCCCAGATCTACCTCCGCATATCCTCTCTGGTAACGCTCCAGCTCACTCATGGTATTTCTTCCCTTCCTTTGCCTTCCATCCTTTGCCGTACTTTCTGTTTTCTTTAACGGTATCATCCTGTCCTTCCAAACAGGATCACGCTGCCTGCTACTGGCACAGCCTTCCCAGCGCTTCCGCGATATCTCCCGCCATACAGCCCTGCAATCCCTTTTCTGCCGCAGCCATATCCCCGGCCCTGCCGTGAAAACAGACTGCCAGAGAAGCGGCGGTAAACCCGTCTTTCGTCTGTGCCAGCAGGGTACCCATTGCGCCTGCCAGCACATCTCCGCTTCCCGCCGTTGCCATGCCGTTATTGCCGTCAAGATTCAGACAGGAGGGACCGCCTTCCCTGCAAACTATCGTTCTGGCGTCCTTTGCCGCAACAGTCACATGAAGCCGCCTTGCCAGTTCGTTTGCGTATTTCCAAAGATCCTGTTTTAATTCCTGAACGGACAGACACATAAGTCTTGATAATTCGCCCACATGAGGAGTCAGGACGATCTGTCTGCCCTCTGTTCCCTGGGCTGCCAGCTTTTCCTGTAACATTTCACTTTCCGCCAGCAAATTCAGTCCGTCCGCATCGATCACCAAAGGCTTTTCCCCGTAATCAATAACATGCCGCAGAGCTTCAAGCGCCCCATCGCCCTTTCCCAGCCCCGGCCCGATGACAATGGCGTCAGCCCATTCCAGCGAGGCCGTAAGCTCCCTGTCGGTTCCAAGCAAAGCCTCCGGCACCGCGGTCTGCAGAATCACCCTGTTCTCCTTGGCGGTAATGACTTTCACCATACCGGCGCCCATACGATATGATGCTTTGGCCGCAAGAAGCGCCGCCCCCGCCATATTGACGCTGCCCGCTACCAGAAGGATCTTGCCAAAGGTTCCTTTATGGCCATCCCCGGGCCTGCGCGGCAGCAGCGCCGCCGTTTCTTCCTCATAGGCAAACATTTCCGGCATTCTGCCGAAAAAGCTGCGCTCCGTGATTCCAATCCGGGCCGTGACCACCTCTCCCGCATACTCACATCCCGGAAAAAACGCCAGCCCTCTCTTCATAAATCCAAAGGTCACGGTGGCATCCGCCTTTACGGCCGCGCCCCAGATCCGCCCCGTATCGGCGTCCACTCCGCTGGGAAGATCCAGCGCAAGCTTAAACCCCCTGACAGCCTGAAACATTTCTATGGCTTGTGCATACCTGCCCTCCACCTCTCTGGAAAGCCCCACCCCGAAAAGCGCATCCACCATAATAGTATATTCATCCTTTTGGGGAGTGCTACTAAAGTCCGCCGGATAGTTTTCCAGAATACGTCTCTGCTCTTTCCATTGGCCGCTGGCACGCTCTGCATCTCCCACGCACCAGATTTCCACTGTCCAGCCCATCTCCAGCAATAGCCGCGCCAGCGCCAGGCCGTCTCCTCCGTTGTTTCCCATACCGGCGAGAATCAGAGCGGTCCCTTTTTCAAATTTGCCAGCAAGATACTCCGCAGCCGAAAGCGCTGCCCGCTCCATCAGTACCGGAGCCGGAATTCCCACTCTCCGGATGGTATTATCGTCATATTCTTTCATTTCCTTTGCCGTGACCAGATAACGAACTTTCATATAGATACAGCCGCCTTTCCAAAGAATCGTTTTCCTGTTCTTTCTCCTGCAACGCTCTTTATACGCGAATTGGCCTATGTCCATGTTTCCCATGTCCATAGGCCGTTTTTCCCGTCTCGTATTCTGTCTGCGTCTTCTTCCGAATCACTCTGCCTGTGTCTTGGAAACTTCCTTCTCCTCCGCGCTCTCATGGCTTTTTGCAAAAGAGGCATCCTGCTTCTTTGCGGCCTCCGCGGATGTTGTCCCGCCTGAAACCCTTTTAACAGGGACAATGCCTTTTACCGTCTTTTTTTTGAGTGCAACGGGATGCTGTTCCTCCGGATTATATTTCAGGTCGAACAGATCAATGATATCCGATCCGAAAATATCGTGCATATAAGAATAAATAGTATGGTTTTTCTGCTCCAGTTCCTGCTTTTTGATCAGGCGCTTTTTTAATTCGATACGGATCTGCGTCACCCATTCAGAGATTTCCTGAATTTGTTCCGTGTTTTCCTGCATGGCGCCATAGCAGCAATCCATGGTAATCAGCATCAGCTGGATATTCAGCTGGTCGATCTCTTTCGGCAGATCAAGCAGCTCATCCTGATAAGCCTCCAGCTTTTCATTACACTCCTCAATCAGCTGTTTATGCTGTTCAATCTCCCTGGTCTGGGCCGCTGTGGGATGATCCCCTGCGGCGTCCACCAGGGGAACGACCTCGCTCATCAGCTTCTTTTTCAGCTTTTTGATATCCTTGCTCTCCGTATTCAGCTTTCCCTGACGTTTCAGCAGTGTATTCAGCTGCGTCTCAATACCTTTGACTTCCTCTTTTGAATCGGCGTCCAGCAGCCGGTACCATTTGTTATCTAATGTCAGAATGGGAATGTTCTTCCCCTGAAGCGCTTCCGTAAAAATATTCTGTTTTCCCTTGTCGGCCCTACGCTTCATAAAACGCCCTCCATCAGATCTCTCCGCGCTCCTTCATGTAACGTGAGATATTATACGACAGTTTCATCAGGCTGTCGGAGAGATGTACGTTCTCCACCATGACGCCCTCCGGCACATTCAGATCCACATGGGCAAAATTCCAGATGGCGCGGACACCGTTCTTCACTAATTTCTCCGCCACTTCCACCGCCCCTGTCTTAGGGATGGTCAGCACGGCAATGTCCACGTCATTGTCCCGCACAAATTCTTCCAGCTTCTCCATGGGCATGACTCTGACGCCGCGGACTTCTTTGCCCGCAAGCTTCGGATCCATATCAAAAATTCCCTTAAAAAGGAATCCTCTCCTCTCAAAATTAGTGTAATTCCCCAGCGCCTGCCCCAGATTTCCAGCACCGATAATAATAAAATTATGCTTTCTGTCCAGTCCTAAGATCTTGCCGATCTCATTGTAGAGATATTCCACATTGTATCCATAACCCTGCTGCCCGAATCCGCCGAAATTATTGAAATCCTGCCGAATCTGGGAAGCGGTGACTTTCATCAGTTCACTCAGTTCCTGCGACGATATCCTTTCAACGCCCTCGTCTCTTAGCTCTCCCAGATAACGAAAGTATCTGGGCAGACGCCCGATGACCGCCTGCGATATTTCCTTTTCTTCCAAGAGTGTTACCTCCAAAAAATTTACAGGCACGCCTGTGCCTACAGGCTAATCATAACATCATGTTAAAAGTTTGTCAATGAATTGACAGGATAAATTGAATAAAGTACACTATATAAAGTTACAAAAAGGAAGGCTTAAAAATGATACTTTCATGTCAAAATATCTGTAAATCTTTTCAGGAAAAAAAAGTGCTGGATCACGTCAGCTTCCATATAGAAGACTACGAAAAAGCGGCTGTCGTTGGCATAAACGGCGCGGGGAAAACTACGCTTTTGCGCATCATCACGGGCCGGATGCAGGCAGATGAAGGCCAGGTGGCGCTCTCTAAAGATAAAACCATCGGGTATCTGGCGCAAAACGATGCGGTAGACACTTCCAACACCGTCTACGAGGAACTTCTGAGTGTCAAACAGGATCTGATCGAACTGGAAAACAGGATCAGGGACTGTGAGATTGCCATGCAGTCTGTGGAAGGCGATGAGCTGGAAGCTTTGATGAGACAATACGCTTCCCTCACCCACGATTTTGAAATGGCAAACGGTTACGCCTACAAAAGTGAACTTACAGGCGTGTTGAAGGGACTTGGCTTTAAAGAGGAAGAATTTTCCAAATCCGTCTCCAACCTGTCAGGAGGGGAGAAGACACGCGTGGCGCTGGGAAAACTCCTGCTCGCCAAACCTGACCTCATTATACTGGACGAGCCCACCAACCATCTGGACATGAGCTCTGTCGCCTGGCTGGAAACTTATCTGACAAATTATAAAGGCGCGGTGATCATCGTCTCCCATGACCGCTATTTTCTTGACAAAATCGCCTCCAGGATCATTGAGATCGACCAGGCGAAGGCCACCGTCTTTTCAGGCAATTACACGGACTATGCCCGTAAAAAGGAACAGCTTCGCACAGCTGCCATGAACGCTTACTTAAACCAGCAGCGCGAGATCAGGCACCATGAGGAAGTCATCGAAAAACTGCGCTCCTTCAACCGCGAAAAATCCATCAAACGGGCAGAGAGCCGTGAAAAAATGCTGGAAAAAACAGAGGTACTGGAAAAACCCGCCCAGAGCCGCGCCGATATGCGCCTTACGCTCTCCCCCAGGATCCCCGGCGGAAACGATGTGCTGACGGTGGAACATTTGGGGAAATCTTTCGGGAGTCATCTTCTGTTTCAGGATGTGAGTTTTGAGATCAGGCGCGGAGAACATGTGGCTGTCATCGGCGACAACGGAACAGGAAAGACCACCCTGCTGAAAATCATAAACAGTCTGCTTCCCGCCGACAGCGGCTCATTTCATCTTGGCTCCCAGGTGGAGATCGGCTACTACGATCAGGAACACCATGTGCTCCACGGGGAAAAGACACTGTTTGAAGAAATCTCGGACGACTACCCTTCTCTCACCAACACGGAAATCCGCAACACTCTCGCCGCTTTCCTCTACACAGGGGACGATGTGTTCAAACGGATCGGCGACTTAAGCGGCGGTGAACGGGGGCGCGTCTCTCTCGCCAAGCTGATGCTCGGCAGCGCCAACTTCCTGATCCTTGATGAGCCTACCAATCATCTGGATATCCTCTCTAAGGAAATCCTGGAGGACGCTTTGAACAGCTACGAGGGTACCGTCCTGTACGTCTCCCACGACCGTTATTTTATCAACAGGACTGCCCACCGCATTCTCGACCTGACAGACCACACTTTTGTCAATTATGTCGGGAACTACGACTACTACCTGGAAAAGCGCGATGTCCAGACCGCCGCGCTGCATCGGACGGAAAACGGGCGCAGAACAGACTTTTATGTTTCTTCGGGGCAGGAGAACTCATCCGACAACGCTTCCTCCCAGGGCAGGCAGGACTGGAAAGCCCGAAAAGAAGCGCAGGCAAAACTCCGAAAAAAAGAAAACGATCTGAAAAGATGCGAGGATCGCATCGCTCTTTTAGAAGAGCGCAACCGCCGGATCGAAGAAAAATTGTCTGATCCGTCTATCGGCACGCAGGCGGCAAAATTACAGGAACTGGCCAAAGAACAGGCGGACAACAATGCGGAACTGGAAAAATTATATGAAGAATGGGAAGCGCTGGCGGAATGATACATGCGCTTCCCATTCTGTTCATCAGGACGGCCCGCGTTAGCGCTTCGTCCGTTGTCCCGTATGAAATCCAGCGCGTCCAAGAGCCGCGCCGCAGGCGTAAGCCCGGTCCTACGCCTGCAAAAGCTGGTCTAACGTCTCCCTGATCGCTTTGATAAAGTCAAGGCTGTTTAAGATCACAGGATCAGCGCAGGTCGAGATCAATGACAGGCTCTTTGTCATCTTGCCGTCCTCCACCGTCTTGATGCAGGCATGCTCCAGCTTGTCGGCAAAATCCTGCAGCCGGCTGTTTCCATCCAGCTCGCCCCGCTTCCTGAGAGCCCCCGTCCACGCAAAAATGGTGGCGATGGAATTGGTGGAAGTCTCCTCCCCTTTCAGATACTTGTAATAATGGCGCTGCACAGTGCCGTGAGCAGCCTCATACTCATAAACGCCGCTGGGAGATACCAGCACGGAAGTCATCATGGACAGATCGCCGTAGGCCGTTGCAACCATATCGGACATCACATCCCCGTCGTAATTCTTGCACGCCCAGATAAAGCCGCCGTCAGAGCGGATGACACGGGCCACGGCATCATCGATAAGCGTGTAAAAGTACTCGATGCCAAGCTCTTCAAATTTTTCCTTATACTCCTTGTCATAGATCTCCTGGAAAATATCTTTAAACGTATGGTCATATTTTTTGGAGATGGTATCCTTGGTAGAGAACCACAGATCCTGCTTCGTATCGACAGCATAGCTGAAACATGATCTGGCGAAGCTGGCAATCGACTTCTCCGTATTGTGGATACCCTGCAGGATACCAGCGCCGTCAAAATTGTGGATCAGTTCTTTGATCTGTGTGCCGTCAGCCGCCGTAAAGACCAGTTCCGCTTTTCCCGCGCCGGGCACTTTGATCTCCGTATTTTTATAGACATCTCCATAAGCGTGACGGGCGATGGTGATGGGCTTCGTCCAGTTTTTCACATAGGGCACAATGCCTTTGACCAGAATGGGGGCGCGAAATACCGTGCCGTCAAGGATGGCGCGGATGGTGCCGTTAGGGCTCTTCCACATCTCTTTCAGATTGTACTCTTTCATTCTTGCGCCGTTAGGGGTAATAGTCGCGCATTTGACCGCTACGCCGTATTTCAGCGTTGCATTCGCGGAATCCACGGTAACCTGATCGTTGGTGGCATTTCTGTGCTCCAGCCCCAGATCGTAATACTCTGTTTTCAAGTCTATGTAGGGAAGCAGAAGTTCCTCCTTTATCATCTGCCAGAGGATTCTCGTCATCTCGTCTCCGTCCATCTCCACTAACGGCGTTGTCATTTTAATCTTTTCCATATTGATATTCCTGCCTTTCTGTAGTCTGCAAGCTTTCCTGCATCTTTTTTCACACGGATTTACCGCATTTGCCGTAATGACCTTTCAAAATCTTCTCATTGGCTCTGATAAGCCTCATAAAGACCGTTCTTCACCATATTGTCGTAAGCGTTGACCATATGCCGGTGGGCAAGCTTTTCCGCCAGATCCGCATCCTTTGCCTTGATGGCCTCCATGATCTGTTTATGTTCTTCGTTAGATTTAGGACCCCTGTCTGCGTTCGACAGCGTCTTTTTCCTGACACGCAGCACATACTGATGGAAGTCTTTCAGCTGATGTTCCAGCATCTTGCTGTCACACGCCTCATACATAATATCATGGAAGCGGTTATCCAGCTCCGCAAGCTGCTCCAGATGACCTTTCCTTGCGTGAAACTCCGCCAGGTACACATTCTCTTCCATCTCATCCATCTGTTCGGGTGTGATATGCTCCGTTGCCCATCTGGCGCACAGCCCTTCCAACAGGGAACGGATCATATAAATATCCTTCACGTCTTTCGGGGTGATCCCTGTCACATAGGCTCCCTTGTTGGGGATGATCTGAATCAGCCCTTCCAGCTCCAGCTGCCTGAACGCCTCCCGCACCGGAGTGCGGCTGACTCCCAGCTCTTCGCCGATGGCAACCTCTTTTAGCTCTTCATGTTCCTCATACTTGCCGCTTAAAATATCCTCTCTCAGCTTGTTGAATACCCGCCCCCGCAGGGAGTACTTATCCGTGACTTCCTGCTTCACATCATACTTTCCCATTGATCTCCTCTCATTTCGCGTTCCCTTCGGCATCTTACGCGGTCTGAATCACTTCGCCTCATCCACGCAAAAACAAAACCCATGCCTAAAGGCGCCGCATCGCTCAGCCGATGACAATATTCTTCTCCCGGCATACGCGCTCCAGACAGGCTACGATCTCTTCGTCCGTCATGACGGTAACGCGTCCGCCGGCATATTCGCCGTCTACCCAGCTTTTGATCTCTTTCACCAGTTCTGAGGTCTTATCCACCTGCTTATCGCCTTTAAGCTTGTAATAAGTATTGATCCAGTGGGCGATTCCGGCAAGGCCGGAAGTGTTTGAAATTGCGCACAAAACGGGGCGGTTTAAGAACTTCTCCGTGTCAAATATATTGTAGATCTCCTCATTTTTTAACAGGCCGTCCGCATGAATTCCTGCCCTGGTGACGTTGAAATTCTTGCCAACGAAAGGCGTGCGGGGCGGGATCTGATAGCCGATCTCCTTCTCGTAATACTCCGCCAGCTCCGTGATGACTGTGGTATCCATGCCGTTTAAATCTCCCCTGAGCTGGGCATATTCAAATACCATCGCCTCCAGCGGCGTGTTTCCGGTTCTCTCGCCAATCCCAAAGAGTGAAGTATTGATGCCGGAACAGCCGTAAAGCCATGCCGTGGTGGAATTGGCCACCGCCTTATAAAAATCGTTATGTCCATGCCACTCGATCAGCTCATGAGGGACTCCCGCATGCGTATGGATCGCATAGATGATACCCTGTACGCTTCGCGGAATAACGGCGCCGGGAAAATTCACACCGTATCCCATGGTATCGCAGGCGCGGATTTTAATAGGGATCTTGTACTCATCCATCAGTTTCATCAGTTCCAGACAAAAAGGCACCACATAACCGTAAATATCCGCCCTTGTGATATCTTCCAGATGACATCTGGGACTGATCCCCTCTTCCAGACACTCCCGGATCACACTCATATAATGATCCATGGCCTGACGTCTGGTCATCTTCAATTTCAAAAAGATATGATAATCCGAACAGCTTACCAGAATACCGGTCTCTTTCATGCCAATCTCTTTTACCAGTTTAAAATCTTCCTTGCTGGCGCGGATCCAACTGGTCACTTCGGGAAATTCATACCCTCGCTCCATACACTTGTAAACCGCGTCTCTGTCCTTTTTGCTGTAAAGGAAAAACTCGCTGGCACGGATCATACCGTTAGGGCCTCCCAGCTTGTGCAGATAGTCATAGATCGTCACAATCTGCTCCGTGGTATAAGGCGCCCTTGACTGCTGTCCATCGCGGAAAGTGGTATCGGTAATCCAGATATCCTTCGGCATATTGTGAGGCACTATCCTGTCATTAAAAGGAATCTTGGGGATCTCGGAATAGGGGAACATATTGCGGAAAACATTGGGCTTTTTCACATCATCCAATATATACATATGCTCCTCTATTTTCAGCAGGTTGTTCTTGGGGTTCATTGAAACCGGACGATTCTGAAATGTTTCACTGTTTGTCATTTTGATAACCATTCCTTTCCTGCCGCAGCTGACTCTGCCTGAAATAATAACGCATACAATATGGCGGCTCTGAAAAATGAGATGCGGCGCAAAGGTGTATAACTCTTTGTACGCCTCGTATAATTGTATACAATCATACGAGGCGTGTCAACGTTTTTCCTCAAAGTATTTAAAAAAAATCATCGGCTCAGTCTCTGAGCAGCTTTCTTACATTCAACATACCCCACCCCTGCTGGTTCCAGGGCAGGTTCAGGTCTGTGGCAGTATATTGCAGCTTTCTCTTACACTCTTCATTGGTCATCCACATATACTTCTGCATGGCAAGCGCCGCCGCTCCTGACACGATCGGCGTGGCCATGGAAGTGCCGCATTTTGAAACATAAGCGTTCCTCAGCCTTCCATGGACTCTGTAATAATGCACGTTACACGATATGATATCCGTTCCGGGCGCCACCAGGTCCGGCTTGCGGAGCGCCGCTTCTGCCGCTCCCCGTCCCGAATAAGTCTCACATCTGCCTGACTGATCTATCCCATAATTGCCGTCATGACAACCTACCATAACGGCTTTACTGCTATTTCCCACCTCCGATGCCGTTCCCGCTTCAGGACCCTGATTGCCCGCTGCGCAAACTACCAGAATGCCACAGTCCCACGTCTCCTCGATCTTTGCCTTCAGCCGGTGCATTTTTTCCATATCGTCAAGAGCTCCGATTCCTACGGAAATATTTAAGATTCTGATCCTGTACTGATCCTTTATTTCCAGGATCCAGTCCAGCCCCCGCATCATACTCTCTGTAGAGCCGTCTCCTTTTTCATCCAGCACCTTTCCTACCACGAGCCTGACGGCCGGTGCCATTCCCACATATTTTCCCCATGACGCCGAACCGTCCCCGCAAAGGATTCCACAGACATGCGTTCCGTGACCATTGTCATCATACATCATGGTTCTGTGTCCCACAAAATCCTGAAACCTCAACAAGCTGCCGCTTAAATCGGGGTGCGGGCCAATCCCGGTATCCAGCACTCCCACAGTGATCCCGCGTCCATCCAGCTCCTCCGGAGAAGGTACCCCTAATTGTTCTCTCACTCGATGCATAATAGTAAACGCCTCGGCATATACTTATTTCATTGTATGCCGGGGCGTTTTAATGGTTCGCGAAATTGTTTTATTATCTTTTCTGCGCTCTGCTCACTGCGATCAACACTACGCCCGCGGTAAACAGCAGACCGCTGGCGATCATTTTAGCTGCCTGCGGCAGGGAAACGCCCCCAACTTCCGCATCGGGAGCTTTGCTTAAACTCATCATATCCACGCTCAATTCCTGCACTTCTTCCCGGGCATCAGCAGCGCCCAGCCCGTAAACGGCAAAAACGGATACATAATTTGTCTGAAACCGCAAAGACTCTCTTCCGTCCATCTCTACACGCTCCGTCTTCAAGAGCTGAGGCTGTCCGTTTCTGTCCAGAAGGAGTATCTGAAGCTTCTGCCCTGTCAGGCTCTCCGGCACAGGCATGATGATCGTCAGCTCCTGGCGGCCGAGCCTTGTGATCGGAATACCGGAAGAATCCGTCAATTCCATCTGGAAGACTGCCATTCCCTCCGGCGCTGAAGTCTGAAAAGACCTGTCTATGGCATGTTCCACCGCAGAAATATCCTCAAGCGCCGCAATCTTTAAAGTATAGCTTCTTGCAGCCGCCTCCAGCGATGCGTAAGCCTGGTCCATACCCTCCACCGTTACGCCGACTTCCCTTTCGTCCTCTTCCTGTTCAGAAGAAACCGATTCCCTGTAATCTTCATTGGAAAGCCTTGCCGCCGATGTCTCATAACTATTCGGAATATCAAAAGGCTCTCCGGCAAACTCTGCCTGTGCCTGTCCCAGCGCCTTTAACCCTACTTCTTCCACAGATTCAGGCAGGACAACCTTCTCCAGATTACAGCCGTCAAACGCGCGGTCTTTAATCTGGCGCACCTGATCTCCCATGGTAAGAGACGTCAGCGCGGCACAATTTTCAAAAGCGCCCTCCCCGATGACCGTAACACTCTCAGGAAGCGCCACGCTCTCTATCTCCGAATGATTCCAAAAAACCTCCGCCCCAATGACCCGAACGCCATCGGGCACAGTCACCTCGCCGCCCGTTCCACGGTAAGCCACCAAAACCCCTCCGCTGATCAGGTAATTTTCATCACTGCTCTCATTGCCTTCCACAGTCATGCCCTCAAGGAAATTCTTAACCCAGGGCGTGTAGGAAAAGGCTTTTGGTTCCACAAGCATGATACTGTCCGGCAGCGATACTCTCGCCAGATTGTCACAGTGATAAAAAGCGCCGTAACAAATATCCGTTGTCCCTGCAGGCACTGTCACGCCCGTAACGCTGCTTCTGGCAAAAGCAAACTGTCCGATCTCAACGATCCCTTCCGGGATTGCCACTTCGCCCAGACTGATGTCTCGGTAATAAGCCTGGTCGGCAATGATCCTGTTATCTACCACAGTGTATTTGTCCACGCCAACATCCGTTACCTCTTGCATCAGATCTCCCACAGGGGCCGCCGTTTCTTTCTCCGCCGTGCCTGAAAACCCTTCCTGGCTGCTCATAACCTCCGGCAGTGTATTGTCCATAAAAAATACAGCCTGATTGCCTACGATCTGTGTGCTGCTGAGCACATTTCCCGGCACCGGCGTGGCGGACGGGGTCTGCGTTATCTCCGGCACAGGAACCGGCACGGGGGTGATTACATTGCTATCTCCAGTATTGTCATCCTCGCTGTAATCCGGCACGTCCTGATACTCCGGCATCTCTTTCTGCCGTTCATAAAACGCCTGTGCGAACTCGTCCGCCGCGGTTCCCGCAACGCTGTGAATGGTCAGCTGATAACAGCCGTCAAATGCCGTCTCATGAATATCAACAGTCTCCGCCGGAATACTGACGTCTTTTAAGTTTACGCAGTCCGCGAAGGCGGAAATGCCGATAGATTTAATGTTGGAAGGAATCGTCATCTGTTCCAGCCCGCCGCATCCGGCGAAAGCATAATCTCCCACCGCTGTCAGCCCTTTGCCTAACACTACCGTATCCAGATGATCACAGCCCCAGAACGCATAGGGCTCGATCCTTTTGACAGACTTAGGAATCACCACCAGTTCTACCCTGGTATTGTCCTCAAAAGCGCCTTCGCCAATGGCTTCTACCGTATCCGGTATGGATACATTGGTCTGGGTACCACGATATTTAACTAACACGCCTCCCTCTATTTTAAAATCGGAAGCAGATGACGTTGCCGCATCTGCCTCCGATACAGGGAGCTGCATAATAATCAGCGCCGCTATGACCAGCAGGACACCGCTGAAACGCTTCCTTTTTTTCATACATTTTCCCTTTTCTGCTTTTAAGGTTTCGCCTTCACTTTGACTTTCTGAGGTTTCTTCCTGTCCTTCTGCATAAACATCACAAAGGACAGACACGCCAGACCGATGGACAAAAACCACTTGGGATGGATGCCATCTCCCGTTTTAGGGGTGGCGTCCGAACTCGTTCCGGCGGAAAGGTGCGCCGTATCCACATAAATCACATAAGGCGAAAAATGCTCCGCCGTGAAAGTCATACAGGATACTCCCGAAATCGTGGTAAACTTCGGCGTCAGCTTATCCAGCTTACCGTTCACCACGCCCGCCACCTTGTTATTGCCTGCATAAGTGATCATGGAATCAGGCAGCGGCAGCGTAATGCTCACCGACAAACCTGTGGTATCCGTGATTTTATTGGTGCCTGTAGAATCATACAGGGAAATATCCATAGGGAAATACTTTATATTATCCAGGCTGCCATACTCTGCCATCAGCGCATTCACAGCCGCTTCCGTTGCCTCCGAAGACTCCGTGATCTTGATCACAAAATTATCCGAAGATCCGTTTACGGTAGCGGAAACAACGCCCGTATTGGACAGACCGTTTTTGTCGATGACAACCGTAGTGCCTCCTACCCTGCGGGCCCCATTATTCGGCCTGACAGAATTGACACTGGAGGAATTACCGCTTCCCGTCCAGCTTCCCGTTCTTGCGGTGTAGTGCGCCGTCACGGTGACATTGTTCTCCGGCATGGTGATCACCGTTGCGGAAAGGACCTTGCTGGCGATCGTTGTGTTTTCCGGATCGATCGTCCAGTGACTGAACTGCTGCGTGGAACTGGGATCATTGGCGATAATGATAGGCTGGGATCCTGCCACATAACTTCCGGAACCGCTGCCGTTCTGCACCGTCAGGGTATACATCTGGGAAGTTGTTCCCCCTCCGGAACCATCTCCCGAACCGCCTGAACCATCTCCCGAACCGCCTGAACCATCGCCCGTGCCGCCGCCGGAACCATCTCCCGTACCGCTGCCGGATCCATCTCCCGTACCGCTGCCGGAACCATCGCCCGTGCCGCTGCCGGAACCATCTCCCGTGCCGCCGCCGGAATCCTTCGGCGTATACTGGGCATAGACATCCAAATCTTTCGTTACATTGGTAGGCATAGGCCTCCAGCCTGTAAAAGTCCATCCCTCGCGCTCACCGGGATCTCTGGGTATGATGGCGTCCTCGCCATTGACTACACGCTGGACAGAAAGTACCGTTTCATCCCAGTCGATAAACCGCACCAGATGCTGTCTGTCCGAAGAATCGATGGTCTCATATCTCGCGTACAGATCCGTATCCTTATCAAAAGGTCCCAGATAACCAGGCTTTGCCTCGTCCGCATTCCCATTCAGCCAGCCTGTAAAGACATACCCCTCATGGTAAGGATCCTGGGGCGCCGCCACGCTGCCGCCTGCAGGAATCTCGTCCGTTCTGAGCATGGTGTCAAATTCCTTTGTCTCCGGATCCGACCAATCCCAGAAAGTGATAGTGATGGTCGTATCGATCAACGCATACTGGGCTATAGGCGACATATCTTCCGTCACACAGTCCACAGGGGGGAGCCAGCCGGTAAAAATGTATCCCTCTCTGGAAGGTTCCTCGGAGATCACCGCGGCCTTGCCGTCCTCCACCTGATCCTGCGTCTCCAGAAGCGTGCCGTCCCAGTCGTAAAACATCACTTTATGATACACGGGCTCCACGAGCGTTTTGTGCTCAATACCGTTTTGATTTGCGTAAATTTCCGCCGCGCTGCCTTCGGGACAGACGAAATAAAGCTGTCCTAAATTTGTCATACCGGTGTATTCGCCGTCTTTTAGATTTCTAAACGCATCATTATGGATAAACGTAACGCTTCCGGGAATCTGTAACTGGGTGATATTACTGTCTGTAAAGGCATCGGCGCTGATACTGCCGCAGGTATTGGGCAGCGTCACGGAATACAGCTTCGCCGTCTCCCTGAAGGCGCTCTCCGGCACGCTCTTGATGGAAGACTGGCTTAAATCCGCTGCCGTAACGCCCGTACCCATAAAGGCTTCGGGATAAATCTCGGTCACGCCGACCAGATCATCCGCCTCAATGCCGGGAATTTTCTTGCCGCCGAGATATTCCACCAGTTTCTTTCCCCCATCGGCATACTCAAAGATCAGGGAATCTTCACAGGTAAAACGCTCGCTGCCGTTAAAGTTCACATTGGAAAGACCGGTACAGCCCGTAAAAGGCCGAAGTCCCATCTGGCCGATTGACTCTGAAAGGCTCACGCCGGAAAGATTCTCACAGCCCTCAAAAGCATAACTGCCGATGGCTCTCAAAGGTCCGTTTAACTCCACTGTATTAAAAGTACTGCAGTCCTTGAACGCTGATTTTCCTACCATCTGGAGACTGTCCGCCGTCAAAGTCTTGCTCAGGTGGCCGCTGTTTATAACCTCATCGTTGTCTCCCTGACTCTCTTTGTAACTAAACAATCCCACAACACTGGTACCGGCATTGCCATCACTGACGGCATCCACTTCCTTCGCAAGGGTTCCTGTCACCGGATCCACATAGGCAATGGACTCGATTCCCTCCGGCAAATGGATCGCCAGCGCGGCGTTGATGATCTGTTTCTCGTAATCCGTCAGGCTGCCGCCCGAAGTATACTTGCTCACCGCCCCCGCGGCAGCGCTGATGTATTCGTCCGTCATGTAGGCGTAGCCTTTATTTGAGCCGTAATCTCTCTTTACATACTTGGTGCCCTCTTTCAGTTCCTCTAAAGTAGGGTAATCGATCAATTCGTTCAAACCGGTATAATCATTGTACCGCACGGCAAGGTTGGTGGGCCAGCCGCTGTAATAAGTAATATATGTGCGGTACTGGGACCCCGCATTGATATATTCGGACGGATTCATGGCGTAATCAAAAGGTCTTGTGACGCCGCTTCCCGTGGAAATCGTTCCGGTAAAACGAAGCTCCGATTCCAGATCCTGTTTTTTGTCACACGCGCTATTGTGTATCTTATCCGTCTCCTGTGTGCTGAATGCTCCCGCCCCAATGGAAGTGATATTTTCCGCCTGCGTAAAGATCACATCCGAAAGATTATGGCACCCTTTAAAGGCATCGTTGGCAATAGCGGAAACCGATGCGGGAATGGTGATCGTCTTTAAAAAGCACTTGTGCTGGAAAGCGGTCCCGATGGTACTGATATGCTTGGGGCCGATCGTCTCCGGCAAAGTAACGGTAGTCATAGTCTCGGGGTTCATCTCACATTTTACCAGCTGGTTGTCATCATCCACCCAGTACTTGACCGTTCCTCCGTCCGTCTCTTCCACTACCAGTTCATATACATACTTCTCCGACAGGTCATCGAA
This sequence comes from uncultured Acetatifactor sp., assembly GCA_947629645.1. Taxonomy (GTDB): domain Bacteria; phylum Bacillota; class Clostridia; order Lachnospirales; family Lachnospiraceae; genus Acetatifactor. The sequence continues at coordinate 54,286 of CANREV010000009.1, read as the reverse complement.
AAACCGAAACGCGATATGCTGTTCTGTAGCTGTGTGATGCAGCGCCCTGTCCTGAGGGCCTTCCAGATAAAAGGTGGATGGAACCGTTGCCTTAAAATTCTCAAACGAAAAACCCCTATTCTCAGTATCTATCAGCGTAAAATTATTATTTCCGTCCGTCTTGATATATTGCAGGGAAGTGCAGCCCTCAAACTCGCTGACATCCACATTCCTTCCGTTGTTGTTAAACGTTGAGGGGAACGTAATATTCCTTAAACTGGAGCAATTCTTAAACACCCCGTTTCCCAGTTCCGACAATACACCTATCTTCTGATTTCCACTTTCATCCAGCGCCCTGGGGTTGATCAGATTCATGTCTGTCAGAGCGGTACAGCCGGAAAAAGCCTGATCGCCGATTTTGGAAACGCTGATAGGCATATCGAAAGACATCAGGGACTGGCAGTTATAAAAACAATAAGAACCTATCTCTGTCAAAATCGCAAGAGGATCGATATTTGCGGTATTCAGGTTGACGCAGTCCTCAAACGCGTGATTGCCCAGGCACTGCAGACCGTTAGCCAGCGTGATACTGCTCATGGCGGTACAGTTGGAAAAAGCCCAGTTCCCGATTCCCATCATGTTTGGCCCGACCGTCAGGCTGCCGATATTGCCCGCTCCGTGAAACACGCCGTGACTCCTGCCGCTCTCATCGCTCGTGATCACTCCGCCGCCATCCGCGATCTTCCAGGTGCCCGCATCATCTCCGGCAACCAGATACTGGTTTCCTATATAGCAGACTTTCGCCGCGGCTATCCTGTCCGTTGTGGTCCGGACATACGCGTAATCTTCAGGTCCCGTACCTGTTCTGGTGTAAAAATCGGAATCGCCGGACCAGGTGGCGTGTTCCGCGGCAAGGCAGGGATAATATGCTTCTTCTTTCACCGGAATCCTGTTTTTGTTCTCATCCAGTTTATATCCTGCCTCGTCCTGACTTTCTCCGGGCAATGCTTTCTCATACTGGATCTCGCCGTCCACCACTTTGTCCACATATCTCATGTAATAGAGGTGCTCTCCCGCCTGATTGACGGCTGCGTAACCGGTATCCGTCCCCTCATAGGAATACTTCAGATAAGCTTCCACAGTGTCGGGAATTACCAGGCTGCCTCCCTCCAGGGCGCCGGTATTGCTGTATCCTAAAATGACCGCCACCATCTGGCTGCCGGTGGACAGGCCCGTCTTGGAATCCACATAGGCGAACTGGAACATGCCATCGCTGGTGGTATAAATCTTTGCGTTCTGCTCCACTTTCGGGATGTACCCGCCGTCTTCTATAAAGATCTTATCATCCGGTATCGTAATCCTCGGATCTTGCGTGTAACTTTGCACCGAACCCAGATCCTCCGCCTGCAGCCCCTCCGTGGGGATCGCCGCCACCACCAGCGCCGATGCGAGGAACAACGCGCCAAACGTCTTCCTGATCGATCTTTTCAACCTTCTGTTTTTCTTTTTAACAGACTTTGCCATCTTTTTTACTCCTCTGCAATTTTCTTTGCCACTACTACAAATCTGCCATCCTTCTCCTGATAATCACAGGTGGACAGCGTCAACAACTGGTCTCCGTATTCGGCGGTCACGCCCGTATCATAATAGGACATTTGCGCCATTTCCTGCATATAAGAATCAAATTCCTGTTCAGAGTTGACATCAATGAACTGGTAATATTTGAATGCGATCTCTCCCTCGCTGTATACATGGGAGCGGAACACATACATGACCTGATAAGTCCCCTTCTCGTATATCGTGTCGAACTGAATATAAGGATGCTTCTCGTAATAGGATTCACGACTGTATTCGTCCAGGTCTCCGAACATCTGTCCGCTTTTCATGTGGTGCCCGTACAGGATAAAATTGGTGCTGGGTTTTAACACATCGCAGTCCTTATCCATAAAAACAGACCCGTTTTTATCATATTCCTGACTGATATTATGGTCAAGATAATATTCGTTGTCAGATGTCTGCATTACGGGGTAATCTATATTTGTATCGGCAATTTTAATCCATCCGATTAGCTTTTGATTCTTATTTAATAAAGATTTGTATTCCTCCAGCACTTCCTTCGTCTCCGCCGTCTCCTCATCCAGCGTAAACTGAGGCTGCGCCGCGGAATTCTGAACAGCCGTCTGACTTTTTGCTCCCTGATCTTTTAAATTGCTTAACTCATCGTAAGCGCTGTTCGTCCTGTAATCAAAATAAGAGTAAATGACAAAATATCCCAGGCTGCATACCGCGATCAAACTGCACAGCGCTATGGTAAGCCGCCTGCGCTTTTCACGCCTCTTAAGCTCCTCCATCACCGCCGCGTCCTGCGCCGGATCATCCTTCCCGGGCTTTTCCTTCGTCCCGTCCGGGCCGCCGTGCCCTGCATCCGCTTTCCCCCGAACGGTCCCTGCGTCCCCGGAGTTTCTGTTTTCGTGATTTTTCGTTTTTTTCGCAGAAGTTTTAGCTGTCTTTCCGCTTTTCGAGCTCCTCTTTCCGTTTGATGCAACGGCATTATGAATCAGCTCATCCACTTCATCCTGAAAGTCCTGCCCCAGAAGCGTAAGAAACTCATATTTCCCTTTTTTCAGGTCGGCCTTCAGCTTCTCCAGCTCAGCCTTGTCCTGCATATCCGTCTCCCTGCGGATTTTTTCTATGAGTTCTTTGTCCCGTTCTGCGCGGGCATAATCTCTCTGGGTGCGGAATTGTCTGCCTTCCACTACAAAAACTTTTTGTGTCTGTGCCATTTTCTCTATTCCACTATACATGCATATCATACTTACCGCAATATACAATTCTATTTTACTATATGTCGAAATTTATGCAAGTCTTTTTATTTACTTTTTGAAATGTAACAAAACAGTTCATCCTGAACAACAGAAAAGTATCCGGCGCTTTCGGAAACATTGACATGCATCGTTCATAGTATAAACCATAAATAAATCCTTGGAGGTTAATCACATGAGCGATTTAACTGCTACAAACTGCGGATGCAATGATTCCTGCGGTTGCGGAAACACACAGAATGCCAATTTTTTGGGCGGCAACGGATGCAGCCTGCTCTGGATCATCCTGCTGTTATCCCTCTTTAACAATGGCAGCGGGTGCGGATGTAACAACGGGGCGAACGGCATCAGCCTGTTTGGCAACAATAACAGTTCCTGCACCTGGCTGATCGTTATTCTTCTGGTTTCCTGTTTCTGCGGAAACGGATGCGGATGTAACTGATCTTTTTGCGGATATGGAAAGCGGCGTCTGCCGCGCAACTGATCCATACAGGAAACGAAAGGGCTCCGTTTGGAGCCCTTTTTCCCGTGCAGACAGGTCAATCATAACTGCGCCCGCTTTTACATAGGATAACAATATACGGCTTTCCCCAGGGCCGGAAAGGATCGGACTGCGCATGGAAGAGAGAGACGCGGGAAGCATCGAAGCATTTGATTCCCTCTTTACTACGAACCACATTCAGATGATGAAAGTGCTCCTTCCCTATTTAAAACCGCAGCAGCAGGGAGCCCTCGCTGTCTGCATCAAGGTGATGGAGCTTAACTACACGCTCTCCTTTTTAAAAAATCATCCCCATGCCATGCCCTTTTTTCCCTTACAGCCTGACGGCGCCTCCAAACTCTGGGATGAATTGCTTCCTTTCTGCAGTCCCGGGGAGCGCGAAACGGTGGAAAGCATGAAAAACATGATGCAGAATTTAAGCAGGATGCAGGAGATGATGGAAATGATGCAGACCGTACAGGAAATGTTCCCCGATGGAATGGATCCGGAAAACATGGACCTTACTTCCATCATGGAACTGCTGGGAAACAATATTTCGGGAAAGGAGGATTCCGATGGAAGAACAGGATAGGCCCAAATGGATGTCTGATGAACTGGTCAAAAATATCTCTCCCAAAAAGCTGGATTTTCTGACAAGGATTTTTACCCGGACACAGGGCAAGAGCCAGAAGGAGATGCTGCTGCTTTTGATGCCCATGCTGCAGCAGGCCAAGAAAGAAAATCTTACTTTCACGCCCGGCGAAATACAGGCGGCCATCAAAGCCGTACAAAAATACAGCACAGAAGAAGAATTAGAGCAGATCAACCGTATATTGGAGAAAAACATCAAGGGCGGTCAATGACCGCCCCTTTTGGTTAAAACCATGTGCCTCCCCGGCATAATGCTGCGCGCAGCGCCGCGCGGCTCTTTAGGGTTTCACCACCAGATTCACAAGCCTTCCCGGCACATAGATCTCCTTGACTACGGTGCCGGACAGCTTATCGCCCAGCGCTTCTTTTGCCATGGCGATCACTTTATCCTTATCTTCATCCTTGGAGACAGTGATAGCCACACGCATTTTTCCGTTCACCTGTACGCCCACTTCCACGGTGCTCTCCACCGTTTTCGCCTCGTCATACTCCGGCCATGCGGTCTGATATACCCTTCCCTCATAACCGGCCGTCTGCCACAATTCCTCTGTAATGTGGGGCGCCACGGGATTTAAGAGTGTCAGAAATGTTTTGTACTCTCCCCTTGTAACCTGGTTTTTCCTGTAGAATTCATTGATCAGGGCCATCATGGCTGCAATCGCGGTATTGTATTTGAGATTTTCAAAGTCTGAGGACACTTTCCTGATGGTCTGGTGCATCCTGGTCTCCAGATCCGTGCTGTAGCCGTCCCCATCCACTAAAATATCCTGAAGCTTCCACACTCTCTCCAGAAATCTGCGGCAACCTTTCACGCCGTCCTCGCTCCATGCCGCGCTTAAGTCGAACGCGCCGATAAACATTTCATAGGTGCGAAGCGTATCCGCGCCGTACTCTCTCACGATATCGTCCGGATTGACCACATTTCCTCTGGACTTGGACATTTTCTCCCCGTTAGAGCCAAGGATCATGCCGTGGCTGGTCCGCTTCTGATAAGGCTCGGGACAGGGCACCACACCCTGATCGTACAAAAACCTGTGCCAGAATCTGGAGTAAAGAAGGTGCAGCGTTGTGTGTTCCATTCCCCCGTTATACCAGTCTACCGGCATCCAGTAATCCAGCGCCTCTTTGCTGGCCAGAGCCTCCTTGTTGTCAGGATCCGTATACCTTAAAAAATACCAGGACGAGCCCGCCCACTGCGGCATGGTGTCCGTTTCCCTCTTTGCCGGGCCTTTACAGCAGGGACAGGTGGTGTTCACCCATTCGTCCATGGCCGCCAGCGGGGACTCTCCGTTGTCGGTGGGTTCATAGGACTCTACCTCGGGAAGCATGAGCGGCAGTTCGCTCTCGTCCAGAGGAACATAACCGCATTTTTCGCATTTTACGATCGGAATAGGCTCTCCCCAGTAACGCTGTCTGGAGAAGACCCAGTCGCGCAGTTTAAAGTTGGTTTTTCTTTGCCCGATCCCCTTCTCCTCCAAAAAGCTGATGATCTTTTCCTTTGCCTCGGCAACGGAAAGACCGTTTAAGAAGTCGGAATTTACCAAGGTCCCTGTGGCCACATCGGTGTATACCTGCTCCTGCACGCTGACAGGGCTTCCCGCCACCACTTCCACAATGGGCAGATCAAATTTCTTCGCGAAATCCCAGTCTCTTTCGTCATGGGCGGGCACCGCCATGATAGCGCCGGTACCGTAAGTCATCAGCACATAATCCGAGATCCAGATCGGGATCTCTTTTTGGTTGACGGGATTGGTGGCGGTCAGTCCGCGGATCTGTACGCCTGTCTTGTCTTTCGCAAGCTCGGTGCGTTCAAAATCAGACTTTTTCGCCGCCTGCTCCCGATACCGCATCAGCTCGTCATAATTTTCGATTTCCTCTTTATACTTATCGATCAGAGGATGCTCCGGGGAGACCACCATATATGTGGCGCCGAACAAAGTATCGGGACGGGTGGTATAAACGCGCAGCTTCTCGTCCTTGCCGGTAAGGGCAAAGTCCACTTCCGCGCCCTGGGATTTTCCGATCCAGTTGCGCTGGGAGACTTTGACCCGGTCAATGTAATCCACCGTGTCCAGCCCCTGTATCAGCTTATCCGCGTACTCCGTGATCTTAAGCATCCACTGGCTTTTCACTTTTCTGACCACTTCCGACCCGCACCGCTCGCAGACGCCGTTGACCACTTCCTCGTTAGCCAGCCCCACCTTGCAGGAAGTGCACCAGTTGATAGGCATCTCAGCCTTGTAAGCCAGTCCCGCTTTAAACAGCTTCAAGAAGATCCACTGGGTCCACTTGTAATAATCGGGATCGGTGGTGTTGATCTCCCTGTCCCAGTCGAAGGAATACCCCAGCGCGTGAAGCTGCGCCTTGAAACGCTTCACATTGTTTTCGGTGACGATCCTCGGATGGATGTGGTTTTTGATGGCGTAATTTTCCGTGGGGAGCCCGAATGCGTCCCAGCCCATGGGATAGAGCACGTTATAGCCCTGCATCCTCCTCTTTCTCGCCACAATATCCAGCGCGGTGTACGGTCTGGGATGTCCCACGTGGAGCCCCTGTCCGGAAGGATAAGGAAACTCTACCAATGCGTAATATTTGGGCTTGGAATGATCGTCAGAAGTCCTGAAAGCTTTTTCCTCATCCCACACAGCCTGCCATTTGGATTCCACCTCATGGTGATTATAAGGTACTGCCATTTTTGTTTTCTCCTCTCTTTGCGCGCCCATTTCCTTTTTTCATCCGCCGCGGCGCTGCTTTTGCGGATTCCGCCATAGAATCGCGCTCCCGCGGAGCGCTAAAAAGCCCTTTCGCCATTTAGAGACGAAAGGGCTCATGTTCCGTGGTACCACTCTAATTCGCAGGGCGAAAAACCGTCTTCACCGGACGTTTGCGCCCATCGGTCCGCACTGCGCACTTTTGATCTGTAACGGGATCGGCCGCACCTCCCTACCCACGCCATACGCTTCAGGAGAGAACTCCGAGGCCAGTTGGGAATATCTCGCTGCCATCTTCCACCGCCCGATAGCTCTCTGAAAGTCCGATATTCTTAATACTCCTCATCAACGTCAGTCTGTATTCATAAACTAACGCCTATTTTATCCCGTTTTACCGGATCTGTCAATTCTTTTTTAATCCTCCGCGCTGTTCTCCGCAACCTTGGCCGCCCTTGCCGCCACTTCCTTCTCCTGCACATCGGAAGGCGCCTGCTCGTAGCGCGCAAACTCGTAGGAATATTCCCCTCTGCCGCCCGTCATGGAACGAAGGTCGGTACAGTAACCAAAGAGGCTGCTCATAGGGATATCGGCCTCAATGATCTGTCTGCCGCCTGCCGCGGGGTTCATCCCCAGCACCCGTCCTCTTCTCTTGTTCAAATCTCCCATGACGTCTCCCGTGTAGGCATCGGGCACCGTCACTTTCAAGGCGGCAATCGGCTCAAGCAGCACCGGCTTAGCCTCCATAAACCCTTTCTTGAAAGCCTGTATGGTAGCCATCTTAAAAGCCTGCTCGGAAGAATCCACAGGGTGATAAGAACCATCGTACAAAACAGCCTTCACGCCCACTACCGGATAAGCGGCCAGAGGACCTTTGAGAACAGACTCCTGAAGGCCTTTTTCCACTGCGGGGAAATAATTCTTCGGCACGGCGCCGCCTACCACTTCCTGCTCGAACACGAAAGGCTTATCCAGATCATCGGAAGAGGAGAATCGCATTTTTACATGACCGTACTGTCCGTGTCCGCCGGACTGTTTCTTGTACTTAGCCTCCACATCCGACTTGCCCTTGATCGTTTCCCTGTATGCGATTTTAGGTTTTACCAGCTCCACATCCACTTTATACTCATTTAAAAGTCTGCTGACGACAATTTCCAGGTGCTGTTCGCCCATGCCGTAAAGCAGCGTCTGCCTGTTTTCCGCATCGTTCACTACTTTCAGCGTCTGGTCCTCATGAGTCAGTTTCTGCAGCGCCTGGGAGATCTTATCAATATCAGCCTTGTTCTTAGGCTTATACCGCATATAAGTATAGGGAACGGAGATTTCAAACTTGCCGTATTTGATCGTGGTAGCCTTGGTGGAAAGGCTGTTTCCGGTCCTCGCCGCAGTCAGCTTTGCCAGCGCGCCGATATCTCCGGCGTGGAGCTCCGGCACCTCAACAGGCTTATTACCCTGAAGGACATAGATTTTTCCGATCTTCTCTTCAATATCGCGGTCCACGTTATAGATCAGGTCATCGGTCTTAAACACACCGGAATTTACCTTGATCAGAGAGTATTTACCAATGAAAGGATCCACGATGGTCTTCCAGATATAAGCGGATTTCGCTTTGGAGAAGTCATAGTCCGCATGGTAGATTTCATTGGTCTTCATATTGATGCCGGCCACCTGTCTGTTTTCAGGGCTGGGGAAATATTTCACGATATCGTCCAGCAGCGTGTAAACGCCCTGACATAAAACGTTGGATCCCATGGTCATGGGGAAGATGCTGCACTCGCAGACATTGGTGCGCAGCGCCGCCCTGATCTCCGCCTCGGAGAAACTCTCTCCGCCGAAATAACGCTCCATCATCTCCTCGCTGGTCTCCGCGACAGCTTCCATCAGCGTATCCCGGCAGATCTGCAGATTGGCCTTGCTGTATTCCGGCACCTCGCAGGGCACTACTTCCTTTCCCTGCCAGCGGTTGCCGGACTCGGTGATCACATTCACATATCCCACAAACTTTTCGTTTTCGCGGATAGGCAGATTAAAAGGCGCCATCTTCTTGCCATAAAGACGCGTCATATCCTCCACTACCTGACGGAACGAAGCATTATCCACATCCATATTGGAGACATATACGATTCTGGGCAGCTTATATTTTTCACAGAGTTCCCATGCTTTCTGTGTGCCGACTTCCACACCGGCCTTGCCGTTCACCACGATGATGGCGGCGCCTGCCGCGCTGACCGCCTCCTCCATCTCACCCACAAAATCAAAATAGCCGGGAGCATCGAGAACATTGATCTTGCACCCTTCCCACTCGATGGGGATCACGGAAGTATTGATGGAAAACTTACGCTTCTGTTCTTCCTTGCCGTAATCGCTTATGGTGTTGCCATCGGCTACCTTTCCCATCCGGGAAGTGATGCCGGCCAGATAGGCAAAGCTTTCCGCCAGACTGGTCTTTCCGCTGCCGCCGTGACCTAACAGCACAACATTTCTAATCTTGTCGGTTGTGTAAACTTTCATAGGATCCTCCATTCCATAGCCTTTTGCTTATTATTTGGGCCTTTTGTCCAAAAAAATTCTGAAACCAAGCCCGCTATAAGTACATTTTACTAAATATTCTCTCTTTTTACAATAGAATATTGGATTCTTATTGTCTGTTTCTCAAGTTTTTCTTGTTTTTCGCACGTTAAAGTGCTATAGTGAAACGAGTGGAGGTACAACGCTATGTCTCAGTTAACTTGCGGTTTTATCGGTTTAGGACTGATCGGAGGTTCTATCGCCAAAGCTTTGAAGCAATCTGATGCCGGAATACAAATCATTGCCTACGATATAAACGATGATTCCCTGAAACTGGCCGCTATGCAGCGCATCGTGGATGTGGCGGCGGACGCCATCGATGAGCGTTTCTCCTGCTGCGACTATATTTTTCTGTGCGCTCCCGTACAGAAGAACGATGCCAATCTGGAAGCTGTCAGACGGATTCTCAAGCCCCAGTGTCTTCTGACGGATGTGGGCAGCGTAAAAACAGCCATCCACGAGGCTGTCCGGGAAGCCGGACTGGAGCACTGTTTCATCGGCGGACACCCTATGGCCGGCAGCGAGCGCACAGGGTTTGCCAACTCTAAGTCATCCCTCCTGGAAAATGCCTACTATATTCTGACGCCCACCGAAAAAGTGCCTACCAAAAGGCTGGAAGCCTACCGAAACCTTGTATCCGCCATGGGAGCCATCCCGCTGGTGCTGGATTTTCGGAAACACGACTACATCACGGCTGCCATCAGCCATCTGCCCCATGTCGTGGCCTCTTCCCTGGTGAATCTGGTGCGGGAGAGCGATTCTGAGGACGGCATTATGAAACTGGTGGCCGCGGGAGGCTTTAAAGACATCACAAGAATCGCATCCTCCTCCCCCCTGATGTGGCAGCAGATCTGCCTCACCAATACATCCAACATATCTGATTTACTGGGGAATTATATCGATGCTCTCTCTGCGTTCAAAAGAGCGCTTGACGAAAGAGACAAAAAAGAATTATATGATTTTTTTGACAGCGCCCGCATCTACCGTGATTCCTTTAGCGGCGCTTCCAGCGGCCCTATCAAAAAGTCTTTTATCCTCTGCGCGGACATTGCGGATAAAGCCGGTGCGCTGGCCCGCATCGTGACGCTCTTAGCAGACCGTGATATCAATATCAAAAACATCGGCATCACGCACAACCGAGAGGCCGAAGACGGAGTGCTGCAGCTGGAATTTTACGGGGAAACAGCCCTTCAGACAGCCGCTTCGTTACTGGAAAAGGAAGGATATACTCTGAGTATACGCAAATAAAGGCAGCGGTTTGGCCGCTGCCTTTAGGCGCCTTATCCCTGGACCTTATCTTTGCGCTTTCGCCGCTTTTTTCCCGCCCGGCCTGCCATCTTCCCAAGAACAATACAAAACAGCATGCCAAAAGCTCCTCCGCAGACATCTAAACAGACATCTGCAAAAGAGCCGTACCGGTCCGGCACAAACAACTGATGAATCTCATCTGCCGCCGCGGATACCGCCACCCATGCGATCGAAAGAAGATATAACCGCCTTCCGCGCTTCATCCACTGGTCCCAGAGTACAAATACCAGGACACCCATACAGGCGTACTCGGAAAAATGCGCCAGCTTCCTGATAGGATGCTCCAAGGCTTCCGTCAACTGTATCAGCTTAGCTTTACTCCATCCTCCCCCCGAGAGAGACTGAAGCACATCCACACATTTGGCGGAAATTTTCAGGCTCAGCGAAGAAGATTCCTCCCCATTCTGGGCCGAAAAACTAAAAATCACAAAATAAAGCAATAACAAAAGCGCCCCGGCGACTGCCGTGACTATAATCCTTCTAATGTTTTCTGGTGTCCTCAATCGTCTGATAAACCTCGATTCTGGCTAAGTCCGCATCCGACATTCCCATAAATATCGCACCGTAAGAATAGGTTCTTCCCCTGACCTCAACGCGCACAATCTGAAGGAAGGCATGGATGACTTCTTTCGTCCAGATGGTCAGGAAAGCCTCGTACACCTCTCCGATTTTGAGTTGTTCCTTACATTGAAACCCGATCCCGCTTTTTGACACATCCGCAATACGAATGGAAATCTGCCTGTCTCCCTCCCCGCTCAGCTGTTTCATCACAAGCTTAGAAGGCAGACGGGTTCTTTTGTTCTTTCTTCGTTCCTCCATAAACTGACCCTCCATTTTGCAGTTTACCTGATAAACATCGCGTCCCCGAAACTAAAAAAACGATACTTTTTGCTTATAGCCTCCTGATATGCGTTCAGGACATGCTCCCTGCCCGCCAGCGCCGACACCAGCATGACCAGGGTGGATTCCGGCAAATGAAAATTGGTGATCAGCGCATCCAACACCTTAAAACGGTATCCCGGATAGATAAAAATCCTTGTATCTCCGCTTCCTGCCCTCACCCGCCCGGTCTCGTCCGCGGCGCTTTCAATGGTACGGCAGCTGGTGGTTCCCACGCAGATCACCCTGCCGCCTCTCTCCTTGGTCCTGTTGATCTGATCGGCGGCTTTTTCGGACACCTCGTAATATTCGGAATGCATATGATGTTCCAGCACGTTTTCTTCCTTCACCGGCCGGAAAGTCCCAAGCCCCACATGTAACGTCACATAAGCGATCTCAACACCCTTTTTTTCAATCTGCCGCAATAATTCCTTCGTAAAATGCAGCCCCGCTGTGGGAGCCGCGGCAGATCCCTGACATCTGGCATAGACCGTCTGATAGCGGTCTTTATCCTGAAGCTTATGGGTAATATAGGGAGGCAGCGGCATCTCCCCCAGCCGGTCCAGCACCTCTTCAAAAATGCCTTCGTAGGTAAATTGTATCAGGCGATTGCCCTCATCCGCCATATCCAGCACTTTTGCCCTGAGCAATCCATTGCCAAAGACCAGTCCGGCTCCCACGCGGCACCTTTTTCCGGGCTTTACCAGCGTCTCCCAGACGTCTCCCTCCAGGCGCTTCAAAAGCAGCACTTCCACTTTGCCTTTTGTGTCTTCCCTCTCCCCCAAAAGCCTTGCGGGGATCACCTTTGTATCATTTAACACCAGACAGTCGCCCGCCTCCAGCAGATCCGCCACCTCATGGAACACATGATGGGAAGTCTGTCCGGTCTTTTTGTCCAGCACCAAAAGCCGGGAGGCGGAACGGTCTTTTAAGGGATCCTGGGCGATCAGCTCCTTAGGCAGTTCAAAATAAAACTGTGACTTTTTTAATTCTTCACTCACATCGTGACCTCTTCCACAAATGCTTTATATCCTCTGTAGGCCTCATAGACATCCGCTTTACTGGTAGCCTCCCAGGGCGCGTGCATATTCAGCACCGCTACCCCGCTGTCCACCACATTCATGCCGTAGCGGGCGAGAATGTATGCAATCGTTCCACCGCCGCCCAGATCCACCTTTCCCAGCTCCGCCGTCTGGAAGCAGACCTGCTTTTTGTCCAGAACATTCCTCAAATGAGCCAGATACTCTGCATTGGCGTCATTGGAGCCGGATTTTCCTCTGGCCCCGGTAAACTTATTGAACACCATACCGCCGCCCAGATAAGCCACATTTTTCTTGTCAAAGCTGGAGGCATAAGAAGGGTCGAAGGCGCTGCTTACATCTGAGGAAAGCATACAGCTCTTTGCCAGACATCTCCTCACGTTCAGCTCGCTGTACTCTCCGCACAAATCCATCACCTCCGCCACAGCGTTTTCAAAAAATCTGGACTTCATCCCGGTTGCTCCCACAGAGCCGATCTCCTCTTTGTCCACCAGGATACAGCAGGCTGTCCTGTCCGTATCTTTCACATCCAGCATGGCGCGCATGGAGGTGAAAGCGCAGACTCTGTCATCCTGCCCGTAGGCCAGGATCATGCTGCGGTCAAAGCCGGATTCCCTGGCTTTACCCGCGGGGACGATCTCAAGCTCTGCAGACAGAAAATCTTCCTCCTGTATGTCATAACTATTTTTCAGGATCTCCAGAATGCCTTTCTTCACGGCTTCTTTCGCTTTCCCCGTCTCCTCTTTCCCGCTTTCGTCCTCTTTTTCTCCAATGGCGAGAGGCCTGTTGCCGATGATCAGATCAAGCGCTTCCCCTTCGATGACTTTGGAGGCTTTCTTTTCCAACTGTTCCTGCGCCAGATGGACCAGCAGATCGGAGACAAAGAATACGGGATCATCCTCGTTCTCCCCCACGTTCACTTCCACCGTAGTGCCGTCCTTCTTTACCACCACGCCGTGAATGGCAAGGGGAATGGTGACCCACTGATATTTCTTGACGCCGCCGTAATAATGGGTGTCCAGATAGGCAAACCCGCCGTCCTCATACAGGGGATTCTGTTTCACATCCAGTCTGGGACTGTCGATGTGCGCTCCCAGGATATTGATACCCTCCGCCATCGGCTTTTTGCCGATTTGGAACATGACCACAGACTTATTCATGCACACGCTGTAGACCTTATCGCCCCTGGAAAGCTTCTCTCCCTTTCTGATCAAAGTTTCCAGCTCTCTGTATCCTTCTTTTTCAATGGTATTTACAATGACATCGATACATTCCCTCTCCGTCTTTCCTCTGTCCAGAAATTCCCTGTATTCCTGACACAGCTTTTCCAATTTTTTTTCATGCTTTGCATCGTAAGTTTCCCACGCGTTCTTTCTCTCCATACTAACCTCCATTCCGGAGCGTTCTCGCGACGGGGCGGCGCGAATCTCAAATTCGCGTCTGCCATCAGGGGAGTTTGTGACGCTCCGGCACAAACTCCCGTGTGAAAAATCAGCACATCAGTGTGATTTTTCACATTAACCTCCATTAACTCCTCAGCTCAATATCCAACTGATTTTTCAGGTTCTTTAAGATCTTCTTCACAAACCGGTCCACAGAATCCTGTTCAAAAGCTTCCTCCCCCGCCACAAAGCTGACAGTGAAAGCCATGCTGCGCTTATCCTCCGGGATCTGTCCTCCCTCGTAGACGTCAAACAGTCTGATATCCTGTATGTGGGAACAGGACCTGCGAATGACGTCCTCCACTTCCCCGCAGCTGATCTTTTTATCCATCACAAGAGCCAGATCCCTGCTCTCTACGGGGAACTTCGGCAGCGGAGTAAACGCGGCCTCTCTGTCCCAGGAGGTAAGAAGCATCTCCAGATCCAGCTCCAGAATATAAGCATCTGTCCTCAGGTCCAGTTCTTCCGCCACCTCGTATGCCACTTTCCCCAGACAGCCGATCTCTTTTCCCTCGCAGGAGATGGAAGCAGCCTGATAAGGATGCAGAAACGTTTTTTTCACCGGCGCGTAATCAAAGGTCACAAACAGCGCCTGAGCCGCCTTTTGGGCCAGTCCCTTCAAAGTAAAGAAATTTTCCTGCTCTCCAAAAATGCCGATACAGAGCGTCTCTCTCTCATCCGGATAATCTTTCAAAGGCAGTTCCCTGGGCAAAAAGATCCTTCCGACCTCAAAAAGCCTCCCTTCCAGATTGCCCTTTTTCTGATTCCTCGCAATGGCGCCCAGCATGGAAGGAACCAGTGTGGTGCGCATCAAAGACAACTCCTCATTGATGGGATTTAAAATACGTATCGCATTTCTGAGAGCGTCCTCTTGCGGCAGCCTGATCAGCTCCAGGTCCGAAGGGGAAAAGAAGGAATAATGGATACACTCATAGGCGCCCGATGCGCAGAGAGCCCTCTTTAACTTCAGTTCCCTTTTCTGACTCCGGTTCAGGCCGCCCATAGTCACCTTTGCCTCCGGCAAAAATGCGGGAATCAGATGATCGTAACCATACATCCTTATGACTTCCTCCGCCACATCCGGATAAGACTCCATATCCTCCCGGTAAGCAGGCACCTGAAGCGTCAGCTCATCCCCTGAAAGGACGGGAGAAAACTGCAGATTCTTCATAATTTTTAAGATTTCCTCATCCGGCACCCTGATACCCAGCACATCGTTTACCTTTGCCACGCTCACCTGCATTGTCCTCGGCTCCACGGAATTGCCGGTGTTTACATCCACATGGGTGCAGGAGATTTTTCCGCATCCTAACTCTTCCACAAGATGCAGCGCACGTTTCATAGCCTGTACCGTAGTATATTCATCCACGCCCTTTTCATACCGTGCGCTGGCATCCGTCCGCTTGCCCAGCGCCCGGGAAGTCTTTCTGATGTTATCGCGCATAAACTTTGCGGCCTCAAACATGACCTCCGCCGTAGTGTCCCTGATCTCAGAATTCAAACCGCCCATAACGCCCGCCAGCGCCACAGGCTTCACGCCATCGCAGATCACCAGATTGTCAGGATGCAAAACATACTCCTGACCATCCAGAGTCACCAGCTTTTCTCCTTCGGCGGCCCGCCTTACTCTGATCGCGTTGCCTTCCAGATAATCGCAGTCGAATGCGTGCATAGGCTGCCCCATCTCCAGCAGCACATAATTCGTAATATCCACGATGTTGGAGATCGGCTCCTGCCCCACAAGCGCCAGACGGCGCTTCATCCACAAGGGGGATTCTCCGATCTTTACGTCATGGACATAATGGCCTATATATCTGGGGCAGAGCTCAGGCGCCTCCACCGTGACGCTAAACCCTTCTTTGGGCGTCTGTGTCTCAGTATATTTAAAGGAGGGCATCTTCAATTCCCTGTCACAGACCGCCGCCACCTCTCTTGCAATCCCCAGAATACTCTGGCAGTCCGGCCTGTTGGCGGTAATGGAAATATCAAAAATCCAATCATCCAAACCTAAAAGAGGCTTCACATCCGCACCTATGGGAGCGTCATCCGGAAGCAATAAAAGTCCGTTGTAGCCCGCTCCGGGGAACATGCTTTCGCTAACGCCCAGCTCCACGCCGGAACAGAGCATGCCCTCGGATTCATAGCCCCTGAGTTTTCCTTTTTTGATCGTCATGACCCCTTCCACAGTCTTGTGGTCTTTAGCCGTCATGTAAACGGTAGCGCCCACCAGCGCCACGGGGAATTTACATCCCGCCTTTACATTGTCCGCGCCGCAGCAGATCTGGAAAGAGCCCTTATCTCCAACGTTCACCCTGCACACGCTCAGGTGGGTATCGGGGATGGGATCGCAGGATTCCACCAGCCCGACAGCCACGTTGCTGATATTCTTTCCCACTTCTGTCAGTTCTTCCACTTCCAAGCCGCAGGAAAACAGCTTTTTTTCCAGCTCCTGTGGCGTAATGTCTATCTCTACATACTCTTTTAACCAACTTAACGGTACTAACATATTCTTCCTCCATTTACCTCACATTTTAATTGTCATTAATCTGCCTCAGCACACGAAGATCCGACTCAAACAGCAGCTTGATATTGTTGATGCCGTACTTGAGCATGGCGGTGCGCTCGATACCGATGCCGAAAGCCAGCCCGCTGTATTCATCCGGATCGATGCCGCAGTTTGCCAAAACCTTCCTGTTGACGATACCCGCTCCAAGGATCTCAATCCACCCTGTGCCCTTGCACAGTTTGCAGCCCCTGCCGCCGCACTCAAAGCAGCTTACATCCACCTCCACGGAAGGCTCCGTAAAAGGGAAATAGGAGGGACGAAGCCGTGTTGTGGTACCCTCCCCGTATATTTTCCGCACGAACATGTCCAGCATGCCCTTCAGATCGCAGAGAGTGATCTTTTTATCCACCACCAGTCCTTCCATCTGCGTAAACATGGGAGAATGGGTCGCATCATCGTCAGAGCGGAACACCTTTCCGGGCGACAGGATCTTGATGGGAGGTTTTTTGCTCTCCATCACATGGATCTGCCCCGCGGAAGTCTGGGTACGCAGAAGGAACTCAGGCGAGAGATAAAACGTATCCTGCATATCGCGGGCGGGATGGTCCTTTGGCGTGTTCAGCGCCGTAAAGTTATAATAATCGGTCTCGATCTCAGTGCCTTCATACACCTCGAATCCCATACCGGAAAACACATCGATCAGCTGGTTTCTCATCTGGGTGATAGGATGCAGATTTCCTGTCTCTGTTCCCTTTTCCGGCATAGTGACATCGATCTTCTCCGACTCATATCTGCGTTCCAGTTCTCTCGCCTTCAGCTTTTCGTCCAGTTCCACAAACTTCTGCTGGGCCCACTCTTTCAACTCGTTTACACTTTTGCCGAACCCGGCCCGTTCCTCCGGCGCGATACTCTTCATTTCCTTCATCAGCTGGCCGATCTTGCCTGTTTTGGAATCCAGAAACTGCTTGCGCAGCTCAAAAGCGGACGCCCTTGTGCCGGCATGCTGCTCGATCCCGTCCAGGATCTCCTGTCTGATGGTCGTTAACCTGTCGTTCATAAAATATCCTCCATTCATTTAGTAAATGCGAAAATCACCGCGCCTTAGATACCGCATATATAAAAATCCCATGCACGCTCACCGTGCATGGGACGAAATCATTTCCGCGGTACCACCCAAATTCCTTTACAAGGCTCTTATCGCGCATAACGTGCGCTCACGGCTCAAACTACTGACGCTCCGATACCTTTTTACTTTCTGCCGCGCGTCAACGCCCGCTCACAGCATAGGCGGATCATACCGATCAGCCATATCGGATGTTTTCATCAAAGCAGCTCAGGTGGGAAATTCAAAGTTTATCTGAACCTGAGGCAGCTTGCAGCCAGCGGCTTCCTCTCTCTGTAAGGGAATAAACTCCTACTGTTCACCTTCTACGCTTTTTTCTTAACTAATTTCTAATGATAAAGAGTTCTTTTTTAAATGTCAAGCACATGTCAGGATTTTTTCTGCGGCGCTGTAGGATTTTTTCTGCGGCGTTTCGTCAGGACGATGTTCACCGGCCTGAAATAGCGGTTCAAATACGCGCCCAGCACAATGATATACATACAGAAATACATCCATAAGAGCACAATAATAATAATGGCAAGGCTTCCGTAGATGCCGTAAGCGTTTCCAAAATTGACATACATGGAGAACCCCCAGGAAAATACGCTCCAGACCACAGACGCAAACAACGCTCCGGGGATCTGTTCCCGGAAAGACAGCTTCACATCGGGAACATAAGTGTAGATCACCGTAAACAGTAAAGTCAAAATAAGCCACACAAGAATAAAACGGAAATTCATTGCAAAAGATACGATCCGCTCCAGCTGCGGGATTCTGTGCAGCGCGAGATTCACCAGCTGGTTGCCAAACACCATCAAAAACAGGGATAACAAAACGATGAGCAGCATGATCAGCGTATAAAAAGAAGCGATGATGCGGACCACGAAATAATTGCGCTCCTCCTCCACTCCGTTTATGGCGTTTAACCCCTGCATCAGCGCCATCACGCCTTTCGCCGCAGACCAGATCGTAGCAAACGCCGCGATGGAGAGAATGCCTGCGGACTTGTCATACACATCCGCAATCAGACTCTCCGCCAGAGGATCCACCCTGTCCGGCGTGATATCCGTCACCGCCGTTACCAGATTTTCTTCCGTAAGCGGTGTATAAGGTATGATCGTACAGATCAGAATCAGCATGGGCACCAGCGACAAAAAGAAAAAAAACGCAATGCTCGCGGCGTACGCGCTGATATCCTGTTTTTTCATCTGAGCGGCAAAATCCTTTGCAATCACATACGCTTTATGAATCACTGTCTTCCTCCGAGTCATAAATATTTTCCAGATAACATCCGTCATAAAAGTAAAACAAAATGTCCTGTGCGCTATAACCTCTTTTGGCCATTTCTTTGGCGCCGTTCTGGCTCATTCCCACTCCGTGGCCGAACCCGCCGCCGACCAAGCTATATCCTACCACATTTCCCTTGTCTTTTCCAGTTGTTATCACAAAAAATCCACTGGGCAGAAGGCTGGGGGTATCCACCCTGCTCCCATCCTGTCTCTGCACTTTGCTTTTTCCATCGCACAGCACATACCGTATATTGTGTTCGGAGATCACTTTGTAAGTGTCTCCTTTCGTCTCGATGATCAATTCATCCGCCACGCCGCCAACGCCCCGTTTGTCGATATAAATATCTGTGACAGCCTTAAGCTCTTTGATCGGCCTGCTTACATACTCTCCGTCCGATAACGTCAGGACCAGCTGGCTGTTGGCCTCATACCGCTTCTGCAATGCCTCCAGCATGTGGTCCCGGTCCAGTGTTTCCACTTCATAAGTCCAGCGATACCAGCCCTCATCAGCCTCAAAATCGGTGGGATCCTTTCCCTGAATAAACTCCGCGAAATGATCTTCGTCCTGCAGATAACCGCCCAGGTCCGCCCCCTCAGGATTGAGCCGCCTGACACTCAGATAATCTATGGAAGCCGCCTCCTGCGTTTTCCAGACGGCAGCCTCCGTGCCGATACCGCAGGAAGTAGAGTAATAGTAGGTGCCCGCCGTTTCCCCCTTGGCCGTCTTAAGAAGCTGTCCATAAGTCTCCTTCACCGCCCTGCTGGTACTCTCCTGCTCCAGTATATTGTTATAAACCTGATAGGATGTGCTGTCGTCCACATGGGCGCCATACTGGGGATAACCGGCATGCTCCATATGGCCGTAAGCGTACGTCCTTGCGCAGATTGCCTGTGCCTGCAGCGCTTCGTCCGGATATTTAGCCGGCATCTCACTGGGTACCACGCTGTATAGATATTCTTCTAACAGCACTTCATTAATGACTACGATGCCGTCTTTTGTGTTGAGCAGTTCCAAAGATCCCCGATAAGAGGGGATCCTTTGGATCCCCTGGATCCCCTGGATTCCTTGGATCCCTTGGCTTCTGCCTACGTTGCACAGCGTCAGTTTCCCAGTAAGCACATCCGGCTGTATCCTGATTCTGCTTTCTGTGAAATAATCGCTGTCACGCTCTATAACGACCTCTTCCCCGGCCTTGTAATTTTCCGTCACAGGCGCCTCGTAAGCGCCGTATGTGACGGTAAATCCCGTATCCGAAGTGACAACGAGCCGCTCATGGAAGCTGCCCTCGTAATCTGTTCCCTTGAGCAGCACGCGGATATATTTCATAGCCTCCTCTCTGGCCAACAGGATACCGCACACACTTCCCTCATCCAGTACGATATCGGTAAAATCATATCCAAAGCAGATATCCTTTACTGTGCACATCGCCATCTCGTCATAGAGACGGTATCCTTTATAGTCCGCCTCCAAAGGGATCCTGCCATAGCCTTCCACTTCGATCGCCGTATCGTTGGCGCTTAAGATCTTTCCATTGATCTTATCCGTCTTGACAAAAACATTCGTCACCGCTCCATCCGTCAAAACTACATCCGCGATCTGCTCACGCATGGAAAGTTCCGGCGAAAACAGGCCGTAGGGATATGTCTCCCGCTCTCCATCGCGAAAAATCGCCAATTCTTCTTCTCCCGCATCCAGTATCCACACATTGGTGAGCACCTCCACTGTCGGAACATGGGTCGGCTGCGGCTGCGACTTAAGTTCCCTCTCAGGTTCTCCCGTTCTGTCCGCAATCAGAGAAACCAGTTTCCCAAAGAGCAGAAGCATCAGCAGTATCAAACCAAGTAAACAGATAAATGCTTTCAGCTGCATCCTCTGGGACCTGTTTAAATTGTTACGTTCTCTGTTCAATACTCTTCTCCCTGCCATGCCGCCACCGGCAGCCTTTTTCTTATGTATCTATGTATATTCCGCACCGCGCTCCGATATTTATCTTTGTCCTCGCGGAATTTGAACGTTACTTTAAAAGAGCAGCCCCTGCGGACTGCTCTCCTCTTCTGTTAATGTTCCCCCGAAATGCCGCCCCCTGTCTTTTGACTCCTAGCAGCGCTAGGTGGGTTACCGCAATCAGACTTTTGCCTTCCCTTCCAATCCTTGCATGCAAGTGAGGGCTTGACAGCCGCCTGACAATATAGGAATCCCGTTTAAAGTAAATGTAGGTTCAAAAATAAACAGGAGTAATCGCGCATCTCAGGTTATTTTTATTATACCAAATATATAGTAAAATACAACAGCAATTTTTGGTTTGTTCACGCTAATTTGGTGATTTTGCATATTGATATTTCAAAAAAAGCGTAGTATCATTCTCATTGTTGTTTAAAACATATTTCATTGTTAGGAGAGGGAAATTATGAAGAAAAAATTATTTGCACTGGCACTCGCAACTACCGCTGTTTTGACCTTTGCAGCATGCGGATCCAAAGATAACACAGGCAGCTCTTCCGCATCCGGTTCCGGCAGCGCTGTCACCGAATCCTCCAGTTCTGCAGCTCAGGATTCAGATTCCATGAGCCTGGCTGACTGGCTCACAACAGACGATGCAAAAGCGGCTGAGGACAGCACCAACTCCGCGCTGGCTTCCACCGGAATGTCCGTTAAGCTCAACGCAGACGGCAATTGGTTCGTATATGAGTATTATCTTCCCGATGGCACCGATTACAGCAGCCTGACGGCAGATGCTCTGGATGCAGCTTTCGGTCCCGTGATCGAGGAGAATGAATCTCAGATGAAGGATCTGTTCTCTTCTTTTGAGAGCGAGTACAGCATCAAGCTGGACGGCGTTCGTTTTAAGTTCCTCACTTCAGACGGTTCCGAGATCTACAGCGGCGATGTCGCAAACGAATAATTTGCGCGGATCATTCAATCCATAAAAAACAGGCTTCCACTTAGGAAGCCTGTTTTTTATGGATTAATAAATAAATTAATGAATGCTCTCTTTCCTCTTATTTCTGAGGGCCTGCAGATACCAGCGCTTTACCTGCATCGTTGCCTTCATATTTTGCAAAATTCTTGATGAATCTGCCTGCCAGATCATCCGCCTTTGCTTCCCAGTCCGCAACGTTTGCATAGGTATCACGGGGATCCAGAATGTTGGTATCCACGCCGGCAAGTTCCGTAGGAATATCAAAGTTAAAGATCGGCAGCTTCTTGGTGGGCGCATTGTTGATATCGCCGCTTAAGATAGCATCGATGATACCACGGGTATCCTTGATGGAGATACGCTTGCCGGTGCCGTTCCATCCGGTGTTTACCAGATAAGCTTTCGCGCCGCTCTGCTGCATTCTCTTAACCAGTTCCTCCGCGTACTTTGTAGGATGCAGCTCCAGGAATGCCTGACCGAAGCAGGCGGAGAAAGTAGGGGTAGGCTCGGTAATGCCGCGCTCCGTACCTGCCAGCTTAGCGGTAAATCCGGACAGGAAGTAATACTGCGTCTGCTCGGGTGTCAGAATAGATACAGGAGGCAGTACGCCGAATGCGTCTGCGGACAAAAAGATCACGTTCTTTGCTGCGGGCGCGGAAGAAACGGGACGTACAATGTTGCTGATATGATTGATCGGATAAGATACACGGGTATTCTCGGTCACGCTCTTATCGTCAAAGTCGATCTTACCGTCTGCATCTACCGTAACATTCTCCAACAGCGCATCGCGCTTGATGGCATTGTAAATGTCAGGCTCGGAATCCTTGTCCAGATTGATGACCTTCGCATAGCAGCCGCCCTCGAAGTTAAATACGCCGTTGTCATCCCAGCCGTGCTCATCATCGCCGATCAGCAGACGCTTAGGGTCTGTAGACAAAGTGGTCTTGCCTGTACCGGAAAGGCCGAAGAAAATGGCGGTATTCTGGCCATTCATATCTGTATTTGCGGAACAGTGCATGGAAGCGATGCCCTTCAGAGGCAGATAGTAGTTCATCATGGAGAACATACCCTTCTTCATCTCTCCGCCGTACCATGTATTGATGATAACCTGCTCGCGGCTGCTGATGTTGAAAGCCACACAGGTTTCGGAATTCAGCCCCAGCTCTTTGAAGTTCTCAACCTTTGCCTTGGAAGCGTTGTATACCACAAAATCAGGCTCAAAGTTTTTCAGGTCTTCCTCCGCAGGCTGGATAAACATATTCTTGATGAAGTGAGCCTGCCATGCGACCTCAACGATAAAACGGACAGCCATACGGGTATCCTTGTTAGCGCCGCAGAAGGAATCTACCACGAACAGTCTCTTGTTGGAGAGCTCTTTCTTAGCGATATCCTTCACAACAGCCCAGGTCTCCTCCGTCATGGGATGATTGTCATTCTTGTATTCATCGGAAGTCCACCATACGGTATCCTTGGAATTCTGGTCCATTACAATATACTTATCTTTGGGGGAACGTCCTGTATAGATTCCTGTCATTACGTTCACCGCGCCAAGCTCCGTTACCTGGCCTTTCTCATAGCCTTCCAAGCCGGGTTTGGTCTCTTCCTGAAACAGCATCTCATAAGAAGGATTATATACTACTTCCGTAGTGCCCGTGATGCCATACTTGCTTAAATTGATTTCTGCCATCTTGCAATTTACCTCTTTTCTTTCATAATTTTCCTTAGATTCCATCAGACTCTAATTGTTATGATTTTAACATCCTCCTACATAAAAGTCAATAAATGGGAGAGATTTTTCGGCAACAGTGATCAGCCTGTTATTCACTCCGTCTCCCGTTTCAGCCAGGCCGCCTCTTCCTTCGTCAGGTAAGGGGACACTTTCTCGTATACTTTTCTCTGATACTCCTTCAGCATCGTCCTCTGCCTTTCGTCAAGGTAGTTTACATCGATGGCGTCTTTGTCTAAGGGAACCCATGTGAGCGTCTTAAAGTGCATGAACTGGCCGTACTCGTTTTTCACGTCATTTTCCGCCACCATGATATTCTCAATGCGGATGCCGTATCTGCCTTCCACGTAGATGCCGGGTTCGTCAGAGATGTCCATTCCAGCCTCGATAACGGCCTCAGCCATGCCCTCCGTAAATCTCCAGCGCATATTCTGGGGGCCTTCATGAACATTCAGCATATACCCTACGCCGTGCCCTGTGCCGCACTTGTAATCCATATCGATCTCCCAGAGCGGCTGTCTGGCAAGAATATCCAGATTCCTTCCGGTGCATCCGTAGATCCAGTGAGCGTTGGATAACTGCAGCATTCCCGCAGCGACCAATGTATAATGTTTCTTCAATTCAGCGGAAAGCGTTCCCAGCGAAACTGTTCTCGTCACATCCGTTGTCCCTCCCAGATACTGTCCGCCGGAATCGATCAGATAAAAGCCCTCCGGCTTTAACACCGCATGGTTTTTAAGGGTCGGCTCATAGTGCATCATGGCAGCGTTGGCGCCGTAAGCCGATATAGACGGGAAAGAAAGATCCTGACACTCCGGTATCTCTCTCCGCAATCTCTCCAGATAATCTGCAGCGGTAATCTCCGTGATCTCTTGTTTCCCGATGTTGGTCTTCAGCCAATAGATAAATTTTGTCAGCGCCACGCTGTCCTTTAGATAAATCTCCTCCATATGGGCCAGCTCCACAGGATTTTTTACCGCTTTGAGCAGTTCCGTCGGATTTTTCCTCTCCACCAGCGTCTGCCTGGAAGATAACGTCCGGTACAAAGCATAGCTGCAATACCGATCGTCCACCATCACTCTTTGGCCCTCCGGCAAAGATTCCAGATAAGGCAGAATCCGGGAATACTCTTTCACCGTGATCTTCTGACCGGCAAGATAAGCCGCTGTCTCCGGTTCCAGCGCGCTCGTTTGAATAAACAGGACAGCTTCCTTGGAAGTCAAAAAACCATAGGACATCGCCACAGGATTGCACTCCACATCGCACCCTCTGATGTTAAAGAGCCACATCAGGTCATCCAGTTTAGTCAAAAGCAGGCTGTCCGCTCCCTCAGCCAGAACCTTCTCCATGACTTCCTTTCGTTTGTCCCATGTGTTTTTCCCCGCCAGTTCCTCCGACAAAGATACCACCTTCCCCGCGGGGAAAGGCGGTCTGTCTTTCCAGATCTTTTCGGCCAGATCTTTCTCATACACGAAACGGATCTTCTTTTCCTGAAGCCTCTCCTCCAGACGCTTTCCGTCCCTGCAGGATACCACCCTGCCGTCAAAGCCCAAAGTCTGCCCTTTCTCCATATTTTCCGCCAAAAATTCCTCCAGCGTTGGCACACCCTCGTCCAGCATACGGAACAGTTTCACGCCGGTGCCTTCCAGCTCGCTCTGCGCCTGAATAAAGTATCTTCCGTCCGTCCATAGCCCCGCGCCCTCCTGCCAGACAAGCAGCGTTCCGTTGGAACCGGAAAATCCGCAAAAATATTCTCTCACCTTAAAATAATCATTCACATATTCGGAATTATGAAAATCCGCCGTAGGCATCATGTAATAATCAATGCCTTCCTCTTTCATACACTCCCGCAAAGCGCTCAAACGCCCGCAGATCACCTTATTTTCCTCTTCTATAGCCATGGTCTCCTCCCTTTTTCGATGATCACATTTTCACCCGGCCGAAGTTTTTTAACTCCTAAGGCATCACCTCTCGTGAACAGATAAAGGGCCGCCGCAAAATACAAGAAGTTTTGCGGCAGCCCTGCTTTGATCCCTATAGATGCAAAAACGCCTTTACCGTGTCTTCCATCTTGTCCACATCACACTGCCTGTCATGTACCACAGGAGCGCTCCTGATTTCCTCAATGGCCCAAGGCACGGCTGTATTGGCGATCTTGGACAGTTCATCCACCAGTTCAAAATCACCCATAGCGTTATATTTTTTATCGATAGCGTTCATGACGCTTCTGGTAAACTTAAAAGGACTTGCGGTGGAAGCGATGACCGTCTTTGTCCCATCGCCTGTCTCCGCCGCATATTTGCCGTATACCGCGGACGCCACCGCCGTATGGGTATCGATCACATAACCGCAGGAGTGATAGAGACGCGCGATCTCGGCCGCAGTCTCTTCCTCGCTTGCATAACCGCCGTAAAAATCGGCGAGTCCCTTTTTCATCTCTTCCGTGATCTCATACTTTCCCTGTCCGGAAAGGGCCGCCATCAGTTCCTTATTTTTGTCTGCGTCATTTCCAACGATGCGGTAGATCAGCCTCTCCAGATTGCTGGAGATCAAAATATCCATAGAGGGAGAACTGGTCAGCACAAACTCCCTGTTTTTGTCGTAAGTGCCCGTTGCAAAGAAATCATACAACACTTTATTCTCGTTGGAGGCGCAGATCAGCTTACCAATGGGAAGTCCCATGTTTTTTGCGTAAAACGCCGCAAGGATATTGCCAAAATTGCCGGTGGGAACCACCACATTGATCCGCTCTCCCTCTTTAATCTTTCCCTCTTTCAAAAGCGTTGCGTACGCATAGACATAATAGCAGATCTGGGGCACGAGACGTCCGATGTTGATGGAATTTGCAGAGGAGAACCTAAACCCTTCTGCACGCATCTGCTCTGCCAGTTTTCGGTCGGCAAACATCTTTTTGACGCCGGTCTGGGCATCGTCAAAATTCCCATGGATCCCCACCACCAGGGTATTATCCCCTTTCTGTGTCACCATCTGCTTTTCCTGAATGGGACTGACGCCGTTCTTGGGATAAAAGACAATGATGCGTGTTCCCTCCACGTTGGCAAACCCTGCCAGAGCGGCCTTTCCGGTATCGCCCGAAGTGGCGGTCAGAATCACGATCTCATCCCGGATATGGTTTTTGCGTGCCGCCGTAATCATCAGATGCGGGAGAATGGACAGCGCCATATCCTTAAAAGCGATGGTGGAACCATGGAACAGCTCCAGATACCAGGCTCCCCCCGCTTCTGTCAAAGGGGCAATGGCCTCTGTGTCAAACTTGGAATCATAAGCTCTCTCAATACAGGTTTTAAGCTCCTCTTCCGTAAAATCGGTGAGAAAAAGCTTCATCACCTCATAGGCGGTTTCCTGATACGTCATGCCCGCCAGCTCTTTCAGGCTCTTGTCCAGCGCAGGGATATGATCCGGCACGAACAGTCCCCCGTCTTCCGGCAGCCCCTGCAGGATCGCCTCGGAAGCTTTCACCGGATTTCCCTTGCTCCTTGTACTGCTGTATAATACTTCCATCTTATCTCCCATCTGGAGGTCCGCCCTGATCGCTTAAAACGGTACGCTCCATGTATTTTTATCGTCCGTATAGTATATCATCAAATCACCCTCCGCGCAAGATGAGTTACTTAAAAAATTCATGTCCTCCGTGTTCCAGCACAAAGGTAAGATTCTCGTCAAACCATTTCATTTTGGCGCTGTCAGCGTATTTCCGCGATGCAAAAAACAGCGCTCCCTCAGAGATATCCTCTCCCTGCAGGGCCCGTCCCACCGCTTCAAAAGTCTCCTCGCTGATCTCCACCTGATAATACCTGCCGTTGGAAACCGGAGAAAACTGTGATACACCGTGCTCCTGCTGAAATACCACCTCCGTCACGGTGGAAGGGAACCGTTCGTTTCGCACCCTGTTTAAGACTACGTTAGCCACCAGCAGTTTTCCCTCTTCGTCCTCATTTCCCGCCTCGGATTCCACAATCCTCAAAAGCGCTTCCAGATCCTCTTCCTCAA
The DNA here is from genome assembly GCA_947629645.1 of uncultured Acetatifactor sp. Taxonomy (GTDB): domain Bacteria; phylum Bacillota; class Clostridia; order Lachnospirales; family Lachnospiraceae; genus Acetatifactor. Next base: position 26,856 of record CANREV010000009.1, on the reverse strand, counting down.
GGCTCTGCGAACTGCGCTCCAACACGCAGAAATCTACCACTCGCTGTCCTGAGACTGCCTGCTGGGCGATGCCCAGCGTCCTGCTCTCTACGCCCTCCTCCTTTTCACAGGCTGCTCTCTCCTCCAAGGCCTGCATGGTCAGGCAGATCTTGTCCCCTGAAACTGCGCCGGATTTTGTCTGTCCGACTCCAAATACACACAGAAATCCCGACAAAAAAATCATGTTGCACAGAATCAGCACACTAACGGCTTTTTTATACATATCTTTCCGGTCCTTTCTCATGAATCCTCTATTCCTATCTCCCATCACAAGCGTTTTTTGTTGAAAGAGGCGCCATTCTCTGCGCCAAAGGGCAAACATACAGGATATCCGCAATCTGCCGCACACAGGCAGGCCCTTGCGGACATACATATGCCTGTCCGATATATCAATATATGAGATAAGGACAAAAAATATTTCTAAAATATACAGATTCTTGCAAAAATGTTATACTATACCTGATATCTGACCTTGGGGAAAAGAAAAGGAAACCTTATGAAACCATATGAACAGCCTGAGAAACATTCTGAAAGACCTCATTATGAAGGAGTGGCCCGCGCCGTCCGCAAAGACGGTTCCGTCTATTACCGCGCTTCTATGACCTTCCGGCGCAAACATATAAGCCTGGGAAGCTTTGCCTGTGCCGAGACAGCGCATGAAGCCTATCTGGAAGGACTTGGCCTGATAAACTCTCCCGGACAATCGCTGAATTCCTACACATCGGATTCTTTGCTTGCTTTTGAAAAATGGGTATCCATTCTCAATTTCCGGGATAACAATATTTATTTCGGAAATCCGATCTATGTGGGACAACGTCTGTTTTACTACTATCTGTCTCCCTCCCACGTATTGAAATTCGATCTTGACGACCTTTTTTATTACGCCTCCCACAAGATCATGTGCCGCGGGAACCATTACTTTGTGGCGGACTATGGTCTGCAGGTCAGCATATCTTCACGCTACGGCATCAAACCCTATGCGAAACTCGGAAAGGACTTTCGCTTCATCAACAATGATCCTACCGACTTTCGCCGCGAAAACCTGCAGATCCTCAACATCTATCACGGTGTCGCCTGCGAGCGTAAAAAAAGCGGACAGTATATTTATACTGCCCGCATCCACATCAGAGGGAACTACATCATAGGCCGCTACCAGTCCGAACAGGAAGCCGCCATCGCCTACAACAAGGCCATCGATATCTTAAAGAAAAACGGTGTGGCCAAAAAATACACCGCCAATTACATTGACGGGATTTCTCCCAGCCGGTACGCCCAGATCTATACGGACATAGCCATATCCCAAAAGATCATTGACTACCGGCCGCCTATTTCTCCGCATAATCGATAAAACTGATATTCAGATCCACATACCCCGCTATTCCGTCTATACTGCCCTTTTTGCTGTACTGCCACATAGTAAACTTGTACGGATAGTCGGGGATATCAGCTTCCTGTGCCAGCCATACGTCATAAGCCGTCAGTTTGGACATATCCACCGCTTTGATCAGCCATTGCTTATTCCCATAGATTACAGTTTTATATCCCGCGTCTTCGATCGTATCCAAAAAGGCTTTTGCGATAGCCGTCCTTTCCGTCTTGGAGAGAGTGTCCGTTCTGGCAGTGTCATTTTCCACCAGTTCCATGTCGAACGCCACCGGATATTCGATCTGGTACTCGCTGAGATTTTCCAGGACCAGATTGGCTTCCTCGATTGCTTCATCGGTTGAGATTGCCTGCGAATAGAAATAAACGCCCACATTCAGCCCGGCATCTTTTGCGCGTTTCATATTATCGTTAAAATACTCATCCACGATGAGCTGGCCCGTTCCATATCCTCTGGCGCCCACACGGATCATCACGAAATCGATCCCCGCCTTCTTCACCTTGACAAAATCGATATAATCCTGCGCCTTAGAGACGTCCACGCCTACAAAAGAGGTCTGTTTGCCATTCTCATAATATTTCATCAGCTGGGACTGGCACACCAGTTTTGTAAAATCATAATTGTTTTTAGGCAGATAGGGGCTGATCAGCACCCATTCCTCTTTACCGTCCGAATACCGGATCAGTGTATGCTTTCCGTCCGTGGAAGGATCGTTCTGCGATACGGTGGGTGTTTTCACCGGTTCCGGTGTCGCAGCAGGGGGCGTTGCCGTTGTGGGAGGATACAAATTCCAAAAGCTTAAGTCATCCGGCGTAAGCTTGCTGCCGGAAAGCAGTTCATCAATGTCCGGATAGGAGGAGCCTGAGGATGCGGGCCGGGGTGTCGGCCGGCCATTCTGGGAGACTGACGCAGTATGATTTCCGCCGCTTTTGTGATCGCTGTTTATCATCAGAACTACTGCCAGAATGGCTGCCACAAACAGCGTCACCGCCACAATCGCAGACATCACAGTGGGAGTCAGCCCCGGGCGTTCATCATCATCGGGTAATCTCATACATTTTCTCCTCTCTTACAAGGCTGCGCGGCGTTACGGCCTTTTCGTCTCACAGGGAAATGATGGCTTTCTTAGGACACTTCTGTGCGCAAACGCCGCAGCCGCTACATTTCGCCTGATCTATTGTAGCATGAAAATCCTTAACTGTCACCGCCTGATTGGGACAATTTCTAACGCAAATGCCGCAGCCGATACAGCCCGCCTGACAGGCTTTCATGGTGACCGGCCCCTTATCCACAGAACTGCACGCAACCGCATGCTTCGCCCGGTAAGGCAGAAGCGAAATCAGATGTCTGGGACAGGCTGCCACACACTTTCCACACGCTTTGCAGCGCTCCCTGTCCACCACTGCCACGCCCTTCTCTATCCGGATGGCGTCAAACGGACAGGCTTTGACGCAGGTGCCGTATCCAAGGCAGCCGCTTGTGCACTTTTTGGGGCCTTCCGCCGGTACATACTTCATCAGGCGACAGTCCTTTGCCCCGCAATACTCATAACTGCCCGCGGCTTTCTCGCAGTCTCCTTTGCAGGCTACAAAGGCCGTCATTCTCTCCTGCTCTCTGGCTTCCACTCCCATGATCCGGGCGATTTCTTTTCCCACCGGATCTCCGCCCACAGGGCAGCTGTTTACAGGCGCCTCGCCTTTGGCGATAGCCGCCGCCAGGCCTGAACAGCCGGCATAACCGCATCCGCCGCAGTTATTGCCGGGAAGCGCGGCCAACACAGCCTCTTGCCTCTCGTCTGTCTCAACTTTAAACCGGATACCGGCCACTCCCAAAAACAGCCCCACAAAGATACCTACAACCGCAACGACCCCCGCGGCAGTCAATATTCCCGCAACGTTCATGTGTCAGCCTCCTTTTACAACAGTCCTGAAAATCCTGCAAAAGCAATGGCCATCAAGCCTGCAGTCAGCAAAACGATGGGCATGCCGCGAAAAGATTTCGGAATATCGTTATACGCAATCTTTTCGCGAATACCGGCCAGTATCACGATAGCGATGGTGAATCCCACCGCCGTGGCAAACCCGTTCACCATTCCGGTAAGGATCCCGTACTCCGCCTGTTCATTGTTGATCGCCACGCCCAGCACGGCACAGTTGGTGGTGATCAAAGGCAGATAGACGCCCAGCGCCTCATACAGCGCGGGCATGGCCTTTCGCAGAAACATTTCCACAAACTGTACTAACGCCGCGATCACCAGAATAAACACAATCGTGTCCAGATACTGCACCTGAAACCGGATCAGCACATATCGATTGATGATCCCCGCCACCAGGCTCGCCAGCGTGATCACAAAGATCACCGCCGCGCCCATGCCGCCCGCAGTCTTCACCTTCTTTGAGACTCCGAGGAAAGGGCACAATCCCAGAAACTGGCTCAATACCACATTACTGACAAGCGAGGAGCTTACCAGGACGACTAACAATTCTTTCACGTTATTCATTACCCTTCTCCTCCTTATCCAAATCTACAATTTCCAGCTCCTTGGACGGCGCCTGCGCTGTCTGCCGGCTGTCACGGTCATCATAAAATCGTCTGGCGCATCCCTGCTCGGAACAGTTCATACAGTCCTCGCTGCATCCCGAACCGATCTTTTCGTAAGATTTTCCCGCCTTTTTGCGCCTCTCCTTCACGAAGTTTTGCACCGCTACCAGCGCAGCCAGCACAAAGAAAGCGCCGGGAGCCTGCCCAAAGATGCGGACAGGCTCAAACCCCTCAGGCATCAGCGCGTATCCGAAGATCTTTCCCGCTCCGAGGATCTCCCTGACGGCGCCGATACAGGTCAGCGCGAAAGAAAATCCCAGACCCATGCCGATGCCGTCAAACAGCGAAGGAATCGGCGGATTCGCGTATGCGTAACTCTCCGCCCGTCCCAGAATAATACAATTTACAACGATCAGAGGGATGTAAACGCCAAGAGATTTATTTAACGCGGGAAGATACGCTTCCAGCAAAAGCTGCACCATCGTCACAAAAGAAGCGATCACCACGATAAACGCGGGGATCCTCACCCTCCCCGGGATCACCTTGCGCAGCAATGAAATAAAGAGATTGCTGAACGCCAGGACCACCATGGTAGTCAGGCCCATGCCCAGACCATTTATGGCGGAAGTGGTGACAGCCAGGGTAGGGCACATTCCCAGCGTCAGAACAAACGTAGGATTTTCTTTCACCAGTCCGTTTAAGAGCCGCTCTCCCGCTTTATTCATGCCTGTCACCTCCCTCAGCCAACAGTTCCTGCGCCATTTTCAATCCGCCGTTCACCGCATTGGTGACAGCCTTTGTGGTGATAGTCGCCGAAGTGATGGCGTCCACCTCATTGGAATCCGGCTTCGCCCCCGTCTTGGTATAGACGAAGCTGTCTACTTTCCTCCCCGCAAACTGCGGCGTCAATACATTGGGCGCTTCCATGCCAAGTCCCGCAGTCTCGCTGATCTCCAGAATGGAAACGCCATTCACCGTTCCATCCGCTCCCACGCCCACATAAAGTACGATATCGCCGCCGTAACCCTCAGTGGAAACAGCCTCCACCACATAACCGTAAAATTCCTCTCCTCCCATAGCGCTGTAGATATCTCCGATCTTTACACCGTCCAGCGCAAGCTGCGCCTGAAGCTCCCCGGAAGGAGCAGCATCCGCCATTTTGACAAACTCCAGCTCTGTTCCCTGTTCCTTTGCCTGCGGGAACACCGCGATACAGGCTTCCCTGACCGCTTTTTCCTGCTGGAGCTGACGGGGTTTTTTCGTCAGTTCGTACACAAACCCTAAAAGAAGTCCCGAAAGCAGCGTGATGACAAAAAGGATTCCCGCCTCCTTAAGCATGATCTGCACATCGCTTCGGGCTTTCTCTCCTCCGGCCGGGCCTCTGCCGTCCACAGCCGCCGTTTCGCTCTTTTTAATCATGACGTTTCCCCCCTCTCCCGTATCCGAAAGCCACAGGCTTCGTCACTTTCTCGATCAGGGGTACCAGAAGATTCCCCAGAAGGATCGCGTAGGACACGCCCTCCGCGCCGGGGCCGAAAATCCGGAAGATCCCTGTCATGATCCCCAGAAAGACACCGTACACATACTGTCCCTTTACCGTAATCGGGCGCGTTACATAATCTGTTGCCATAAAGAAGGCTCCCAGCATGAGACCGCCTCCGGCAAGCTGCGCGGACAGATAGGCAGGATCAAAACCATGACCACCAAAAATGCCCGCAAACAACACAAAGGCAGCTATGTAGGTGGCGGGAATTCTCAGATCGATGACGCCCAAAAGAAGCAGAATGCAGGCGCCCGCCACCAGCGCGATCACGGAAGTCTCCCCGATGGTTCCCGCCGTGCGTCCTACAACCATATCCATCACATTTACCTGTTCTCCCGCTTTCAGCGCAGCCAGCGGGGTAGCTCCCGTATAGGCATCGCACTCAAAATTCGTCATTGCCGTTGGAAAAGAAATCAGCAGAAAACATCTGGCCGCCAGCGCAGGATTCATAAAGTTCTGCCCCAGGCCGCCAAACAGCATTTTTACCACAAGAATCGCGAAAACGCTGCCCAGCGCCGCCATCCACAGAGGGATGGACACGGGAAGATTCAACGCCAGCAGCAGCCCTGTCACCACCGCCGAAAGATCGGAAACGGTCTGTTTCTTCCGGTACAGTCCAAAGAGAACTTCCGTCAATACGGCGGATGCGACCGTCACCAGAATCACAAGCGCCGCTCTGGCGCCAAAGTTATAAATTCCAAATCCGGCAGAAGGCATCAGCGCAATGACTACAGCCAGCATGATTCCGTTTGTAGTCACTTTGGAACGGATATGCGGGTTGGATGATACTTTCAATCGTTCACTCACTGTCTCTTCCTCCTACTTTTTTCTTTTCGCAAGCTGGATCTTGCGCATAGATTTTATCTCCTGCGTCAGGTGCCTGCGGGCGGGGCAGACAAAGCTGCAGCATCCGCACTCGCAGCACTCCATGCCATGATCGGCCAGAAAAGCTTCCTCGTCAAAATGTTCCACATGATCCGCGAGACGGCTGGGTATCACCCGTCCTGGGCACACTTCCACGCATCTTCCGCAATTGATGCATGGTCCAGGCTCCATCATCGACACATCGTCCTGGGTCAGCGCAAGCAGCGCAGTGGATGTCTTTGTGACAGGGACATTTAGATCAAATATGCTAAAGCCCATCATAGGTCCGCCGCAGATGATCTTTGCGGGCTGCTTTATGAATCCGCCCGCAGCCTCCGCCAGTTCCGCATAGCTGGCGCCAATAGGCACCCTGAAATTCTGAGGATGGGCCACCGCATCCCCCGTGACCGTTACAATCCTCTCTATCAGCGGCCGTCCCTCTGCCACTGCCCTGTATACCGCCACCACAGTGTCCACATTGTTGACCACGCATCCCACATCCGCGGGAAGCATAGCGGAATTGATTTTTCGCCCCGTATTGGCATAGATGAGCTGACGCTCCGCACCCTGCGGATACTTGGTCTTCAATGCCCTGACGCTGATTCCGGTCTCATTTGCCGTAAGCTTTTTAAGCAGCGCGATACAATCCGGTTTGTTATCCTCCACTGCCAGAATCCCCCGGGCATTTTGAAACAGCCTCAAAATGATCTTTAAACCGCCGATCAGTTTATCAGGCTCTTCCAGCATCCTTCGGTAATCGGAAGTCAGATAAGGCTCGCACTCCGCACAGTTGACAATGACATAGTCAATTTTATCCGGCTCTTTAGGCGACAGCTTCACATGCGTGGGGAATCCCGCTCCGCCCATACCGACAATGCCTGCCTCCCGGATACAGTTGACAATGTCCTCTCTACTCATATCTTCCAACGGCGCCTCAGGCTCAAATTTAACGCTTTCAAACTGGGAATCATTTTCAAGAATAATACTCATGACCATATCTCCGGTCACCACACGCCTCGGCTCGATAGCTTTGACGATACCGGAAACGGAAGCGTAAATCGGTGCGGACACAAAACCGCCGCTTTCCGCTATCTTCTGACCTTTCAGCACTCTTTCGCCTGTCTTTACAATGGCCTGCGCCAAAGCGCCGATATGCTGGCTTAAAGGGTACACAGCTTCTCCCTTCGGGAGAAAATCCTGTATCGGTTTGTCTTTGGACAGGTCTTTTCCGTCATAGGGGTGGATGCCGCCTGCAAACGTAAACTTCGCCATAGTGATCGTCCTTTCTCTCTTGTCGGATTGTACTTTAAATATACTATTTTTTTGCATAAAATACTACTGCAAAATTAAAAATTGTGTTATGATAACTGTAGCACGATTTTCGATGGAGGCGGTCATGAGGATTTCTGAAGAAACATTAGAAAATTTCAAAATATCTTATCCCTTGGAAAAGCTTGCGCCCCTGGAGCGCATTCTCTTTTTAGATATCGAAACTACCGGTTTCGCAGCGCGTTCCTCCTACCTGTATCTGATCGGATGCGCATATTACCAGGACGGCAAATGGCGTACCATCCAGTGGATGGCGGAGAATTTCGATCAGGAAACCGCTATTTTAACTTCCTTTTTTGATTTTGCAAAAACTTTTCACTATCTGGTTCACTTTAACGGCAACAACTTTGATCTGCCGTTTATCACCCAGAAGTGCGAATCGCTCTCTCTCCCTTACAGTTTCGCGGGTTTTCGCGGGATAGACTTATACAAAAGGATCGCTCCCTACAAATACTTTTTGAAACTGCCCAATTGTAAGCAGAAAACGCTGGAACAATTTCTGGGGATCGACCGCAAGGATGTTTTCAGCGGCGCCGAACTCATCGGCATCTATCAGGACTATGTAAAAAATCCCAGCGAGTTTGCGGAAAACGCTCTTCTGCTTCACAATGCGGACGATATCAAAGGTATGCTGGAAACGCTTCCCATGCTGGCTTACTATGACTTGTTCAACACGCCCGTCAAAGCCAGAAAGGTTCAGGCAAACTCTTACAAGGACTTAAACGGCAACAAACGCAAAGAACTGCTCATGTTTCTGACACCGGATAACCGTCTGCCGAAACTGATCTCCGCCAACACCAGAGACTGTCATTTCCGCGGAGAAGGCGATGAAGCCTGTATCAGAGTGCCCATATATGAGGGAGAATTAAAATACTTCTACTCCAATTATCAGGATTATTATTATCTCCCCGCAGAGGATATGGCTCTCCACAAATCCGTTGCCGGATTTGTGAGCAAAAACCATCGTATTCCCGCTTCCGCCGCCAACTGTTACACCAGAAAAACTTCCAGTTATCTGCCTCAGTGGAACATCCTCTTTGAACCCTTCTTTAAACGGGACTACAAAAGCAGTGAACTGTTTTTTGAATTGACGGACGATTTAAAAAGGAACCGGCAGGCATTTTCCAAATATGCCAACCATGTTTTGAACATGATGGCTTCCGTCTATTAATTCCGCCATCTACATACAGTCCGGTTTACTTTAAAGAATAAGCAATAAAAAAAGTGCCGCAGGCACTTTTTTTATTGCTGTATTCATGCGATGATATATCTTTATGTATCACCCGCCATTTCCGATATCGATCCGGTCATGGCTTTACCCCTCAGGGCTTCTGATAAAAGAAAGAATTCTTTCTCTCGTAACCGATTTCCTTATAATTAATAATCTGCTCCGTACTGCCGATAAACAGCACGCCGCCTGATACCAGAGACCTGTTAAACTTGCGGAACACTTCTTCCTTTGCCTCTTCCGTAAAGTAAATCAGGACATTCCGACACACGATCAGATGACAATCCGTGGGATAAGCATCCTTCAACAGGTTATGCTCTTTGAATTCCACGCGCTCTTTGATCTCATCGGCAATCTTGTAAGAAGGCCCCACCTGCGTGAAGTATTTCTTTTTCATGTCAGCGGGGACGGAAAGGATACTCTTCTCTGAATATACGCCGATCTTTGCCTTTGCGATCACCTGCTTATCAAGATCTGTCGCGAAAATCTTTATATTGTTCAAAGGAAGATGCTTCGACAGCGCCATCACCAGCGAATACGGCTCATCCCCTGTAGAACACGCCGCGCTCCAGATCTTCAGGTTCTTACCATACTTTTTGATCAGTTCCGGAAATACCTCTTCGTCCATCAGCTTCCATTGCTCGGGGTTGCGGTAAAACTCGGAGACATTGATCGTAATATAGTTTACAAACTCATCAAACAGATCTTTATCAGACTTTAACCCCGCAACATACTTGTCATATCCTTCTATCTTATGTTTGGATATCAAAGTATCAATACGGCGCTTCATCTGCTTTTCTTTATAACAATCCAGATCAATGGCCGTCAGCGCTAAGATCTCTTTTTTAAAGAATTCATAATCATATGCCATGGCAATCCACCGTCCTGTTATTCTTTTATTATGTCCGCCAGCTTACAGCTTCAATTATTCGGCATCCTCTTCGCCCTGTGATGCAATCACTGCATCGATATCCACAGAGACAACATCCTCATCCGACTCCTCAGCCGCAGCGGGTTCCGGTGCCAGCAGCGCCTTCATGCTCAGCGATATCTTCTTGTCCGCTTCGTTGAAATCAACCACCTTAGCGGTAATCTCCTGCCCTACGCTCAATACATCAGCCGGCTTCTCAACATGCTCTTTGGAAATCTGAGACACATGAAGCAATGCGTCCACACCCGCCTCAAGCTCTACAAATGCTCCAAAATCAGTCATTCTTGCCACCTTGCCGGTAACAACATTTCCTACCGCATACTTGGCAGCCGCATCCTTCCAAGGATTTGCATCATCAAACTTTAAGGACAATGCAATCTTGTTGCCGCTGATTTCCTTGATCAGCACTTTCAACTGATCGCCTACCTTGAACACTTTCTTGGGATGCTCTATCCTTCCCCAGGACATCTCGGAGATATGGAGCAGGCCGTCCGCTCCTCCCAGATCGATAAACGCGCCGAAATCCGTCACATTCTTGACAGTGCCTTCCACCACATCGCCCTCTTTGATCCGTTCAAACAGCGCTTTCTGAAGCTCCGCCTTCTTAGCCGCTACCAGCTGTCTGCGGTCGCCAATATATCTTCTCCTCTTGGGATTGTATTCACTGATCACGAACTCAATTTCCTGATCCGCATACTTTCCCAGATCCTTTTCATAGGTATCGGAAACAAGGCTGGCAGGAATGAAAATCCTGACGCCCTCCACCACAACGCTCAGGCCGCCTTCCAAAACCTGTGAAACCGTTGCCTTCAGCACCTCATGATTATTATATGCTTCCTCTATCCTCTTATTACCTCTGTCGGCTGCAAGACGCTTGTAGGTCAAAACCACCTGTCCTTCCCCGTCATTTACCTTCAAAACCTTGACTTCCATGGTATCGCCGGGCTTTACCACGGTTGTAAGATCCAGGCTGGAATCATTGGTATATTCACTCTTGGTAAGGATACCATCAGATTTATAACCGATGTTTAAGATGATCTCGTCTGCCTTTACATCGATGACTGTACCTTCGACTACCTCTCCTGAATGTATTGTCTTAATTGAATCTTCCAACATTTGTTCAAAAGTTAATTCTGACATAATTTTGAACCTCCTCGATTAATTTATTTGGGGTGGAAGCCCCCGCTGTAATACCCACCAGTCGAACAGATTTAGGTAGTTCTAAATGCAAGTCATCCAGCGTCTGTATAAAATAGGTGTCCGCACATTCCTCACAACATATCTCGTAAAGCTTTCTCGTATTGGAACTGTGCCTGCCGCCTATTACGATCATAACGTCAGCCTCTTTTGCAAGCTCTCTGGCCGCGTTCTGCCGTTCCTCCGTTGCGTTGCATATAGTCTTAGCAACATTAATATTGTAACCTTTTTTCTGGAAAATTTCAACTATAGAATGAAATTTATTGTAGTTAAATGTCGTTTGGGACACCACGCACAGCTTTTTCCCCTCCGGAGGCACGAAGCTTTCCGCCTCCTGAAGCGTCTCAAGCACTGTCACGGGGCCGCTGCACCAGCCCACAATTCCCTCCACTTCCGGATGGGCGGGGTTCCCTATGATGACCACATGCTCTCCCTCTCTGCCCGCCCGCTCCACAATCCTGTGGATTTTTTTTACGAAAGGACAAGTCGCGTCAACGTACTCCAGCCCTTTTTTCTCTAAAAGGAGACAGATCTCCTTTGGCACGCCGTGGGCGCGTATCACCACGCTGCCCTGATCCAGCGCCTCCAGCGCCTCTTTCCCCTTCAGGACACCAACACCTTTATCGCCCAGATCTTTCACCACTTCCTCATTGTGCACGATCGGACCATAGGTGTAGATAGTTTTCCCTCTTTCCAGCTGTTCATACACTGTGTCCACCGCCCGCTTTACGCCGAAGCAAAAGCCGGCGTACTCTGCCAGTTTTGTTTCCATCCTGTCAAAACTCCCCTGCCCGGAATATTGTATCTCTTAACTTCAAAAGCCCGTATCTCTCAATGGGCGCAGAGGGAGATGATCTTATCGATCACTTCTTCTACCATCATATGGGAAGTGTCCACCAGAATGGCATCGTCCGCCTGTTTCAGAGGGGATGCCTCTCTGTGCATGTCCCGGTAGTCTCTCTCTTCAATGTCCGCCCGGATCTTTTCCAGCTCGCATTTCTCACCTTTTGCAGTCAGCTCGTCATACCTTCTTTTTGCCCGCACCGCGCTGCTGGCGGTGAGATAAATCTTGCGGTCGGCATTTGGCAGTACACAGGTACCGATATCCCTGCCATCCATGATACAGTCGCTCCCGGCCGCCAGCTTCCGCTGCAGATCCACCATCTTTTCCCGCACCTTCGGTATCACGCTGACGTAGGAAGCCGCATGGCCTGTCTCCTCCGTGCGCAGATAGGGATTTACGTTTTCTCCGTTTAAATACACTACCTGAATCCCGTCCTCATACCGGATGGTGATATCCGCCTCCCGGCATTTGGCGATGATCGCCTCCGAATCGCAGAGATCAACGCCCTCCCTGACCATATACAGCGCCATGGCGCGATACATAGCCCCGGTATCCACATAGATCAATCCCATTTTCCGCGCCACTGCCTTGGCAATGGTGCTCTTGCCCGCACCCGCGGGTCCATCCACCGCAATGTTAAAACTCATGTTCTTTTACCCTTTCTGTCAAAATCTCCCTCCGGCAGATCTTTCCTCACATCGCTCCGATGCCCGCCAGATGACCCGTAGACCATGCGATCTGCAAATTGAAGCCGCCTGTCAGCGCATCCAGATCCAATAACTCTCCCGCGAAATACAGCCCTTTTACCTTTTTAGATTCCAGCGTGGAGGGGTTCACATCCTTTACCGACACGCCGCCCTTTGTGATAACGGCCTCCTCAAATCCTCTGGTGCCTGTCACAGTCAGAGGGATACTCTTGATCAGCTTTCCAAAATCCCTGCGCTCCTGTCTTGTGATCTCATTTACCTTTTTTTCGGGGTCTATCCCGGATAATTCTGTCATGACAGGAATCAATTTAGCGGGGAAAAGCCCGCCAAGAGCATTTTTAAACTGTTTCTTCTGATTTTCCTCAAAATCCCTGAGCAGCCGCCTGTCCAACTGTTCCGCGTCCATAGCCGGTTTTAAGTCGATCAGAAGCCGGATATTTTCGCTCTTGTCGTAATAGCTGCTGGCGGACAGTACCAGCGGCCCGCTGACCCCGAAATGGGTGAACAGCATTTCCCCAAACCCTTCATAAAGGTTCTTCTTTCCATTTGTCATGACGAGAGATATGTTTCTCAGGGACAGTCCCGTCAGTCTGCCGCACCATTCTTCCGCTATGTTAAACGGCACCAGCGCAGGCCTTCTCTCCACCAGCCTGTGCCCCGTCTCCTCCGCAAAGCGGTATCCGTCTCCTGTGGAACCTGTGGCGGGGTAAGAAAGTCCTCCGGTACACAAAATGACGCGCTCCCCTTCCAGCACAGAACCTTTTGTTAGTCTGACGCCTGTCACCCGTCCCTCCTTTACACAAAGCCCCGAAACCTCCGTGCCAAGGCGGACATCAACGCCGCGCTTTTTCAGTTCCCGCTGAAACGCCGCCGTCACATCCGAAGCATGGTCCGATCTTGGGAACACCCTGTCCCCCCGCTCAGTCTTTAAGGGGCAGCCGGCATTTTCCAGGAATTCCATGACCGCCCGATTATCATACCCGTAAAACGCGCTGTAAAGGAATTTGGCGTTGGTGCACACGCTGTCGAACATAGTTTCCATATCCGCCGCGTTGGTCACATTGCAGCGCCCTTTGCCTGTGATATACAGCTTCTTTCCCAACTTTTCATTTTTTTCCAACAGGAAAACCTTTCTGCCGCTGTCAGATGCCGATAACGCCGCCGCCATTCCCGAGGCGCCTCCGCCGACCACTATCACTCTCTCCAAACCGCTGTCCTGCCTTTCCATCCGAAGGAATTTCATTCCTCAGGAATTCCACTCCTCAGCAATTCCGTTCCTCAGGAATTCCACTCCACAGCAAATCTATTCCTCAGCAATTCCGTTCCTCAGCAAATCTATTCCTCCCTGCGCAGGGAATATTTCAGAATCGGCTCATCATTGATAAAGTTAATCTCATCGTTTAAGTATACCTGATAATTGTTCCAGGTTTCCTCCAGCATCTCCAGATTGCGCTTCACATCCTGCGGACAGCGCAGACAAAGCGCCACCACCAGCGCATTGATCACGCTAAGAGGCGCCACCAGAGAATCCACAATGGAGACCATATCGCTTCTGGCAAGAAGATTACAGGAAGAATACAGACTCATGGGAGAATGGGCAGAGTCCGTCACAGCGATCACCTTTGCATTCCTGTCGCTGGCAAATTCCATCGCCTTCAGAGTACGCATGGAATATCTGGGAAAGCTGATTCCGATAAAACAGTCTTTCTCATTGATACGTATCATCTGCTCGAACGTCTCGCTGACGCTGGTGGTCTGAAGCAGCACCACCCTGCCCCGGATCATATTGAGATAAAAGTGCAGAAACTCCGCCAGCGGCTGGTTGCTGCGCAGTCCCATAATATAAATAGTGTCCGCAGCAAGGATAGTCTCTACCGCAGACTCAAAGGCAGCCGGATCCAGATTCTCTATGGTGTGCTGGAGCTTTTCAATGTCCGCAGTGATTACGGAAGCCAGCACCTCCGACTGTGTGCTCCTGCCGTATTTCGCGTCCATCTTCTGAATACTGCTCAATTTCCCCTTGACGCATTCCTCCAGAGCGCGCTGAAACTCAGGATACCCCGCATAACCGATCCGGTTGGCGAAACGTACCACCGTTGATTCGCTGATTCCCAGCGATTCCCCCAGTTTTGCCGCCGTCATGAACACCGCCTGATCGTAGTGCTCCAGAATGAAACCGGCGATAGCCTTATGGCTTTTGCTCATCTGCCCGTACTGATCCGATATCTTACTTAATATGTCATATTGCTTCTCCATACCCTGCTCCTCAACCGTTTATGCCCGCAAAGGCTTCATAGGAGCTTTTCAATAATTCCCGTGTCTGCACGTCCGTCAGGTCATAATCTCCCGTCATCGTCATGCAGGCAGCGCCATGAATAAAGATCCACATCTTCATAAACAGGTCGCCGGGATCCGCACAGCCCGCCACTCTGGCAAGATTGATCTCATATACCACATTGCCCTCTTTCCCGTTCAACAGTTCATACATGCTCCTTTTATAAGGGCTCGATGTCACAAACAGCAACTCAAAAAGATGCCGCTCTTTTTTCGCAAAGGCTATGTAGGCCATCCCCATATTGGCGAAAGGCGTTTTCCCCATTCTGGGATAAAGGCTGTAAAAATCCTGAAAGAAAGCCGCCGCTTTATCGTACACTGCTTTAAGGAGTTCATCCATATTCTTGTAGACGCGGAAGATGGGCTGTGTGGAACAGCCTGCTTTCGCCGCCACCTTTCTCGCCGTGACATTGGCAAAGCCTTCCTCCCTCGTCATTTCAAACGCGGTGTCGAGAATCATATCGATTGTTATCGTTTCTTTACGGGCCATTTTCTTCCTCCATGCCTGAACGGCTTTTAAAGACCTGCATATCAAGTTCAGATCGCATGTCCGATCTTAGTCGCGCGCCGGATTTCATCCGGCGGGACAAATATGTAAAAAGCATATTACACTCGTTATTTTACTTAATCTTCCACCCTTTTGTCAATAGGTATTATGTCCCGCTGCTCCCCCTGTAAGCAAAACAGCATCGGAGAAAACCCCGATGCCGTTTCACACAAAACATATACATTTTTATCCCGTTATCCGCCTTGCGCTCAGACGGGATAAGCGCCGTTTACAGTGTCTGCCTGCGTCATGTCTACTTTCTCCTGCTGTGCCTGGCGATACTTGAAGAAATCGGTCGCAACCTGAGGGAACAACGCATAGGAAAGCACATCCTCGTCCTGCTGCTTCCATTCCTTCATCTCGCTTTCCAGCTTATCCATCTCGCTGGGCAGGGTATCCGCAAAACGTCCCGTCAGCCTTGTCTCTCCGGGGATGACCTTGTCGATAACCTCCTGATTCATAGGCTTTACGGTCTGACCATACTCGCCGCGCAGAACCGCCTTGGTCTCCTTAGTGGCCATCTTGTATCTCTCACCCATCAACACGTTGAATACAGCCTGCGTACCCACGATCTGGGAGGAAGGAGTAACCAGCGGAGGCTCGCCCAGATCCTTGCGCACCTTGGGGATCTCCTTTAACACGTCATAATACTTATCTTCCGCATTCTGCTCTTTCAGCTGGCTCACCATGTTGGAAAGCATACCGCCGGGTACCTGATACAGCAGAGTCTTGATATCAACGCCCATAACCTTGGGATTCAGCAGACCGTTCTTTAAGCACTCATCTCTGTAAGGACGGAAGTAGTCTGCGATCTCCGCCAGCAGATTCTGATCGAATCCCGTATCGTAAGGGGTGCCCTTAAAGGTCTCCACCATAACTTCGGTAGCGGGCTGCGATGTACCCATTGCGAAAGGACTCATAGCAGTATCGATCACATCCACACCTGCCTCCACCGCTTTCAGATAGGTCATGCCAGCCACACCGGAAGTATAGTGGGTGTGCAGCTGGATCGGCAGTCTGGTGTTCTCCTTCATGGCTTTGATCAGTTCGCTTGCCTTATAGGGGACCAGCAGGCCGGCCATATCTTTGATACAGATGGAATCCGCGCCCATCTCCTCGATCTTCTTAGCCATATCCGCCCAGTATTCCAGAGTGTACGCATCACCCAGCGTGTAGGCCAGCGCTACCTGCGCATGACCTCTGCCCTCCTGCTTCTTTATCCTGTTGGTGGCATTGACCGCCTCCTGAAGGTTGGGCAGATAGTTCAGACAGTCGAAAATACGGATGATATCAATACCGTTTGCAATGGACTTCTGGACGAAAGCGTCTACAACATCGTCCGCATAAGGTCTGTAGCCAAGGATATTCTGTCCGCGGAACAACATCTGCAGCTTTGTATTCTTAAAGCCGTCACGCAGCTTGCGGAGTCTGTCCCAGGGATCCTCCTTCAGGAAACGAAGAGAAGCGTCAAAAGTTGCGCCGCCCCAGCACTCTACGGAATGATACCCTACCTTATCCATCTTATCCACGATGGGAAGCATAAACTCGGTAGGCATTCTGGTCGCGATCAGAGACTGGTGAGCGTCACGCAGTATGGTTTCCGTAATTTTAATCGGTTTCTTTTCAATTTCTGACATTACGAATTTCCTCCATGTTTATATTTTGAAAATGATAAAAGATGCACAGCTTAAAAGACCCCGAATATCGCCATGAATGTGCCGGCGGCAACTGCGGTTCCGATAACACCCGCCACGTTCGGGCCCATGGCATGCATCAGCAGGAAGTTGGTGGGATCCGCCTCCGCACCTACCTTCTGGGATACACGGGCCGCCATAGGAACAGCGGATACGCCCGCGGATCCGATCAGAGGATTGACTTTGCCCTTGGTCAGGATGCACATCAGCTTGCCGAACAGCACGCCCGCCGCCGTGCCGAACATAAAGGCGATCAGACCTAACAGCACGATCTTTAAGGTATCCACATTTAAAAATGCTTCTGCGCTGGTAGTTGCGCCTACGGAAGTTCCAAGCAGGATAACAACGATATACATCAGTGCATTGGAAGCGGTGTCAGTCAGCTGTCTCACTACCCCGGACTCCCTGAACAGATTACCCAGCATCAGCATACCTACCAGAGGCGCCGTTGTGGGAAGGATCAGACATACCACAATCGTAACGATAACAGGGAACAGAATCTTTTCCAGCTTGGATACGGGACGAAGCTGTCCCATCTTGATCTTTCTCTCTTTCTCCGTGGTAAGCAGCTTCATGATAGGAGGCTGGATAATAGGCACCAGCGACATATAAGAGTAAGCCGCCACCGCTATCGGCCCTAAGATAGCCGTCTGCCCCAGTTTTCCGGCAAGGAAAATGGAAGTAGGACCGTCCGCGCCGCCGATAATGGAAATGGCCGCCGCGGCCTTATCGTTAAAGCCAAGCCAGATCGCGCCAAAATAAGCGGCGAAAATACCGAACTGCGCAGCCGCGCCCAAGAGGAAGCTCTTGGGATTTGCGATCAGGGGACCGAAGTCCGTCATGGCGCCCACACCCATGAAGATCAGGGACGGCAGGATCGCCAGCTCATCTAATTTGTAAAAATAGTACAGCAGGCCGCCCGCACCGTTTGCGGCGTCCTCTGCATGAAGCATGATGTCGGGGTAGATGTTGACCAACAGCATACCGAAGGCTATGGGAGTTAAGAGCAAGGGCTCAAACTCATGCCGGATAGCCAGATAAAGGAAAAAGCACGCAACTGCTATCATAACGTAATTTCCCCATGTCAGGTTAAAAAACGCCGTCTGATGAAGCAGATTACTAAGCGTAGAACCTATATATTCCATTTGTTGACCTCCTGTTGTTTTCTTGCAGTGCAGTAACGATTAGTTCAATGTTGCCAGAACCGCTCCTGCCTCGATCGCATCACCAACAGCCACGTCAATACTTGCTACAGTGCCATCCTGGGGAGCCACAACGGGGATCTCCATCTTCATAGCCTCAACGATAACGACCGCATCGCCCTTCTTTACGGCATCGCCAACCTTTTTCTCGATCTTAAATACCTTTCCTGCCGCACCGGCCTCAATCTTGATGCTGCCTGCGCCGGCTGCCTTGGGAGCTGCTGCGGGAGCCGCCTTAGGGGCTGCCTTGGGAGCTGCAGGCGCCTTTGCTGCTGCGGGAGCATTTGTGGACGCGCCCTCTTCTACGGTTACGTCATATACATTTCCGTTTACGGTAATGGTATAATTTTTCATTTTTTCCTCCATCTGCCGCTTTTGCGGCCCAATATATTGATTTTTGTCTGTGAATCTTTATGCGCTACGCTCTTCTGCGGATAGAGCGGACTACAAAACCGTCCGTGGAAGCTGCCCCCTCGCTGGCGGCAACCGCAGCCGCGATCACGGCTGCCAGCTCTAAGTCATCCGTCTCGTCCATCTCGTCCGCCTGTTCCTCCTGAGCGGTGATCTGCGCTGCCGCATTGTCCGCCCCGGTCCGTGCAGGCTCCTTTTTCCCTGCCATCTTAGCCTGAAGAGCAGGGATCAGGCCAAGCAGCGAAATGATCAGGCTGATCAAAATCAGGACAACGAACACAGTCCCCATACCGATCGCCGTGTTAAGAGCCGCCTTCGTCATCAGTTCGCCCATGCCGGATACGGGATTGAGCGAAACGGACTCAATATCCATAAACATATCGTTAGAAAAGATTACCTCTGCTATCGCATCTTTCTTCTCACCCCTGACGGTCGCCTCCACAATGATCGTATCATCGTCTATTTCAGCCGTAGTATCGATGATCTCCAGAATTTTTCCTGTGGAATCCTTGGCGGAATGAAAGGACTCAATACCGTTTTTCGTCACATAGCCCGTAATATTTATCTGGTTTTCACTGCCCATGATATAAGTGATCTCATCCAGAGTATAGATATCAAGAGAAACGGCCATCTCGTCATCCATGTAAGACGTGAACAGGGGAATGATGTTCTGAGTCGCGCTCTGTTTCGCATAATCAAGTTTCCACTGCTCATACTCCGACAGTTTTTCCTCAGACTGGCAGGCGGTCAGCCCAAAGATACAGGCAATCATACAGATTAATGTCAAAAATTTCTTCATGCTATAATCACCCTTTCTATACTGTTCCATGCTTTTTTGCGGGACGGTCCTCGCTCTTGCTAAAGAGCATTTCAAAAGCGCCGATCACATATTTTCTGGTATCGGCCGCCTCTACGATCTGATCCACATATCCTCTCCTTGCAGCGCTGCCCACGCTGAGTTTCTGAGCGTCATACTCGGCTGCCTTCTCGTTGATCACATCGGCGCCCTGTCCTTCATACATGATCTTTGCCGCCAGTTTGCCGTCCATAGTGCCGATTTCCGCATCGGGCCAGGCTATGGTGATATCGGCGCCGATAGCTTTGGAATTCATCACAATGCCCGCCGTGCCGAGAGCCTTGCCCAGGATCACGTTCACCTTGGGAACAGTGGCGCTCGCAAATGCGTAAGTAAGCTTAGCCGCAGCCTTTGCGATCTGCTTCTCGGCACACACCGTAGCCTGATAACCCTTTACATTGGTCAAAGACAGCACGGGGATGTCGAAAGCATCGCAGAATGCCACGAAACCGGCCGCTTTCTCGCATCCTTCAGGTGAAAGGACCGCATCCATCTTCTCTGCGACTTTGCCCGTCTCGTCACAGATCTCACTGCGGTTTGCCAGGGCGCCTACCGTCACGCCGTCCAGTCTCATAAATCCTGTCACCATATCCCTGGCATAACCGGCTTTCACCTCAAAAAAGTCGTTGTCATCCGCAAGAATAGAAAGTGCGATGGAAGTATCTCCCACACAGTTTGCCAATTCGGGAGCGACTCTGTTCAGGTCATCAGTGCACTCCGCCATGTCGCTGCCCTCCGCATTGTTAGAAGGCAGGAAACCGATCAGCTCCCTGATCTTTGCAAGGATAGTCGCTTCATCAGCTGCAACATCCACAATGCCGCTCTCTTTTGCCTGAAATGAGGCGGAAGCACAATCGCACTTTGCAGTGGTGTTGCCGTCCAATGCGTTAGGCGCATTGACAAACAGTTTTGCGCTCTTCTCTTCCATAAAAGTAAAATCCGTCAGCGTGGGGAACAGAGCAAGTCCACCGCCGCAGGTTCCAAGAATGGCAGTAATCTGTGGGATCACACCGGAAGCCAGCGTCTGCTTCATATAGATAGACCCGAATGCATTCAGCGCATCCGTAGCCTCCTGCAGTCTCAGGCCGGCGGAATCAATCAGGCCGATGACAGGCGCCCCTGTCTTCATAGCCAGATCATAGAGATTAGCGATCTTTTTTGCGTGCATCTCGCCCACGCTGCCGTTCATCACGGAAGCGTCCTGACTGTAGACATACACAAGATTACCGTTGATCACTCCATAGCCGGTGATACAGCCGTCAGAGGGAGTATCATTTGGTTTCATATTGAAATCCGTGGATCTTGCCGTCACAAGCCCGCCGATTTCAACGAAACTGTTGTCATCGAGTAAAGCAGCAATTCTTTGACTCGCTTTTGAAGTAGTACTCATGCTTTCAGTCCTCCGTTTATAATAGATAAATACAAACAACTCAGCATCAGGAGCGCACACAGCCCCATGATGAATTTGTCTATAGCAGTATACCACAAAAAAAGCAACTCGCAAAGAACGAATTGCATTTTTTTGACAGGATTTCCATTCTGTTTCTACCGACGCACCAAAAAACGGTCCAGGATCTGTTCCATGCACCAGGTAAAATCGATGCGCTCCACGCTGTCAACCGTCACGATGTCCTCCTCCAGATAAACCGTATCGTCTACGATATAGCGGACGCTGCCCACCTTGGTACCTTGCTCCACCGGCGCTTCCAGGCTGTCCTCCCAGCTGTACTCTACCCGGATCTCCTCATCCTCCCGAAGCAAAAGTCCCATCCTCATTTCCCCAAAAGCCCCGCCGCTTAAGGCATCCGCTTTTTCTTCCCCTTCCTCAGGCTGCGCCTTGAGCTGTATACCGGTGTATGCCATCCGTCCCAGTATATCCGTCCTGCCGTTTCGCACGGGAACAGGGAGCAGCTTCCTTTCGTCAAACCGCACGCCTTCCTCCAGAAAACTTCTGTAGGAGTAATGTTCCAGCCCGTATTCCATCAGTTTTCTGGTATCGCTCCATTTGTAGTTCTTGTTGTCTGGCCATCCACAGGCTAAAAGCGCTACCACAAAAGTCTTTCCATCCCTCTCTAAGGCCCCTACATAGCAATAGCCCGCCTTGTTGGTAAATCCCGTTTTACCGCTTAACGCTCCGCTCATCATATTCAGAAACGCGTTGTGGTTGGCACAAGAAAAGCTGCGTCCGTTGGCGGAAAAACTATAATTTTCCGTCCTCGTGATCTCAAGGAATCTCTCTTTCTGCGGGGACTTGCGGATACAGTACGCCATAATCCTCGCCAGCTCCGCCGCCGTGGTGCAGTGCTGCTTCGTCTGGATGCTGCCGTCCGGAAGCGTAACCGCCTCTTCCGCGTCCAGCCCGTTTGGCGTGATGAACCAGGTATTCTCGCATCCCAGTTCAGATGCCTTTTGATTCATCAACGATGCGAAAGCCGCAACGGCCATTTTGCTCTCCTTGGCAGTATATTCCGATGCCGGCTTATTTTGCAGTTCCTCCGGCAGATATTTGCGTCCCACATGTTCCGCCAGCGCCACCGCCGCGTCATTGTGGGATTCCAGCATCAGGGAATAGAGCAGATCGCCGACCCGGTACTGCTCTCCCTGCTTTATGTATAATTTTACTTTCGGCATGCCTGCGGCGTAAGATGACACCGTCAGCATCTCGTCAGGATCGGCATTCTCCAGCACCTGTATGCACGTCATAATTTTGGTGGTACTGGCCATCGCCATAGGCGTATCCGCATTTTTCCCATACAGTACTCTTCCGGAATCCCCGTCTATCAGCGCAGCCGCCGTGGCATACAAAGAAATCTCCTTCGCGGGACTTACGTCTTCCTGATTTGCCCCAAGCGCCGTCACAGGGCACGACAGCCCCAGAATCAGGGCAGCAAAAAAGCCTCCTACACTTTTTTTCATCCACTCTCACTTCTTTGGGATTTTTAATAATATATGAGGCTGTTTCTATGTCCTATGTGTCATTTTTATGTCGTCACACGTCAAGCTGAAGCTGCACTTCCGCCTCCGCCTGCTGTTTGAACTCTTCAAACTGCACGGGGTTTAGCTCGGGCAGTTCCTCCAGACTGCCTACGCCGAAAGAACGCAAAAACTGTTCCGTAGTGCCAAACAAAAGAGGTTTTCCCGGTGCGTCCAGCCGTCCCAGCTCCATGATAAGGTCATACTCCAGCAGTTTATTGATGGCATGGTCGCAGCTGACCCCTCTTACCCGCTCGATCTCCGCTCTGGTGACGGGCTGCTTGTACGCAATGATGGAAAGAGTCTCCAGCACCGTATCTGTCAGCGTCATTTTTCTGGGTGCTTTTGCAATTTTGATCAGATATTCATACAAATCTGTCTTAGTACAAAGCTGTACGGAATCGTCAAATCTGGCAAGCAGGATTCCCCGTTCCGCTTTTGCATACTCTTTTTCCATTTCACCCAAAATTTCTTTTGTAGTCTTTACATCCTCTTCTATCACAGCGGCAAGTCTGCTGATTTCCACGGATTCGCCCATGGCAAACAGCACCGCTTCCAAGACTGCTTTCGCTTTTTTTCTGTCCATTTTCCCATACCCTTCTCGTCAGGCGCTGGCCTTATCGCTCTGTCTGGCGGTGATGATAATATCATCAAAAATATTTTCCTGAACGATAGTGATTTTTCCGGTTTTCATCAATTCCAGTATGATCAGGAAAGTGACGATAATCTCCATCCTGCTGGACTGTTTTTCCAGAAGCTGACGGAAACTGAATCTGCCGTGTTCTTTTGCGTAAGCCTCCACATACAGCATCTTGACGTCCATATCGATCTCATCCTTTTCGATATTGCCGTACTGACTCCGGATAGGATCGATCTTGTCCTCCTGTTTACGGACAACGGACTTAAAAATTTCGTGGAGTTTGTTCAACGTCATGTCCCCCACCAGTTCCTCGTAGTTGACGGGTTGTCTGTAGGAAGCAACCTCCTCGGGCAGATGCTGCTCCCGATACAGATTCCTTTCGGCATCCACCTGTCGGTCCCGCAGTTCAAAGGACATGTACTTATACATCTTGTACTCCAAGAGTTTTTGCACCAACTCGGCTCTGGGGTCTTCCTCCTCCCCCTCCTCGTTGACTTCCTTGGGAAGGAGCATGCGGCATTTAATGTCAAGCAGCGTGGCAGCCATGACCAGAAACTCGCTCATCACATTCATGTCGCTCTCTTCCATCTGCCTGATATAGTCCAGATATTGCTCCGTGATCTCCACAATGGGAATATCATATATATCTACTTTGTTTTTATCTATCAGATGAAGCAGCAGATCCAGGGGACCCTCAAAAACTTCAAGCTTTACGGATATCGCCATCTTTCACAGCACCCTTCTTTCCTTACCGCCCATAATTTTAACGGCTTTTTCCATTCATTGCAAGCAGGAACATACATTCTGTATCTGCGGCTTTTTGCCGCAGGCGTCAGACATTGGAGATACTTTTTGCGGACTGAGGCTTTAGATCCACCACCCACAATTCCGCCGGATTAAACAGCCGAAAAGGAATGGTATGCATTCCCAGTCCCCTGCTCACCAGTATCAGCCGTTCTTTTTCCCGAAAAATCCCTCCATCATACCGGGGGAAAAAACGAATATTGGGGGATACAACGCCCCTGCCCCAGAAAGGCACCCTGACCACGCCTCCGTGGACATGCCCCGACAGCGTCAGATCAGCCCCCCACTCCGCATATTGGGGCGCATAGTCAGGATTGTGGGCAAGCAGCACCGTATACTTATCCGGTTCGGGATTTCCCAAAAGGCTTGTCAGATAGTCCGGCTCCATATGCTGCACCTTCAGCCTCTTATAATAAAATTTGTCTATCTGCGCGCCATATATGACAACACCATGCTCCGGCAGAGAAACATGAGAATTGATAAGAGGCTCTATCCCCAGTTTCCGCAAAGCCTCCTCATACCGCACCGCCATATCGCCGTATTTTTGCGGATACAATTTCAATCGGTGCTCATGATTGCCGTTTCCGTAATAGACCGGATACTTCCCCGCCAGTGTTTTCAGCACTCCAAGCGCAACGTCCATACTCTCGCCCGGCTTGGCGGTAAGCATATCGCCCGCTATGAAAATACAGTCGGGATGGCAGTTGTCAATGGCCTCTAAAAGCTTTTCATTGTTTCTTCCGTAACGTTTGTTATGTAAATCCGCAAGCACTACTGCACGCAGCGGCTTGCGGACTCTTTCATCTGTTATCTCATGTGTTCTGACCACAAAACGATTGCTGTCATACAGCATAAACCATAGGCAAGCGATAAAAAGTACACATGTTATTGCAATCATCACATCAATCATCGTTTCTCCCGCCGGTATCTGAATTTGGGAACAGCACGCCCTTTGCGCGAACCATTCCGCCTTTTCATTATAGCATCAGAGCAGGAAATATCCCACCACTTTTTTAAAGTAATCTCCGTATCCCGCTCTTTCCACCGTCTCGTCATACAGAATGGGTACGCTGCCAAGTTCTTTGCCGTCCAGCGTATATTTTGCCTGCCCCGCTATAGCGCCCTCGGCAACAGGCGCCTTTATCGTCTCCGGCAGCTGGATCGTTTTCTCCACCTTGCTTAGATCACTTCCCGCGGTATCCAGATACCGGAACTCGCCCTGATATCTCAGGGAAACTGTATCTTCCACGCCACCCTCTATCGCCGCGGGCTCAGGCGCATCGGTATTTTCATCTATGTAGAGATCGCAGATACTAAACCCGTAAGTCAAAAGCGTCTGCGCATCCTGAAACCTCGCCTTATAATCGGGCGCGCCCATGATCACCGCAATCAGATCGATTCCGTCTCTGGTAGCTGTAGCGGACAGACAGTATTTTGCCTTACTGGTGGAACCGGTTTTTAATCCGGTAGCCCACTGATATTGCTTTAACAGCTTATTGGTGCTGCTCAGGGTAAACGTTGATGTGCCCTGCTTCGTCTCGTGAGTGATATCCTCCATCCAGATCTGCGTATAATGAAACACCTCCGGATATTTGGTGGTCAGTTCCCTTGACATGATAGCTACATCTCTGGCACAGGAATAGTGATCGTCCGAATCAGAAAGACCGCAGCAGTCTTCAAAATGGGTATCCAGCATTCCCAATTCAGCCGCCTTTGCGTTCATCATGTCCACAAAGGCTTCCTCGCTGCCTGCGATATGTTCCGCCACCGCTACACTGGCATCGTTTCCCGAAGCAACGGCAATACATTTGAGCATGGTGTCCAGTGTCTGAATCTCCCCTTCCGCCAGAAAAACCTGCGATCCGCCCATGGAACTGGCATGTTCACTGGTCAGCACCTGATCGTCCAGACTGATCTTTCCCTCTTCCAATGCTTCAAAGGCAAGCAGCAGCGTCATAATTTTAGTAATGCTTGCCGGACTTCTGTGCTCTGTGGCGTTTTGCTCGTAGATCACCTGACCGGTGGAGCTCTCAATGAGAATGACGGAAGGCGATGATATGTTGATATTGACTTCCGCCCCGGCTGTTGCCGCTGGCAATATCCAAAGAAACGCCGAAAGGAACAAAGCAGCCCCGCGTTTTATCCTTCCCATAAAAATACCGCACCTCATATTCTTTTTCTATAAGGATATGGGGACACGGCAGGTTTTATGACTTGCATTCTTATTTCAGGATCCCAGCGGGCCGTTTGACATACATTAACGCGAAACAGCAAAAGCTGTATGATAGGATCACGCGGAATTTCCGGCTTGCAGCAAACCAGGCCCGGCATGATCTTTTTCGTCAAAAGGAAATCCCCGATCCGAACAGATCGGGGATTTTGCCTGAATTAGTTATATTTACGCTTTCTTGCAGCTTCAGACTTTTTCTTGCGTCTTACGCTGGGTTTCTCGTAATGCTCTCTCTTACGAATCTCCTGCTGAATACCAGCCTTTGCACAGCTTCTCTTAAAACGGCGAAGCGCGCTATCCAAAGTTTCGTTTTCTTTTACGATTACGTTCGACATCTCTACCCGACCTCCCTTCAGTCCCTCAAGCAACATGACTGATTGGGTTAATATTATGTACTGCGATTCACACTACCGCATACACACTGAATATTATAACACAAATCTCAATATCGTCAACTATTTTTTTCAAATTCTTTCCAAGGTTTATAAGTCATTTATGATAATGTCTTAATAAACCACAAGAGAAAATGTCTCAAGTGTGGTAAACTTACCTCTGGAA
>CANREV010000008.1 GCA_947629645.1 uncultured Acetatifactor sp. | reverse complement strand
TGATTCAGACGCTATCGGCGGCGGAGTGCGGGAAATCGCGGGATTTGTGTCTGCGCGCTGCAGGGCGATGGGATCGCCTGACACAAATTCGATATGGGAAAAGAGCAGCGCAGAAACGGAGTGAAAATGGAATTACACATCACATGTATTCCCGGGGACGGGATTGGACCGGAGATTGTAAGGGAAGCAAAGAAAGTTCTGGAGAAAACGGCGGAAGTCTATGGACATAAAATGATCTTTGAGGACATTCTGATGGGCGGCGCCTCTATCGATGTTCACGGCGTTCCCCTGACGGAGGAAGCTATTGCGAGAGCGAAAGCGGCTGATGCCGTGCTGATGGGATCTATCGGCGGAGACACCACCACTTCCCCCTGGTATAAACTGGCGCCCGATTTAAGGCCGGAGGCAGGCCTGCTCGCTTTGCGGAAAGCGCTGAACCTTTTCGCAAATCTGCGCCCCGCGGTTTTGTATGATGAACTGGCGGGCGCCTGTCCGCTGAAGGAAGAGATCAGCAGGAAAGGCTTTGATATGATGATCATGCGGGAACTGACCGGAGGCCTTTATTTCGGCGAGCGGAAGACGGTGGAAGAAAACGGCGTGCTGAAAGCGACAGACACTCTTACCTACGATGAGAATGAGATCCGCAGAATCGCCGTCAAAGGCTTTGATATCGCCATGAAACGCCGCAGGAAAGTGACCAGTGTGGACAAAGCCAATGTCCTGGATTCCTCCCGGTTGTGGAGAAAAGTTGTGGAGGAAGTGGCAAAGGATTATCCGGAAGTTACGCTGGAGCATATGCTGGTAGATAATTGCGCCATGCAGCTTGTAAAGGATCCGGCCCAGTTCGATGTGATCCTTACGGAAAATATGTTTGGCGATATTTTGTCCGATGAGGCCAGCATGGTGACGGGGTCCATCGGAATGCTGGCAAGCGCCAGCTTAAATGACAGCAAATTCGGCCTTTATGAGCCCAGCCACGGTTCCGCGCCCGATATCGCGGGGAAGGATATCGCCAATCCCATTGCCACTGTTTTGAGCGCGGCTATGATGCTGCGTTACAGCTTTGACCTGGACAAGGAGGCGGAAGCGATCGAAAGCGCGGTTAAGCAGGCGCTCACGGAAGGGTTCAGAACCGGAGATATCATGTCTGAAGGGTGTACCAGAGTAGGATGTGCGAGGATGGGAGATCTGCTGGCGGAACGCATCAGATAACGTAATGGGAAGAGTTTGAATCATAAATAATTTGATAAGCATTTGAGGAGGAAATGGTATGATGACAAGTGATAACGCCAGAGCCGGTATGCAGCAGGCGCCGGCGAGAAGTCTGTTCAACGCGCTGGGATTTACGGCGGAAGAAATGAAAAAGCCTATGGTGGGAATCGTCAGTTCCTACAACGAGATCGTGCCGGGGCATATGAATATCGATAAGATCGTGGACGCGGTTAAGCTGGGCGTTGCGGAGGCCGGGGGCGTTCCGGTGGTGTTCCCCGCGATCGCGGTATGCGATGGGATCGCCATGGGGCATGTGGGTATGAAATATTCGCTGGTCACCCGCGATCTGATCGCCGACTCCACGGAGTGTATGGCGGTGGCCCACCAGTTTGACGCCTTGGTGATGGTGCCTAACTGCGACAAGAATGTGCCGGGGCTTCTGATGGCCGCGGCCAGGCTGAATCTTCCCACCGTGTTTGTATCCGGCGGACCGATGCTGGCCGGGCATGTGAAGGGGCAGAAGAGAAGCCTTTCCTCCATGTTTGAGGCGGTAGGATCCTATGCGGCGGGAACGATGACAGAGGAGGATGTGACAGAGTTTGAAAATAAGGTATGTCCTACCTGCGGTTCCTGTTCCGGTATGTATACGGCAAATTCCATGAACTGTCTGACGGAGGCTCTGGGGATGGGCCTTCGGGGGAACGGCACGATTCCGGCGGTGTACTCTGAGAGGATCAAACTGGCAAAGCACGCGGGGATGGCGGTGATGGAACTGTTAAAGAAAAACATCCGCGCAAGGGATATTATCACAAAGGACGCGATCCTGAATGCGCTGACAGTGGATATGGCGCTGGGGTGTTCTACCAATTCCATGCTGCATCTGCCCGCCATCGCCCATGAGATCGGATTTGATTTTGACATCAGTTTCGCCAATCCTATCAGCGAAAAGACGCCCAACCTGTGCCATCTGGCGCCTGCGGGCCCTACTTATATGGAGGACCTCAACGAGGCCGGCGGCGTTTATGCGGTGATGAAAGAGCTTGCGGATAGCGGACTTTTGAACACAGAGTGTATGACGGTTACCGGTAAAACGATAGGCGAGAATATCGCTCATGCCCAAAACCTCAATCCGGAGGTCATCCGCCCGGTAGATCATCCTTACAGTAAGACTGGCGGTCTGGCGGTGTTAAAGGGCAACCTTGCCCCCGATGGTTCCGTGGTAAAGCGCTCCGCTGTAGTGGAGGAAATGATGGTGCACGAGGGACCGGCAAGGGTTTTCGACTGCGAGGAGGACGCCATCGCAGCTATCAAGGGTGGAAAAATCGTTGCGGGAGACGTGGTCGTGATCCGCTACGAGGGGCCTAAGGGCGGCCCCGGTATGCGTGAGATGCTGAACCCTACCTCCGCCATCGCGGGCATGGGACTTGGCTCCAGTGTGGCGCTGATCACGGACGGACGTTTTTCCGGCGCTTCCAGAGGAGCGTCCATAGGGCATGTTTCCCCGGAGGCGGCAGTGGGCGGCCCGATCGCGCTGGTGGAAGAAGGTGATATCATCAGCATCAATATTCCAAACCTGACGCTGCAGTTAAAAGTTTCTGATGAAGAATTAGCTAAAAGACGTGAAAAATGGCAGCCCAGGGAGCCTCAGGTGACCACGGGATATCTGTCCAGATACCGGGAGCTGGTTACCAGCGGCAACAGAGGCGCTGTTTTGGAGATTAAGAAACAGTAAATAAATTTTAACAGTTCCCAAGTGGTGACAAATCCCGACAGATCCGCCCCAAAAAGGCGGAAAGCGTAAGATGGAGGTTAATGTTAAGTATGGTACTGAATGGTTCTGAAATCGTAGTAGAATGCCTGAAAGAGCAGGGGGTGGATACCGTATTTGGCTATCCCGGAGGGGCAATCTTAAATATTTACGATGCGCTCTACAAACACAGCGGCGAGATCAAACATATCCTGACCAGTCACGAGCAGGGGGCGGCTCACGCGGCAGACGGTTATGCCCGCGCCACCGGAAAAGTGGGTGTGTGCATGGCTACCAGCGGTCCAGGCGCTACCAATCTGGTGACAGGCATCGCTACCGCGTATATGGATTCCGTTCCCATGGTGGCGATCACCGCCAATGTGTCGCTTCCCATGCTGGGGAAAGACAGCTTTCAGGAGGTGGATATCGCAGGAGTGACTATGCCTATCACAAAGCACAGCTACATTGTCAAAAATGTGGAGGAGCTGGCGGGTATCCTGAGAAGGGCATTTGAGATTGCAAGGACCGGACGCCCCGGCCCTGTCCTGGTGGATATCACCAAGGATGTCACCGCCGCTGCCTGTGAGTATACTCCCTGCGTTATAAAAGAAAATGAGAGAAAAGTAGTTTCCGCCGAGGAAGATTTTGAAAAGGTGGAGAACTTTATCAAAGAGGCAAAGAAACCTTTCATTTATCTTGGCGGCGGAGTCATCATTTCCGATGCTTCTTTAGAAGTGGCAAAGTTTGCGGAGCTGATCGATGCGCCTGTCTGCGACACGCTGATGGGTAAAGGCGGCTTTGACGGAAACAGCCACCGTTACACGGGAATGATCGGTATGCACGGCACGAAGGCTTCCAATCTTGGCGTGAGTCAATGCGACCTGCTGATTGCGCTGGGAGCGAGATTTTCTGACCGCGTTATCGGAAACCCGAAAAAGTTCGCCGAGGGGGCGAAGATCGTCCATATCGATATCGATCCCGCGGAGATCAACAAGAATATCCGCGTGGACGCCAGCCTGATCGGCGATCTTAAGGCGATTCTTCAGAAATTGAACCAGAGGCTGGAGAAACAGGATCACAGCGAATGGCTCAAAACCGTGGAAGAACTGAAGCGGAAGTATCCTCTGAAGTATGATGATTCCCAGCTTTCCTGTCCTTATGTGATAGAGACCATTGATAAAGTGACGGAAGGAAAGGCGTTGATCACAACCGATGTGGGACAGCATCAGATGTGGGCGGCGCAATATTATCACTATACCATGCCCCGCACATTCCTTTCTTCCGGCGGGCTTGGCACCATGGGGTACGGTCTGGGAGCCTGCATCGGCGCGCAGGTGGCGCAGCCAGACAAGGTCTGCATCAATATCGCCGGAGACGGGTGCTTCCGAATGAATATGAACGAACTTGCAACGGCCAGCCGGTATAATATTCCCGTCATTCAGGTGGTCATCAACAACCATGTTCTGGGTATGGTGCGTCAGTGGCAGACGCTTTTTTACGGAAAACGTTATTCCCAGACAGTATTGCACGATAAAGTGGATTTCTGCAAAGTGGCGGAAGCACTGGGATGCACCGCTATCCGTGTGACCGGGAAAGAGGAAGTGGAGCCCGCTGTCAGAAAAGCCATTGAGTTGAAAGCTCCGGTGCTGATCGAGTGCATCATACCCGAAGACGATAAAGTGTTCCCTATGGTTCCGGCCGGAGCGCCCATCGCGGATGTGTTTGACGGAGATGACCTGAAGGAACAGTAAGAGCAGACAACAGGACAGAGCATGAAGAAATTGGGTCGGTTTTTCTTAAGATTTCTGCTGGTCGGTCTTTTGCTGACAGCAGCATCGTTCTTTCTTTTGGCGTTCTATTACCGCGATAATTTTTTAGTCAACACATGGATCAACGGCGTCTACTGCACAGGTAAAACTGTGGAGGAGGTAAATCAGGAGCTTTCCGCTGACGCGGAGGCTCCTGTGATCCGTATTGCAGGGACTGAGCAGGTCTGGACGCTGGATCTGGCCCAGGCGGATTATCACGCGGATTATTCAGAGCCTTTAAAAACTTTTATACGCAGACAGAATCCTTTTTTGTGGGTGCAGAATGTGGTGCTGCATACAGACCATACCCTTTTGCCCGAGGCAAAGCTGGACGAGGATAAACTAAAGGGATTGATCGGTGAGCTTGAGCCTGTGAAACGTCAGCAGGACAGGGTAAAAAGGATCGCGCTGTACTTTTCGGAGGAAGCGGGGTGGCAGCTGGAAAACGGGCTGACAGACAGGCTGGACACGGAGGCGCTTTTTGACAGGATTCTGGAGAGTGTGGCTGATGGCAGTTATGAGGTGTCGCTTTCGGAGGACGGATGCCTTTATGATATGCCTCCCTCTGCGTGGGAGACGGCCTGTCTTAAACTGTGGGATAAAATAGACGCCTTTCAGCAATGCGGTATTGTCTATGATATGGGAGACCGGATGATCCCTTTAAAGGGGGCGATCGCGGGAAGTTTCCTTGCGCTGGACGAGGCGGGGATTCCTGCGTTAGATGAAAATGGCGAGCTGTCCGTTGACGAGAAGCGGGTCGGGGAATTTATCGCCGGGCTGGCGGATGAGTATGATACTTATGGAAAGGATATCGCTTTTCAGAGCACAAGAGGAGATACGGTTCTCGTGCCGGGCAACGGCACCTATGGGACGACCATTGATCAGGAGGCGGAGTTTGCTTATCTGACGGAAGCCTTAAAGAGAGATTCTCAAGAGGTGCATATTCCCTCTTATGTGAGACAGGGAGTTGTGCGGGGAAAGAATGATATCGGCTCCACTTATATCGAAGTGGACATGACGGAGCAGAAAATGTATTATTACGAGGATGGAAGCCTGATTCTTTCCACGGACGTGGTGACGGGCAATACCGGAAGGCGCATGGGAACGCCGGAAGGCGTAAATTATGTTTACGATAAACAGCAGAACCGGGTCCTGCGCGGAAGGGGGTACGCCACACCGGTGAAATACTGGATGCCGGTAAAAGGGGCCATCGGTATTCATGACGCGTCCTGGCGTTCGGAATTTGGCGGAGAGATCTATAAGACGAACGGTTCCCACGGCTGTGTGAACACCCCTTTGGAGGTGATGAGAGAGCTGTATGACAAGGCAGAGATCGGTACTCCTGTAGTCATTTTCTATTAATCCGGACAAAAAATTTTCATAAATAAACCAAAAAAATTTAACAATGCGGTTGACGAAAGCAATGGGAAAGATTATTCTATACCTATGTTCTGATAAATTTTTAACTGATTCATATTAAGCTGAGGAGGATTATGAAATGGCCAGAGTTTACAATTTTTCTGCAGGTCCTGCGGTGCTGCCCGAGGAAGTATTGAAGGAAGCAGCCGCAGAAATGCTGGATTACAGAGGAACGGGCATGTCCGTTATGGAGATGAGCCATCGTTCCAAAGCTTATGATACTATTATCAAGGAAGCGGAAGCTGATCTGAGGGAGCTGATGGGGATTCCCGATAATTATAAGGTGCTGTTTTTACAGGGCGGCGCAAGCCAGCAGTTCGCAATGATCCCCATGAACCTTATGAAGAACAAGGTGGCCGATTATATCGTGACCGGCCAGTGGTCCAAGAAGGCGTATCAGGAAGCTTGCATCTACGGCAAGGCAAACAAGATCGCTTCCTCTGAGGATAAGACCTTTTCTTATATTCCGGATTGTTCCGATCTGCCTGTCAGCGAAGATGCGGATTACGTTTATATCTGTGAGAATAATACGATCTACGGCACGAAGTTTAAAACGCTGCCCAACACCAAGGGCAAACCCCTGGTTGCCGATGTGTCCAGCTGTTTTTTGTCCGAGCCTGTAGATGTGACGAAATACGGCGTGATTTACGGCGGCGTACAAAAGAATATCGGACCTGCGGGGGTGGTGATCGTCATCATCCGCGAGGATCTGATCACAGAGGATGTGCTCCCCGGAACTCCTACCATGCTCAGATATAAAATCCATGCGGATAACGGCTCTTTGTATAATACGCCTCCCGCCTACGGCATCTATATCTGCGGCAAGGTGTTCAAGTGGCTCAAAAACAGAGGCGGTCTTGCCGCTATGAAGGAATACAATGAGAAGAAAGCGAAGATCCTCTACGATTATCTGGACGAGAGCAAATTGTTCCGCGGCACTGTCCGCAGGGAGGACCGCTCCTTGATGAACGTGCCCTTTATAACAGGGGACGAGGAACTGGATGCAAAATTCGTGAAGGAATCAAAGGAAGCGGGCTTTGAAAACCTAAAAGGCCACAGGACCGTCGGCGGTATGAGGGCAAGCATTTACAACGCTATGCCGATAGAGGGCGTGGAAAAACTTGTGGAGTTCATGAAGAAATTTGAAAAAGAGAATCTGAAGTAAGGAGAAAGCGATGTTTAAGATTAATTGTTTAAATCCCATTTCCAAGGTGGGGCTGGAGCGTCTGACGGCGGATTATTCCCTGACCGACAATGTGGCGGAAGCGGAGGGTATTCTGGTAAGGAGCGCGGTGATGCACGACATGGATCTGCCGGATGGCCTTTTGGCGGTGGCAAGGGCGGGAGCGGGCACCAATAATATCCCCCTTGATAAATGCGCGGAGAAGGGTATTGTCGTCTTTAATACCCCCGGCGCCAATGCAAACGGGGTAAAGGAACTGGTGATCGCCGGTATGCTTTTAGCGTCCCGCGGTATCGTGGACGGCATCGAATGGGTAAAAGCCTCCGCATCGGATGAAAATATCGCCAAGGCTGCGGAGAAAGAGAAAAAGAAGTTCGCGGGAACCGAGATCATGGGCAAAAAACTGGGCGTGATCGGACTGGGCGCTATCGGGGCGAAAGTGGCAAACGCCGCGGTCAGCCTGGGGATGGAAGTGTATGGGTACGACCCCTATATGTCCATCAACGCCGCCTGGAGTTTAAGCAGCAGCGTGAAGCATGTGCTCAATGTGGAGGACATTTATTCCCAGTGTGATTTTATCACCATCCATGTGCCTTTGATGGATTCCACAAAGAACACTATCGATGAAGCAGCGGTAGAAAAGATGAAGGACGGCGCCGTGATCCTGAATTTCGCAAGGGATCTTCTGGTGGATGAAAAAGCGGTGCTGGAAGGGATCAAGAGCGGTAAAGTGCGCTGCTATGTATCCGATTTCCCCAATCCCGTCACCGCCGGACAGAAAGGCTGTATCGTGATCCCCCATCTGGGCGCGAGCACAGAGGAAGCCGAGGATAACTGTGCGAAGATGGCGGTGGAAGAGATGATGGATTACCTGGAGAACGGCAATATCAGAAACAGTGTAAATTATCCCGCCTGCGATATGGGTGTCTGCACCAATGCGGGCCGCGTGGCGATCTTCCATAAGAATATCGCGAATATGATCACCAAGTTTACTGCGGAATTCGGACAAAAGGGCGTCAATATCAGCGATATGATGAACAAGTCCAAGGGAGAGGTGGCCTATACCATGCTTGATGTGGAGGAGGCTCCTACCGCTGAGATTATTGAGGCACTGGAGAAGATTGACGGTGTGTTCCGGGCAAGAATTGTGAAAGGTTAAAAAGTCAGGTGTAAGATACATCATGAAAAACGGGCGTTCTCGGAAGGAGAACCGCCCGTTTTTGCGTTGTCAGCGAAACAGCAGAGGCATGCCCCCATCGCTGCCATCATTTAAGTCGATGAGGCTGTCTTCCAGTTTTTTCTGGGCGGAACAGGTGGCTTCGCTCTGCAGATCCATATACAGGACGAACATGTCTTCCACGCTCATGCCTTTTTCTTTTGCAATCTCTTCCATGACGGGCTTTAATTGAGCCAATTGCTGGGATACGGGTACTTTCTGCGGGTCGATTTCACCCAATGTACTTTCCGCGTAGGCGTTGATACGGGCTAAAATTTTTTTGTTTTCCTCAGTCATATTTTCAGGTCCTTTCATTTATATGGTATTATTATTTAGGTTTTAAAATATTTTAGCACCTGATGCTTGTGATGTATAGTTTATTTTGTTAAAATGAGAGTAAAAGCGCGACAGTTAAACAGAGGCTTAACTGTCATGTAAAAGACTGGGAGGATATTTTATGGCAGAGATCAAACCCTTTTCGGCATACCGGCCGATACCCGGACTGGCGGCGAAAATCGCGGCGCTGCCCTATGACGTATACAACCGACAGGAGGCCTGCGAAGTGGTCGCGGCGAATCCCGAATCTTTTCTGGCGATCGACAGGGCGGAGACCGGTTTTGGACCGGAGGTGGACACCTATGCCCCTCAGGTTTACGAGAGAGCGGCTGCGCTGCTTAAGGAGAAAATCGCAGAGGGAAAATTCCTTCACGAGCAGAAAGACTGCTACTATATTTATGAACAGGTCATGGATGGAAGAAGCCAGACGGGCATCGTTGCCTGCGCGTCCATCGATGATTATTGCAATAATATTATTAAGAAGCATGAGAACACCAGAGCGGATAAGGAGCAGGACCGGATCCGCCATGTGGATGTCTGCAATATGCAGACAGGCCCGATTTTCCTTGCCTACCGCGCCAGCGCCCCGCTGAATGAAATCATCGGTCAGGCAAAGAGGGAAGAGCCTGTGTATGATTTTGTCTCCGAGGACAACATCGGCCACAGGGTGTGGGTTGTAAGCGATGACAGGAAAATCGCGGATATCCGTGAAATTTTTTCCGCTATTCCCGCGCTGTATATCGCCGATGGCCACCACCGCTGTGCTTCGGCGGTCAGGGTGGGACTAAAGAGAAGAGAGGCGAATCCCGGCTACACGGGGCGGGAAGAGTACAATTATTTCCTTTCCGTGCTCTTTCCCGATGAGGAACTGCGGATTCTGGACTACAACCGCGTGGTGCGGGATCTGAACGGATATGGCAGAGAGGATTTCCTTGCGAGGATCGGGCAGGACTTTCTGGTGGAAAAGAAGGGAACGAAGCCTTACCGTCCCGCAAAAAAGGGAGAGTTCGGAATGTTTTTGGAGGATGAATGGTATTGCCTGACGGCAAGGAAAGAGATTCTTTCTGCGGATGTGGTGGAGGGGTTGGATGTATCCCTTTTGCAGAGATATCTGCTGGAGCCGGTACTTGGCATCACGGACCCCAAAACGGATAAGCGGATTGATTTTGTGGGCGGTATCCGCGGGCTGGAGGAACTGGAGAGAAGAGTGCATACAGATATGAAAGCGGCGTTTTCTCTGTATCCTACTTCTATCGGAGAACTGTTTGCGGTGGCGGACGCGGGAAAGCTGATGCCGCCAAAGTCCACATGGTTTGAACCGAAATTGAGGAGCGGATTGTTTTTGCATACGCTTGGTGAAAATTAAGCCTGCAGGAAAACACTGGCAGAATGATATCGCTGATATGGCTGACAAAAGCAGAAGGCATGATGAGAAAGGAAAGCGAATATGACTAACAAAGTATACAGGCTGATGAATTGGGCGGGAATTGAGGAGATCATTTATTCGGAGTGCGATAATCCACACCAGCTCTTAGGACCCCATAAGGCCGGAGCGCAGACTCTCCTGCAGGCCTTTTTTCCGGGGGCCGGGAAAGTGTCGGTACGGCTGGAAGGAGGCCGTACCGTGGCCATGGAGCTTGCGGACGAGAACGGTTATTTCGCCGCGCTTATCCCCGAAAAAGGATTGAAAGATTATACTTATGTGGTGACGGACAAAGAGGGAAAGGAGACGGCGCACGCAGATCCCTATCGCTTTTCTCCCCAGATTACTGCAAAGGATCTGGATAAGTTCAGCAACGGCATACACTACACGATCTATGAAAAACTGGGCGCTCATCCGATGGAACTGGAAGGCGTTGCAGGCGTTTATTTTGCCGTTTGGGCGCCCAATGTGATGCGAGCCAGCGTGGTAGGGGATTTCAACAACTGGGACGGCAGGGTAAACCAGATGCGCAGACTGGGGGATTCCGGCGTTTTTGAAATTTTCCTGCCCGATGCCAGAGTGGGAGACAATTACAAGTATGAGTTCAAACTCCGGAACGGGCTGACTTATCTGAAGGCGGATCCTTATGGAAACGCCGCGCAGCTCAGGCCGGACACAGCTTCTGTAATCGCGGATATAGAAGGCTTTGCGTGGGAGGACGAGGCATTTTTAAAGCAGAGAGAAGCGTTCCAGCAGGGGAATGCGCCTGTCAGCGTCTATGAGATGTATCTGGGTTCCTTCGTCAGGGAGAAGGTAGGAAAAGGATATGCCAATTACAGGGAGATTGCAGCCAAAGTTATCGCGTATGTAAAAGAGATGGGATACACTCATGTGGAATTGATGCCCGTGATGGAACATCCGCTGGACGCTTCTTGGGGCTATCAGGTCATCGGCTATTATGCGCCTACGGCACGTTACGGGTCGCCGGAAGATTTTATGACGTTTGTCAACGAATTGCACAAGGCCGGCATCGGCGTGATCCTCGACTGGGTGCCTGCTCATTTCCCGAGGGATGATCACGGGCTTTCCAATTTTGACGGGACATGCCTGTATGAACATCTGGATCCCAGACAGGGCTATCATCCGCACTGGGGAACGCTGATCTACAATTACGGGCGGCCCCAGGTGTCCAATTATCTGATCGCCAATGCTTTGTTCTGGGTGGAAAAATATCACGCGGACGGTATCAGGATGGACGCTGTCGCCAGCATGCTTTATCTGGACTATGGCAAGAAAGATGGGGAATGGGTGGCAAATATTTATGGCGGCAATGAAA
Organism: uncultured Acetatifactor sp.; assembly: GCA_947629645.1. Taxonomy (GTDB): domain Bacteria; phylum Bacillota; class Clostridia; order Lachnospirales; family Lachnospiraceae; genus Acetatifactor. Next base: position 85,386 of record CANREV010000008.1, on the reverse strand, counting down.
ATCTGGAAGCGATAGAAATGATCAGGCACTTAAACTCCATTCTGAAAAAGCGCGATCCGGGCGTGCTTTCCATCGCGGAGGAAAGCACCGCCTTCCCCAAGATCACGGGAAGCCCGGAGGAAGGGGGGCTCGGCTTTGACCTGAAGTGGAATATGGGATTTATGAACGACTATCTGCAATATATTCAGTATGATCCCTACTTTAGAAGCCATCACCACCAGGAACTGACTTTCAGTATGATCTACGCGTATTCGGAAAAATTTATGCTGGTGTTCTCCCACGATGAAGTGGTATATGGCAAAGGCACGTTGCTGGGGAAAATGCCCGGCGAGAGGGAACAGAAATTTGCAAATCTGCGCCTTACTTACGGTTTTATGATGACTCATCCCGGAAAGAAACTGCTTTTTATGGGACAGGATCTGGGGGAATTTGACGAGTGGAATGAAAAACGTACGGTGCAGTGGGAACTGCGCACGGTAGAAGAACATGAGGGCGTTGCAAGGCTGGTAAGCGATTTAAACAAGCTGTATCGGACCCGGCCGGAACTTTCTGTGCTGGATGACAGTCCCGAGGGTTTTGAGTGGCTGAACCATGTTTCCGCACAGGATTGCTATCTGACTTTTGTGAGAAAGGGAAAAGAGCCGGAGGAAATTCTTGTGGTGGCCGCAAATTTCGCGGGGATTCCTCAGGAGATCACCACCGGCGTGCCCTATGAGGGAAAATACAAGGAGATCTTTAATTCCGATGATGCCAGATATGGCGGGACCAATATGGTCAACGCAAGAGCGAGAAAGACAAACGCCAGGGAGTATGATGACAGGCATCAGTCCATCACACTGAAGCTGGCGCCCCTGTCTTTGAGCATTCTGGAATTTATTCCTTTCACGGAGGCGGAACTGGAGAAAGAGATCGAGAGAAGGATCCGCGAGAACGCTCCTCTGAGAAAAGTGCAGAAAGTAAGAAAGAAAAGCGGTCAAAAAGAAGCAGGTCGAAATCAACGGTAAGGAGGAATGGAGATTTTTATGAGGCATGTAGCCGGACTTACGGCAGCAGTTTCAACGGAAAATATTGTGGAGGAGATCGTCAAACCGGATGTGTTGGAAGCCTATCTGGCGGCGCTTCCCGAAAAGGCGTTAAGCCTTGGCGTTCGCGTGCTGTTGGCGGTGGTAGTGTTTTTGATCGGCGCACAGCTGATCAAGCTGATTAGAAAACTGGTAAAAAAGTCCATGACCCGCGCCAATGCGGAATTGGGGGCTGTTCAGTTTGTGGATTCCTTTCTCAAGGCGGCCATGTATATTGTGCTCATTCTGATGACGGCATCCTACTTTGGCCTGGATGCGGCGAGCATTGTGGCGGTGCTGGGGTCCGCGGGAGTGGCCATCGGTCTGGCAGTCCAGGGAAGTCTTTCCAATCTGGCGGGAGGCGTACTGATCCTGATTCTAAAACCTTTTAAGGTGGGAGATTATATCAAAGAAAGCTCCACAGGCCATGAGGGAACGGTCACGGAGATCCAGATTTTTTATACGAAATTGCTGACCTACGACAATCAGACCATCATCCTTCCAAACGGGAATCTGGCCAACAACAGCCTTGTCAACGTGTCGGCGGAGGATTGCCGCAGGATGGATATCAAAGTGGGGATCTCTTATCGGGCGGATTTAAAGAGGGCGAAGGAAGTATTACAGCAGGTGCTGGAAAGTGACGAACACACGCTAAAGGATAGAGAGCGGTTGGTGTTTGTGGATGATCTGTCCGATTCCGCGGTTGTTCTGGGGGTGCGCTGCTGGCTTGCGAGAGAAGAATTCTGGAGCGGCAAGTGGCGTATTACAGAGAATTGTAAGCTTGCTCTTGATCAGGCGGGCATTGAAATCCCGTATCCTCAGCTGGATGTGCATGTTCTGGAATGAGCCTGCCGGATAAAAGTATTCTCCGGCATTATTAATAAAATTGAAAAAAACAGTTGAAAAAAAGATCGAGAACCGATATAATGTCTTAGTAATGCTGAAATAGCTCAGTTGGTAGAGCACTTCACTCGTAATGAAGGGGTCGTGGGTTCGAGTCCCATTTTCAGCTTTTGAGCGTATGTCTTATGTAAGGCCTGAAAGCGTTAGCTTTTGGGCCTTTTTACAGCGAAGGACACAGTGTCATCTCACTTACATTTTAAATCTTTTCCTGATATGATGTTCGATCATTTGTATCGATTTGTAAAATCCCAACGCGATGATACAGAGTATGATAATACTGGTAATTACCATATCCAGCTGGAAGACCTGGGAACCGTAAATGATCAGGTAGCCCAGCCCGCGTCTGGCGGCGAGGAATTCTCCGATGATCACCCCGACCAGAGCCAGACCGATATTGACTTTGGCGGTGCTTAGCAGAATGGGAATGGAGCCGGGGAGCACTACTTTTGTAAAGGCATCCCGCCTGTTTCCCCCTAACGTGTAGATCAGAGTTATTTTTTCCTGGTCCACCTGTTGAAAACCCGTATAAAAGCTGATGATGGATCCGAAGACTGCCACAGAGATACCGGCAACGATGATGGTGGTGGAGCCGGTGCCGAGCCAGACGATGAATAGCGGCGCCAGAGCCGACTTGGGCAGACTGTTTAAGACCACAAGGTACGGTTCGGCCACTTCGGACAGATTGGCGGAATACCATAACAGTGTAGCGACTGCCAGACTGACGAGCAATACCAGCAAGAAACTGGCGATGGTCTCAAAGAGCGTGACGCCGATATGGGAAAGCAGGGAATTTGTGTGTATCTGTGTAACGAAGCATTTTACAACTCTGCAGGGACTGGAAAAGAAAAAACTGTCGATCCACCCCAGATCGGAACTGGTCTCCCAGAGGATCAGGAAAAAAAGGAAGACCATCAGCCGCATGGCGGAGATCTTGTGATGGTGGCGCCTGTGGGCTTTGACGAATTTTTCCTGCCTGGTCAGTTCAGGCGGCGTTTCCCGTTTTTTTAATTTAATTGTCATTGTTCAAATCCTCCCATAGTTGATTGAAATATTGCTGGAATTCCGGCGCGTTTCGGGACGCTAAGGGAGAGTTATCTGTCAGAGTGAGCCGGATGGGCATCTGAGCCTTTACGGTGGCAGGACGGTTGGACAGTATGATGACCCTGTCGGCGATGCTGATGGCTTCTGAAAGATCGTGGGTGATGATGATCATGGTTTTTTTCGCCGCGCGGATCAATCGGCAGATATCCGCGGAGACAAAAAGCCTGGTCTGATAATCCAGCGCACTGAAGGGTTCATCCAACAGAAGCAGCTGGGGGTCAAGCGCCAGTGTGCGGATCAGGGCGGCTCGCTGTTTCATACCTCCGGAGAGTTCACTGGGGCGTTTATCTTTAAATTTTTCCAGACCGTAATCCGTAAGAAGCCGGTCCACGGCAGCCAGTCTGTCCGGCGTCATCATATGACGGATCTCCAGTCCCAAAGTGACGTTTTTATAGACGGTGCGCCATTCAAACAGGTGGTCTCTCTGGAGCATATATCCTATTCGCGGATAGTTTAGGGAGCCGTCCGGATTGTTTACCACAATAGTCCCCTGTTCGGGGGACAGCAGCCCCGCGATGATGGACAAAAGCGTGGATTTGCCGCAGCCGCTGGGACCAACAATGGCGACAAATTCGCCTTCCTGAACACCGAAGGAGATGTTGGACAGCGCCTGTGTCTCTCCGTGAAGGTTGTGGTAGGAGTAACCGATATTTTTCAATTCCAGTATTGCCTGCATTGGTTGCCACTTCCTTTTCCATATAATGTCGTTTCTTTATCATATGCGTCTGAGAAAGTATGGTGCGACAAAAGGGCAACGATCCGGCCGCTTTTGGACAAGTATTCCTGCATAGCCATACAGGTGCGCGCACAAGGCGGACCGGCATTGAAACAAGCTTGCATTACAGGTCTTTTTATGGTATTATCAACTTTAGTTTTAGTAGTCGGAAATTGGAGGTTTTCCATGGCACAGCTTTGGGGAGGACGCTTTGTAAAAGAGACGGACCAGATGGTCTATGATTTTAACGCGTCTATTCGTTTTGACAAAAGGTTATTTCATCAGGACATCGAGGGGAGCATCGCCCATGTGACCATGCTGGCCAGACAGGGTATCCTGACGCGGCAGGAGAAAGACGACATTGTCTTTGGACTGCAGGGTATCCGGCGGGATGTGGACAATGGCAGTCTTGCCATTGACATGACCTGTGAGGATATTCACAGTTTTGTGGAGGCTCAGCTCATTGAGCGGATCGGGGACACCGGGAAGAAATTACATACAGGCAGGAGCCGCAACGATCAGGTAGCCCTGGATATGAGGCTTTATACGAGGCTGCAGGTGGCGCAGACGGATGAGCTTTTAAAGGAGCTTTTGGAAACGATTCTTTCTGTTATGGAAGAAAATGTGGAGACTTATATGCCCGGTTTTACCCATTTGCAGAAGGCCCAGCCCGTTACGCTGGCGCATCATTACGGCGCATATTTTGAGATGTTTAAGCGGGACAGACAAAGGATGTCGGATATTTACAAGAGAATGAATTATTGTCCGTTGGGAGCGGGAGCGCTGGCGGGGACGACTTATCCGCTGGATAGAGAGTATAGCGCAAAGCTTATGGGCTTTTACGGACCTACGCTGAACAGTATGGATTCCGTGTCTGACAGGGATTATCTGATTGAATTTCTGTCGGCTCTTTCCACAGTGATGATGCATTTAAGCCGCTTTTGCGAGGAAATCATCATCTGGAACTCTAATGAATATCAGTTTGTGGAGATAGACGATGCCTACTCTACAGGAAGCAGTATTATGCCCCAGAAAAAAAATCCGGACATTGCGGAGCTGGTGAGAGGCAAGACGGGACGCGTCTATGGCGCGCTGATGTCTCTTTTGACCACCATGAAGGGAATCCCCCTCGCTTATAACAAGGACATGCAGGAGGATAAGGAAGCGGCTTTCGATGCCATGGATACGGTGAAAGACTGCCTGACTTTGTTTACGGGAATGGTCCGTACCATGAAGTTTCGCAGGGACCGTATGGCTGCCAGCGCTATGAAGGGGTTTACCAATGCCACGGATGCGGCGGATTATCTGGTAAATAAAGGGGTGCCTTTCCGGGATGCCCACAGCATTATAGGGCGTCTGGTTCTGTACTGCATCGGGAAAGACACTTCCATAGAAGCGTTGTCCCTGTCAGAACTGCAGTCGATCAGCGATAAGTTTGAGGAGGATATTTATGACGCGGTGTCTTTAAAGACATGCGTGGAAAAGAGGCTGACTCTCGGCGCTCCGGGACCGGAGGCCATGAGACAGGTGATCGGACAGTACAGAGAGTATCTGAAAGGGGAAACGTTGCGCGATATCATGTCGCAGGCAGCCGGGGATATTTCGTAAGGCGGGAAAGCGTCACAAGAGAAATAAAAACATGTAAGTTGCAGGGAGAACAGTTTTGCGCTGCGCCAAAACTTGGGAACGAAGTTCCCTCCCGGAATCAGTCGCAGTATGGAGGCAAAGATGAGCGATAAATTAAAAGTAGGAATTTTAGGCGGCACAGGTATGGTGGGGCAGAGGTTTATTTCGCTGTTGGAAAATCACCCCTGGTTTGAGGTGACTACGATTGCGGCCAGCCCTCGTTCCGCGGGGAAAACATATGAGGACGCGGTGGGCGACAGATGGAAGATGGATACGCCCATGCCTGAAAAGGTTAAAAAGCTGACGGTTATGAACGTGAACGAGGTGGAAAAAGTTGCCGCCGGGGTTGACTTTGTGTTCAGCGCAGTGGATATGACCAAGGAGGAGATCAAAAAGATCGAGGAAGACTACGCCAGGACCGAGACTCCGGTGGTCTCCAATAACAGCGCCCACAGATGGACGCCCGATGTACCCATGGTAGTGCCGGAGATCAATCCTGAGCATATGCAGGTCATCGACTTCCAGAGGAAACGTCTCGGGACCGTCCGGGGATTTGTGGCGGTAAAGCCTAATTGTTCCATCCAGAGCTACGCGCCGGTGCTTACCGCGTGGAAGGAGTTTGAGCCATACGAGGTGGTGGCTACTACATACCAGGCGATCTCCGGAGCGGGAAAAACGTTTAAGGACTGGCCTGAGATGGTGGGAAACATTATTCCCTATATCGGAGGCGAGGAGGAGAAAAGCGAGAAGGAGCCCTTACGTATCTGGGGCAGGATTGAAAACGGCGTGATCGTCCCTGCGGCCAGTCCTCTGATTACCTGTCAGTGTATCAGAGTTCCGGTGCTCAACGGCCATACGGCGGCTGTGTTTGTCAAGTTTAAAAAGAAGCCCGCAAAGGAACAGCTGATCGAAAAGCTGAGGAATTTCAGCGGGGAACCGCAGAGATTGGGACTTCCCAGCGCACCTAAGCACTTTATTCAGTATCTGGAGGAGGACAACAGGCCCCAGGTGGCTTTGGATGTGGATTTTGAGAACGGGATGGGCGTCAGCGTAGGCCGTCTTAGGGAGGACACGATATACGACTATAAATTCGTAGGACTTTCTCATAATACGGTGCGCGGCGCAGCAGGGGGCGCGGTGCTCTGTGCGGAACTTTTGAAAGCGCAGGGATACATTACAAGGAAAAATTAGAACTGGTATGTTTCCGGAATGGAACATGGAGAAAAGGGTGTAAAGAGTTTGGCTATGAATGAAATGCACTATCAGCTGGATCTGTTGAAGGCAATGAACCAGAAGCTTACGGAGCGGGAGCGGATGTACCATGTCGTCTGTGATTCCGCGGTAGGCGCATCCCTCTATTATTCCTTCGAGCGGAATCAGATCACAACACTGGGGCAATGGAGAGACTATTTTACGTTTGAGCTTCATGAGTCGAAAGATTTCAGCCTGCTTTTGGATGCTGTTGACGAATCCGATTCCCCTGCGCTAAGGGATGTGCTTTTTTTGGAAAAGACGGGGCAGAGTACAGCTACGGCAGAGTGCCGGCTCAAAGGCACTAAAACCTGGCTGGATTTTCGGGTGAACGTCTACTATGGCGAGGATGGACGACCTGTCGATAAGGTTATTAACATCAGCAATATCACAAAGTTTCGTATTCAGAACGAAGAACTGACGTATCTGGCGTATTATGACGGGCTGACAGGCCTGTTCAACCGCAATTACTTTGTGCGCCTGCTGAGCGAATATGTCAGAAATGCATCGGAAAAGAACTGTGTTGTCAGTGTGATGATGATCGATCTGGATGATTTCCACAAGATTAATGACGGCCAGGGCATGGTCTTGGGAGATGAACTGGTTCAGCAATTTGGCTGTTGCCTGAAGGAAATCTGCGAGGCCAATGATGTGATAGGCTGCCATCTGCATACGGATGTGTATCTTGTGGCGATTTATGATCCTTCGGGGAACCGCACCATGGAGAAGCTTCACAAGGAAATTCAGAGAAGGACTCACCGGCCGTTTAAGCTGAGTACGGGACAGGAGCTTCCGGTCACTTTCAGCGCCGGAGTGGCAGAGTACCCCGAAGCGGCTCATTCCGCCATTGAGCTGATCAACTGTGCGGAAATCATGGTTTTTAAGAGCAAGGCCATGGGTAAAAACAATATCCAGTATTTCAACACACTGGTATTGGAAGAATTTTTGCGTACGGCGGAGTTGGAATCCAAACTGAAGGAAGCTGTGTTCAACCACAGTTTTCAGATGTATTATCAGCCCCAGTATTTTACGGAGAGCCGGAAACTGCGCGGCATGGAGGCTCTGATCCGCTGGCGCGATGGAAACGACAGCATGATCAGCCCGTCCATTTTTATCCCTATTGCGGAGAAAAACGGCGCCATTATTCCTATCGGAAAGTGGGTAGTGGAACAGAGTGTGATGCAGTATGCCAGATGGCGGAAATGTTACGGATACCCCTTTGTGATGTCTGTCAATATCTCCGCGCTGCAGTACAGCAGCGATGATTTCGTGGATTCGGTGATGGACGTACTCAGAAAGTATGAGGTGAATCCTTCCGAAATAGAACTGGAGATTACAGAGACCATACTGATCGAGGATTTCCAGACGGTATATGAAAAATTGAAGCTGTTGAGGAATTATGGCATACGAATATCGCTGGACGACTTTGGGACAGGATTCTCATCTTTGTCATATTTAAAGCGGCTTCCCATCGACACCTTGAAAATCGATAAATCTTTTATTGATACAGTTCTGACCGATTCTGCCACCAGAGTGATCACGGATGCTATCATTAACATGGTAAAGGCTCTGGGGTTTGAGTCCATCGCCGAGGGCGTGGAGGACAAAAGGCAGTACGAATATTTGCGCACGGCGGGATGCGATGTGATCCAGGGATATCTGTTTGGCAAACCTTTGTCCGAAGACGAGGTAGAGACTTTGCTGGCATCTGTCCGGTAAAACTGCAGCGCGTGTTCGCGGAAGGAACAGAGAGGTACAGTTTGGGGAAATTTACAGGGCGCAGCGCTCAGCTGCAGTTCTTAAATGAATATTATGTGCGGGAGGGAAGCCAGATCCTTGTGGTTTACGGCGGCAAGGGTGTGGGAAAGACTGCGCTGATTCAGGAATTCTGCAGGGGGAAAAAGCATACCTATTATCTTGCCAGGGCTTGTTCAGAGAGAGAGCAGCGCTTCCAGTGGGCGGCGCAGCTTCGGGAACAAGGCGCAGAGATGGGACGCTACCCCGGGTATCCCGAGCTGTTCAAAGGCGTGGCGGCCGAAAAGGAAACGGATAAGCAGATTATCGTGATCGATGAATTCCACCATCTGGTGAAGGGGGATAGCGGTTTTTTCCCCGCGTTGATCCAATATACGGAAAACAGACTGTCAAGCAGGCCTGTTATGGTTGTTTTGGTGACATCGGCGTCAGGCTGGGTGGAGAATACCATGGTCGGAAAGATCGGGCGCAGCGCGGCATCTATCCATGGATGGATGAAGGTCAGGGAGATGACGCTGGAGGAGCTGTCAGCCCTCTTTCCCGGCTATTCCAAAGAGGATTGCATCTGCAATTATGCCGTGCTGGGCGGGATTCCGGCATTTTGGATGAACTTTTCTCAGAATCAGGGTGTAGGAGAGAATATCATCAAAAATATTCTGAATCGGGAAAGCCGCCTTTTTACGGAAATGTCCGTCTATCTCACGGAGGAACTGAGAGAGCCCGCGGTATATAATACCATACTTGCCGCCATGGCGAGGGACTGCAACAAACTGAACGATATTTATAAGCATACGGGCTTTTCCAGAGCGAAGATCAGCGTCTATCTGAAAAATCTGATGGAGCTGGATCTGGTGGAGAAAGTGTCATCGTTTGAGACCGGCGGCAATGCGGAGACACAGAAGGGAATTTACAGGATCTCTAACGCTTATGTAAAATTTTATTTCCGGTATTTGTTTCCCAACCTGAGCAGTCTGCAGCAGCTTTCGCCGCAGGAGTTTTATCTTAAAAAGATTCAGCCTTCTTTTCCTTTTTATGTGGATGAGGCTTACCGGAAGATTTGCAGGGAGCAGGTGGGACGCGTCTGCCACAATGTGGGAGAGTGGCTGGGCAAGTCGGGCAATATCGATGTGGTGGCATCCGATGGAAAAGACGGATGTCTGGCGGCATCCTGTTCTTATGCGAGACCGATGACTTACGAGGATTATGAGTGGCTTTTGTTTTGTATGAAAAAGGCGAAGATCAGGGGCGGCGAAGTCATGCTTTATAGTGAAAAGGGCTTTGATGATCGCTTGCGGAGCGCGGCGGCGCAGGGAAAGGTGAAGCTGTTGAAAGTTTCACTGGATGAAGGACGGTAGTTTTTTGGGTAAAAATTTATTTATTGCAGAGAAACCGAGCGTTGCGAGAGAGTTCGCGAACGCTCTGAAAATAAATACCAGATCGCGGGACGGATATCTGGAGTCGGATGAGGCGATCGTAACATGGTGCGTAGGCCATCTGGTGACCATGAGTTATCCGGAAGTATACGATGAGAAATACAGAAGATGGAGCTTTGATACCATTCCTTTTCTTCCTCTTGAATTCAAGTATGAAGTCATAGACAGTTCCAGAAAGCAATATGATATTGTGAGCTCTCTGATGAAGCGGGAGGATGTGACTACCATTTATGTCTGCACGGACTCCGGCCGGGAGGGGGAGTATATCTATCGGCTGGTGGAACAGATGTCCGGCGTCAAAGGCAAGGAGCGCCGCAGAGTGTGGATCGATTCTCAGACGCAGGAGGAGATCTTAAGGGGGATCCGCGAGGCGAAGGATCTGAAAGAATACGATCATCTGAGCGATGCGGCCTATCTGCGCGCCAAGGAAGATTATCTCATGGGGATCAATTTCTCCAGAGTTCTGACATTAAAATACGGGAATCATGTAAAAGATTATTTAAGGCGCGACAAAGCGGTGATATCGGTGGGGCGCGTAATGACCTGCGTCCTTGGCATTATTGTCAACAGGGAGCGGGAGATACGGGCTTTTGTGAAGACGCCGTTCTATCGTGTGACAGGGAATTTCAAGCTTCAGGAAAAGACTTTTTCCGGCGAGTGGAAAGCGGTGGAAGGTTCGCTCTGTTTTGCTTCTCCCAGACTTTATAAAGAGAACGGTTTTCTGGAGGAAGAAGACGCAAAGCGGCTGATCGGGCATTTGAAGGAGCCGCCTGAAGAAGATGCGGTGGTGGAATCCATAGAGCGGAAAAAAGAGAACAAAAATCCGCCCCTTTTGTATAATCTGGCGGAGCTGCAGAATGATTGTTCCAGGTTCTTTAAAATCAGTCCTGACGAGACGCTCCGCATCGTTCAGGAGCTGTATGAGAAAAAAATGGTTACTTATCCAAGGACAGATGCCCGCGTCCTTTCCACGGCGGTGGCAAAAGAGATCTATAAGAATATAAACGGGTTAAAGGGATATGGACCAGTTTCGTCTTTTGCAGCTGAAATTTTGCAGGAGAAACGTTATCAGGGGCTTGGCAGAACCAGGTATGTAAACGACAAGCGGATCACCGATCACTACGCTATTATTCCCACGGGACAGGGGCTGGGCAATCTGAACGGATTGGCGGCGCTTTCCGCAAAAGTCTACGAGGTTATCGTGCGCAGATTTCTGAGCATTTTTTATCCGGCGGCGGTGTATTGGAAGTTTGCGCTTTGCGTGAAAGTGAAAGAGGAGCGCTTTTTTTCCAATTTTAAGGTGCCTGCTGAGGAAGGATATCTGAAAGTTACGGCCTTTTCCTTCAAAAGGGAAGGCAGCGCCCCCGGAAAGGAAGAGAGTGAATCCGGGGAGACGGAGATCAGGTGCGATGAGGAACTTACCAGGTTATTGACATTGTTAAAAAAAGGCAGCCGTGTAGCGGTGGATTCCTACGAGATCAAGGAGGGGGAGACATCACCGCCCAAAAGGTATACTTCGGGAAGCATTATCTTAACCATGGAGAACGCGGGACAGTTTATTGAGGATGAGGAACTCCGGGCGCAGATCAAGGGCAGCGGCATAGGCACCAGCGCTACCCGGGCGGAAATTTTGAAAAAGCTGGTCAATATAGAGTATCTTGCCCTGAATAAAAAGACACAGGTCCTGACGCCCACTCTCATGGGGGAGATGATCTATGATGTGGTGGACAGTTCCATCAAGGCCCTGTTGGATCCTGCTCTCACGGCAAGCTGGGAGAAAGGGCTTACCATGGTGGCGGCGGGAGATATCACTTCCGAGGAATATATGACCAAATTGGCGGGCTTTGTGGGCAGGAGGACGGAATATGTAAAGCGGCTGAACAATCAACGATCGCTGTACGACCGGTTTAATGCCGCGGCGCAGAATTATAAAAAATGAAAGACACAGGAGCATACATACTATGAGCAATTTGAGCGTTACCGTTTCTGAACTTTACGACCTGAGCGAGACCATCGCTTCCGGACTTTTTGCGGGAGTGACATATCCCTGGGAGGCGTTGCCGGCCATCCATGATTTTATCATCGAACTGGGGAAAACGCTGCCGGAGGAGCTTTACCAGAATCCGGGAGAGAATATCTGGGTGGCAAAAAGCGCAAGGATTGCGCCTACCGCCTGCTTAAACGGCCCTCTGATCATTGATGAGGACGCGGAGGTACGCCATTGTGCCTTTATCAGAGGCAGCGCCATCGTGGGGAAGGGAGCTGTGGTAGGCAATTCAACGGAACTGAAAAACGTGATCCTTTTTAATAAAGTTCAGGTGCCTCATTACAATTATGTAGGGGACAGTATTCTTGGGTTCAAGGCCCATATGGGCGCGGGTTCCATCACTTCCAACGTAAAGAGCGACAAGACGCTTGTCACCGTTAAGGCGAAGGATCGGGTGTTTGAGACGGGACTTAAGAAAATGGGAGCCATGCTGGGAGATTATGTGGAAGTGGGATGCAACAGCGTTTTGAATCCCGGCACTGTGATCGGCAGAAACTCTAATATTTATCCGACATCCATGGTGAGAGGTGTGGTGCCTCCCGACAGCATTTATAAGACGAAAACGGAAATCGCCGAAAAGCATTGACTTTTAAAAGATGCTGATGTATATTTTTCCTAGCGTATTTTATGAATGCGCTGGCGCGTTAAAGTGCAAAATGAAAGGGAGGAGCAATTATGAAAAAGAAATTACTGGCGCTTGCTCTGACCGGCATCATGGCAGTTTCCATGCTGGCAGGATGCGGTTTGGGCGATGAGGCGGGGAGCGGCGCGGATAACGGATCCGGCGCAGCCGCAGCAGACAGCGCGGATAACGGGTCCGGAGAAGGCGGTACATACAGAATCGGCATCTGCCAGTTTGTGCAGCATGACGCGCTGGACGCGGCGACTCAGGGATTTCAGGATGCGTTGACGGAGAAGCTGGGGGACAAAGTGACATTTGATCTGCAGAATGCCTCCGGAGATTCCCCTACCTGCGCTACCATCGCGAACCAGTTCGCGGCGAACGGCGTTGACCTGATCCTTGCCAATGCAACGGCGCCTTTACAGGCGTGTGCGGCAGCGACTACCGAGATCCCCATTCTGGGGACTTCCATTACCGACTATGCCACGGCGCTTCAGATCGATAACTGGACCGGCGTGACAGGTGTAAATATTTCCGGCACTTCCGACTGCGCTCCATTGACGGAGCAGGCCGATATGCTGCATGAACTGTTTCCGGATGCAAAGAACGTAGGTATGCTGTACTGTTCCGCGGAGCCCAATTCCGCGTACCAGGTCGGCGTAGTAAAGGGCGCTTTGGAGGGAATGGGATATACCTGCAAAGATTATACGTTCGCGGATTCCAACGATATCGCATCCGTTGTGACAAGCGCGTCCACGGAATGTGACGTGATCTATATCCCCACGGATAATTCCGCCGCGTCCGCTACCGAGGTGATCAACAATATCTGCCTGCCTGCAAAGGTACCTATCGTTGCGGGAGAAGAGGGCATCTGCAAGGGCTGCGGCGTTGCCACTCTGTCTATCAGCTATTATGACATTGGTTATCAGAGCGGCCTGATGGCTTACGATATTCTGGTAAACGGCGCGGATATCACTACCATGGAGATCCAGTATGCGCCCAACGTGACCAAGAAGTACAATCCTGAGATCTGCGATGAACTCGGCATCACCATACCGGAAGGTTATGAAGCGGTAGAACTTGGCGAATAGTGTGAGAAATCACAGGAATGTGCTGACCGCTTCACAGAACGGGTTTTGTCCGTTCGGAATTTGTGCCGCTTTGGAATAAAGATAAAATGATCTTCGGGCATACCGGCGGGACTGATAAGATATGCAAGACGGCAAAAGTGCGGTTATCCTTTTGCCGTCTTTTAGTAAAAAGACGAGTGGAGGAAACGTGAATTGAACATTATGCTTTTAATCAACGCGCTGCCCGGCGCCTGTGCCCAGGGCCTGATCTGGGGTATTATGGCGATCGGCGTGTTTATCACCTACCGGATACTGGATCTGGCGGACCTTACGGTGGATGGCACCATGTGCACAGGCGGCGCTGTCTGTATCATGATGATGCTTTCGGGATATAACGTGTGGGTGTCTCTGCTTGTGGCGTTCCTTGCGGGCACGCTGGCCGGACTGGTGACGGGAGTGCTGCATACGCTGCTTGGTATACCGGCTATCCTTGCGGGAATCCTGACCCAGCTTGGTCTTTATTCCATCAATCTGCGCATTATGGACGACAAGGCTAACCAGGCGATCAATGTGGATAAGTATGATCTTTTAGTTTCCCTCCGCTATATTAAGGGCGTGCCGATTTACAAAAATACGCTGTTTCTGACGGTGCTCATTATTGCGGTTTTGATAGCCGTTTTATATTGGTTTTTCGGAACGGAACTGGGATGTTCCATCAGGGCCACGGGTTCTAATCCCAATATGTCCAGGGCTCAGGGTATCAATACGGACGTTTCTAAAATCATCGGCCTGATGCTGAGCAATGGCATCGTGGCTTTTGCCAGCGGATTATACGCCCAGTATCAGGGGTTTGCAGATATCAACGCCGGCAGAGGCGCTATCGTGATCGGCCTGGCAGCGGTGATCATCGGACAGGTGATCTTTGGCAGGTTCCATGGAAATTTTGCTTTCAAGCTGGTATCCGTGGCGCTGGGCGGCGTGATCTATTATCTGGTGCTCCAGGTAGTGTTGTGGCTTGGTTTGAAGGCAAATGACCTGAAACTTATTTCCGCTGTCATAGTGGCCATATTCCTGGCTATTCCTCATCTGAAGGAAAAATATTTTTCCAAGCCTGTCAAAAAAGGAGGTGCCAGCCGTGCTTGATATCAATCGGATCAGTAAGACATTTAACAAAGGTACCGTAAATGAAAAGAAAGCGCTGAATGGATTGGAACTGCATCTTAAGGAGGGCGATTTCGTTACGGTCATCGGCGGAAACGGCGCGGGAAAATCCACCATGCTGAACGCCATTGCGGGCACCTGGTATGTGGACGAGGGGAGCATTGTGATCGATGGTATTGATGTGACCAGGCTGCCGGAGCATAAAAGGGCGGCTTATCTGGGTCGTGTGTTTCAGGATCCGATGACAGGTACCGCCGCCAGTATGCAGATTGAGGAAAATCTGGCGCTTGCCGCAAGGCGGGGAAAGCGCAGGAATCTCAGGGTGGGCATTACTGCAAAAGAGCGGGATTCTTACAAAGAGCAGCTTAAGATCCTGGAACTGGGGCTGGAAAACCGCCTGACGACAGGCGTAGGTCTGTTGTCGGGAGGACAGAGACAGGCGCTGACGTTATTGATGGCTACGCTGCAGAAACCGAAACTGCTTCTTTTGGATGAGCACACTGCCGCGCTGGATCCCAAAACCGCCGCAAAAGTGCTGGAGGCGACAGACAGGATCGTGGGCAGGGACGCGCTGACCACCATTATGATCACACATAACATGAAGGACGCCATCGCCCACGGAAACCGGCTGGTGATGATGCACGAGGGACAGATCATATATGATGTGTCGGGGGAAGAGAAAAAGCGGCTCACGGTGGCGGATCTCTTACATAAATTCGAGGAAGTCAGCGGAGGAGAGTTCGCCAACGACAGGATGATCCTGGCGTAGAGAGAGCAAATGAGCGACAATCATGCGGGCTTGATGCGGCTCATTCAATCCCGGCTGGCTGAACTGCTGCGGAAATTTTGCAAATTTCCAAATTAGACTGGATTTTTTGACATAAATATGAGAAAATGTATCCGAATGATAATATTTTATCAATAGAAAAGATTTGAAAGGAGATTTCACATGATCTATTCAAAGGAAGTTGAAGAAATGTGTCCGGTAGCACAAGGCGTTGCTCACGGCTGTGCTCCCATCCCTGAAGAAGCAAAATGGGTAAAAGCAAAAGAAGTGAAGGATATTTCGGGTTTTACCCACGGAATCGGCTGGTGCGCGCCGCAACAGGGCGCATGTAAGCTTTCCCTGAATGTGAAAGAGGGTATTATTCAGGAGGCGCTGGTAGAGACCATCGGTTGTTCCGGTATGACGCATTCCGCGGCTATGGCAGCGGAGATTCTTCCCGGAAGGACTGTTATGGAGGCGCTGAATACAGACCTTGTCTGCGATGCCATCAATACCGCTATGAGAGAGCTGTTTTTACAGATCGTTTACGGGCGCAGCCAGAGCGCGTTTTCCGAGGACGGACTTCCTGTGGGCGCCGGTCTGGAAGATCTTGGCAAGGGGCTGAGAAGCCAGGTCGGAACCATGTACGGTACGCTGGCAAAGGGTCCCCGTTATCTGGAGATGGCAGAAGGTTATGTGACAGGTATCGCGCTGGATGCCGATGACCAGATCATTGGATATCAGTTTGTAAGTCTTGGCAAGATGACAGACTTTATCAAGAAGGGCGATGATCCCAACACCGCATGGGAGAAGGCCAAGGGTCAGTACGGACGTGTGGCTGATGCCGTTAAGATCATTGATCCCAGAAAAGAGTAATCATAGAAGTAAACTTCATTCAGGAGGAAAAATAAGATGGCATTATTTGAATCATATGAGAGAAGAATTGACAAGATCAATTCCGTATTGAACAGCTATGGCATCGCTTCCATTGAAGAAGCTGAAAAGATCACCAAGGATGCCGGACTTGATGTTTATAATCAGATTAAAGGAATCCAGCCGATCTGCTTTGAGAACGCCTGCTGGGCATATATCGTAGGCGCGGCTATCGCTATTAAGAAAGGATGCAGAAAAGCATCGGATGCAGCGGCAGCCATTGGCGAGGGGCTTCAGGCATTCTGTATTCCCGGTTCCGTTGCGGATACCCGTAAGGTTGGTCTGGGCCATGGTAATCTGGGTAAGATGCTTCTGGAGGAGGAGACGGAGTGCTTCTGTTTTCTGGCAGGCCATGAGTCTTTTGCGGCAGCGGAGGGCGCTATCGGCATTGCGGAGAAAGCGAACAAGGTTCGTAAGAAGCCGCTGCGCGTTATCCTGAACGGTCTTGGAAAAGACGCTGCACAGATCATTTCCCGTATCAATGGTTTTACCTTTGTTGAGACAGAGTATGATCCCTATACCAACACGGTAAAGGAAGTTTACCGCAAGTCTTATTCCGAGGGGCTTCGCGCAAAGGTAAACTGCTACGGCGCTAACGATGTTTGCGAAGGCGTTGCGATCATGCACAAGGAGGGCGTGGATGTTTCCATCACAGGTAACTCTACCAATCCTACCAGATTCCAGCATCCCGTTGCGGGTACATATAAGAAGGAGTGTATCGAGCAGGGTAAGAAGTATTTCTCCGTGGCTTCCGGCGGCGGTACCGGACGTACCCTTCATCCCGATAACATGGCGGCTGGTCCCGCTTCTTACGGCATGACCGATACGCTGGGACGTATGCACTCCGATGCGCAGTTTGCAGGATCTTCCTCTGTGCCTGCCCATGTGGAAATGATGGGTCTGATCGGCGCAGGCAACAACCCTATGGTGGGTATGACCGTGGCTGTGGCAGTCTCGGTTGAGGAAGCGGCGAAGGCAAACCGTTTCTAAGAAACGATTGGAAGTTCTAAATACGCTTTATGAACTGAAAATGCCGAAAGGCTTGAAAGTGCCGTAATCTTCAATGGTTACGGTACTTTTTTTGCGCCTGGAGAGGAAAAGGGAAATTTGTTCCGGGAAGTCGTGAAAAGTGGTAAACTTCTTTGAATACTACAGAGGGAAACCATTGATTTTTCAAGAAAATAGATTATAATAATACTACAAATGCGTAAGTACAGACAAGATGTAATATGTGCGATGCAGAGGGTGATATATGAGTCCTGTATTAGCAGAAAATAAATCTCGTTATGAGAAAGAATTGATTTATGCTTTTGTCATATAACTATCAGCAACGAAGGGAGGAACTCAAAAAATGATAAGGGCGCGAGAGGCTGCGTTATATTTTCTTTGTAAAGACAAAGACCAAAAGCTTTTTACAAAAAAGCTTGTTGAAAAGAACGGAAGAACATTCTATGACGGAAACGCAAGGTTGAATAAATATGTTCATATGGCACAAAATCTTTATATTGCTAAAACGGGTGAGAAACTATTTGAAGATGACTTATACGCCTATGATAATGGGGCGGTTGCTGTAGATGTTCAGGAGAACTATGCCGTCCTTTTGAATCGGAAAAGTGAGCCACAGTTAGAAGCGGGTATCCGCGATTTTCTGGATCGGGTATATGTGATATTAGAAAGCGCTTCGCTGGATGAGCTGATTGCATTGTCACATGAGGACACCGAATGGGAATCTAAGCATCTTTTTTATTCCAAACGTGAGCAGAAAATGGATTCTCTTGCAAGAATAGACGAGTATAAAGAACAGTATCGTGACGTGCTGCGGATTATGGAGAGATTGGAGTTATGAGCAACTTAGAAGTGGGGCAGGTAATTTCTATGAAGATCCGCTACAACAACCAGGGTGTCACGGCAACATGCTCTCATCCATACTTGGTGGTCGATGTAAATGAAGAACTGGGGACCATCGAAATTGCACAGCTGGATTCCTTGAAAGGAAAAGAATTCAAGGCTGCTATGAAAAGCAATAAGACAATATTTTGTGATGACCCCAAGGAGACGGTGATTGATAAGGACAGTTATATTCAGCTTGACAACACGATTTTGATTGAGGATTTTCCTGGGCTGGCAAGCCTTTTCCGGCGGCAGACTGATAAACTTAGCGATATTAAGCTAAAGGAAGTCCTAAGAGCCTATCATACATACCACGATACACATGAAATTGACGAGAACAAGATCGTTTATATGGATAAGGAAGAACTTCTCAAGTTAAATCCATAAAATAACGAGTAAAGATCCCAATTTCTCTTTCAAAGCAACAAAATTCAGTTATTCAAACGCTTTCAAAACCTCTGCGCCCTCCCTTACAAACGCTATAAACTCCCCGATTTCGGCCCTGCATTTGATCGCTTTTCCGCCCTCTATGGTGGTCTTGTCGGTCGTCCTGATCCATTTTTCCTTTGGCAGATAGACCTCGCGTTCAGTCTGGCCCTGCTCTAAAATCGGCGCGAAGAGGATATCTGGGCCGAACATATACTGATCATCGAGAGTAAAACAGCACTCGTCTTTCGGAAAATCAAAAAACATCGGCCGCATGATCGGTTCGCCGGTTTTTGAAGTGCGCTTGGCGCATTTCATAATATAGGGCTTGAGGCGGCAGCGCAGATGGATGATCTCTTTAAGGATTTCGTAGTCGCGGTCGCCGAAGTGCCAGATTTCGTTGTATCCCCCGCCATCGCAGATGATGCCGGGGTAGCGGTTCTCATAATACGATTGCTTCAGGCGTGTGCCGTGGAGCCTCATCACCGGGCAGAATAGCCCGAACTGGAACCACCGCACGATCAGTTCACGAAAATATTCGCTCTCAGTATCGCCATTAAAAAATCCGCCAATGTCACTGTTCCACCAGGGAATTCCGCACATCGCCATCGAAAGGCCGGAAACTACGCTCTGGCGAAGCGCATTGAAGTCGGATCCAATATCGCCATTCCAGACCAGCGCGCCGAATTTTTGCGATCCGGGATATGCCGCTCTCGTCAACAAAACGACCTCCTCCTCGCCCTCAGATTTGAGCCCATCGTGGAAGCATTTGGAATAATAATAGGGATATGTCAGCCCCGTTTCAGCCATGTTGCCGATGTGGGTCTTGAGGTTTTCCCACTGCTGCGGGTGAACCTCCGGCTCGGCCTCATCGAGCCAGAAAGTACGAATGCCGAATTTTATGTAGGTTTGGCGGATCTGTTCCCAGACGAAAGCCCGCGCCTCAGGGTTCGTCATATCAACGTAGGTATTATTGCCACAGAAATCGAAGATCGGGTATTGGCCGTTTTCGGTGCGGATCAGCAGATTTCGCTCGTTCATTTCCTGCCAGTTGCGGCTGTCCGGGTTGATCGTTGGCCAATAGGAGACAACCGGGCGAATTCCCATCTCCTTAAGTTCTTTAACCATTCCGGCCGGATCGGGCCAATATTTCGGATCGAAGTCACAGTTGCCCTGTTTGGTCCAGTGGAAAAAGTCTATAACGATGGCATCGAGCGGAATCCCGCGCCTGTGGTACTCGCGGGCGACTTTTAGAAGTTCTTCCTGCGACTCATAGCGGCACTTCGACTGCCAGAAACCGGCGGCCCACTGCGGCATTTCCGGCGCAAAGCCGGTCAGGCGGCAGTATATGTTCAGGACCTCGGCGGGTGTGTCTCCCACGAAGACGAGATAGTCAATCTGCTTAGTGTTTTCCGCCGTCCAGACAGTGTGGTTGAGACCGAACTCGACCTGTCCCGGTGAAGGATTGTTCCATAAAAATCCATAACCGAGTGAAGAGCAGACTACCGGCAGCGTTGATTTTGTATTCCGGTTTGCGATGTCGTATGTGCAGCCTTTGCGGTCGAAAAAGTCCTGCTGCTCCTGTCCAAGGCCGTAGATGTGTTCATCGCGGGAATCGAAATTCACGCGGATTCGGTAATTTTCTCCCGCGATATGACGGTAGCGGGTGACTGGGTCGGCTTCCTCATGTGTGGCAAGGATGGTTTCACCGTTTTTCTGGAATTCGATTCTGCTTCCCGACCACGATTTTGACAGCCTGACTGTCATTCTGCCGTTTTTGATGATTCCGGTTTCGCCGTCAAGATAAACCTCCGCAGAGCAGTTTTCAGGCTCCAAAAGTGTCCATTTTTCATCATAAATGCGGGTATTTCGAGATGCGCGCACTCTGACACAGTTTTCGCCGTAAGGTTCTACAAAAATATTTTCATCGCGGGTCGTAAAAATAAGTCCGCCGTTTTTAATTTTAAGTATGCTCATAAAAACCTCCCGGAAATTGATAGATTTATTTTAACATATCTGTATAGGGAAAACTTTCATTATATTGACATTAATTTTTAGGATATTGACTTTTTACCGATTGATTTGGCTTTGGAATTTATTTTTATTGACATATTTTTATAAAAAACATACACTATTGCACAGGGGAGGACAGACTATGGACTATGATTTTGAAACGCTTTCTCATGGCACGAGTTTTTTCCCCATCGGGATTCATAAAACCGTCATGCCGCCGAATTATTCTCTCGGCGAGAATGCAAAATACAGCATTTTATATTCTCACTGGCACCCTGAATTCGAGTTTTTTTATCTCGCGCGAGGCGACTGCGTTTTCACGGTCGGCGGTGTGGAATACCCGATCAAGGAAGGCGAAGTCGTTTTTGTGCCGTCAGGCGCGCTCCACTCGGCTTATCGGACAAAGAATAACTGCCAGTCGGTCTTTTATGCCGCGGTCTTTTCCAGGCTGTTTTTTGGCAGCCCGACCGATGTCATCTATGAAAAATATATCTCGCCCGTTGTTTCAGGCGAGCTTAAGTTTAATACTGTCTTCAGGCGCAATGTACCATGGCAGGCGGAAATAATTGATCTGCTGACTGAAATAATATCGCTTTACGACTGCGGGCCGTACGACCGGGACCCGCTGCATGGAAAGCATCCGGAGTTGTTTTTAAAGTCGGACGAATCCGGCGCGGAGATTACTATTAAATCGAATTTACTGAGAATCTGGAAGCTGCTTGTAACTAGCGCCGAACGGGTCCGGCAGCCCAAATCCGCGGACAGGCTTAACCGTGAACGTATTCGACAGGCGATAGACTTTATCCATAGGCATTATGCCGAACCGCTGACGCTCGAACAGATCGCATCGGAGTCCTGCATGAGCAGAGAATATTTTTCGCGGGTATTTAAGGCAGAAACGCTCAAGACACCGTTTGAGTATCTGATCCGCTATCGGATTTCCCGCGCCATGGAGCTTTTGGACCAGAGCGATATGAGCATAACCGAGATCGCCGGAAAGTGTGGATTTTCGGGAACGGGATACTTCAATGTGAAGTTCTCTGAAATAGCGGGATGTACGCCGCGCGAATACAGGAGGGGAAGAGCGGTCAATCATAAAGCTGCTCCTGGTTGCAAGTATGGGTAGTTTGGAGTATAATCTGGCTGTGATAGAAAAGATACTTCATTTAGAATAGCTTTAAGATATGGAAAGGGGAAAACAATGAATCAACAACAACTGAATGTAGCTGAAACAAATATGCTTGAGTGGTTATCAGATCCGCAAGAATTGGGAAAGGCGCCTGGTAAAATGGAGTGTGCAGGACAATTTGAGTACAAAGAAATGAATTATTATATCTTTAAATTTAAAACGGGTTTGCTGGGGAAATGGCTTCTTGGAGTATGTGGCGGTTTTGAAGAAGGCGAAATGGAACCTTGCGGGCATACCTATAGTGAGATGCAGCCATATAATGAGGCTACCGCACAGCAGGATTGTATAAAGATGATTGATAAAATTGTAGCCTATTGGCAGCAACAGGCGCAAAATTAATGGTGAACTGGATGAAAAGGATTCCGATACATTAAATGGTTTTGACAAGGTAAATAAAGCCGGAATACGAAAGATGATGGATATGATCAAAACCCATAATGCAACCGGCTATGATCCGGCAGCAAACCGCCTTTCTATCGGCGTGGGAGACGAATTTGACTTCGGAAACGGACTTAAGTTCCTTGTGAAGGAAGATCATATCCAGGTCGAGGGCGAGGAATATGATACACATGAAAGAAATGTTCAGGCAGAAAAGTTCTCCTGGGGATTATCGGCGCTGATCCATTTTGGAGACCAACAGGCTTTTTCTGATCTGATGTATGCGTATGCAACGCCGGAGATGATGCTGGAATTTCTGAAGCAGATGGGGGTAGATGTCAGCAGGCAGTTCATGATCAATGATACAGTCTGTGAAATCGTGGATGGGAAAATAAGAGAAGCAGGCAATAAGGTCGGCGTCCCTAACTCGATTCATCAGAAGGCTGTAGAGAAATATGAGAAGTATCTTTATACACCGCTTCATGAACGATGAGTTTGGTCTTTTTTGGATAGAACGCGGCTTTTTGACTGACTACATTATGGAGACAACTCGAATATATCAGGGCGTTTTTCCCTGTGTGCATTGTAATTCTGAAGTTCTCCATGAGATGTCCTTACCGTGAAAAATGATCACTTCTGAAGGAACGTATTGCCCTCATTGAGGAAAGATATTATAATACAACTTCCCATTCATTGAACTGGCAGCACCTGCCATCACAACTGAATCACAACACAGCGCAGAGGCGGTTATGAGCATAGAGTTTGTAGCCGCTTTTTGTTTGAAAAGCAGAGAGTGAAGAAAGCAAGCGCCACAGGTATTCCCGTTTGATTGTAATAACACTTCTTTTGCAGTGCGGCCGGGCGCGGGCTGACGGAATGGTATAGTTATCTCAAACTGGAAAGAGAAAGTGTGAGCAAAGCCGGTAAGAGTATGCTGAAGCGCGAACATATGTGTGACAAGAAAAAATACTTGACACCGATCTGTTTCTGTAGTAATATACTCAAAGTTGAGAAATTTTGCAGGTGATTTCCAATGGAAATGGATAAGATCTATGAGCAGACCATGTTGTATGATTTTTATGGGGAACTGCTGACGGAGCATCAGCGTAAGATTTACGAAGATGTGGTATACAACGATATGTCCCTCGGCGAGATCGCCCAGGAGCAGGGTATCAGCAGGCAGGGCGTACATGACCTGGTCAAAAGATGCGACAGGATCCTTCAGGGTTATGAGGAGAAGCTTCATCTGGTGGAGCGTTTTGCCAGAGCAAAGGCAACGATCGGACTGATAGCGCAGTTGACGGAACAGGGAAGGTCAGACAGCGCACGGGTTATGGAAAATCTGTCCGAGATCAGGGACTTATCCCGGAAACTGCTGGAAGAATTGTGAATTTAGATATTGTTTTGGGAGATTCCGGTATCCTGACAGGAAATTTTAAAACAGAATCATTTTGTGAGGAATGACAGGTGGCATTTGAAAGCTTAACAGATAAATTACAAAATATTTTCAGAAATCTGCGCGGCAAGGGCCGGCTGACGGAGGAAGACGTTAAAACTGCCCTGAAGGAAGTCAGGATGGCTCTTTTGGAAGCGGATGTGAATTTCAAAGTGGTCAAGCAGTTTATCAGTTCAGTGGAGGAGAGAGCTATCGGACAGGACGTGATGAACGGACTGAATCCCGCACAGATGGTGATCAAGATCGTCAATGAGGAAATGATAGCCCTTATGGGCAGTGAGCCCACTGAGATCGCCATGCAGCCGGGAAAAGCGATCACCGTCATTATGATGGCAGGCCTTCAGGGCGCCGGTAAGACCACGGCCACGGCAAAGATTGCCGGAAAGCTGAAGCAGAAGGGTAAGAAATCTCTGCTGGCAGCATGTGATATCTATCGTCCCGCGGCGATTGAACAGCTGCAGATCAACGGGAAAAAACAGGAGGTGGACGTGTTCTCTATGGGAACCGGTCACAAACCTGCGGAGATTGCGAAAGAAGCCGTCTCTTTTGCGGAAAAGAACGGACATAACGTAGTCATTTTAGATACTGCGGGCCGTCTTCATGTAGATCAGGAGATGATGGCGGAACTTCAGGAGATCAAAGAGAAGGTTTCCGTGCACCAGACGCTTTTGGTGGTAGACGCCATGACCGGACAGGATGCGGTCAATGTGGCGAAAGAATTTGACGACAAGGTAGGGATCGATGGAGTAGTCCTGACGAAGATGGATGGGGATACCAGAGGCGGTGCGGCGTTATCCATCAAGGCTGTGACAGGTAAGCCTATTTTGTACGTTGGCATGGGGGAAAAGCTTTCCGATATGGAGCAGTTTTACCCCGATCGTATGGCCAACCGTATCCTGGGAATGGGAGATGTGCTTTCCCTGATCGAAAAGGCACAGGAAAGTATTGATATAGATGAAGAAAAAGGCCGCGAGATGGCGGGGCGCATGAAGAAAGGCAAGTTCGATTTTGAGGACTACCTGGAGAGCATGAAGCAGATGCGCAATATGGGCGGTCTGTCCGGCATTTTGAGCATGCTTCCCAATATGGGGCTCAAGGGCGCGGACTTAAATTCCATGGTGGATGAGAAACAGTTAAAGCACATGGAAGCCATTGTCCTTTCCATGACCAAAGAGGAGAGAAGGGATCCTAAGCTTCTGAATCCTCAAAGAAAGCATCGTATCGCCAAAGGGGCGGGAGTTGACATCGCGGTGGTGAACCGTTTTATCAAGCAGTTTGAGCAGAGCCAGAAGCTGATGAAGCAATTCGGAGGTGGCGGCAGGCGCGGCCGCGGTATGATGGGCGGCTTCCCCACAGGGTTTGGCGGCAGGTTCCCTTTTTAAACAGTATGATCAGGCCGTCAACCGGTCGCAGACCGGATCATGGGCCTTTTCAGAGGCGAAAGCCTGAAATATATCAAATTTACATTTATTGACGGAGGTAAAAACATGGCAGTAAAAATCAGATTGAGAAGAATGGGACAGAAGAAGGCTCCTTTTTATAGAATCATCGTAGCTGATTCCCGTTCTCCCAGAGATGGCAAATTTATCGAGGAGATCGGAACTTATGATCCCAGCACGAATCCCAGCACCTTTAAGATCAACGAGGAACTGGCAAAGAAATGGCTGGCAAACGGTGCGCAGCCTACAGAGCAGGTAAGCAAACTTTTCAAGGTGGCTGGTATCGAGAAATAGGTTCAGATTCTTAGGAGGTGGCTTATGAAGGAATTAGTGGAAGTAGTTGCAAAAGCACTTGTTGATAATCCGGATGAAGTCGTTGTAACTGAGAAAAATGAGGGTAGGAATACAGTCATCGAACTTCATGTAGCTGCATCTGATATGGGTAAGGTTATCGGCAAACAGGGGCGGATCGCCAAGGCTATCCGTTCTGTTGTGAAAGCGGCGGCATCAAAGGAAAACAAGAGAGTAGACGTAGAGATCGTTTGACCCGTCCGGCACGCTGCCCGTGGGGATAAACTGCCGAAACGGCCTGTGAAAGAGGAACATGCGATGCGTGTTTCTCTTTCCTTGGCTTAGGGGTAAAATAGTGGACAGAAGATCGAAAGGCACAGGATATGGAGGATTTTTTTCAGGTAGGGATCATCACTTCTCCCCACGGAGTGCGGGGGGAAGTGAAAGTATATCCCACTACGGACGATGTGAATCGCTTTAAGCGGCTGAAACAGGTGATTCTGGATACGGGAAAAGAGCGCCTTAAACTGGAAATCGAGAGTGTGAAATTTGTAAAACAGTTTGTTGTTCTCAAGCTGAAAGGCTATGACAATATCAATGATGTGGAACGGTTTCGCCAGAAGTCACTGTTTGTTTCCAGAGAAAATGCGGTCAGGCTGCGGAAAGACGAATATTTTATTGCCGACCTTATAGGGCTTAAGGTGCTGGATGAGACACAGCAGGAGATCGGCATGCTTCGGGAGGTCATGGAGACAGGAGCCAATGACGTTTATGTGATAGATTTAAATGACGGCAGGGAATTGCTGCTTCCGGCCATCAAACAGTGTATCCTGGGTGTGGATATTGAGGCGGGAACCATCAGGGTCCATATACTGGAAGGATTGCTGGACGAAAAAGGATAGAAAATCAGGACAGGTAGCATTATCATGAAGATCCATGTTTTGACTTTGTTCCCCGAGATGATCACAGGTGTTTTTACTTCCAGTATTATCGGCAGGGCGGCCCAAAAAGAGCTGATATCTCTGAATGCGGTCAATATCAGGGACTATACGCTGGACAAACATAAGAAAGTGGATGATTATCCTTACGGAGGCGGCGCCGGAATGCTGATGCAGGCGCAGCCCGTTTTTGATGCCTGGAAAGATGTTGCCCGAGGCGATAACATCAGGACGATCTACGTTACTCCGCAGGGTATGCCGTTTAACCAGAGCAGGGCGCAGGAACTGGCAGGGGAGGATGAACTGATCTTTCTTTGCGGACATTATGAAGGGATTGACGAGCGGGTGCTGGAGGAGATTGTGACAGATCGGATCTCGCTGGGTGATTACATTCTGACTGGCGGGGAACTGCCGGCCATGGTGATGATCGATGCCATCGCAAGGCTGATTCCGGGAGTGCTGGGAAACGACAATTCCGCGGAGGAGGAGAGCTTTTTCAATGACTTGCTGGAATATCCGCAGTATTCCCGCCCTGAAGTCTGGCATAACATAAAAGTGCCCGAGGTTCTTCTTTCGGGCGATCATCGAAAAATCGCTAAATGGCGGCTGGAGCAGTCTTTAGAGCGGACGGAAAAGAACAGACCGGACTTATACGCGAAGTACGAGCGAAAGCAGCGGCTGATCCAAAAACTGTTAAAGGCGAAAAGAGACAATATCCACATGATAGAAAGTCTGAGCAGGGGCAGGGCCGAAATCCTTTTCTGGGAGGGGGATGAGATCCTGCTGTATGACAAAAAATGCGGTACCTGTATGGTTTCCGCATCCTCTGAGAAATCTGGGAAAAGACTGCTTGCGCTGGCTCCGAAGGAAGCGCGTTCCTATGTGGCTTCCCAGGCATTTTGGAAAAAGCTTTTGTGTGAAGATGGTGAATTTGCTGTTCGCAACGAATGCTATCAGTGGGTCTATACGCGCAGGACCCCTCTCTCAGTGCGCTGTAAAGAGATCCGGAAACTTACTTTGGAACAACTGGATTATGTTGTAGGACATTGTGACAATGACGATGCAGAGTATGTGGAAGAACGGATCCGAGAGGGCGCGATGTACGGCGCTTTTGTCGGGGAGAGACAGGTGGGCTTTATAGGTACGCACATAGAAGGCGGTCTGGGACTTTTGTACGTGGAGGAAACATACCGCAGACAGGGGATTGCTTCTTCGCTGGAAGCTTATGTTATCAACAGAACGCTGGAAAAGGGCTGGACGCCTTACGGACATGTGATAACTGGAAATGACAGTTCCTCCGCCCTTCAGGAAAAGCTGGGATTATACCGCTCTGGTCAGGCGGTGTGGCGGATAGAGCGGAATCCTGATTTGGCAGAAGGACAGGGAAAACAGGAGAAATGCAACAGTCCGGCCGCAAGGCTGAACTGTTGCGAGAAATCGGGGAATTAAGATAAAAAGCTTGCATTTGCGCCATTTGTATGGTAAAATCTGAATGTTATGAAAACGAGATGGTCCTCTGTTACGTCAGGTATTAAGAACATCCATTTTATGAAGGAGGCTCATATGAGTGATATTATCAGAGAAATCGAAGCAGAACAGTTAAAGGAATCCGTTGATGATTTTTCCGTTGGCGATACTGTTAAAGTATATGCCAGGATCAAAGAGGGAAACCGCGAAAGAATTCAGATTTTTGAAGGCATTGTGCTGAAGAGACAGGGCGGAAGCAACCGGGAAACCTTTACCGTCAGAAAAAACTCTAACGGCGTTGGGGTTGAGAGAACCTGGCCGCTGCATTCTCCCAATGTAGAGAAGATCGAGGTTGTAAGAAAAGGTAAAGTAAGGCGTGCCAAGCTGAATTACCTGAGAGGCCGTGTGGGTAAGAAAGCTAAAGTTAAAGAGTTGGTATAATAACAGCTTTGTATTATAGTAGTAACGGTTCGGCCGCCAATATCATTTAGTTTCGCAACAATGGGTTAGAACTCTTTACGAGAGTCTGACCCATTGTTGCGTTGTATGGACGGCTTTGTATTCTGATTCGGGACAGAAATATCATCTGCGGCAGCGGTCGGGTAAGAGGGATAAGTAAAACCTTAAACGGGAAGTATTGATATGGGAAACGGTGTGGAAAATAAAAGAGAAAAGTGCCGTTGGAAAATATGTATTTATGTAACAGGGCTTATGGGGATACTCACCCTGTTTTTTGTGGTGGCCTTTTATAGGGATTATCGTTCTGAATGCCTGAAAAGCGCTTATGAGGCGGCCGATGGCAGCGCCGAGAGGCTGGCGGCGGGACTGGACGGATATCTGGCGGCGTCAGGTGACACCGGCCTGAAGGAATGGGAGCAATGGCTGGCCGGTTACGCGGGCTCTGGGGAAAAGTTCGTTGTCATGGATGGACAGGGCAGTGCGGTCTTTTCCACGGACGATGATCTGGAGCAGGCAGCTTTGGAACTTTTGAGGAATGAGAAAGCGGGAGAACACCTTGAACAATACCGGGGGGGGGGTAATGAAGCCTATGTAGCTGCGCTGGGAGAATCCCGGCTGTCCGAGTACAGCTTTGCGGTATTTTGTGATCCCTTCCGCAGCGGGGAAGGAGTGCGTGTCAGGATATTTTGGCTTCTGGGGCTGGTGCTGGCAGAGGGGATCGCATATACAGCAATGGTCTGTGGTCTGT
Organism: uncultured Acetatifactor sp.; assembly: GCA_947629645.1. Lineage (GTDB taxonomy): Bacteria > Bacillota > Clostridia > Lachnospirales > Lachnospiraceae > Acetatifactor. Next base: position 56,248 of record CANREV010000008.1, on the reverse strand, counting down.
GCCGTCCGGCTCAAAGGCTTGAGGAGAACAACTATCTCCTTCAAGACAGTATGCTTCAAATGCAAAGTGAACTTCAGAAGATTTTTGAACTGCGGCTGATCAGGGGAGAGGCAATCCATGGGGCAGAGTGTGATGCGTTTGTGAAAAATGTTCTCTCCGATGGCGGATTGTATGCTGTGATGGTGGTCGTTTTGGATCTTAAGGATGAGCAGCGGCAGGAGGAAATCGATGAGTCGGCTGTCTGTGAGAGGATTCTGACGGAAATGTCGGAGGAACTAAGAAGGTTAGCGTGTCTGCCGCCGGTGTGCGGCAGATGCTCTGTCGTTGCGGTTTTTTCCGGAGGTGATGAGGAGGAGCTGGCCGGACAGGTGAGAGAGTATTATGAGGGGCTTTCCAGGACCGCTGCAGCGGTATGCGGACTGCGGATTCTGGCGGGTGTCAGCGCCTGGCAGAGGGATCCTGCCTGCTTTTATAAGGCATATCGGGAGAGTGTTGACGCGATTGTCAACTCTGAGGAAAGGAAGCGTTCCGGGACGTTTGCGCCGAATTTGCCCGGTTGCTTTTTCCTGCAGCCTGGTCTGGAGTTCTCCAGCACATTTTATGACGATACCTACGAGGAAAGGCTGAAGACAGGGGTCAGAAACATGGAGAGAGAGCAGTGCTGCAGCGCGGTGGAGGATTTTGTCCGATATCTGGCGCAGGAGGGGTATTCTTATGACAGGCTGACCCTGTACCTTTTAAGATTTATAAACGCTCTGCTGCTTGCGGCGCAGCAGGTAAATGTGGATCTGGAATCGCTGTATCCGGACGGCCTTTACAGAGTCTATGAGGAACTGTTGGAGGTTCCGGAGCCCCACAGGGTGAAGTGGTATATGATAAATCGGCTGATTGACCCTATTCTGGAGGTCAGGGGAAGGCTGTTGGAGAGGAAGTCTTACTCCATGCTGGAGGATATTGAGCATCTGATCAGGGCAAGGCGGGGGAATCTGTCTCTGCAGGAGTGCGCGGAGCTTTTGGGTGTGCATCCCACATATATCTGGAAGTTGATCAAGGCGGAGAATGGAAAGACTTTCAGCGATTTTCTGGAGAAATACAAGCTGGAGGAAGCGAAACGGCTTTTGGTTGAGACGAATATGACCGTGTCGGAAATCGCTGTGGAAATGAATTACACAAACGCTCAGAATTTTATCAGATTTTTTAGCAAGAGTACAGGCGCTACACCCGGAAAATACCGAAAGCAGAAACGGGAAGAGAAAATATAGTAATTTCACGAATTTTTTCAAAAATAATCATTTGATTTACCGACAGGGGAAATGGTAAATTAAATGATTATTTTTTGTTTTTTTAATCTGCGCGACATCTGAAAATGAAATTAAAACAGGGGAAAAGAACGCCTGACACAGGGTGCTTAAAGCCTTTGCGGCAAGGTAATCAGATGATTGTAGACGTAATCAGGCCGGGGTGATTAAATTTAATAGTAAAGTATTTCTTCAGAAAGGGGATTCTTATGGCAGAAAAAATCAAAGGAAAAAAGGGCGCGGTCAGACTTTCCAACGGACAGGTAATCGTGCCCCATCGTAAGAGTACCTGGCAATATATCGTGCAGCACAAGTGGTTATATCTGCTGTTCCTGCCGGGTTTCATTTATTTTATCATGTTCCGTTACATTCCGATGGGCGGACTGGTGATTGCCTTCAAGGAATATTCGCCCTTTGTCGGCATATGGGACAGCCCATGGGTGGGGCTTGGGCAGTTCAGAAAGTTCTTCAGCAACAATGATTTTATGAAGCTGTTAATCAATACGCTGGGTATCAGTCTGCTGCAGCTGGTATTGTATTTCCCCGCGCCGATTATCCTATCGCTGTTTTTGAATGAGGTCAGACACAGCGGTTACAAGAGAGTGGTTCAGACGCTGATATACATCCCGCATTTCGTGTCATGGGTTATCGTGACCAGCCTGACCTACCAGCTCTTCAACGTATCCGATGGCGTTTTCAATCTGCTTTATCAGGCCATCTCCGGAGGAAAGAGCTTTGATATCCTGCAGAATGCCTCCGCTTTCTGGGGACTGATCGTAGGACAGGATATCTGGCGAGAGACCGGTTACGGCACCATCGTATTTCTGGCGGCGCTGTCTAGTGTAGACCAGGAACTGTATGAGGCGGCAAGAGTGGACGGAGCCGGACGCTGGAGACTGATGTGGCACATTACGCTGCCTGCTATCAGAGGCACTATCGTGATGATGCTGATCATGCGTGTGGGCGGCATTTTGAACACGGGCTATGAGCAGATCTTTATGATGCGCAACGATCTGAATATTTCCAGGGCGGAAGTGTTCGACACCTACATATACACAAAGGGTATCCGAAGCGGAATGTATTCCTTCTCCTCGGCTGCAGGCATGTTTAAGTCTGTGGTGGGCATGATCATGGTGCTCCTGGCAGACAGGGTGGCGAAGCTGTTTGGCGAGAGCGGATTGTATTAGGAGAGGGGGAATGTGACACATGGCTAAAGAACATAAAGTTAAAGAGGGCGCCAAGGTACGCAAGAGCACCGGCGACCGCATCGTGGACGTGATTATTTATGTTGTGCTGGGCCTGATCGCCCTGAGCACTGTGCTTCCTTTCCTGTATGTGTTCGCAGGCTCTTTTGCAACGGAGAAGGAGCTGACGGAAAAAGCGTTCTTCATCATTCCCAGCGAGTGGTCACTGAACGCATACCAGTATGCTGTCAAAACAGCCAATATCCTGAGGGGACTGAAGAATTCCGTCCTCCTTACGATCCTTGGCACCGCCAGCTGTATGCTGTTTTCCCTGACCTTTGCGTATCCTCTTTCCAAGTCCCATTTCAGGGGACGCAACTGGATGATGAACATGGTGATCTTTACCATGCTGTTCAGCGGCGGCATGATTCCTTCCTATCTGGTGTTCCAGGCCTATGGCCTGCTGGACAGCTGGTGGGCTCTGATTCTGCCGGGCCTGATCAGTCCTTTTAATATGATTATCATTAAGAAATTTTTCCAGGGTCTGCCGGTGGAACTGGACGAGGCCTCCTATATGGATGGGGCCAACGATCTGCAGATCTTTACGAAGGTGGCGCTGCCTCTGTCCAAGCCCGTTATCGCCTCTATTTCCCTGTTCTACGGCGTTGGCTTCTGGAATGATTACTTCAACGCCATGATTTATCTGTCCAGTGCGGAGAAGTTCCCGATTCAGATTCAGCTGAGATCCATTATCCTGCAGACATCCAAGATCGCAGAGAACCAGATACTGGATTATGACATGTTCGGCGCGCCGCCCGACAAGGCGGTGAAGATGGCCTGCACCGTTATCGCCACGGTGCCTATCCTGGTCGTTTATCCTTTTGTGCAGAAGTACTTTACAAAGGGCGTTATGGTCGGAGCGGTAAAGGGCTGACATTGTTTTAGAAATTTTACAGGACAGAGTTGATTACGGGGATTTTCCCGTTATCATATATTTTCTATTTTCATATTAATTAAAGGAGGAAAAGAATGAAAAAGAAAACCATTAGCAGAGTCTTGGCTCTGGCGCTGGCTTCCGCGATGACCCTTGGTCTGGCAGCCTGCGGAGGCAATGGGGGAGACAGCTCACAGTCTTCCGCCCAGGACAGCTCTAATGCCGGACAGTCTGCGGCCGGCTCCAGTGAGAGCAGCACCGGCAGCGAGGGCGGCGAGACTACCGTAGCGCGTCAGACGATCACGTGGAGCGTTATCGATTTGAACGCCGGCAACAACAATGTAGGTGATTACGCCGAGGAGATCATGCAGAAGATCGAGGACTATGTGGGTCATGATCTGGATCTTACCTGGGTGGCGAACGATGCGCTGAGCGAGAAGAACTCTCTGTATTATGCGAGCCCTTCCACCATGCCTATGATCATGTCTTACGGCGGAACCATGACCGGTGACGTTGTAAACGCGGCAAAAGCAGGTGCATTCATTGACCTGAACGATTACATCTGGGACAGCGCAAAGTATCCCAATCTGTCCGGCATGTCCAAGGACGTTGCCGCAAACCTGACCGTAGACGGCAAACTGATCGCCCTGCCCCGTACCCGTGTGGTAGGTCGTTACGGTCTCTGCTATCGTCAGGACTGGGCTGAGGCTCTGGGCGTAGAGCTCCCCGCTAACGCTACTCCCGATGATGTGTATAACATGCTGGTAGCTATGAAGAACGGCAATGACAAGCATGAGGGCTTCTGTGAATATCCCATGGAGATGACATCCTATACAGGTCCTTTCGATATCATCCAGACCTGGTTTGGATGCGGCAACGGCTGGGCTGAGGTAGACGGAAAGCTTGTTCCCGTGTGGATGCAGGACGAGTACTTTGAGGCTGTCGAGTACATCAAGAAGCTGTATGACGAGAAGCTGATGCCTCAGGATTGGCCTTCCATCCCTACCGACAGCTGGTCTGAAGGCTGCAAGAAGGGTGAGAACGGCGTATACATCGATGTTATGGACTCCGGTAAGAGGATCTGGAATTATTTCGTAGCAGAGGATACCTTTACCCCTTCCGTAGTAAACCCTGACGAGGCCGCTTCCATGGTACTCTATGGTGCAGTCAACGGTCATACTCTTGCAACCGCAGGCTATAACGGATTCTACACTCTGTCCGCATCTACTTTGGACACTCCCGAGAAGATCGAGGCGGCTTTGACCGTTCTTGACAAGCTGAGTGACCCTGAGATGCTGGTATTGACTCAGTACGGTCTGGAGGGTGTAAACTATGAGCTGGACGAGCAGGGAAAAATTGTTAAGCTTGACGCTGAGGATACCGCGCTTGCCGCTAACTATCAGGGTCTGAACCAGCTGCTTACCTTCCTTCCTTCTACGGAGGCAACCACAGTAGCTACCGTTACCACCGAGAGAGATGACGCTCAGAATGCGGCATATGAAGCAGCTCTTCCTTACGCTGAGATCGATCCCGCTCTTTCCTACAAGGTAAATTCTGCTGCTTATGCAGAAAGTGGTGCGGATCTGGATACTCAGGCTTCTGCTCTCAGAACTCAGTACATCTGCGGCGCTATCAGCCTTGATGAATTTAAGAAAGGCCTGGACGATATCAGAGCTGCGGGCTATGATACCATTATCGCTGAGATCAACGAGCAGTATCAGGCAAACCAGTAATAAGTAATTCAAAAAGATTTTATTTTTGAGAAGTGTCTGAGGACGATCTCAATCAATCACCGGCATCCTGAGCGGATGCCGGTGATTTTTTGCACAGGCGCAGCAGTTTAGCCATACAACACCGCGAAGCCGAAGACAGAACCGTTGCGGAAGGGACAATTACTTCTGTAGTTGTCCTTTTCTATTTTGGCAAAGTATGATATAATGACCTTATTCTGGACAGGAAACGGCCGAATGGCCATCAAATCATGAATGCGAAGCAGTCATGATATAATGACCTTATTCTGGACAGGAAACGGCCGAATGGCCATCAAATCATGAATGCGAAGCAGTCATGATATAATGACCTTATTCTGGACAGGAAACTTGTTTTATTTTTAATGGAGAATCTCGACATGAACTATCAATGGTATCCCGGTCATATGACAAAAGCAAAACGTATGATGCAGGAAAATATAAAGCTGATTGATCTTATCATAGAACTGGCGGATGCCAGAATCCCTTTCAGCAGCCGTAATCCCGATATTGATGAACTTGGGAAAAATAAATCGAGGATCGTGCTTCTCAATAAGGCGGATCTGGCGGATCCTGTCTGTAACAGGCTGTGGACGGACTATCTTCAGGGACAGGGAGTCCATGTGCAGGAGATTGATTCCAGGTCCGGCGCCGGAATCAAAGGAATTCAGAATCTTGTGCAGGAAGCCTGCAGAGAAAAGCTGGAACGGGACAAAAAAAGGGGTATTGTAAACAGACCCGTCAGAGCCATGGTAGTGGGAATCCCCAATGTGGGGAAGTCTACCTTTATCAATTCTTTCGCAGGAAAGGCATGCGCCAAAACAGGGAACAGGCCGGGCGTCACAAAGGGAAAGCAGTGGATACGGCTGAATAAAAATCTGGAACTTTTGGATACGCCGGGGATATTGTGGCCTAAGTTTGAGGATCAGCAGGTTGGCATGCATCTGGCCTTTATCGGTTCCATGAACGATGAGATCATACTTCTGGAAGAACTTGCCTGCGATCTTTTGGAGGCTCTGAAAGGATCGTACTCTGCGGCTGTGGAGGCGCGATACGGTGTAACCTGGAAAGAATGCATGCCGGAAATGCTGGAGGAGATTGCAAGAGTGCGGGGATGTATGTTAAAGGGAGAGAATCTGGATCTGAAAAAAGCGGCCGTTCTGCTCCTGGATGATTTCAGAAGCGGCAGACTGGGCAGGATCACAATAGAATGTCCGCCAAAAGGAGAGAGGTCAGAAAGCAAATGAATAAAGTCATGAAAGAAATCATAAATACTTTATTATACCTGTTGGCCGTTCTGTGTATCACTTATGTGCTGATTAATTTTGTGGGGCAGCGGACGCAGGTGGACGGGGCTTCCATGGAGACCACGTTAAGCGATGGGGATAATCTGATCGTGGATAAGATCACTTATCGTTTCGAGGATCCGCAGCGGTTTGACATCATCGTATTTCCTTTTCAGTATCAGGAGAATACTTATTACATAAAAAGGATCATTGGGATGCCGGGAGAAACGGTGCAGATCGGTGAGGACGGAACCATTTACATCGATGGGGAAGCTCTGACGGAGAGCTACGGCAGAGAGGTCATAAAGCCGGAACATATCGGAATTGCCATCGATCCGATCCAACTGGGGGAGGATGAATATTTCGTCATGGGAGACAACAGGAATAACAGCAGCGATAGCAGAATGGAAATTGTGGGGAATATTCACAGGAAAGATATTATAGGACGGGCATGGCTCCGTATCTGGCCATTGTCCAAGGTCGGCATCCTGAAACATCAGTGAAAAGGTCCCAGGCGTTTGCAGTTGTGTGTAATAGGGTCTGCGGGACAGTGTAATTTGTGGGAAATGTGAAATGTCAAGGAGAAAGGGATTAAGTTTTTATAAAAAGAAGAAAAAGATTAGTTCCGCAGCTGTCAGAGAAGTGCTCAACTGGCTCTTTGGAATCCTCGCCGCAATTTTTATCGCTGTGGTATTGGATTATTTTCTGGGCATGACGACTAATGTTGTGGGAGTATCGATGGAGCCTGCGCTGTATAATGGACAAAAAGTATATGTGAACCGTTTCCTCTATCTTTTGTCCTCCCCTAAGGCAGGGGATGTAGTAGTATTTTTGCCGAACGGAAACGAGAATTCCCACTATTACATCAAGCGGGTCATCGCGGTGCCGGGGGATCATCTGGTAGTGAAAGACGGCGTAATGTATGTAAACGGTATTCAAAGTCCCTGGGTTACGGTAAAACTGTTAGAAGCCGGAATTGCTGAAAATGAATTTACGCTGGAGAGCGGTCAGTATTTCTGCATCGGCGATAATCCGGGAAACAGTGAGGATAGTCGTTCCGCCAATATCGGCCCTGTCAATGAAAATGACATTTTGGGAAAAGTATGGTTTCGGGCAAAGTGTCAGGAGCAGAGTATGGGGTTTGTCAAATAGCTTTGCGGGTGAGGGCGTATGGAGGATGCATATGAAAAGTATAGTGGAGATCAAAAAGCAGTTACAGGCAGCTTCCGTGGATGAGCTGCCTGAATTTATAGCAGCGTATCAGGGTGATGAGAGGACGGGAGTACAAAGACTGGTGGAGACGGCCGGGAAAAAGATTGCCGCCCTGGAGAAGGAAAAGCAGCGGATCGAAAGGCTTCGGTTCTATGAGGAGAAATATGGGGATTATAAATTGATCTGTGGCATTGATGAAGCGGGCAGGGGCCCTCTGGCGGGACCGGTGGTTGCCGGCGCAGTGATCCTGCCTAAAGATTGCCGGATCCTTTATATAAATGATTCCAAGCAACTATCCGAAAAAAAGAGAGAGGAGCTTTACGGCGTGATTCTGGAGCAGGCCGTATCATGTGCCGTGGGTTACGCGACACCGGAGAGGATCGATGAGATCAATATCCTTCAGGCCACATATGAGGCAATGAGAGAGGCTGTCGGGAAACTGGATCCCCGGCCGGATATTCTGTTGAACGATGCCGTGACGATCCCCGCGGTGGCGATTCCTCAGATCCCTATCATCAAGGGAGACGCCAAGAGCATTTCTATCGGTGCAGCCAGTATCATTGCCAAAGTAACCAGGGATCGCCTGATGGTGGAATACGACAAAGTATTTCCGGAATATGGTTTTGCGGATAACAAGGGATATGGCAGTGCGGCCCATATTGCAGCGTTAAAAAAGTATGGCCCTTCGCCTATACACCGCAGAAGTTTTATCAAAAATTTTGGAGTTTAATGTCAATGAGATTATCGGATATTTTTACGGGGAAATCAAAGAGTGAGGACATTGGCAGAAATCAGAAGACAGGTTCCCTTTCGCCTTCCCGCGCGGCCGCTTTTAACCGTCAGATCAGATCCTTGGTGCCGGGGCAGACGTTTCAGGGAGAAATCCTGTCCCGACATGGCGGAGATATTCAGATCCGGCTGGCAGATGATTTTGTGCTGAATGCCAAGCTGGATCAGAATCTGAATATTGAAGTTGGAAAGAATATGACCTTCGAGGTTAAAAATAACGGCAGTTCCCTCACCCTGAGCCCTCTGTTCGCCAATGTAGCCACGGATGTGAATGTGTTAAAAGCGTTGGATATGGCGGGAATCTCTGCCAATGAGACTTCCGTTGCCATGACGGAGCAGATGATGGAGGCGGGATTGCCTATTGACAAAAGTTCTATCCAGCAGCTGTATCGGGAGATTAACGCTTTTCCGGATGCTGAGATTTCGGATATCATCAATCTCCACAAACTCGGCCTTTCGGTGAATGAGGAAAATGTCAATCAGATGATCGCGTACCGCAATTTAAATTATCAGCTTGCGCAGGGCATAGAGACGGTAATGGACCTTATCCCCGATATGCTGGATGCGCTGGTCGCAAAGGGAGATTTGGAAGGCGCGTCCGGGATGTACCGGGAACTTTTGCAGCTGGCCGGTCAGGCGGTTTTGGATCAGGAAATTTTGAGCCAGGAGATCCCATCAGGAGAGGAAACCCTGACAGAAGAAGCTTTCCGGGGGGAAACTCTGGCAGGGAATGTATCCGGCGGGGAAATTTTAGAAGGGAGTTTTTCCGCGGATCATGTTTTGGACGAAGCAATACTGATGAAAGAGGTTTTAGAGCAGGGCAATCAGCCAAAGCAGGCGGAGAATGCGGTATCCGATGTATCCCGGCCTTTGGCGGAACAGACGCAGATGCCCGAGATCCCTAAGCAGCTCAGGGAGTCTTTGGCGCAGACTTTGCATCAGGCGCTGTCTCTGTCAGAGCTGTCTTCTCAGGAAACGGAACAGCTTTCAAGGCAGATTCTTCAGTTTGAAAACGGCGAGACGAAAGGAGAGGGGGTTTACTCCGTGCTGTCACGGCTTTTGGAACAGGCGGCTGAGAGGGGATCTGAAGGGCGTGATGTGACAAGGCTTTTACTTTCCCGGAAAGAATTCAGGGAGATGCCCGGAAATACGCTGCGTGAAGCCTGGAGTCTCCGGCCGCAGGATGTGGCCGAACCTGATAAAGTGGAATCCTTTTACAGGCGACTGGAAAGCCAGCTGAAGGGATTGAGGCAGACTATGGAGAATGCGGGCCAGAATGGAAGCGAAGCATACAAAGCTGTCTCCAATTTGTCTCAAAATGTGGATTTCTTACATCAGATCAATCAGACGTATACTTATATCCAACTGCCTCTTCGTTTACAGCAGGGCCGGGCGCAGGGGGATCTTTATGTCTATACCAATAAGAGAAATCTTGCGGAGAAAGATGGAAAAGTCAGCGCCCTGCTTCATTTGGATATGGAACATCTTGGGCCGGTAGATGTGTATGTGGCGATGCAGAATAATAAAGTCAACACTAAATTCTATGTGTGCGATGACGAGATGCTTGATTTTTTGGAAGCCCACATGGATCTGCTTACAAGCCGGCTGCAAAAAAGGGGATATGACATAAGCTTCTCCATGGAGACAAGAGGGGAAAAAGATCTAAGTACGTCAAACGGCGGATTGGCTCCGCTTTTAGAAAAGGAGAAAGGCGTGGCTTTATCCCAATATGCGTTTGACGTGAGAACGTGATGAAATAAGGTGGTATGGCAATGGCAGGTCAGGATGAGAAACAGGAAAAAATAAAACAGGCGATAGCGCTGGAATATAATCCTGAGGAAGACGCTCCCAGAGTGATCGCCAGCGGCCGGGGCGCGCTGGCGGAGAGAATTATCGAGAGGGCTCAGGAAAGCAACGTGCCTGTTCACAGGGATGACAAGCTGGCGGAAACATTGTCCAGATTGGATATCGGAGAAATGATACCTCCGGAACTGTATGAGGTGGTGGCGGAGATTTTGGTTTTTGTGGATTCTATGGATAAATTAAAGAGTAAGATCAAGAGGTAGTTTATTGAATCAAAGAGAGACGGGAGTCAGCGGGGAAGAACAGGCGGCAGAGTACCTTGCGGCTCATGGTATGCGCATTGTGGCGCGCAATTACCGCACCAGACAGGGTGAGATTGATATTGTAGGGTATCATAATGGTTATCTGGTGTTTGTGGAAGTCAAATATCGCAGCGCAAAAACGATGGGAAGCGCATCGGAGGCCGTTGATATTCGTAAACAGCGCCGGATCTGCAGAACGGCGGATCACTATCGCTGCATGCACCGCATCGGGGATGACTGTCCTGTGAGATACGATGTGGTGGCTATTCAGGAGAGTGAACTGGAATGGATTCAAAATGCATTTTGCCATCATTATCGATAGTTGATAAAATGCGGGGCACATGGCTGTATAGACAGCGTTGATGGAGGAAAAATGTTTCAAATCAAAAGGAGCGGAAATGGCGCCGGAGTGTTGCGGCAAAATGGTATCAGGTTAGCGGACGGGCAGCAACTGGAATATTTAACCTTTCCTTCTCTGGAAAAAAGCGGACTGACGAAACATCTGATCACCACTCGCCTTGGAGGCGTGAGCCGGGGGGATTATGCTGCCATGAACCTCAGTTTTACCAGAGGGGATGATCCGGAGCATGTGCAGGAAAATTACCGCCGGATCGGAGCGATACTGGGCTGCAGGCCGGAGAACATGGTTGCCTCCCACCAGACCCATACGGTAAATATTCGTCACGTCACCGCCGCGGATTGCGGGAAAGGTATTACGCTGCCGAGAGATTATGAGGATATTGACGGACTGATCACGGATGAAAGCGGGATCGCGCTGGTGACATACTATGCGGATTGTGTGCCGCTCTTTTTGCTGGATCCGGTGCATCGCGCTATCGGGCTTGCACACTCCGGCTGGAGAGGGACCGTGCAGCGTATGGGAGGACATATGGTGGAAGCCATGGGAAAAGCTTTCGGGAGCCGGCCTTCAGAAATGATCGCGGCAGTGGGGCCGTCTATCTGTCAGAAATGTTATGAAGTCAGCGAGGAAGTGGCTGAGCAGTTTAGAAGGCTGTTTCAAGGCAGAGAGAATTGCGGACTGGTGTTGGAACAGGGAAGAGAGCGCGGGAAATATCAATTGGACCTGTGGCGCGCCAATCAGTTGATCCTTGAGGAAGCGGGGATCTTAAGACAGAACATTTCTGTCACGGATATCTGCACCTGTCATAACAGTGATTATCTTTTTTCCCACAGAGCCAGCGGGGGACGCAGAGGTAATTTTGGCGCATTTTTCCTGTTGAAACCGGAAGGATAAATGTTAAGGAATTCTTCATAAAATTCCCTTTAAACATTTAAAAAAGATTTGTTTCAATAAAGTATGTTTTAAGGTTTCTCTTTAAACGGAATAATTGTTAAGATGGAGAGTGAAAGCGGTTATGGCAAATATACTTGTTTGTGATGATGATAAAGAGATCGTGGATGCCATTGAGATCTATTTAAGCCAGGACGGTTATCGTATCCTGAAGGCATACGATGGGGCGCAGGCCATAGAGATCATGAAAAAAGAGGATATCCAGCTTCTGATTATGGATGTCATGATGCCAAAGCTGGATGGCATCCGCGCCACTTTGAAGATCAGGGAGTACAGCAGTATCCCCATCATCATTTTGTCCGCCAAGTCTGAAGATACGGACAAGATTCTCGGGCTGAATATTGGCGCTGATGACTATATTACAAAACCATTTAATCCATTAGAGCTGGCGGCAAGGGTAAAATCCAATCTGCGGCGTTACACCTCGCTGGGAAGCCTGAATACGGACAGCAAGTCAGTCTATCAGGTGGGGGGACTGGTGATCAATGACGAGACAAAACAGGTGACGGTAGACGATGAGCCGGTAAAGATGACGCCTATCGAATATAATATTCTGCTTTTGCTGATGAAAAATCAGGGCAGGGTCTTTTCCATCGACCAGATTTATGAGAGCATATGGAACGAGGATGCCATCGGCGCGGATAACACAGTAGCGGTCCATATCAGACATATCAGGGAAAAGATTGAGATCAACCCCAAAGAGCCCAGATACCTGAAAGTAGTCTGGGGCGTTGGATATAAAATAGATAAACAATAAAAAGGAAACAGTCTGCAAATGGTAAGCACTGGGAAAAAGGCAAAATTAAAAAGAATCGGCATTCAACTGCTGCATCATTTTCTTGCGGCAGTCATTCTGCTGGCTATAGCGGGGGTAATGCTGAATTCTTACGTTGAAGTGGAATCTATTGACGGCAGACAGGTCTATCAGATTTTTCCCTTTGGAACCAGCCGGGAGTTTGAAGAGTCGGAGGTTTTTCATGACTTGTTCCGCAACGCGGTTTCCGATATCACCCAGCTTGTGATGCTGAAAGGTCAGTTGGAGACGGATGGCGTCTTTGATCCCGCAAAGCGTATAGACGTGACGGAGTATGCGGCAAAGACAGGCGAGGATAATCAGTGCCCGCTGACGGTTGTTTATGAGCTGGACGATCTTATCAAGTGGGGAAAATACGGCGTGGAATATACGAATCGCGTCATGAGTATGTCTGAGTTTGTCAATTATTTTGGCAATGTCATCCATGTGGAAAATTTTGCTTTGGACGAGTATGGACAGCTTTATTTCACAGGCTTTCACAAAGTAGACCATGAGGAGGAAACTCAGAGCGTCCAGCCTGCGCCTCAGATATCTGTGGAAGGCATGGAGCAATCTGACCAGACTTTAGAACAACGTTCTGTCGCTGCGGCAGACAGTGAGCTTTTGCAGAAAGAATTTGAAAAATATACGGAAGAACAGCTGGAAGATATGGTGTTTTCCTATATTATGACGCAGGGAATTGATGATATCGTTATGTCGAGGGAAGACGATGGAAGTCTTTCGGTCTTTTTCCCGCTCTTAAACTGCCGCTATGAGACGGTGGACGGAGAGAAGCAGCTGCTGTCCTATGCCGATAACTGGGTCGATTATATGAAACTTCAAAACAACGTGGAGCAGGCTGTTGATCAGTTAACCCTGAATTATCAGCGCTATCAGTTGTGCAATAGCGCATATAAAGCAGGCAGTACCAATATCAGGTATATGGTGCGTATGATGACGGACGAGGGAATGTGCACTTATACTAATGTTTCTGAGCTGGAGCACGCGGATGATAACGCCGTGACAGAGTTTTTCTCCGAATATAGAAGATACCTGATCTATTATCCTGACAGTCTGGCGTTTATGGGAAACACCGTTCTGAGCGAGGATGAGATCGATGAATATATCAGTGTTTACGATTACGCATATCCCGACACTACCCATATCTGGCTGGGGATCGATACCAGTTACGGAGTGAAGGAGGATGCCTTTTACAATGCGGGAAAGGTCTATAACAGGATTGTTCCCAATGCCGGCAGGATCGTGGCTGGAATCATCTGCCTGATGATTGTCTGGATTATCCTTGGCGTCTATCTGACTGCCACCACAGGCATTAAGACGGGCCAGAAAGGAGAGAAGATTCCGGCGCTTAGCCGTATTGACCATATATGGACGGAAGCGGGACTGCTTTTTTCGCTGGCATTGGGATATGGCGGATACCGGGGATACCGGATCCTTTCGGGAATGACCGGAAAGGCCGGCGTTATTCCTTCCGAAATATGGGGGATCCAGCTCACACGGCTTTACCGCTACGGCGCCTTTGCGCTATATGGCGTTTATGTCAGCGTAGCTGTCAGCCTGGTCTGGTACAGTCTGGTTCGCAGAGTAAGGTATGGCAATCTGTGGTCCGACAGTTTCCTGCACAGGTTCTGTGTTATGGTTCACAATACGGTAGTTTTTGTATTCCGCAACAGAAGTTCCGTTATCAGCACATTGCTGCCCTACAATATGTTTCTATTGGTCAACCTGATCGGCGCGGTTGCGATCTACAATCTGCGGTATGAGGCGTTGCTGGTTTTGCTGATTTTGTCCGGAGTGGTGATTTTTGACGGGGTAGTGGGAATGCTGTTGTTCAAGCGGAGCGCGGAACAGACGGAGATTGTCGATGGAATCAACAAGATCCGCGATGGCGAGGTGGAGTTTAAGCTTGCTACGGAAAATCTTCACGGTTCCAGCAAAGAGATGGCGGATGCGGTAAATAATATCGGTGAGGGAATACGTAAGGCTGTGAAAACAAGCATGAAGGATGAGCAGTTAAAGACGGATCTGATCACTAACGTCTCTCACGATATCAAGACACCTCTCACTTCCATCATCAACTATGTGGACCTTTTGAAGCGTCTGAAAATAGAAACGGAACCTGCAAAGAGCTATATCGACATCCTGGACAGCAAAGCAAACCGATTAAAACAACTGACAGATGATCTGGTGGAAGCATCCAAGATCTCATCGGGAAATATCGTGCTGAATCGGGAAAAATTAAATCTTACGGAGCTGATAAATCAGAGTATCGGGGAATTTTCTGAAAAGCTGGAGGAAAAAAGCCTGCAGGTCATCTTTGGGGAGAATGGCGTATCGGCTTATATCTATGCGGACAGCCGCAGAATGTGGCGGGTGATGGAAAACCTGTTTAACAATATCTGTAAGTATGCTATGGAAGGTACGCGCGTTTATGTGGATCTGACGGCAGGGGAGGAAGGCACTGTGGAGGTGTCTGTCAAGAATATATCCAGACAGCAGATGAATATCCGGCCGGAAGAGCTGACGGAACGTTTTAGCAGGGGAGATTCCTCCAGATCTACAGAAGGGTCGGGACTGGGACTGTCTATCGCGCAGAGCCTGGTACAGGTTCAGGGCGGCAGTTTTCAGATTTTTTTGGACGGCGATCTGTTCAAGATCGTGATGGAGTTCCCTGAGTACAGGGAACCCGTTGATCAAAACGTCACATCGGTTCTTTGATTGTATGCTTTTACGATATCCTGAATTTTCTCCGTGGTAGCAAGAGTGTTGGTGAGGGAGATGTCGTGGTTCATAAAATCGATCAAAGAGGCGATGAATTTGCTCATATCCGCTTCGATAAAGTAAGGTTTGCGGTAAAGTTCGGGGGGAAGGTAAGTCAGGTCCGTGGTAACGACCTTGTCGAAGTACCCCTGCTCGTATGCCTTGTCAAAAGCCTGCAGACCATCGGTAAAAAGCCCGAAAGTACAGCAGATGAATACTCGGCGTGCATTCATTTTCTTAAGCTGCTTTGCGGTGTCCAGCATACTGCCGCCGGAAGAGATCATATCGTCAATAATGATAACGTCTTTGCCGTCGATATTGTCGCCAAGGAATTCGTGGGCAACGATAGGGTTTTTGCCGTTGATGATGGTGGAATAATCTCTTCTTTTGTAAAACATACCGGTATCCACGCCCAGGACGGAAGAAAAGTATATAGCGCGGTCGAGAGCCCCCTCATCGGGACTGATGACAATGAGATGCTGCTTGTCCACGATCAGGTCTTCTTCGGAGTTTAACAGCGCTTTGATGAACTGATAGGGAGGGGTAAAATTGTCAAAACCGTTCAGCGGCGCGGCGTTCTGCACTCTGGGATCGTGGGCGTCAAAAGTGATAAAATTGCTGATCCCCATATCCCGCAGTTCTTCCAATGCATAGGCGCAGTCTAAAGATTCCCTGCCGCTCCTTTTGTGCTGTCTGCCCTCATAAAGGAAAGGCATGATCACGTTGATACGGTGCGCTTTGCCGTTGCAGGCGGCGATCACCCGCTTTAAATCCTGATAGTGGTCGTCCGGCGACATGTGATTTGTGTAGCCGTTCATCTCATAAGTAATGCTGTGATTGCAGACATCCGTCAGTAAAAAAAGATCTTTGCCGCGGATAGATTCTTTGAAGATCGCTTTTGCCTCACCGGAACCAAAGCGGGGAGTGGAAAAGTCCACCAGATAATTGCTTTCGATATAACCGTGGAATGCCGGATCTTTCTTTACCTTATCGTTGTGTACGTTCTTACGAAATTCTACCAGATAATTGTTAATCCTGACTCCCATCCTGGCCGCGGAAGGCAGGGCGACTATTTTTAAAGGCGCCACAGGCATGGCATTTTCCAATTCTCGTAAATTAGGCATAATGATCCTCCGAATGTATATGGCCTCGGTATGTCACCCCGCAGTATCCGGGTGACAGCGCTGACGCACTAAAAACGCAAGGTTGAATAGATATATTGATACTTAATTTATATCATTATGCTAGTGACACGTCAAGAAATTTATGGTTAAATTAAAGTATAACGTGGTAATGGCTTAACCCTGCGGCGCGCGGCTTTACAAATGGCGCGGACAAAACTGTTACATGGCGGGAAAAGCGGGTAAAGTGTGCAGCAGACCCACATCTTGGGACTGTCTGCTTTGGGAAAGGTAATCAAAATGCAAAAAGATCATGTGATCCGGGCGGTCCTTCCGGGCAGTATCGCGGAGGAAATGGAGATAGAAGCGGGCGACAGGCTGCTCGCCATTAACGGCACGGAAATAGAAGATATCTTTGACTATCAGTTTTTGATACAGGACACTTACATAGAGGTACTCGTGGAGAAGCCTGACGGGGAACAGTGGCTTCTTGAGATAGACAAGGAGCTGGATGAAGATCCGGGGATTGAATTTGAGAATGGCCTGATGGATGAATACCGGAGCTGCCATAACAAGTGCGTATTCTGTTTTATCGACCAGATGCCGCCCAATATGCGAAAGACGCTGTATTTTAAAGATGATGACGCAAGGCTTTCTTTCCTTCAGGGAAATTATGTGACACTTACGAATCTGTCGGATCATGATATTGACAGGATCTGCAGGTATCATCTTTCTCCCATCAATATTTCTTTTCAGACGATGAATCCCGAATTGCGCTGCCGGATGCTGAACAATCGCTTCGCGGGGGAGGCTTTGAAGAAAGTGGACAGGCTGATGGAGGGCGGAATCCGCATGAACGGCCAGATCGTTCTCTGCAAGGGGTTAAACGATGGAAAGGAACTGGAATACAGCATTGAGGAGCTGATGAAGTACCTTCCCAATCTGGAGAGTGTATCGGTGGTGCCGGTGGGGCTTACAAAATACCGGGAAGGGCTATATCCGCTAAAACCTTTTTCGCCGAAGGAAGCGGGGGATGTGATTGACCTGATTGAAAGATATCAGAAGGAATGTTATGATAAATACGGTATACACTTTGTTCACGCCAGCGATGAGTGGTATATTTTAGCAGGCAGGGAGCTGCCGGAAGAAGAACGCTATGACGGGTATCTGCAGCTGGAAAACGGTGTAGGTATGCTGCGCCTGCTTATGAATGAATTTGAAGATGCGTTGGAAAAACGAAAAAGCGCGGCTGGTTTTACCGACTATTCCCCCAGGGGGGAAATGTCTCTGGCCACAGGACTTCTTGCTTATCCTTATCTGAAGCGGATGGGGGAGCGCCTGATGGAATCATATCCCGGTATAAAGCTGTATGTCTATCCTGTCACAAACTATTTTTTTGGAGAGCAGATTACTGTATCGGGACTGATCACGGGACAGGATCTGGTGGCACAGCTGAAAGGCAAAAAGTTAGGGAGCAGGCTGCTTCTTCCGGAAAATATCCTGCGCAGCGGCGAGGATGTATTTTTGGACGACTACCGCACGGGAGATGTGGAAAAGGCTTTACAAGTCCCTTTGAATATTGTAAAATCAAGCGGATATGATCTTGTGGATGTAATTTTAGGTGTCGGACCCGCTGGGAAATGACCTTTGGATGATTGTAAATACAGGGCGTCTGACTGTCATATTTTGGACGGAGGTAAGGAATGGCAGATAAAAGAAACAAACCTATCGTGGCTGTGGTAGGCAGGCCTAATGTGGGGAAATCCACATTATTCAATGCGCTGGCGGGGGAGAAGATTTCCATAGTCAAGGATACTCCCGGCATTACCAGAGACCGCATTTATGCGGATGTCACATGGCTGGACAGAGCCTTTACCCTGATCGATACGGGAGGCATCGAACCGGACAGCAACGATATTATCCTGTCCCAGATGCGCACGCAGGCTCAGATTGCCATGGATACGGCGGACGTTATCATTTTCCTTGTGGATGTAAAGCAGGGTCTGGTGGACGCCGATTCCAAGGTGGCGGATATGCTGCGCCGGTCCCATAAGCCGGTGGTGCTGGTGGTAAACAAAGTGGACGATTTCGATAAATATATGGCTGATGTATATGAGTTTTATCAGCTGGGCATGGGGGAGCCCCATCCTGTGTCAGCGACCAACCGTCTGGGTCTGGGAGACATGCTGGAGACAGTCTGTTCCCAGTTTAAGGATACAGAGGTTACGGCGGAGGACGATGACAGGATCCGGGTGGCTATCGTAGGGAAACCTAATGTGGGGAAATCCTCTTTGATCAATAAGCTGTTAGGCGAGGACCGCCTGATCGTTTCAGATATCGCGGGAACCACCAGAGACGCGGTAGATACGGAGATTACTTACCAGGATAAAGAATATGTGCTGATTGATACGGCGGGACTTCGCCGCAAGAATAAGGTAAAGGAAGATCTGGAGCGATACATGATCATCCGTACCGTCAGCGCGGTCGAACGGGCGGATGTGGTAGTCCTTGTGATCGATGCGCTGGAGGGCGTAACGGAGCAGGACGCAAAGATTGCGGGCATTGCTCACGAAAGGGGCAAGGCGGTGATCATTGCCGTAAACAAATGGGATGCGCTGGAGAAAAATGACAAGACGATTTATCGTTTTACGGAGAAAGTGCGGAACACGCTTTCTTACATGCCCTATGCGGAGATTGTGTTTGTGTCTGCATTGACGGGACAGCGTCTTCCTAAATTGTTTCAGACCATCGACATGGTGAGTGAGAACCATGCTATGCGTGTATCAACAGGCGTGCTGAACGAGATCATGTCGGAAGCGGTAGCCTTGCAGCAGCCTCCCTCCGACAAAGGGAAGATTCTGCGGCTCTATTATATCACACAGGTAGCTGTAAAACCGCCGACCTTTGTGATCTTTGTCAATGACAAGGACCTGATGCATTTCTCCTATACCAGATATATAGAAAATCAGATCAGAGAGACCTTTGGCTTTAAGGGGACTCCCCTTCGATTTATCATACGGGAACGAAAGGAAAAGAATTAGGAATGGAAAGGATCGTTTGTTTGTTGATCGGTTATGCGTTTGGATTGTTTCAGACAGCATATTTTTACGGAAAGGCACATGGCATTGATATCCGCCAGTACGGCAGCGGAAACGCAGGCACTACAAACACTTTAAGGGTTTTGGGTACCAAGGCGGGACTGATCGTACTGTTGGGAGACTGCCTGAAATGTATGGCGGCGATCTGGGTGGTCAGACTGCTTTTTAGAAATTCTTACCCTGACATCATCTATCTGCTCAGTCTGTATGCCGCCGCGGGAGCGATCCTTGGACATAACTTTCCTTTTTACATGGGATTTAAGGGAGGAAAGGGGATCGCTGCAACGGCGGGCCTGATCCTTGCGTTTCACCCTTATTTTATTGTAATGGGGGTAGCGATCTTTTTCGGAATCTTTTTCACCACCCACTATGTGTCGCTGGGGTCGCTATTGGTTTACGTTGGTTTGGTTATTGAGATGGTGATCTGCGGACAAATGGGGGTTTTTGAGGGCATGACGCAGGCGCAGCTCTGTGAAATGTACGCGCTTACTTTCGCGCTGGCGGTAATGGCATACTGGAAACACAGGGAAAATATCGTGCGTTTGATTCATGGCAATGAAAGGAAGACCTATCTGACCAAAAAGAACAAAGTTGATCTGGAAGAAATAAAACAGGAAGAAAGCAAATAAAAGGTGCGCGGAGGCGCAGAAAAGAGGGAATATGGCAAAAATAACGATTTTTGGCGGGGGAAGCTGGGGCATTGCCATCGCAGTACTGCTACATAAGAATGGACATGAGATCACAATCTGGTCTGCGTTAGAGGCGGAAATCGGGATGCTGAAAGAAAAGCATGAGCACAAAATGCTTCCCGGCGTCAGGCTGGCGGATGATGTGGAGCTTACCACGGACGCTAAAGAAGCAGTGGAGGGTAAAGATTTGCTTGTGATGTCGGTAGCCAGTTCTTATACCAGAAAGACTGCCCACCTTCTTGCAGGCTATGTGACGCAGGGGCAAAAGATTCTGAACGTGGCCAAGGGAATCGAAGAACATACACTGATGACGTTGTCGCAAATCATAGAGCAGGAGATCCCCCAGGCTGACGTTGCTGTCATGTCCGGCCCTTCCCATGCGGAGGAAGTTGGGCGCGGCATCCCTACCTCCATTGTGGTCGGAGCCAGATCAAAAGCCACGGCAGAGTATATCAGAAATCTGTTTATGAACGAGGTGTTCCGTGTTTACATCAGCCCTGATGTGCTGGGGATGGAGCTGGGAGGTTCCCTGAAGAATGTGGTGGCTCTGGCGGCAGGCATTGCGGACGGGCTGGGATATGGGGACAATACCAAGGCCGCGCTGATCACCAGAGGCATCGCGGAGATCGCCAGACTGGGGACTGCTATGGGCAGCAAGTTTGAGACGTTCTGCGGATTGACGGGGATCGGGGATCTGATCGTGACCTGCGCCAGTATGCACTCCCGCAACAGAAGAGCGGGCATCCTGATCGGACAGGGAAAGTCTTATGAGGAGGCCATGTCTGAGGTCCAGATGGTGGTAGAGGGCGTTTATTCCGCCAAGGCAGCTATGGAACTGGCGCGGAAGTATCAGGTACAGATGCCCATCATCGAGCAGGTGAATCAGGTGCTTTTTGAGGGAAAGAGCGCCGATCAGGCGGTAAAAGAACTGATGCTCAGGGATAAAAAGGAAGAAGTTTTAGACATTCCCTGGGAAAGATAGCGGAGGGCCTTGCCGAATGAGAATGTATGACATTATCATGAAAAAGAGAAATGGCGGGGAGTTGTCTAAGCAAGAGATTGATTTCTTTATTGACGGCTACACAAAGGGGGAGATTCCGGATTATCAGGTCTCTGCCCTGATGATGGCCATCTATTTTCAGAAAATGTCAGAGCGGGAGACCTGCGATCTGACCATGGCCATGGCAAAAAGCGGCGATCTGCTGGATTTAAGCCGGATCAAGGGTATCAAGGTAGACAAGCACAGCACAGGCGGCGTAGGAGACAAGACTTCCCTGGCGCTGATTCCCATGGTGGCGTCCTGCGGCATCCCTGTGGCGAAAATGAGCGGCCGGGGGCTGGGACATACCGGAGGGACCATCGACAAGCTGGAAAGCTTTCCGGGATTTTCCACGGCGCTGACTACAGAGCAGTTTATCCATAACGTCAACACGGTGGGAGCGGCGATCATGGGACAGACGGCGGATCTTGCGCCTGCGGATAAAAAGCTTTACGCTTTGCGCGATGTGACTGCAACGGTGGATAATATGTCGTTGATCGCCAGCTCCATTATGAGTAAAAAGCTGGCTGCCGGAGCGGACGCCATCGTGTTGGATGTGAAGACGGGAAGCGGCGCTTTTATGAAAGAGGAGCGGGACGCGAAAGCGCTGGCCCGGGAGATGGTCAAAATCGGGAAAAACGCCGGACGCAACACCATTGCCGTGATCTCGGATATGGATCAGCCTCTGGGATTCGCGGTGGGAAACGCGCTGGAGGTAAAAGAGGCCATCGAGACGTTACGGGGAAACGGCCCCGATGATTTTACGGAATTATGCCTGACGTTAGGAAGCCGGATGCTTATGGCCGGCGGGGCGGCGGGTAATGCAGAGGAGGCAAAAGAGAAGCTTCAGAGAGTCATAGCGGACGGCAGCGCTTTAAAGAAACTTGCAGAATTTGTGGAGGCGCAGGGCGGCGATAAAGAGGCGGTCTACGACACCGACAGATTGCCCAAGGCTTCTATTGTCTGTCAGGTTCCCTCGCCGCAGGAGGGATATATCGGTCATATTGCCTGCGATGAAGTGGGAATCTGTTCCCTGATCTTAGGCGGCGGCAGAGAGACCAAGGAGAGCAGGATCGATCTGTCCGTGGGGATTGTGCTCCAAAAGAAAGTAGGAGATTTCGTCAGCAAAGGGGAGGCGCTGGCTGTGATTCATGCGAATGACAAAGGGAAGCTCAAAGAGGCTGAAAAACGCTTCCTTGCAGCTTGTTCCATCACACGGACCGCTCCGGTAAAGAAGCCTTTTATCAAAGAAATCATAGTATAGTTTTCAGAGTTCCATAATATAATGGGAACATGAAGCGAAGAATCAAAAATAACAGTGACAGATTCCCCAAAATCGATAACGGCGATGTCCTGAATAAAAGGCAGAACACTTCCCCGCCGAAGCGGGAGGTGATCGTGGATTCTTTAAAGCTCCCGAAAGACATCTGTATGGGCGCCCTGAGGGTGACGCTGACAGGAAACAGGGAGGCCTGGATTGAAAATTACCGGGGAATCCTGGAATACACGGAGCAGATGATACTGCTGCAGGGTAAGACCTGTCAGGTCTGTTTTGAGGGGGCAGGGCTTTCCATCGACTATTATACGAATGAGGATATGAAGATCAGCGGCTGCATCAGCTGCGTCCGCTACCTCTAAAACAGTGTAGGAGAGGAAAGCCCATGATAGAACTGTTGAAATATATCAGAGGATATCTGAGAATACGCGTCTGGGGATTTTCGCCGGAGCGATTTATGAATCTGTGCAGCAATAAGGGTATTCTTTTGTGGGACATTGTTATAGACGGCAATGTCTATGAGATGAATATCACTTTAAAGGGTTTTTTTGAAATTCGCCCCATTGTGAAGAAGACGGGAACAAAGGCAGCCGTATTGCAGCGATATGGGCTGCCTTTTTTTCTGCCCAAGCTGTTAAAGCGGAAAGTGTTTCTGACAGGCCTTGTTCTGGCGGTAGCTTTCTGGATATGGTCCTCCGGATATATCTGGAAGATAGAGCTTTCCGGAAATTATCAGATCACGCAGGACATCTTCAATGATTTTTTGAAGGCGAATCAGGTGACGGAAGGCATGCATAAAGGAGATCTGGATATCGAAACGTTGGAGAAGGAGATCAGGAGACAGTTTTCCCAGGTGACATGGGCTTCGGCAAAACTTGAGGGCACCAGATTAAAGATCGAGATCAAAGAAAACGATGTGCCTGCAGAGCCGCAGATCAGCAAGGAAACGGTGGGGACCGACCTGGTGACTCAATATGACGGCACGGTGGTCTCCATCATGGTGCGAAGCGGCGTACCGATGGTGGCGGCCGGAGATACCGTGGAAGCCGGATCGGTCCTGGTGGAGGGGAAAGTGCCGGTCTACAATGATGACGGTACTGTCAGAAAATACATATTCGTGGATGCGGATGCGGATGTAATACTGGAGCATACAACGGAATTTTCGGATAGCCTGCCGTTTGACTATATCCAAAAGGAATACACGGGAAGAGAGCGGAAACATTATTATATCAGATTGGGATCCAAAGAGTGGAAACTGCCTCAGGACAGACCCTTTCTGGTTTATGACAGTATCATCAGGGAGAGCAGGCCGCTATTGTTCGAGAAACTTTCCATTCCTTTTTATACGGGCAGTTACACCCACAGAGAGTATCAAAATGTGGAGTATGCGTATACTGTGGAGGAAGCGCAAACGCTGTTAAATGAAAAAATATCCGCTTTTCTTAAAAGTTTAGAAGAAAAAGGGGTTCAAATTATTGAAAAAAATGTTAAAATAGATACGACTGACGCCTCCTGGGTAGTATCCGGTCAGCTGCGGATACAGGAGCCCGCGGGCACAAGCGTTGAGATCAACAGGATAGGAATGGAAGATTTGGGAACAGAGACAGATGAGTGATTCTTTTTCGATCATACTTGATATGTCTTATGAAAAGATGCAGCGAATTTTCGGAATGCAGGATACTTATGTCAAAAAGCTGGAGAGGGACTTTGGCGTGACCATTGTAAACCGGAACGGCGGCGTTACGGTCACGGGGCGGGAGCCTATGGTAAAAAAAGCGGTGGCTGTTTTGCAGCAATTATCTATCCTTTCCGACAGGGGAAATGAAATAGAGGAGCAGAGCGTGGATTACGCCATTACTATGGGACTGGAAGAGAAGGAAAGCGTGATAACGGAAATTGACAGCGATTGCATCTGTCACACTATAAACGGGAAACCCATCAAACCTAAGACGCTGGGTCAGAAGGAATATGTGGACGCGGTCAGAAAAAATATGATCGTATTCGGGATCGGACCGGCGGGGACGGGAAAGACTTATCTTGCCATGGCCATGGCGGTTACCGCTTTTAAAAACGAGGAGGTGGGCCGGATTATTCTGACCAGACCCGCCATTGAAGCCGGCGAGAAGCTTGGCTTTCTCCCCGGAGATATGCAGAGTAAGGTGGATCCTTACCTAAGGCCTCTCTATGACGCGCTGTACCAGATCATGGGTGCGGAAAATTACGCGAAAAATGCGGAAAAAGGACTGATCGAAGTGGTGCCGCTGGCATACATGAGAGGACGGACTTTGGATAACGCCTATATCATATTGGACGAAGCGCAGAATACCACGCCGGCACAGATGAAGATGTTTTTAACCAGGATCGGTTTCGGGTCTAAAGTCATTGTGACGGGCGATGCCACCCAGAAAGATCTGCCCGCAGGCACAAGATCGGGGCTGGAAGTGGCAGCAAGGGTGCTTAATAAGATCGAAGGCATCGCTTTTTGCAATCTGACGAGCAAAGATGTGGTGCGTCATCCGCTTGTGCAAAAGATCGTGAAAGCTTACGATGATTACGAGGCAAAAGAAAAAAGCAGAAACAGAGAAAAGTATGGAAAAAGGTAGAAAAAAAATAAGCATATTACTGCTTTTGGCGGAGTTTGGCGTCATTGCGTTTGGATGTGCGGGCGTATTGTTGACAGGCTGGGTTTTGCAGATCTCCGCTTATGAGCTCCTGGCAGATCTGGTTATGACGGCGGCAGGACTGGCAATCACCGGTTTTCAGCTGCGTCAGGCTTATATCAGGGAAGAATTGGATTACAATAACGGAAAGCACCCTTTCCGTTTCTGGCTGTGCATGTGTGTTGGCCTTGGGATCGCTTTTATCTGCAGTTTCCTGCCCTTTGGCGCATGGCCGTTTCTGACGGTTTTCGTGATGACATCGCTGTTTAGTAATATGGGTACGGGAATTTTGTCATCCTCCGTGCTTTTGTTGATTCCGCTGATGATGAGCGGCGCCGGATTTCCTTATTTTGTTTTATACTTTGTCAGCGGATGCTTTGCGGTAACGTTGTTTCGTCATCTGGAAGATGATTTTAAGATCGGGATTCCCCTGTTTTTATCTGTCCTCTGTCTGCTGCTGTGCGAGACCGCGGCTGTAGTGCTGCCCGCCAATGCCAAGCCGGATGTGGAAATGTTTCTGATTCCGGCGGCCAATATCATTATCAGCAGTATTTTGCTGCTGGGATGTCTGAAACTGTTCTCCTCCGCAGTCATTTACCGGTATCGTGTGAACTACCTGGAGATCAATGATACGGAAAATCCCGTTTTGGTCCGGTTTAAAGAGCGATCAAGGGATGAGTACTTTCTTTGTATCCACACGGCCCATTTTTGCGAATTAATTGGCCAGAAGATCGGGGCGGATACGGATATTCTCAAATGTGCCGCCTATTACCACAGGCTGGGGGCGGAGCTGCCCGCACTGATGAATGAGCAGAAGTTTCCTCCCGGGGGACGGGAAATTTTGACGGAGTATCTTTCCCGCAAGCCGCCGAAGCATAAGGAGACGGCTATCCTGTCCTGCGCGGATCTGGTGGTTTCTTCCGTGACAAAGCTTTTGCGGCAGGAGGGGAATAAACCGGTGGACTATGAAGCGTTGGTCGATTCTGTTTTCCGGAAACTGGCGGAAGACGGCTGGTTCTGGCAATGTGATATTTCCATGCGGGAGTTTGAAATCATGCATCGGATTTTCAGGGAGGAGAAACTCTACTATGACTTTTTACGTTGAGAATGAGACAGGGGAGGAGTTTCCCTTTGATGTGGAAGAAACGGTGAAGATTGTGTGTGAAGCGGTGCTGGAAACGGAGGGGTGCCCCTATGAAACACAGGTTAATGTGGTGTTGACCGACAACGGCGGGATCAGGGAACTGAACAGGAAATGCCGCGGAATTGACAGAGAGACGGACGTCCTTTCTTTTCCTAATCTGGATTTTGAGACCCAGGGGGTATTTGACATTCCGCCAATGTCGGAGGCGGACTGTTTTGATCCTGACACGGGGGAACTGATCCTGGGGGATATTATGATCTCCACGGATAAAGTGCGGGAGCAGGCTCAAAATTACGGACATAGCCTGAAAAGGGAATTCGCGTTTCTGGTTGCCCATAGTATGCTGCATCTGTGCGGTTATGACCATATGGCTCCCGATGAGGCAAAAGTCATGGAACAGAAGCAGGAGGATATTCTGGCGGGACTGGGAATTACAAGAGATGTTTAAGAATGGAGATTCACATGAATCAAAATGAGGTGAAAAGACGAAAGATACAATGTTTTGCCGATATTATCGCTTTGATCACGGTGCTGATCGTAAGCGGGAAGACGGGGGAGGAAGGAGTGGCGTACCTGGCAGCCGCTCTCATGGCTTTTGCGTTTTTGTGGACTTTGATCTGCGGAAGTACTGCGGACACTTTGGGGATGCTCTTGCGCAGCAGGGGTGTAAAGGGCCAGTATCGGAATGCGGCTAAGATGCGCCAAAGCATTATGATCTTTCAGCTGGCGCTTGGCCTGTTGGGAGGTTGTATCCTTTTTTTGAGCGCCGGTTTCATCGGGAGAAATCTGTTCCGCGTGCAATACAGTGTATTTCTGATTATGCTGTTTGCGCCGATCATGCTGCTGCGTTCCGTATCCGAGGCGCTGATGGGGTTTTGCCTGGGTGAGGGAGCCGATTTTGCTGTGGGGGTAGCCTGTATGCTGCGCCAGATCTTTGTGCTGGTATTCAGCCTGATCTTCTGCAGCGGTTTGGGAAATTACGGCGATAAAGTCGGAAAACTGTTGGCACAGGAAAATTTTGCGGCGATGTATACCGCCGCGGGGGCTGTGATCGCAGTCAATGTGAGCGAGTTGTTTGTGATACTGTTTCTGCTCGTAATCCATAAGATCAACGGACGTGCGAACAGAGCGCGGCAGCCGGAAGGAATGCGTTCCGTAGACTCTTTTCCGGGCACAGTGAGAAGTTTTACGGTAAACAGGGCTCCCCGTTTTGCCCTGAATCTGCTGCTTTTGTTTCCTGTCATTGCGGGATTTTTGCTTTATGGAGGAAATGTGACGGACCAGGAGGCGGGGTTTCGGGATTACGGCGCTTATTTCGGGATATATCTGCCTTACAGCCTGATCTGTATTTTTGTGGCGGTGAGTGTGTTTTTGCCGATCTGCAGCAGGACGGTGATTTCTCTGCGAAAAGAGGAACAGCGCGCCGCAAGGACCGTCTATCAGAGCGGGATCCATATTACGGTGGTGAATTCTCTGTTTTTTGCGGTTTTTCTGGCAGTGACGGCATCACAGGCGGCAGGTGTGTGGGGAGATGGAAACGTTGCTGAAAACCTATTGCGGTTCGGTTCACTGGTGATACCCTGTGCGGCGCTGACCGCATATTTCAGCAGATTTTTGATGCTGACAGGCAAGAAGTTTCTGGTTTTGGGCACTTTTCTGATTTCTGATCTTTTATATGTGCTGAGTCTGCTTTTGTTTTTGAAAGTGTGGGGGGCGGGAATATTGGCGCTGGTTTATGCAATGATCATAAGCTGGGCGCTGGCCTGCATTTTGATGGGAGTCATTACCGCAAGACAGCTTCGGACAGGCAGCCTGTGGGTGCAGAATTACATCATACCTGTGGGGGCCGCCTGCGTATCGGGGCTTTTGTGCCTTCTTTTGTGCAGGCTGGTTAGTCCCCGCCTTGGCGATATTGCGGCGCTGCTTGTCTGCGCGGCAGTATCCTTTGTGGTCTATTGGGCGATTCTGCTGCTTGCAAGAAATTTCAGAGAACAGGAACTTGATTACATCCCCGGCGGCAGATGGATTGCTTTTTTAGGACAGCTGCTCCATGTTTTGTAAGTAAGAGTATAAGGCGTGAGAGTATAAAATAATTAAAAAAGGCTGATACTGATGGCAAAGATCAGGAGACGAGTATGAAATTTGTAAAAAGTATCAGCTTATTTTTTTTATATCCTATGGCAATGCTTGGAGTCGGTTTTTATTTTGGCGTAGTATCCAGCCATTTTTTTTATCCGAATGGACAGGCCCCGCAGGGAGATCCCTATGAGGAATCCGCAGAAGATCAAATGATGGAATCCCCTGAGGCGGTGCCGGATGAAATGTTGGATTACAAGGCCCGCTCTGCTTCGCATGAAGATGCGGATATGACGGATCCGGGACAGGAGTCGTCGCTGGAAGCCTCCACCCCCTCCGACACGTTGACCGCAGATACAAAATATGTGCTGGAAGAGACGAATATTCTGGATCAGTCCGTTGTGGAGACGACCTGGCGGCTTCCGGCCCAGTACATCGGCATGGACCGGAGACGGTTTCTGGAAGTGATGGAACAGTATGAAGCATCGCCGCCTCTTTCCGAGAAGGAGCGGGGATTTGTCGGTCTGGAGGTTCTTTCCTTTTCCAGAGAGCGGGTGGTAGTGCAGATGAATTACCGTTATGTGCAGCCCAGCGCCAGCTTTTATCTGGCGGTTTATAACAATGAGGTGGTGGTCTACCTGGAAGATAAGAAGACCATTTATATCAACACGGATATCCCCCTGTCTTCTTTGCCGGAGAAGGTGCAGCAGGATATCATTCAGATGATGTGGGTGCCGGATGAGGAAAGTTTGTATCATCTGCTGGAAAGTTATTCCAGTTAAAAGTTGGTGAGGTGCGTTATGGAAAAGAAGGTGGGAATCGTGGGCGGGGGAGCCGCAGGGATGACTGCGGCCATCACAGCCGCCAGACAGGGGGCAAAGGTTACCATACTGGAGGGAAACGACCGTGTGGGGAAAAAGATTCTCGCAACGGGAAACGGGAAGTGCAATCTGGGGAATCTGAAACTGGATGCGCAGGATTATTACACCGGTCAGCCTCAGTTTTTAAAACGCTGCCTTGAACGATTCGGAAAAGAGGATACGGTTTCCTTTTTTCAGGGATTGGGACTGATGCTGAAAGAAAAAAACGGCTGTCTTTATCCTGCCTGCGAGCAGGCATCGGCGGTATTAGATGTACTCCGTTACGAGCTCGCCTCATTGGGGGTGGAGGTGGTGACTGACTGCAAAGTGAACCGGATCTATGCGGGTCCTGAGGAAAGCGGCATCACTTTAAAGAGCGGGAAACGTACCTTTCATTTTGACAGCGCCGTGATCGCCTGCGGAGGAAAGGCGGCGCCAAAGACCGGCTCCGATGGCAGCGGATTTGAACTGGCCAGGCAGTTAGGACATACTATTTTGCCAACGGTTCCCGCTCTGGTGCAGCTTACCTGCAGCGAGCCTTATCTGAAAGCCGTATCGGGAGTGAGGGCGGACGCAGAGATCCATGTCTGGAACCAGGGGAAGCTTCTTGCGAGCGAGAGGGGGGAACTGCAGCTTACAGACCGCGGTATTTCGGGAATTCCCGTTTTTCAGTTTAGCAGGCAGGTGAATTACATATTGCGCAGGCAGAAAGAAGTGGAAGTGACCATAGATTTCCTGCCGGATCTTGGCAGAGAGGAGTACGATCACCTTCAAAACGACAGAAAGCTTTTGCTGGATGGCAGAACGGCGGAGGAATTTTTTACGGGGATTCTCCACAAAAAGCTGATGCTGCAGTTTATGAAGCTGGCGGGTTTAAAACCAACGGAACAGGCGCAGCTGGCGGATGTAAAAAAAATCGCGGCGGTATACGGCCTGTGCAGAGAGTGGCGTCTGCATGTAAACGGCCATTATTCTTATGACAACGCGCAGGCATGCGCCGGAGGGATTCCGCTGGATCAGGTGACGCGGAATCTGGAATCAAAGAGGGCAAAGGGCGTATTCTTTGCCGGAGAGATCCTGGATGTGGACGGCAGATGCGGCGGGTATAATCTGCACTGGGCATGGTGCAGCGGACATCTGGCGGGGAAAGCATCGTCAGGGGAAATGTGCGGCTGAAAGTTTTGACATAAGAGGCTAATTATGATACGGATCAATCAGTTAAAATTAAAAACGGACCATACCGCGCAGGATCTGAAAAGGAAGGCGGCAAATGTTCTCGGGGTACAGGCGCAGGACATTCAAAAGATGAGGATCCTTCGTCAGTCTGTCGATGCCAGAAAAAAGCCGGATATCTTTTACAGTTATACGCTGGATGTGGCGGTCAAAGGCGAAGAGAAGGTCTTGCGGAGAGCGAGGGGAAAACAGCAGTTTTCCAAGGCGGAGGATGCGGTATATCGCTTTCCGGAAGCCGGAGTGAAAGTTTTGCGCCACAGGCCGGTGATCGTGGGTATGGGACCGGCGGGACTGTTTTGCGGCTATTATCTGGCGCGCCACGGCTATCGGCCCATTCTGCTGGAGAGGGGGAAATGTGTGGAGAAACGACAGAAAGATGTGGAAGCTTTCTGGCGTACCGGAAGACTGGACCCTTCCTCCAATGTGCAGTTTGGAGAGGGCGGGGCAGGAACATTTTCCGATGGCAAATTAAACACGCTGGTAAAGGACAGAGATGGCCGGAACAGGGAAATTCTTGAGCTTTTTGTGAAGTTCGGCGCAAAGGAGAGTATTTGTTATGAGGCGAAGCCCCATATCGGCACGGATGTGCTGTGTGATATCGTCCGCCGTATGCGGCAGGAGATTCTTGCACTCGGCGGAGAAGTGCGCTTTGAAAGTCAGGTGACAAAGATACGGACCAAGAGCGGAAAAATCGTTGGCGTGGTGATAAACGATAGGGAAGAATTGGAGTGCGGTCAGTTGGTGCTGGCCATAGGACACAGCGCCAGAGATACCTTTTCCATGTTGTATGAGAATAAAGTTCCCATGGAGGCGAAAGCCTTCGCGGTGGGGCTTCGGGTGGAACATCCCCAGACCATGATCAATGAGAGTCAGTACGGCAGAAAAGATCCCGGGGAACTTGGCGCCGCCTGCTACAAAGTAACGGCGAAAGCTTCCAATGGCAGGAGCGTCTATTCTTTCTGTATGTGCCCGGGAGGTTATGTGGTAAACGCTTCTTCGGAACAGGGGAAAACGGCGGTGAACGGTATGAGCTACAGCGGCAGGGAAGGAACCAATGCCAACAGCGCCGTCATCGTGTCGGTGACACCGGAGGATTTCGGCGGCGGACATCCTTTGGCCGGAGTGGAGTTTCAGAGACTTTTGGAACAGCGCGCCTATGAGATCGGCGGGGGAAAGATCCCCGTCCAGCGCTACATAACTTTTCGGAACGCAGTGGAGGAGACTGCCAAAGCGGGAACGTATTTTCACGCGGAACAACCGGAGGGAACAGACCCGCTGCCGGACAGCGAGATCATGCCCCAATGCAAAGGGGAATATATCTGGGCGGATCTAAGCGGCATCCTTCCCCGGGAATGCAGTCAGGCTTTTATCGAGGGAATGGAAAGTTTTGGCAGACAGATCAAAGGGTTTGACAGAGCGGACGCCATTTTGTCGGGCGTGGAGAGCAGGACTTCCTCTCCGGTGCGCATCAGCAGGGATGAAACCATGCAGTCGCAGATCAGGGGACTGTATCCCTGCGGCGAGGGAGCAGGATATGCGGGAGGCATTACTTCCGCCGCCATGGATGGGCTGAAGGCGGCGGAGGCCATCGCCAAAGAGTTTGCGCCGTACTCCGATACGTGACGGTTTAAGCTTCTGGCTAAACTGTTACGCTGATACCGTGTAAGTGCCGCTGAGACATTGACGGGGCAGATAAAATCAAGTAGAATGATGAAAGAAAGGCAAAGGTGAATGAGCAATCTACGGAAATTGATTCAGGATAAAAACAGAATCGTGGTAAAGATAGGTTCCTCCTCCCTGACGCATAAGCAGACGGGAGATATGGATTATATCCGCATGGAAAAGCTGGTGCGGGAGCTAAGCGATATCAGAAACCAGGGCAAGGATGTGGTGCTGGTCACTTCCGGCGCTATCGCCGCCGGCAAGAATGTGATGAAAATCAAGGATTTTAACACCCGGAGTCAGGCCGAGGCCATGGCTATGAAACAGGCGTGTTCTTCGGTAGGGCAGGCAAGGCTGATGATGACGTATCAGAGACTGTTTGCGGAGTATAATCAGATCGCCGCGCAGATTCTGATGACGAAGAACACCATTGTAGACAACTTAAACCGCTATAACGCCCACAACACATTTTCGCAGTTGTTAAAGATGGGCGCCATCCCTGTGGTGAATGAGAATGACACGGTTGCTACTTACGAGATTGAGATCGGCGATAACGATACGCTGTCTGCAATTGTCGCGGCGCTGGTGGAGGCGGATCTTCTGATCCTGCTTTCCGATATAGACGGCCTGTATACAGATGATCCCAGAAAGAATCCGGAAGCCAGATTTATCCGTCAGGTGGATGAACTGACGGACGAATACATGGGGATGGGCAAGGAAAGTACCGGAAGCAATGTGGGCACCGGAGGTATGAATACCAAACTGATCGCGGCAAAGATTGCCACCAAATCAGGAATAGACATGGTTATCGCGAACAGCAGCGACATCGGAGTGCTCCACAGGATACTGGCAGGAGAGGACGAGGGAACGCTTTTTTTAGCAAAAAAAGACGAGAGTTTTGATCTGCCGGAATTTGTACATAATCTTCATAAAACCTGACCCGGGAAGTCCTGAGCAAAGAGGAAAATCAGAGCCGACATACAAGGATGGAAACAGGAAAACCGGATAAGGAATGGGACAGTAAAATGAATATGGATGAGAGAATCGCCCGTATCAACGAGCTTTATCACAAGTCTCAGAGAGAGGGGCTGACAGATACGGAAAAGGAAGAACAGGCGGCGCTGCGTCAGGAATATGTGGCAGGCATTCGCGCGAATTTGAGAGGCCAGCTTGACAATATTGTCATTGAGCGCCCTGACGGCACCATAGAGAAACTAAGCGACAAGCGAAAAGGAAACAGGCAAAAAAAGTGATGGAAACGGAGACAAAAGCCCAGATACGCCGCAGAGTGTTACAGATTCGGAACGCTCTTACCAAGGAGCAAAAAGAGCGGGCGGCGTTTCTCCTTGCGGAGCGTATTATAGGCCATCAATGGTACTATTTGTCGGACACGCTGCTCTGTTATGCCAGTTACGGCACAGAGATCAGCACCGGGGAAATCATCCGGGAAGCTTTAACGGCGGGGAAAAAGGTATATCTGCCCAGAGTGGAAGGCGAAAATCTGAGTTTTTACCGCGTTTTTGATCCGGCACAACTGGTGAAGGGATATCAGGGCATACCGGAGCCCGGGGGCGATACCGATCGGTATCAATACAGAGAACAGGAAGCGGACAAGACGCTTCTTTTGATGCCGGGAGTGGCTTTTGACGGATACCGCAACCGCATCGGTTACGGAAAAGGTTTTTACGACAGATTTCTGGCGGATAAGCCTGCTCTGCAGCTTAGATCGATCGGAGTAGGGCACCTTTGCCAGATGGTGGAGAAAATACCGGCGCAGGAAACGGATATCAGGCCGTATCAGGTGATTTGCGTATAGGGAAACTATGTTCGCCTGATATGGATATAAGGGAATTTATCAGAAGGTTTCAACAGACTTGTTTCAGGAGGGAACGATATGACAGATCTGCAGGATATGGGTCGGCGGGCGGCAGCCGCCAGAACATTGTTGGGAAAATTGTCCGCGGAAGAAAAGAACAAGGCGCTTATCGCCGCAGCGGACGCATTGTGCCGCCGCAGCGAAGAAATTTTAGCGGCCAATGAAAAAGATATGGAGTTGGCGAAAAAAAACGGTATGAAGGAAAGCCTTCAGGACCGTCTCAGGCTGACGCAGGAGCGGATCCGGGGGATGGCCGAAGGGCTGCGTCAGGTGGCCGGACTGCCCGATTGTATCGGAGAAGTACTGGAAGAATTCGATCGCCCCAACGGTATGCATATACAGAAGGTGAGAGTGCCTATCGGCGTCATCGGTATTATTTACGAGGCAAGGCCCAATGTGACGGCGGATGCTTTCGCCCTGTGTTTTAAGGCGGGTAATGTGTCGATTTTGAAGGGAGGCAGCGATGCGCTGCAATCGAATCTTGCTATCGTTAAGGTGCTTCGGGAGACACTCAAAGAGTGCGGCATCCAATCGGACGCTTTGCAGTTGATCGAGGATACGGACCGGAGCGTTACGGTAGAGTTTATGAAGATGAAAGAATATGTGGATCTTTTAATCCCCAGAGGCAGCGCGGGGCTGATCCGCAGTGTGGTGGAAAACAGTACCATTCCGGTGATTGAGACAGGCACGGGCAACTGCCATGTCTATGTGGATCAAAGCGCTGATACGGATATGGCGGCAAAGATCGTCTACAACGCAAAAACCCAGAGGATCGGTGTGTGTAATGCCTGTGAATCCCTGGTGGTACACAAAAACGTGCGAAAGGAATTTCTGCCGAAGCTGGCACAGATCCTTGCGCCTAAGTATGTGGAACTGCGGGGAGACGAGGGCGCAAGAGAGGTCCTTGCGGACTGCAAAACGGCCACGGAAGAAGATTACGGCACGGAATATCTGGATTATATTTTATCGATTAAGACGGTGGATAGCCTGGAGGAAGCCATCGGGCACATCAATCGCTATGGCACCAGACATTCCGAATGTATCGTAACAAAAGATAAGGAGGCGGCAGAGAAGTTCCTGAACGAGATCGATGCGGCCTGCGTCTACTGGAATGTCTCCACCCGGTTTACGGATGGGTTTGAATTCGGTTTTGGAGCGGAGATCGGCATCAGCACGCAGAAACTTCATGCCAGAGGGCCGATGGGACTCAAAGAACTGACGTCTTACAAATATCTGATCGTAGGAAACGGCCAGGTCAGAGAGTAGTGCGCCAGTCAGCGCATTAGTGTATGGGAGAATGTAATGTCTTAATGAAGCGCATACGGCTTCGGAATGGAGACTGTTATGACGTTATACGAAGCGAAAAAGGGAGCGAGATACTGCGTATCGGGTCTTTATGTGGAACCACAGATAACCAGAAGATTACAGGCGCTGGGGCTCAATGACGGAACGATTGTGGATGTGCTCAACCGAAAGAAAAGGGGCGCTCTTATTATCAAGGTAAGAGGTACAAGGCTTGCCCTCGGAAAACATATTTCCTCCAATATCGAGGTCAGGGAAACGGAGGCAAAATATGAATAAGGAACAGGAGAGAAAGCATATTAACGTGGCCTGTGTGGGCAATCCGAACTGCGGTAAGACAACGCTGTTTAACGCCCTCACTGGCTCGAAACTGAAAGTGGCGAACTGGCCCGGCGTGACGGTGGAGCGCTTTGAGGGGGAGACTGTCTATGAGGATACCAGGATTACCCTCATAGATACTCCCGGCATCTATTCCCTGACATGTTATACCATCGAGGAAAAAGTGACGAGACAGTGCGCCATGGACGATGATATCGATGTGATTATCAACGTGGTGGACGCCTCTTCGCTGGAGAGAAATCTCTATCTGACGCTGCAGCTTCTGGAACTGGGAAAGCCGGTGGTTCTTGCGCTGAACATGATGGATATTGTAAAAGAGAGAGGCATGGAGATCGATATGCACAGGCTGCCGGAAATGCTCGGCAATATTCCTGTGGTTCCGGTCTCGGCGGCAAAGAGGACCGGGCTGGATATTCTGCTTCACGCGGTGATTCATCATTATGAGGAGGGAGCGGATGAGTATATTCTGGATTATCCCGACTTCATAGAGGAAAAAATTGCCAAGCTGGAAATCATGATGCAGGCTCATTATCCCAGCCATTCTTCCCTGCGCTGGCATGCCATCAAGCTGCTGGAAGACGATGAGGAAGTAAAGCGTGAACACCCCATTTCCATAGTCAATGTGGCGGACAAAAGTTATGAGAAAGAGATCATACAATGCAAGTATGCCTATATTGAGAAAGTAGTGTCCGAAACGCTGTTTCATAAGGAGAAAAAAGCGGCGCTGACGGATCGGATCGACAGAGCGCTGACCCATCCTGTGGCGGGTATTCCCATATTTCTTCTCATCATGTGTTTGGTATTCTTTTTGACGTTCACGGTGGGGGACGCGCTGAAAGGAATTTTTGAGACGGGGCTGTCCTACGTCTCCGATGGAACGGCTGCCGCTTTGGAGCGCCTGGGCGTGGCTCCCTTTCTGGAATCTCTGGTAGTAGACGGGATTATCGCCGGTGTGGGCGGTATCCTGACGTTTGTGCCAAACATCTTTATCTTATTTCTGGCGCTGGCTCTCCTGGAAGACAGCGGGTATATGTCCCGCGTGGCCTATGTGATGGATTCCGTCATGGGGAAAGTGGGGCTGTCAGGAAAAGCTTTTCTGCCAATGATTCTAGGCTTTGGCTGCACTGTGCCCGCGATCATGGCTACCAGGGCGCTGGAGACGGAGCAGGATCGGCGAAAGACCATGCTGGTGACGCCTTTCATGTCCTGTTCGGCAAGGCTTCCCATCTATGTTTTGTTCTCCGAGATGTTTTTCCCCGAAGCGGCGGCGCCGGTGGCTTTTTCCCTGTATGTCATCGGCATGGTGACAGCCATTGCGGCGGCAAAGACCATCAACAAGCTGGAAAAGGGGAAGATCAACGATTCCCTGCTGATCGAACTGCCGGAGTACAAGCGTCCCAATGCAAGGACCATCCGCATCTATGTGTGGACCAAGCTCAAGGATTATCTGACCAAAGCGGGAACCACTATTTTTGTGGCTTCCATAGTGATATGGTTTGTGCTTAATTTCGGAGTTTCCGGTATGGTGTCGGATCCTGCGGACAGTTTCGGAGCCGTGATCGGAAGGTTTTTGGTGCCTGTGCTTGCGCCGGCGGGGCTTGGCATGTGGCAGATCGGCGTGGCGCTGCTTTCCGGCATATCCGCCAAGGAAGTGGTGGTGACCAGCTTTTCAGTGCTCTTTGGCGTATCTAACGCAAGTTCCGAAGCGGGTATGGCGACAATTGTGGCAAATATCCACAGCATAAATCCCTCTTTCGGACCATTGAACGCTTACTGTCTGATGCTGTTTTGCCTATTGTATGTGCCCTGTGCGGCTACCGTGGCCACGGTAAAGAAGGAGAGCGGTTCCTGGGGCTTTACGCTGAAAATGATCGTGTTTCAGCTTTTTCTTGCCTGGGCTGCGGCGGTAATGGTATTTCAGATCGGCAGCCTTTTTGCTTCGCTATAACAGGAGTACTGTGAAATGTCACTGGAAAGCGATGCCTTTAGAAAGCATTAGAAAGCCGGAATTTTGGAAAATGAAAGGAATGAACAGGCGGCCGGGGGGCGGAATGGTAAAAATGCCGGAAATGGCAGGGAGTGCAGGGAAAGGAGGACGATAGTCGGATGAAGCTGATTTATGAAAATCCGCTTGCCGGGGAGGCGGACATTCAGGATTTTGTTTTGGAGGGAAAGGCGAAAATTGCTTTTCCGAATGGCAGAATGCGTCTGGAAAACGCATTGGATGCCGAAAACGGACAGAAGGCGAATTATGTGTTGTGGTGTCCCGTGGATTTTCCCTCCGACATACTGATCACATGGGATTTTCTTCCCGTGCAGGAGCCGGGGCTTTGTATTTTGTTTTTTGGCGCCCAGGGAAGAAACGGGGAGGACCTTTTTGACAAAGGACTGACAAAGAGGACCGGGGAGTATCCCCAGTATCATCATGGCGATATCAACGCCTTTCATGTTTCATATTTTCGCAGAAAAGAACCGGATGAGAGAGCTTTTCACACTTGCAATCTGAGAAAAAGTTATGGCTTTCATCTGGTGGCGCAGGGAGGAGATCCTATCCCTGACGCGGATGAGGCGAAGGAACCGTATCGGATGGAAGTGCGCAAGGAGAAAAACAGTGTAAGCTTTAGAATCAATGAATTGGAAGTTTTTCGGTTTGAGGATGATGGAGAGACTTACGGGCCTGTGCTTCGGGGCGGAAAGATCGGTTTCAGACAGCTTGCGCCATTGATTGCGGAGTACAGTAATTTAAAAGTTTACGCGCTGTAGGCCGGTGCGGTCATTTCAGGGGAGAAGGAGAGCGGCAATGTATATTGATTTGCGGGGAGAATGGAAAATCAGGCTGACTGCGGACAGCGGGGTACAGACAGGAAAGATCATGCTGCCGGACAGTCTGCAGAATGCGGGGTACGGCAATCCTGTGACGGTGGATACGCCCTGGGTCAGCGGGCTTCACGATGCCTTCTGGTATGAGCAGGAGCCTTTTATAAAAGGAAACGGGAAAGAGTGCAGAGTGCCTTTTTTGTGCCAGCCGGTGAGACATTTTGTGGGTGAGGCTGTGTACGAGAGGACCTTTGAGATAGAGACAGAGCTTTTGGAGGATTGGGCGCTTCGGATTGAACTGACCCGATGGCATACCAAAGTGTGGATAGATGATTTGTTTGTGGGGGAGGATATCTCCCTTTGCACCGCTCATGAGATCGGCTGCGGCAGGCTGTCCGCAGGGACCCATACGCTTCGGGTGAGTGTGGACAATTCCATGCAGTATCCCTACCGTCCCGATGGCCACGGCGTCTCCGATGCTTTGGGGGCTACATGGAACGGTATGGCGGGAGAGATCGCGCTGCTTTCTGAGAGCGAACTGCAAAAGAGGGAGGATCAAAAATACGAGTATGTCATGTCTCACCCCAGACGTATGGAGGTAAAAGACGGAAACTTTTACGCGGACGGCGTACCGATTTATTTCCGCGCCACCCATTTCGGCGGGGATTATCCACGGACGGGATATCCCGAGACCGATCCCGGATGGTGGGAAAACAGGATGCGGACGGTGAAGGAGTGGGGGTTGAACGCTGTACGCTGCCATTCTTACTGTCCTCCCGAGGCGGCGTTTCAGGCGGCGGACGAGGCAGGCGTCTTTTTGCTTGTGGAGTGCGGTATGTGGAATATTTTCTGTGAGGATATTCCTATGCTGGATGTGCTGAAACAGGAAACCGAGCGGATCTTAAGAGCTTTCGGGCATCATCCTTCGTTTGCGTTTTTCTCTCCCTCCAATGAACCGGGCGGAAGATGGCATCAGCCATTGCGCCGTTGGGTGGAGGAGACGAGGGCTTTTGACGAAGAACTGGGATATGGAGGCAGAAGGCTGTATACGGCTCAGTCGGGCTGGCATTATGACACGGCGCCGAAGGATATCACCGGCACGGATTTTATTTATTTCCATCGGTCCGGCTATGGCCCCGTCCCCGGCGGAAGCATCCGTAATTCCGCCGGATGGAAGGGAAAGGACCACAGCCCTTCCCTGGAGGGGACAAAGCTTCCGGTGGTCTGTCATGAGCTGGGACAGTGGTGCGCTTACCCCGACTTTGGGATCATAGACAAAATGAAAGGATACCTTCGCCCGCGCAATTTTGAGATCTTTCGGGAGATTGCAGACGAAAGCGGCGTACTGCCTTACGCGAAGGATTTTCTCTGGTGTTCCGGAAGAAACCAGCTGCGGCTCTACAAGGAGGAATTGGAGGCGAATTTCAGGACGCCCCAGCTGAAAGGATTTGAATTGCTTGATCTTCATGACTACGCGGGGCAGGGAACGGCGCTGGTAGGTTTTCTGGATATTCTCTGGGAGAATAAAGGGTATGCCGCCGCGGAGGAATTCAGAAGCTTTTGCGGGGATACGGTGCTGTTGACGCGGCTGCCTTCTTATGTCTGGAAGAACACCGATAAAGCTCGGGTGTCGGTGGAAGTAAGCCATTTTGGAGAAAAGCCGATTTTGGGAGAAACGATTCTGTGGAAACTTGCGGAAAAGGAAAGCGGCAGGATCCTTGCTTTTGGAGAGATACCGGATGTGAACATACCCTGTGGAAGCTGCGTTCAGGCAGGCGTCTTGTCCATTGATTTTGGAGCGGTGAAAAAGAGCGGCATGTTTCTGCTGGAGCTTTCTTTGGGAGATGTGAAAAACAGCTGGCAGCTTACAGTGTTTGCGGAGTCGGAGAATCGGGACAAAAACGGGGCGGATGTGTTATATACAAGAAAGTGGCAGGAGGCAAAGGCTGCTCTTGGACGGGGCGGGCGGGTCGTCTATGCGCCCCATCTGTCTGAATTGTCCTATGATTGCCCCGGACTTTCCATCAAAAATGTGTTCTGGAACGGGCAGATGGGTCCCTCATGGGTCAGAAATCTGGGTCTTGTGGTCAGAGAGGATCATCCTGTATTTCAGATGTTCCCCACGGATAAAGACGGCGGATGGCAGTGGGAGGATATTTTGGAGCATGCCCGAGGATTCTGGCTAAAAGATATGGAAAATGTGCAGCCTGTGGTGCGGCCCATCGATGACTGGAATAGAAGCCTTCCCCTAGGGCTTATGTGGGAAGCGAAGGTGGGACAGGGCAGATTGTTTGTGGTGTCCGCCGATCTGGAGGGAAGTTTTGAAGATCGTCCGGCGGCCTGGTGTTTAAAGCAGGCAATTTTACAGTATGCGTCTTCTGAAGAGTTTGCGCCCAAGGAGGATATCTCCTGCGAAGCGGTGGAGGAAAAGCTGTTCCCCGTGCAGCGTATGGAGCGGCTGGTTCAGGAATGTCTGTATGATTCGGATGCAGCGGTGGTGAGAGATGCGGTGACGGACGCCAATCCCAACACATCTACCCGGATCGAGAAAGAGGACTTCCCAGTCACCATCACGCTGGTCTTAAAACAGGCTATAGAAATTCAGGGAATTTTATATCTGCCGGAACAAAAGGACAGAGCGCATGAGGGCTTCCTCAAAGACTGCAGAGTGGAATATCGGGATGAGCAGACCGGCGGTTTTAAATCGGCGTGGTCCGGGACGTTGTTAAATACCAGTCTGTCCCAGAAAATTTCTTTCAAGGCGCCCGTGACCGCTAAATGTTTACGGGTGACGGTGCTTTCCTGCTACGGGTGTCAGGATAAAACCGTCTGGAAAAGCACCAGAGAAGGCTGGATTCAGGTATTTCAGAAAAAGAAAGCCGTGGTGCAGGCGGCGGGGCTGCATGTGATCTGCGGGGAAACCGCGGCAGCTTCCGATCAGGTATTCTGGGAGGCCGGGCAGAAATCTTCCACGAAGGAGATCGACAATTAATTTATAGTGTAAAAGGGGTTGGATGGAATGATACTGAGACGATTGCGCAAAGAGACACTGTCGGGATACACTACCTTTGGATGTATGTGGGAAAAGGGAAGATGCGGGGAGCAGACAGTTTACAAGTGTATCAGCAAAGAGGGCCGGAAGGTGCCTTTGCAGTCGAGGGTCACGGCTTACTGGCCGGACGGTTCGGTAAAGTGGACGGCTCATACCGCGGACAGCGCTCTGCTGGGGGAGGAGATGGAAGTCTTTCCGGAGGATGGAGCGGTGCCGGAGAAGATGCCGGAATCCTTTGGGGCGGACAGCGTTTTGCTGCCCGCAGATCCTGTTTTGGACGGGGAATCTCAGAGTACGTCCGCCGCGCCTTTGTCTTTCAAAGATGACGGAAAGCGGATACAGGTGAACAACGGCATATTTTGTGTTCAGGTGACCAGAGGCAGCGGTCTGTTATTTGACGAGGTACGCACCCCGCAGGGCGTGGCGGCTTCCCAGGCGAAAGCCGTGCTGCAGCTGGAAAACCCCGTTTTGCTGGAGGGCTGTGAAGCCAGAGTCACAAAACCTTATGAGGGGATTGTGAAAGAGGTGGAAGTGGAGGAACAGGGAGCACTCCAATGTATCCTGAAATGTACTGGCAGCCACCGGGACAAAAATGGAGAAGAAAAAATCCCCTTTATCATCCGGATCAGGATCAACCAGAACAGTCCCGTGCTGCACTTTACCCATACCTTTCTCTATGACGGAGATGAGGATAAAGATTTCTTAAAGGGTCTGGGCGTTTCTTTTGATGTCCCAGTATCGGGCGAGCTTTTTAACAGGCATATCAAGTTTCAGGGAGACCACGGTGTGTTTCATGAGACAGTGGCGTCTCTGACATCATGGCGTCCGCGG
This sequence comes from uncultured Acetatifactor sp., assembly GCA_947629645.1. GTDB lineage: Bacteria > Bacillota > Clostridia > Lachnospirales > Lachnospiraceae > Acetatifactor. The sequence goes on along the minus strand of CANREV010000008.1, from coordinate 13,731 downwards.
GTGCCGGGGAAGCTTTATGAGGACCAGATGCGGGGAGAAAAACTATGTCTTACAGAGCAGGAGCGGGAGATTGTAGATCAGGTGATTCCCGAGACGCCTCACTGGAGCGTGTACGATATTTGTCAGGACAGTGCCAGCCATTTTCTGGTGAGAAAGAAGCTGGAGCCTGGAAACTGCTGCTACATAGACAGTCTTCACGGACAGCGCACCAGGGGCGCGTTGTCTTTTGGCTCGGAAGCGGGGAGCGTGCTTGTATGCATCCGTGATTTTTGGGAGAAATATCCTTCCGGCTACACTGTTTCAGGGCTGGACGGGGAATGTGCCCGCTGCACGCTCTGGTTCTGGTCGCCCACGGCAGCGCCTATGGATTTCAGACATTATGCTGACAGAGGCTACAACAAAGTCTGCTATGAGGGATACGATTATAAAGGGGCAACGCCTTACGGTATCGCCTGTACCAGCGAGTGTCTGATCGGTTTTTCCCAGGAAATGATCCCCGAAGATCAGGAAGTGCTTCAGTTTGCCCGGCAGGCGGACAGACCGCCGATCTATACGGGACTGCCGGAGTATTATCATAAGCTGCGCGCTTTCGGGTATTGGTCCCTGCCCTCTTTAGACACAGAGATGGAGCGGTGGCTGGAAGAACAGCTGGAGCGTGCCTTTGATTTTTACAAGGAAGAAGTAAAACAGCGCGGCTGGTACGGTATGTTCAATTACGGAGACATTATGCATACCTACGATGGCGTGCGGCATCAGTGGAAGTACGATGTGGGCGGATACGCCTGGGACAATACGGAGCTGGTGCCCACTTTGTGGCTGTGGTTGTATTTCATGCGCACAGGCAGGGAGGATGTGTTTACCTTTGCGGAAAAACTGTCCCGTCATGCTTCCGAGGTAGACGTGTATCACATGGGCAGATATAAAGGGCTGGGTTCCAGGCACAATGTCCGTCACTGGGGTTGTCCCTGTAAGGAGGCACGCATAGCCATGGCATCTCATCACAGGTATTTCTACTACATGACAGGTGACAGGCGGCTGGAAGATATCTTTGAAGAGTTAAAGGATAATGAACTGAGCTTTTTAAATAAAGACCCGCTGGGTGACTTTTTCGATCCCAGGGACATGGTATACCCCAGCCACGCCAGAAGCGGACCCGACTGGTCCTCTTTATGTTCTAACTGGATGACCAGGTGGGAGAGGTTTAACGATTCCCGTTATCTGGAAAAAATAAGGACGGGGATCGAAGACATCAGCCGGACGCCCCTGGGGCTTGTTTCGGGGCCGGACTTTGAGTTTGATCCTGAAACCTGTCATCTGCGATATATCGGGGAACGCACTACGGGCGGATGTCATCTGCAGATCTGTATGGGATCGCCCCAGGTGTGGACGGAGCTGGGCGATCTGATGGAAGATGAGGACTGGAAAAGAATGGTGGCGCAGCTTGGCAGATTTTATTACCTGCCGCGGGAGGAACAGCTCAGGGAATCGGGCGGCCTGGTGATGGACAGGGAGTTCAGCCTGCCTTTTATGGCAGCGGGTATCGCGGCGTATGGAGCCTGGTATTTAAAAGATGAGACGCTGGCTCAGAGAACATGGAAGATCCTTTTGCACGCCCAGATCAACGGGACGGAGCACGAGGGCTTTGGCCATGTGTATCTGCAGGACTGCGGCAATCGGGAACAGTTAAAGGAAATTCCCTGGATTACCACTAATTTTACGGCGCAGTTTTGTCTGAATGTGATCATGGCGCTGGAATTTATACGGGAGAAACTGCCCGCTACCATGGAGGAGGCACAGGCCCTGGTGGCGGATCTGGACGAGAGTACTTACAGGAAAGCGTAGCGGGAAAAGGCGCGGAAACGCTTAACCCGATCGCTGGAAAACGGAGAGGATATGACGAAAAAACAGCGTGCTTTGGAAATCATAGAGAGATTAAAAAAGGAGTATCCGGAATCTGACTGCACCCTGGACTATGATCAGGCGTGGAAACTTTTAGTCAGCGTCCGGCTGGCGGCACAGTGTACCGATGCCAGAGTGAATGTGGTGGTGGAAGAGCTTTATAAAGTATTTCCCGATGTCAACGCGCTGGCGGAGGCTTCCGTGGAAGAGATTGAAAAGATCGTGCATCCCTGCGGGCTGGGACGCAGCAAGGCAAGAGATATCAACGCCTGTATGAAGGTGCTTCGGGATGAGTACGGCGGCAATGTGCCGGATGACTTTGACAGGCTGCTGGCGCTGCCGGGAGTGGGGCGAAAGAGCGCGAACCTTATCATGGGGGACATGTTCGGAAAGCCTGCCATCGTGACAGACACGCACTGTATCCGTCTGGTAAACCGCATGGGCCTTGTGGATGGGATCAGGGAACCGGCGAAAGTGGAGGCGGCGCTGAAAAAGATCATTCCGCCAAAGGAGGGGAACGATTTCTGCCACCGCCTGGTAGACCACGGAAGAGCCGTATGTACCGCCAGAACCCACCCCTATTGTGACAGGTGCTGTCTCCAGGATCTTTGCAAAAAAGTTGGCGTGTGACCTCATGAAGTGCGTCCTTTTAACATATGTTGGAAGTAAGGATGCTTTTGGAGTTTGCAGCATGGAAATATATGTGGTCAAAACGGGTGATACGGTAGACAGGATAGCGGAAGAAACCGGAGTCGGTGCGGAGCAGATCATTTATGACAATCAGTTGGTGTACCCTTATGAGCTTGCCGTTGGGCAGGCTCTTTTGATAAACGATTATGTGCGGAATGCGTCAAGAGCCATATCGGTCAGCGGTTACGCCTATCCCTTTATCAGTCGGTGGGTATTGGAGCAGACGCTTCCCTATCTGTCAGAGCTTCCCGTTTTTTCCTACGGATTTACTTCTGATGGGGAGCTGATTCCCCCGGAATATGGGGATGATATGTGGATGATCGAACTGGCCCTTCGGTCCGGAACCCGGCCTGTCCTTACGCTGACGCCGTTCGGCGCAGACGGAAACTTCAATAATCAGCTGATCCATTCGGTGGTCAACGAGGAAGCGTATCGGGAGAATCTGATCGACAATCTCTTAAGGACCATGGAAGAGAAGGGATATCAGGGCGTAGATATTGATTTTGAGTACATCCTTGCAAAGGATCGGGATGCCTTTACGGCTTTTGTGCGTCAGGTGGCTGAAACTATGCGGTCATACGGATATCACACTTCCGTGGCGCTTGCCCCAAAGACCTCATCCGATCAGAAAGGATTGCTTTATGAAGGCAAAGATTATCAGGCTCTGGGGGAGGCTGCGGATCATGTTCTGCTGATGACTTACGAGTGGGGCTATACCTACGGACCGCCGATGGCGGTGGCGCCCATCGATCAGGTGCGCCGTGTAGTGGAGTATGCTTTGACCCAGATCCCCGGAGAGAAGATCAATCTCGGCATTCCCAATTACGGCTACGACTGGCCTCTGCCCTATGAGCGCGGGGTGACGAAGGCCGCCACGATAAACAATGTTCAGGCGGTGCGGATCGCAGTGGAACAGGGCGCGGAAATCCGCTTTAATGAGCTGGCGCAGAGCCCTTATTTTACTTATGTGGATAATGGGACAGAGCATGAAGTGTGGTTTGAAGATGTGAGAAGCCTTCAGGCAAAATTTGACCTGATCAAAGAGTATGGTCTGCGAGGCTGCGGCTATTGGCAGATTATGCAGTGGTTTCGGGCAAACTGGCTGCTGTTATACAGCCAGTTTTATATCCTGAAATAAAGGGAAGTTTTGTGCATTGTCTATCGGTAGATATTCTTCATGATCTCCGCGGCCGTCTCTGGCTTGTTCATGGTGTAGATGTGGACATCGTTTACGCCGTTTTCCTGAAGGTCGCGGATCTGGCGGATAGCGTAGTCGATACCGGCCTTACGCATCTCCTCGGGATTATCCGCGTAGGTGGCGAAAATATCCGCCAGCGCCTTAGGGATGCTGGAGCCGGAGAGCGTCACCGTAGTGCCGATCTGCTTTGCGGTAGTGATCGGCATGATCCCCGCGCAGACAGGGATGGTGATTCCTTTTTTCCGGGCCTTTTCCAGGAAGCTGTAGTAGTAATCATTGTCGAAGAAAAGCTGGCTGATCAGAAATTCCGCCCCGGCGTCCTGCTTTCTTTTGAGGTTGTTTAAGTCGGATTCCATGCTGAAACTTTCAAAGTGCTTTTCAGGATAGCACGCGCCCGCAAGATGCAGGTCCGTATGTTCCTTCAAAAAGGCCATCATGTCGTTGGCGTGTATAAAGTCGCGGGAAGCAAACTGTTCATCGCTCATATCCTTTGGGCGGTCGCCCCGCAGCGCCAGCACATGATTTACATTGTTTTTTTTCAGTTCCTCATAGACGGAAAGGAGCTGTTCTTTTTTGGTCCCCACGCAGGTCATGTGGGCCATGGCGTCAATATGCAGTTTATTCTGGATGTAGGAGGCGATCTCCACGGTCTTGCCGCAACGGCTTCCGCCGGCGCCGTATGTGACGCTGATGAAATCGGGCTTTAACTGTGCCAGGGAATCTAACACCTCAAAGGCGGCGTCAAACTCGCCGTCCTTTTTGGGGGGAAATACTTCAAAGGAAATGGTTTTTTTGTTTTCAAACATGTCTTTTATCATGATGTTACCTCGCTTACTGGCCGCCGGACCTGTTTTCGTTTTACGGTTGTGCATGGCTTTCCCATACGTTTCGCAAAAGAATTTCCCCGGAAAAAAGACGGTGGAAAATGCCGCGCGGTTCTTAGAAATATTTCTTTATTTTGGATTAGAAATATGGTAACATGAAAACGAATGAATAGCAAGGGAAAGGTGCGTGTAAAGATGGAACTCCAAGAATTTCAGGGAACAGGCGAATATGTGGCGAGCAATGAGCTGATGGCCAGTGTGAATATAGCCATTGCGCTGAAAAAGCCGCTGTTGATCAAGGGTGAACCGGGCACGGGAAAGACAATGCTGGCAGAGGCCGTGGCAAAGGCTCTTGGGAAAAGGCTTCTTGTCTGGAACATCAAATCCACTACAAAAGCGCAGGAGGGGCTGTATGTGTACGATACCATCCAGCGTCTGTATGACGGACAGTTCGGCGAGGAGGGCGTAAGCGACATTGCCCGTTATATCAAGCTTGGAAAACTGGGAGAAGCTTTCGACAGCGAGGAACAGGTCGTGCTTTTGATCGATGAGATCGATAAGGCGGATCTGGAATTCCCCAATGACCTTCTCTGGGAGCTGGATCAGATGGAGTTTTATATCAATGAGACGAAGCGCACGGTGAAAGCGAAGCACCGACCCATTGTGATCATCACTTCCAATGCGGAGAAAGAGCTGCCCGATGCGTTCCTGCGCCGCTGTATTTTCCACTATATCGACTTTCCGGGGCCGGAACTGATGGAGGAGATCGTGCGTGTGCACTATCCGAATGTGGAGGACAACCTGTTAAAGAACGCCATGGAAGTTTTTTACAATATCCGTGCCATTCGGGATATCCGCAAGAAGCCCAGTACTTCCGAGCTGATCGACTGGATCAACGCTCTGCAGATCGGCGGCATTTCCGCGGACAGGATCAGAAAGGAACTGCCCTTTGTGGGAACCGTGGTCAAAAAGGACGAGGATCTGGAGCTGGTGCGGCGGGAGCCGGATCTGTGACCTGTATGGTTCTGACGAAAAGACGGCGCATCGGTAATCCTTTGGCCGCGGGCGGGAATGATACGGCCGTTATAGCCCGCGTGAGGCGGGTTTGGCAGCTTTTATGAAATGGTCGGGAGAGACGGGGATGTTTACACAATTTTTTGAAACGCTGAGAAAAAACGGGCTGCATGTGACTCTGGGAGAGTTTCTGACATTGCAGGAGGCGCTGGATAAGGGATTATGCGGCAGCTCTTTGACGCAATTTTATTATGTGGCGCGGATGATCCTGGTAAAGAGCGAGACGGATTTTGATAAATATGATATGGCTTTTGACGAGTGTTTCAGGCCGTCCCGCAAGGAGACGGAAGTAGGGCAGGAGATGCTGCGCTGGCTGGATAAGTCCGATATGCTGGAGCTTGCTCATGAGGAAGCCCGCGCCCATTTAAACCAGATGGAGGATCTGCAGATCGACAAGCAGGATGTGGAAGAAACCTTTAAGCAGCGCCTGAAAGACCAGAACGAGGAACACAACGGCGGAAGCTTCTGGATCGGCACCATGGGAAAGACTTCTTTCGGCAATATGGGCGGAAACGTGGGCGGCGTGCGGGTCGGAGGACAGACCGGATATCAGTCCGCCTTTTCCGTTGTGGGCGCGAGGAAATACCGCGATTTCCGGGACGACAGGGTACTGGACAACAGGCAGTTTCAGTTAGCTTTCCGTAAGCTCAGGCAGTTTTCCAGCAGACTGGATATCCCGGAGACAGAGTTAGATATTAACGGCACGGTGGATAAGACCTGCAACAACGGCGGCTGTCTGCAGATCGTGATGCAGAAACCCCGCAAAAATGCGGTAAAACTGCTGCTTTTAATGGATTCCGGCGGTACCATGATTCCCTTTAGCAGTCTGCTGAACGATCTGTTTCAGGCGGTGCATAAATCCAATCACTACAAAGACGTAAAGGCGTATTATTTCCACAACTGTATTTACAGCAAGCTGTATAAGACGCCGGAGTGTGAAAACGGGGACTGGGTGGATACGGAGTGGATGTTCCGCAATCTGGACAGCGATTACAAGGTCATTATCGTGGGGGACGCGGCCATGGCGCCGGAGGAACTGTATTCCGACACCGGAAATTACCGCGGGCCAAATGGCGGCCTGTCGGGGTATGAATGGCTGCAGCTTGTGAAAAAGAAATATAAAAGGATAGTCTGGCTGAATCCTAAGATGGCGCCGGGGCGGGCGCCCTGGAGGGAGGCGGAGACGGCCATCAAGGAGATGTTTCCCATGTATAAACTCACGGTGGACGGGCTAAACAGGGCCATGGTGAAGCTGATGGCGAATAAGTAGGGAGGAGGATTTGTATGACGCGGCCGAGATATACGGAAGAATTGCTGAAAATCATATTTTTTGTGATAGGTATTGCTTTTATCGCCATGGGATTTTTGACTTTTGCCGGGCTCATAGGTCCAACGGCATCTTCAACGGTTCAGGTATCAGAAGTGCTGGGACTTATTTTTGTTATGGTCGGTATTGCCTTTCTGGCTGCCCAGGGGATTTTGAAATCGATCGTGCTTTCAAAGGTGAGAAAGCGCGAAGAATTGCTCGCAGACGGAACCAGAGTGAATGGAACGGTAGAAAAAGTATATTTGCAGCGATACACAAAATATGGAAGAAATTATCCTTACAGGATCTTGTATAGCTATACTTATCAGGGGAAAGTTTATCATCATAAAACCGGTTTCCTGTGGGATAAACCAGATCTTGCGGAACAGGATTCCATTGTGGTCTATGCAAACGGACAGGGAGAATCAACGGTCGGTCCGGGATCATATTAAATAAAATAGGCGTCACAGCCTCAAAAACGCATGGAAAAGCCGTAACCCGGTTACAGATCCATGCGTTTTTTTGTGTGCAGAAAAACAGAGAAAAATAATAAAATTTTAATCTTTTGGGAGGAATGACTGGTTATGATATATATACGGATTTTTCAGAGGGGAATTCTGGCCGCCATATCTGCTTATCAGCGTTTGGGTACTGATTGGCGTATAGCCGGATCTATCCTTATTTACAGGAAATATTTGATGATATGAGGGCGGAAGGAATCTATCCGATTGTCCGTGAAGGGTATCGGACCGCTAAAGACCAGCAGGCGATTCTTGACGAAAGAATCCAAAGATACCTGGACGAAGGATATTTGGAGCGGGGGGCTGTAGGGGCCGCGAAAGAATGGGTGGCAGTTCCGGGAACCAGCGAACATCAGCTCGGAATGGCGGTTGACATTAATGCGGACCAGAGTCGGTCTGCGAACGATGACGTGTATGCGTGGCTTGCTGAAAACGCTTACAGGTACGGTTTTATTTTACGGTATCCAAAGGGCAGGGAACAGGTTACAGGCACGGAGTATGAACCATGGCATTACAGATATGTGGGAATGGAGGCGGCAAAAGAGATCTATCAGAGTCAGATATGTCTGGAGGAATACATGGAAAATCATTGAGACACCCGAAAAATTTCCCGTTGACACCGAAATAAGACTGGAGTATTATACTTTATAATACACCAGTCTTATTTTGGAGGAATACGGATGGATATAAAGCTTTTTGATTCTGAGTTAAAGGTGATGGACGTGCTTTGGAAAGAGGGGGACTGTCCCGCGCGGCACATTGCCGAAGTGATGACGGAACGGTACGGCTGGAATGTCAACACTACCTATACGCTGATTAAGCGCTGCATAAAAAAGGGCGCGATCACGCGCTCCGACCCGCATTTTATGTGTCATGCGCTGATTCCGAAGGAAGAAGTCCAGGAAGCGGAAACAAATGAATTGATCAACAAGATTTACGATGGTTCGGCGGATCTTTTGTTTTCCGCTCTTTTAAACAGAAAAAAACTTTCTGCAGAACAGATCGAGCGATTGAGGCAAATGGTCGATGAGATGAAATGACGCGTCAGGTTTTAAGAAAGCTTTGTCGATCGCGGTCTGACGTCATGAGAGAAAGGAGACAGATATGAGTTTATTGCAGATGAGTTTTTCCGGAGCAATTCTGATTCTGGCGATTATCGTTGTCCGTGCTGCCACCGTCAGGAGACTGCCTAAAAAGGTGTTTTTAATTTTATGGTATATGGCTCTTTTCAGACTGTTGATTCCCTTTTCCATTCCCTCCGCCCTCAGCGCTTATTCGCTGATGCGCGGAAATTCATCCGTGGATCTGTTTTCAGAAACTCCTATGGAAAACATGTTTCCGGAAGCGCGGAGGGAGCAGGGAGCGGACAGGCCGCGACCCGTGCGGTATCCCGAGGGTGCGCAAACCGGGCAGAGGCTTCCCGTTTACCCTCTGATCTGGTGCGTGGGAATGCTGTTTCTGGCAGCTTGTTTCGCAGCGCTGTATCTGCGCTGGTTATGGAAATTCCGGGAAGCGGCGCCTGTCCATAACCGCTTTGTGCGGGAATGGCTTGCAGCCCACAGGCGAAAGCGCCCTATTTCCATCAGGCAGTCGGATCAGATTGACGCGCCTCTGACATACGGCGTCTGGCGCCCTGTTATCCTGATGCCTGCCGGGACCGATTGGGAAGACACAGACCGTCTGGAATACATTCTGCTGCATGAATATATTCATATCAGCCGGTATGATACCGTGACAAAACTGCTTTTTACATTCGCTTTGTGTGTGCACTGGTTCAATCCGTTTGTGTGGATGATGTATTTTTTACTCAACAGAGATCTGGAACTTGCCTGTGATGAAAGCGTAGTCCGCCGTTTCGGCATATCCTCACGGTCCGCGTACGCAAATGTATTGATCGATATGGAAGCGAAAAAAAGCGGATTGCCTTCCTTTTACAGCGGTTTTAGCAAAAATGCCATAGAAAAAAGGATCGCCGCCATCATGAAGACAAGAAAAGCAACGATCGGGATATCCGTTGTATGTGTTTTGATCGTTACCGCTCTGGCAGTTTTTTTCGTTACATCGGGACAGACGAAAACACAAAATGCGGATGCCCGGACGGATACGGAATCGGACAGAGACGCGCAGGCGGACAGAGAAGTACAGGCGGGTACGGGAGGACAGACAGATGTGGACGCCCGGACGGATACGGAATCGGACAGAGACGCGCAGACGGGTATGGGCATACAAAATGACACATATGTCATAGAGGCGTTTTTGGAATCCGCCCCTTTTTTCTATGTATCGGATGAACTGGCAACGCCGGAGAAAATAACCCTTGAAGAGGTTCCGGCCCTGTTCGATGCCAACGACAATTATATGAAAATATGGTCCTTTGCCGTGCTGGATTTAGAGGGTGACGGGACGATGGAAGCGGTCCTTTCCGTATATGGCGTATCCGGCGATACAGGGGGATATCTGATTCTGCATCAGATCGATGGAAAAATATATGCTTATCGCGCGAATTACAGGTCTTTTGTAAATTTAAAGACGGACGGCACTTACTATGGTTCGGATATGACAGGTTCGGCAGAAAGCGGCATCTGCGTCATAACCGGATTTACGGAAACGGGCTATACGATAGACAAAATGACTTATGGCAGCGGCGGCGCGGGCGGATTAAACACGTTTGTGGTGGATCATCAGCCTGCCGTGGAGGAAGATTTCCGGCTTGCGCTGAGTAAACAGGATCAAAAAGAAGACGCCCTGTGGTATGACTTTTCCGAATACGCGCCAGCCACGTCCGCGGAAAGTAATGTGTCAGAAACAGTCCCTCCGGAAACATTTCCCGTAGGCACATATTACAGGTACGAGGCCGCTGAAGGTGACAGGGATAAAGTTTCCGAGCTGATCATTTCTTATGACGGAGCCGGAAAATATACCGTTTCTTTTGGACTTTATAAAATAATGTATGTTTCCAATGCCGCCGGAAGCTATGATAGTGATTCCGGGATATTATCCTTTACGGGGGTGGACGATATGGGGCACGCTTTTTCCGCGGATGTAGCCATTCAGGGGGAGGAGCTGATTGTGATATTAACACATTTTGAATATAGCGATAAAATTCGCCGCTATCCGGAAGGAACCGCGCTTTCGTTTCAAGCTGCCGAAGGGGCTGGAAGCTGACTTGATGTAGTATGTTTTATTGGATATTCCTGCTCGTTGGAGAGCAAATGGGCGTATACATTATGAACCGTTGTTTTTTTGATTTCATGCCATACCGTATGGCGTGATGCAGATATTATGATTTAGGAAACGATCTATATAATAGAATCATATATTATGGTGTGTGAATTATGAGTAATGAGCTGATTAGGAACATTGATAAACTCCATACTACAGAAATGGGTGTGGAGCGGATAAAAAGAAATCTCGGACTGACCAATTGTGATGCCGTGGAATGGTGCCGAACAAGGATAATGAATAAGAGTGCAGCCATAGAGCGTCAGGGCAAGAACTGGTATGTACGGATTGATGGATGCGTCATTACGGTAAATGCCGCCAGCTACACAATTATTACGGTGCATAAAGAGAAATGAAAATCAGAAGAAAAAATGAGAAAGCTAAAAGTGTGCCTTTGCGGTATATGCTGTCACTGGGGTATAAGTTGTTACGGGAGGTTGTTTTGGATGAAAGATTATAGCAGACAGAACAAAACGGCATGGGAATATAACGCGTATGAGTTTTGGAGAAAGACATCGGGAGAGCCGGCAGATCGCGCAAAAAAAGATTTGGAAAATCCGATAGGGATGCTGAAGCGTTATGCTAATTATTTTGATCGTTATGATCAGGTAAAAGTTGCCAATATCTGCGGGTCTTGTGGAAAGAAAGCAATACCATTGGCATTGCTTGGCGCAGAAGTAACAATATTTGATATATCTGAGGAGAATAAAAGGTATGCTTTAGAAGTGGCAGAGGCGGCACATGTCAACATCGGTTTTGAAGTTTGCGACATACTTGAAATCGACATGGCGAAATATGAAAGCTATTTCGATGTTGTATTTATGGAAGGCGGCATTCTTCATTATTTTCACGACATAAATGAATTTATGAAAATCATGTATTCGCTCCTTAAATCGGGAGGGAAAATGATATGCAGCGATTTCCATCCGTTTACAAAAATAGCGGACACTTTAAAATTGGAACAACCCGCAATGAGTTATTTTTCAACAGAAATTTTTGAAGGAGAAATGGCACACGCCCGTTTTTTTGATGAAGAGATTCGGAGTCAGATGCCTAAATGCAGTTACAGGAAGTACACCATCAGTGAGATCATCAATTCCATTATCCAAAACGGCTTTTGCTTAAAACGGTTTGACGAGCATCCATCCTGGGAAAACGAAAAGCTGCCGGGGGAATTTACCGCGGTTGCAATAAAATAGGCCGTTACAAACAATTTACTGACACAATAAAAATTTCTTTACTGCCAATGTGGCAAAATGTTCTGTTTGCAGCAAAATCTGCAGGAACAAGGATATGATTTTGCGGACTTTGATACAAGGTCGAGGAAAAATTGAAAAGTGCGCTTTTGCGGTTAATTTGCCCGCTTGCAGTGTAAAAAGTGCGCCAGGCAACAGCGCGTTGCTTGTTAGAATAAGGTTAGGAACTTATAATGAATAATAACATATTCATTAGGAGGGGCAAACACGGAAACACGAGATATTCTCAGGAATTTGCGTGAAAAAAATAACCTTACACAGGAAGAATTGGCAGAACAGATACATGTTACCAGACAGGCGGTTAGCCGCTGGGAAACAGGAGAAACGCAGCCAAATACAGATACATTAAAATTGTTGTCGCAGATTTTTGATGTATCAATCAATACGCTGTTAGGTTCTCCACGGCGGCTTATTTGCCAGTGCTGCGGAATGCCATTGAATGAGGATGGTCTGATTAGCCGAGAACCAGATGGAAACTATAACGAGGAATATTGCAAATGGTGCTATGCTGATGGGGAATTTGCCTATCAGTCTAAGAAATCTTTATTGGATTTTCTGGTTGCGAATGTGCCAAATCCGGATAACGCAGATGAAGAAACCAGACGCAATCAGTTTGATTTGCAACTTTCGCAGTTAAAGCATTGGAAATAACTTTATCTGCATAGATTTTAACGCATAGCAAAGCCGGAGAATCTTCCGCATCTGTCCACATCTGTAAATTACCACCAAGATGGGCTGTTGCAAAATAGATGAGTAATCTATGGAGCAGCAGCTCCCTTTTTATGTTGGAAAACGGAAAAGGAGGTTACGAAGAATCTGCCTGGAATGTAGATAAAGCTGCTGATGTATGAGGAATCGCTTCTTTCGGACAGCAGCAACCGCTGGGTTCTTTTTTTCAAAATGTCAGCTCCTGAACAACATAAAGCTAAGTGTCAAAAATTTTTTTAAAAGCGTTGTCCGACAACAGATTTTTTCCTACTATATAGATGTAAGGGCAATAGAGCTGTTATTATAAGGAGAAGGCCATGGAAGATATGGAAATCATTACAATGTACTTTGAGCGCCAGGAAAATGCGATTCAGGAGACAGAGAACAAATACGGCGTTTACTTAAATACGGTGGCTTATCATATACTGCGTAATTTCGATGATACAGAGGAAGTAGTAGACGATACATATATGGCTGCATGGAACACAATGCCTCCAACCAAACCGGGAAATTTAAAATATTTTTTATCCCGTATTACCAGAAATCTTTCTTTTGACAGGCTGGACTACAAAAACGCCAGAAAAAGGAATGCGCTGTTTGTGGAACTGGACGAATGTATTCCGGACAGACAAAATGATATGGAATCAATTTGGGAAGCCAAAGAGATTGGCAGAGTATTAAATGAGTTTCTGCAGACGTTGGATCGCAAAACCTGTGCTATCTTTCTCGCAAGATATTATTATGCTTATTCCATCAAAGAATTAGCAGAACAGTATGGGCTCCCCGAACGGCGGGTGAAATACCTGTTGGAAAAGACCAGAAATAGCCTGCGTTGTTTTTTTGAAAAGGAAGGTGTTACATTATGAATGATTTTGTAAGATGTAAGAGACTGAATGAAGCGTTCTTTTATGTGAGTGACGAATATCTGGATCTCGTGGAACTGGAGAGAAAACCTGAAAGAAGAAACAGGAAATCATTTAGGGCTGCGATTGGTACGGCAGCTGCCTGTATCTGTATCCTCCTTCTGCCGCTT
>CANREV010000007.1 GCA_947629645.1 uncultured Acetatifactor sp. | reverse complement strand
GGATGACCACATCGCCTGGCCTGCGGATGGTGACAGTGCTTTTGCCTTTTGAAACATCAATACCAACAGCGTTCATAGAAAAAACTCCTTTACAATGGATTAGCAATGGTCAATACCAGGTTTACTCATTGCCTGTTCAATCTACTGGGTGTCACGCGAACGGGAGGTTCAACCTGCGTAAAACGAATGCTGCGAATGAGTGCTGGTTGGCTGACTTTTACACGGACGTGGTGTCCTAGGAGGTGACGGCCAGACCTATTGCCACACTCATTCTAACAGCTTAAGCAACAAGATGGGTAATTCCTTACTGGCTGTAAGGGGTATTAACCATAAATATATTGTAGTAAGGAGGTGAGAAAGTTTTGCGGCAAACGCGGTAAAGCAAATGCCTGGAAAAAAATTTGAGGATAATGGTTGTGCCATTATCCTCTTTTTGGTATTATTGTATCTGTGTAACTGTTCGGAAAGCATTGTCTTTGGACAGCGAATGGAAAAAATGACGGAAGGTATCGGGATGATTACAGTTTCTCTCTGCATGATCGTGAAAAATGAGGAAAAGATCCTGGCGAGATGTCTGGATAGTGTGGCGGATCTCTGTGAAGAGATTATCATTGTCGATACGGGCTCCGTTGACAGGACAAAAGAGATCGCGCGCAATTATACGGAAGCTATCTATGATTTTGATTGGATCGATGATTTCAGCGCCGCCAGAAACTTTGCATTTTCCAAGGCTACACAGGAATATATTTATTCTTGTGACGCGGATGAAGTGCTGGATGAAAAGAACAGGCAAAGGTTCCGTATGCTGAAGGAAGCAATGCTGCCTCAGATCGAGATTGTCCAAATGAAGTATGGAAACCAGCTGCAGTTTGATACGGTTTACAATTTTGATGAGGAGTACCGCCCCAAGCTTTTTAAGAGACTGCGGGAATTTGTCTGGGTTGAGCCTGTCCATGAGACGGTAAGGCTGGATCCCGTAGTTTACGACAGCGATATCGTGATCACGCATCTGCCGGAAAAGAATCACGCCAGCCGGGATATTGCCAATTTTCACAAACATACCGCTGCAGGATATCGCCTGCCGCCAAGGCTGCACAACATGTATGCCAGGGAACTTTTGATGGCGGGGGATAAGGATGAACTGGCCGAGGCGGCGGAATTTTTCAGGCAGTCCGCTGCGGACCAGACCCGAAGCGGCGATGAACTGATGGAAGCGTGCTGTGTGCTGGCAAAGGCTGCCAGACTCAACAGGAATGCCACAGAGTTTATGAAGTATACATCCAAGGCGCTTGTGTCGGGATCCTGTTCCGAGATCTGCTGTGAACTGGGTGCGTTTTACGAAGCGGAGAAGGACTTTCAGGAGGCGGAGATATGGTACTATAACGCTGTGTATGAGACGCAGCCCATCCTGCTGCTTGCCTGCGGCGGAAGGCTTGGGCTGGAGGGATTGATCCGCTGTTATCAGGCGGAAGGGAACGCAGAGCTGGCCGATCATTACAGACAGGAATCAGAGCGTTTCAACGCGGAAGAATAAACCAAAGAGCGAGGAGATCAGTATGAAGTGGGAAGATAATGTGCGGAAAGTCGTGCCTTATGTGGCGGGAGAACAGCCCCACAAGCGCGGTATGATCAAGTTGAATACCAATGAGTGTCCCTATCCGCCGGCGCCCGGCGTGGCAAAACTGGCGGCACAGATGGACTGCGGCGCTCTGAGATTATACCCGGATTCCGCTGCGGCGCCCCTTGTGGATGCTTTGGCGGAGTACTATGGGGTAAAGCCGGAGCAGGTGTTTGTGGGAGTGGGATCCGATGATGTTCTGGCAATGGCGTTTCTTACGTTTTTTAACAGCGATAAGCCCATCCTGTTTCCCGATGTGACCTACTCTTTTTATGACGTCTGGGCAAAGCTTTACCGGATTCCTTATCAGACCTGTCCGCTGGACGATGAATGGCATATTCGTCCGCAGGATTATAAGCAGCCTAACGGCGGCGTGATTTTTCCCAATCCAAACGCGCCTACCGGGGTTTTGGAAAGTCTGGATACCGTGGAGGAGATCATTGGGGCCAATCAGGATGCGGTGGTCATTGTAGATGAGGCTTATGTGGATTTTGGCGGCGTCAGCGCGCTGCCCCTTGTGGGAAAATATGAAAACCTTCTGGTGGTGCAGACCTTTTCCAAGTCCCGCGCCATGGCGGGAGCGCGGATCGGATTTTGCATCGGTAATGAAAAACTGATCAGGTATCTGAATGATGTGAAGTTTTCTTTTAATTCTTACACAATGAATTATCCCTCTCAGGTTCTCGGCGTGGAAGCGTTAAAAGACGATGCTTATTTTAAAGAGATCACGGGGAAGATCGTATGGACCAGAGAGCGGGTAAAGAAAGAACTGCGCAGGCTGGGTTTTACTTTCCCCGATTCCAAAGCAAATTTTATCTTTGCCTCCCACGAAAAGGTGTCGGCGGAGGAGCTTTTTAAGGCGCTTCGGGCGGCGGATATCTATGTGCGTTATTGGAACAAGCCGAGGATCGGCAATTCTCTGCGCATCACTGTGGGGACGGAGGAAGAGATGGACCGGCTGCTTTTGTTTTTAGAAAAATATTTGGCAGACTATAATAAAGCGTAGAAAAAGTAACGGCTTATAAATCAAAATATGGAGGTTAGATATGGTCAAAAGTATTTTTAAAGGTATGATTATCGGGATCGCTAATATCATCCCCGGAGTCAGCGGGGGAACCATGATGGTTTCCATGGGTATTTATGACAAGCTGATCCACTGTATCACGCATCTTTTCAGCGAATTTAAGCAGAGTGTGAAGTTCCTGTTCCCCATTGCGGTGGGGATGGTGATCGCTATTATTGCCAGCGCATTTGGCCTTGAATGGCTGTTTGAGCGTTTCCCCGTTCAGGCGAATATGTTGTTTATCGGCCTCATTCTGGGAAGTCTGCCTATCCTTTGGAAAAATGTGAAAGGCAATAAGATCAGGACCGGGCATCTCATTTCGGCCCTCGCGTTCTTTGCTCTGGTGGTAGGATTGGCGGCTTTTGGCGGAGCCGAGGGCGCGGCGGCAGACTTATCTTTTGGCCTGGTGAATGTAATCAAACTGTTTGCGGTGGGAGTGGTGGCCTCGGCTACCATGGTGATCCCCGGGGTCAGCGGTTCCATGGTGTTGATGCTGATGGGCTTTTATCAGCCTGTTCTGGGTGCCATCACGGATTTTATTGAGGCGCTGACTGCCTTTGATATGAACGGTATCCTGGAGGGAGTGGGCGTTCTGGCTCCCTTTGGAATCGGCGTTGTGGCGGGCATCTTCGGCGTTGCCAAGCTGGTGGAGATCATTTTTGAAAAGTTTCCCCTGTATGCTTACTGGGCTATCATTGGTCTTGTAGTGGCATCTCCTGTAGCCATTGCGCTGATGGGCGGTTTTGCCGTTCTCGGCGGCATGGGCGCTATGGCCGTGGTGCATCTGTTCGCAGGCGTTGCAGCGTTGGCGGCGGGATTTTTTGTGGCAATGAAGCTGGGTGAATAATCCGGATCATGGAGGTTAGGTTGAGAGATAGCGGTGAAGAGAACAGAGATTCCTATCACGATTTTGCACAGGTGTACGATGAACTGATGGATAATGTGTCCTATGAGCTATGGTGTCTGCGGCTGTGCGGTCTGATCGAAAAATATGGTGTGTCGAAGCCTGAGAGGGACGCGGCGGATGCGCTGGCGAGTGAGCGCAACCTGGTACTGGATCTGGGGTGCGGAACGGGCACCCTGACAGAACTGATGTACCAAAAGGGCTATGATATGATGGGTGTTGACCTTTCCGGAGATATGCTGGGCAAGGCATTGGAAAAAAGAGAAAAAAGCGGATACCACATTCTTTATCTGCAGCAGGACATGCGTGAATTGGAACTTTACAGCACCGTGGGCACTATCTACAGTGTCTGTGATTCCCTGAATTATATTCTGGATGAGGAGGAACTTGTATCTGTATTCCGGTTGGTCAACAATTATTTGTATCCGAAGGGGATTTTTATCTTTGATTTCAACACGGTATATAAGTATGAAAAAGTGATCGGCGAGACTACCATAGCGGAAAACAGGGAAGACTGCAGTTTTATCTGGGAAAATTATTATGATCCTGAAAAGGAGATCAATGAGTACGATCTGACACTGTTCATTCAGGAGAGTAACGGTCTGTTTCAAAAGTCTGCGGAGACTCATTATCAGAGAGGGTACAGGGTGGAACAGATGAAAGAGATGGCAGAGAGGGGCGGTTTGAAGATTCTTCAGGTCACGGATGCTGACACAGGAGAGGCTGTGACCGATGAGAGCGAGAGAGTCTTTATTGTTGCGCGGGAACAGGGCAAATGAATGCAGCAGGCAAACGCTCCAAAATGGGGGAATAAAATGGACTATATTGTGAGGGCCTCGGCGGCAAACGCCCAGATCAGAGCCTTTGCCTGTACCGTCAGAGATACGGTGGAGGCCGCGAGAAAACATCATAACACCAGCCCCGTTGTAACGGCGGCGCTGGGAAGGCTGCTGGGAGCAGGGGCTATGATGGGAAGCATGATGAAGGGAGATCAGGATATCCTGACGTTACAGATTAAGGGTGACGGCCCTGTAAAAGGGATCACTGTAACCGCGGGTTCTAAGGGAAACGTCAAGGGTTATGCGGAGGTGCCGGATGTGATCCTGCCGGCCAATGCCATAGGCAAGCTGGATGTGGGCGGCGCTGTGGGACAGGGAATTTTGAGTGTCATCAGGGATCAGGGATTAAAAGAGCCCTATGCGGGGCAGACTTTATTACAGACAGGCGAAATTGCGGAGGATCTGACTTACTATTTTGCGGTCTCGGAACAGGTGCCTTCCTCCGTGGGATTGGGAGTGCTCATGAACCGCGACAATACAGTGAGGCAGGCGGGCGGATTTATCATTCAGCTGATGCCCTTTGCGGAAGAAGAGATCATTCATAAACTGGAAACAAATCTGAAAAAGATCAGTTCTGTCACAGCTATGCTGGATGAGGGAAAGACGCCGGAGCAGATACTGGAACTTACATTGGACGGGCTCTCTTTGGAGGTGACGGACACACTGCCTGCGGCTTTTGTCTGTGACTGCGGCAGAGAGCGGGTGGAAAAGGCGCTGATCAGTTTGGGACGCAGGGAACTGCAGGATATGATAGATGACGGACAGGAAATCACGGTAAACTGCCATTTCTGCAACCAGGATTATAAATTTAGTGTGGATGATCTGAAAGAGCTTTATCGAAAAAGCAGGTAATTTGTTTCGGAATGGGGATAGATATGAGACAGGGATTTATTAAAACGGCGGCGGCTACGCCAAAGATCAGAGTGGCGGATCCTGTATATAACGCGGGTGTAATCTGCGGCTGCCTTGAGGAAGCGTATCAAAAAGGCGCGAAAATCATCGTATTTCCCGAGCTTAGTCTCACCGGATACACCTGCGGGGATCTGTTTTTGCAGACATTGCTTTTGGAGGAGGCAGCCGGACAGCTTTTAAAGGTAGCGGAGGCTACGAAAGACAAGGACTGCCTTGTCATGGTAGGGCTGCCGGTGGAACGGCAGGGAAAACTTTACAATGTGGCGGCGGTGTTACAGAGAGGGGAAGTGCTGGGCATGGTGCCGAAAGCGAACATTCCCTCCTACGCGGAATTTTACGAGAGCCGCCATTTCACAGCGGGCAACAGGGAGCCGGAGATGTATGAATTTGCCGGCAAGTCTGTCCCTTTTGGGACCAATATTCTGTTCTCCTGTAAAAATATGCCGGGTCTGGTCGCAGGCTGCGAAATCTGCGAGGATTTGTGGGTGGCGGATTCGCCGGGAACGGACCACGCGCTGATGGGAGCCACATTGATCGCCAATTTGTCGGCTTCCAATGAGACCGTTGGAAAAGATGAGTACCGGGAACTGCTTGTGAAGTCTGCCAGCGCGCGGATGATCTGTGGTTATCTTTATACTTCCGCAGGAGAGGGGGAATCCACGCAGGATCTGGTCTTCGGAGGGCACAACCTGATCGCGGAAAACGGAACGATACTGACCCAGAAAAAGAATTTTCAGTGTGAGACGATCTTCGGAGATATTGATATTCAGAGGATTTTACATGAACGGCGCCGGATGGGTACTTTTGGCGAAAGGCCACAGTCGAAATATGCGGTGGTCCCGTTTGAACTGAACTTGGAAGAGACCAGGCTGGAGCGAAAGTTCAGTTGTCTGCCTTTTGTGCCTCTGGACGATGAAAAACGAAACAGGCGCTGTGAAGAAATTTTACTCATCCAGTCTTACGGCCTGAAAAAAAGGTATGAGCATACAGGCCTGAAAGTGGCGGTGGTGGGAATATCAGGCGGGTTGGACTCTGCGCTGGCGCTGTTAGTTACAGTCAGGACGTTTGATCTGCTTCATTTGGACAGGAAAGGCATCCTGGCGGTGACCATGCCCTGTTTTGGCACCACGGACCGGACTTATGAAAATGCGTGCAGACTGGCCGTGGCGCTGGGCGTCACGCTGGAGACGGTGGATGTCAAAGAGGCGGTAGAAGTCCATTTCAGGGATATTGGTCAAAATCCGGACGAACATGACGTGACCTACGAGAACGCTCAGGCGCGGGAGCGCACACAAGTGTTGATGGATCTTGCAAACAGAGTGCAGGGATTGGTCATCGGTACGGGCGATCTGTCAGAACTCGCTCTCGGCTGGGCGACTTTCAACGGGGACCATATGTCGATGTATGCTGTAAATGCCGGAGTCCCAAAGACGCTGGTGAGGCATCTGGTGAAATATTGCGCCGACACTTGTGGACAGGGAGAGTTGTCCCGGGTACTGGAAGATGTGCTGGATACCCCTGTCAGCCCTGAGCTCCTGCCGCCTGTGGAGGGACGTATTTCACAGAAGACGGAAGATCTGGTGGGGCCTTACGAGCTGCACGATTTCTTTCTGTATTATATGCTCCGCTGCGGTTTCTCTCCCGCAAAGATCTACCGTCTGGCGCGGCTTTCCTTTGCGGGACAGTTTGAAGACGATGTGATTTTGAAATGGCTGAAAAATTTCTACCGCAGATTTTTTGCCCAGCAGTTTAAGCGCTCCTGTCTGCCGGATGGCCCTAAGGTGGGAAGCGTGGCGGTATCTCCGAGAGGAGATCTGCGCATGCCCTCCGATGCCAGCGCATCGCTGTGGCTTGCGGAGGCGGAATCGCTGTCTTAGCGGCAGCGTCATCGGAGGCCTGCTGTCCCAGGCGTTTCCCCTCAATTATTTTTCTTTTGCGGAAGAAGTTTTTTCGGCGGAGGAGGACTCCGCAGAGGCCTTGTTCAGGGAGTTTTGGATTGCTTCCAGCAGTACAAGGGAAGTATATTTGCTGTCCGAGGTATAGGTGATCTGATCCAGGGACTGCTGCTCGTATACCTGCTGGCAGATGGCGTCAAATGTGGGCTCCAGCAGCGGATACATGGTGGTGACGGCCTCATTTAAGTTTACCATGCGGATGGAAGTGATGGAGTTTTGATCCACAATGACTTCTACATCGATGGACTGGGTTCCCAGTATCAGTTCCGTGGTGTAAATACCGGGTATGTAAACAGAGCCGGAGGTCGTTGTCACCTCTTCTTCGGACGCGTTGTCTCCGTTTTCTCCTTTCGGCAGGAACATCATCGCTAACAGAATGATGAACAGGATCCCCAGAAAGGCGAAGATACCGGTATAAATCAATTCTTTCATGTGAAGTACAACTATTTTTGTTTTAGCGCTCATCGATTTTCCCCTTACATTTGTATCCAGACATTTTTCTTTATAGTATATATGTGATGATTTCTTTAAATATACATGATTAATGATTGACAAACCATTGCGCGGATTGTTATGATGACTTTAGAACAAGGGCGTTCTGCATGAGGGAGGACTGCCCTTTTTGTCTGTGATAAAACGGGACATCGGCAGGACTTTCACGGCAGTTTGTAAAGAAGCGAAACAAATATGCCGCCGCCGCAGAGATGTCTGAATTTGCCGATAGGCAGATCGCTTCGGAATGGAGACCGCTATGAATGAATATACGAAAAGTGACATTATCAGGTTGGTGGAGGAGGAAGATGTGGAGTTTATCCGGCTGCAGTTTACGGATATGCTCGGCAATCTGAAAAACATTGCCGTGACCGCTAATCAGCTGGATAGGGCGCTGGACAATAAGTGTATGTTTGATGGTTCCGCTATAGACGGCTTTGTGGGGATTGAAGTGTCCGACATGTGTCTGCATCCGGATCTTTCCACGATGGAGATCTTTCCCTGGAGGCCCCAGCAGGGGAAAGTGGCAAGGCTTTTGTGCGATGTGTATACCGCCGATGGAGCGCCTTTTGCGGGTGACCCCAGACTGGTGCTGAAGCGTGCCGTCAGAGAGGCTCAGGAGATGGGATACACTTTTGAGGTGGGGCCTGAGTGCGAGTTCTTTCTTTTTAACACGGATGAAAACGCCATGCCTACCACGGAGACCAGAGAGCAGGCGGGTTTCTTTGATATCGGCCCTCTGGACGGCGGAGAGAATGCCAGACGTGATATCGTCATGACTTTGGAAGATATGGGACTGATTATCGAGGCTTCCCACCATGAGATCGCGCCGGCCCAGCATGAGATCGATTTCAGATATGACGAGGCTTTGAGAACCGCGGATAACATTATGACGTTCAAGCTGGCAGTCAGGACCATTGCCAAACGTCACGGACTGCATGCTACTTTTATGCCAAAGCCCAAGATCGGCGTCAACGGTTCCGGTATGCATATCAATATGTCCATGAAAAAAGATGGGAAAAATATTTTTGAAGATACGTCTGACCCTAATGGGCTCAGCAGGGAAGCATACTGGTTTATTGGCGGACTGATGAAACATATCAGAGGGATGGCGGCAGTCACTAACCCTTTGGTAAATTCTTATAAGAGACTGGTGCCCGGTTTTGACGCGCCGGTCTATATTGCATGGAGTACCGCTAATCGAAGCTCCCTGATCCGCATTCCCGCAACGGGCGGAAGCGGTACGAGGATCGAGCTGAGAAGTCCTGATTCCGCGGCAAATCCTTATCTGACTCTTGCGGTCTGCTTAAAGGCGGGGCTGGACGGTATCGTCAATCAGATCGAGCCGCCCCAGAGCGTGGACTGCAACATCTACAATATGACGGATGTTGAACGCAGAGCGATGAATATCCCCAGTATGCCGGGCACTCTGATCGAGGCTATCGAAGAGATGAAAAAGGATGAGCTGGTTCTCAATGTCTTAGGGAGACACATTGCCGAGAGCTATATTGCGGCCAAAGAGGCGGAATGGCAAAAGTACCGTGCCAATGTCTCGGAGTGGGAGATCCAGGAATATCTTTACAGGTATTAGCCTTCTCTTTCGGAAAGGATGGCAGGAGGAAAGTAACTTCCATCCATACGGCGCCGCGAAGTCAAAATCGTGTCTTTTCCCGATTTTGCGAGGCTGCGCGCTCAAACGAATGTCTTTTGCGCGTTGCGCGCATCTGTGCGGCGGTTCGCCCAAAAGGCTGAATCGTTACGGATGAGGAGGTAGGCATGTGACCAATATTATTGTAACTTTACCCAGGCCTGAGGATGCCAAAGGCATAAAGAACGTACTTGTGAGAAATGGATTTCGGGTGACAGGTGTCTGTACTACGGGTGCGCAGGCTATCAGTCAGGCGGACGGTCTCAATGATGGAATCGTGATATGCAGCTATAAACTGCAGGATATGGTATATTCGGAATTGCATGAATTTTTGCCTTATGGATTTGAGATGCTTCTGATGGCATCCGGCCATTTGCTTCCTGAGTGCAAAGGAAGCGGTATTGTCTGCCTCGCTATGCCCTTAAAGGTCAATGATCTGGTCAGTACGGTGGCTATGATGTGCGAGGGTATCGCACGCAGGCGCAGGAGGGAACGACTAAGGCCCAAAGTGCGCAGCGCAAAGGAAGAGGCAGTCATTAAAGATGCGAAGGAACTTTTGATGGCCCGCAATCATATGTCGGAGGAGGAAGCGCACAGATATCTTCAAAAGTGCAGCATGGACAGCGGGACCAATATTGTGGAGACCGCCTATATGGTATTGTCCATGATGAGAGAGTAGGGCGTTTTAACGGGGATATGTTTATGGAAAAACTACAGAGAATCTGCCTGAAAATTATCGCCTTGTGCGGAATGCTGATTTTTGGATATCTTTTTTTTCATGCATGGACTTCCTCCGCAAGGATCTTTTCCACATCGGAGGTGACAGTCTGGACAAAAGACGCTCTCTGGAAGAATCTGCTGTTCGGGGCGGCCGCTGTTCTGGCGGCGTCTGTCGTTGGCTTTTTTGCGGACCGGATCGGGGATAAGGCGCTGCATGGCGCGGCGATTGCGGTATCGCTGGCCGTGACCGCCGGATGTTGTTTCCTGGTAAGGGATGCCCATGGCTATCCGGACGCGGACCAGATCTATGTGTATGAGGCGGCGGAAAATTTTTTTTCGCGCGACTATACCAACATCCGGACGGAATGGTATTTTAATGCCTGCCCTTACCAGCTGGGGCTGGGCCTTTTGTATGGCCTGCTGATGCGGCTGTGCGGCAGCGATGGTTATCAGGTCATACAGTATGCGCATTCGGTTTGTGCGGGCCTTACTGTGTATGGGTTGTTTCGGATTACGGGAGAATTGTTTCATAACAAAAGGGTATCGGCGGCAGCGCTTTTGTGTGCGGGTCTGTTTTTGCCAATGTACCTTTATACGCTCTATCTGTACGGAGAGACTTTCGGTCTGTGTTTTGCCGTGCTGGGAATGCTGTTCTGGCTGTTGGCTGAAAAGGGCGGAGAGAAAAAACGGTCTGTCAGGGCGCTTTATACGGCGTTATCCGCCGTGTGCCTTGCGGTGTGTTTCACGGCGCGTCTGGCGCTGGTCGTTGTACCCATCGCTATCCTTCTGACCGCATTGCTAAAATCCATAAAAGATAAACGCATCGCGCCTGCCGCGTTGGCAACGGTGATCCTGCTTTTTGCGCTTGGGGCGCAGAAGCTGTCCGTGGCGTTTATGGAAAAACAGGCGGATACGAATCTGGCGGATGGGATGCCGGCAATCCTGACGGTGGCTATGGGAATACAGGATGAAACGGAAAACGAAACCGGTCCCGGAAGTTATAACGCTTATAATCTCTGGCTGTACTTTGGCTGCGGATTTGACGAAAAAAGCGCTTCCGCGGAAGCGTTTCAGGATATCAGACGGACGCTTTACCGATGGTCAAAAGATCCGGCGTACATGGCGGACTATATGAACCGGAAAGTGCTTAACCAGTGGAACGAAGCTACCTATGGGGGCTTTTTCATGACTGCCGGACAGCGGGACCCGAAACCCTGGGTGGCTGAGCTGTATGGGGGAAAGGCAGGGGACAGGTGGTACAGCTTCTTAAACCTGTATCAGGGAATGCTTTATTTTACTTGGTTTTTCTACTTTTTCTATCTGTTTGTGAAAGGTAAAAATGTGGATGCTTTTCTGCCGGGGCTGCTGCTGGCGGGTGAATTTTGCTTCAGCATGATCTGGGAGGCCAAGAGCAGATATGTATATCCTTATATCGTGATGGCCCTGCCCTGTACCGCCTTTAGTCTGGTATATTGTTCTGAGAAGCTCAAACAGGGATGGCGGAAAATCGGAAAGGAAACCGTAGGATGGAAAAATTACAAAAATGGTGCCTGAAGGCAGCAGCCTTTCTGGGGGCAATGCTGTTTTTGGTGTTGACAGTCTGTTCCTGGTGTCGGACCAAGACAATGCTCGAGGGGGAATTGCTGAAGAATGACAAGGATTCTCTGTGGGGAGCCGCGATGATTTTCCTGGGAGTACTGCTTTTGGCGGCCGCGGCGGTGAAAGCGGAAAAATACCTGTCTGCATCATTGCTTCATATAGCGGCTGCAATTTTTTCACTGGCGGGGGCTTCCTTTGGAATTATTCTGTCGCGCAGTGTCAGGACGTATGCGGTGGCGGATCAATGGTATGTCTATGAGGCAGCCAGACGGTTGGCGGAGGGCACCTTCGATATAACGGAGTATGCGGGATATTATCAGGTCTATTCTTTTCAGTTGAATTTGGCGCGCTTTTACGCGCTGGTGTTCAAAATAGTGGGAGACAGCGGTTACAGAGTCCTGCAGACACTCCACAGCGTTTGTGCAGGGGTTACCTTATATATGGGGTTTCGTATTGTCAGGGAATTGTGCCGCCGCAGAGCGGCTGAAGTGATTTATCTGGCGCTGGGAATTTCTTTCATCCCCATGTATCTTTATGTCCTGTATATTTACGGGGAAACCCTGGGAGTTTGTTTTGCCATGACAGCGGTGTGGTGTTTTCTGAAAATGAACCGGAGCGGCTCAGTAAGAGGCGTTCTGGGGTACGGCGTGTTGGGAACCGCGGCAGTCACGGGATTCTGTCAGGTGAGAGTGGCGCTTACGGTGGTATGGATCGGCATGCTGCTGATACAGATTATGATCACGATAGTAAAAAGAAAACCGCTGCCCCTTGTGATGACGGTATGTATGATATTGGTGTCAGTCGGTGTATCAGGCCTCCTGCGCCTTTCCATGGAACGCAGCACCGGCGTGGAACTTGACCAGAGTATGCCGGCCTCTCTCTGGGTGGCTATGGGGCTGCAGGAGAGCACGGACCAGGCGAAAGGGCCGGGAAGCTATAATGCGTATAATTGGAACGTTTTTGCGTTGGCGGAAAGAGATACGCAGGCAGCATCAAAGGTAGCATGGCAATATATTAAAGACCGGCTGTCAGAATTTATACATGATCCCCAAAAAGGGGCGATGCTTTTTGGCAGAAAAGCCATCAATCAGTGGAATGAGCCTACCTACGCCGGTTTTATCATGACGAGATTTTGTGACGATATGGAGCCTTGGGTGAACGAACTCTATTATGGGGAAGGGAATGCCAGATGCCTGCAGTTTCTCAATCGGTATCAGGCGGTGGTATATGCGGCGGTTTTGCTGGGCTTTATACGTCTTGCGCTTAAGGAAGCTTCGCCATTGGAATATCTGCCCGGCGTAATACTGATCGGGGAGTTTTGCTTCAGCATGATCTGGGAGGCAAACAGCAGATATGTGTACCCTTACGCGGTTCTGATGATTCCGTTCGCCGCCTGCAGTCTGGCTTACGCCGGGGATCTTCTGCTGAAAAAAGGGAGAGTGCTATGCATGCGCGCGGCCCGGCGGGAAATATAATCTGGTAACAGGCTGGTCACAATATAATTGCAATAACAATAAATAGGCATTCCTGGAAGGAGGATCATTATGAAGTTTACAAAGATGCAGGGTTGCGGAAATGATTATATCTACATCAATGGATTTAAAGAGCGGATATCCGATGCAGAGAAGCCGGATCTGGTGAGAAAACTGAGCGACAGGCATTTCGGCATTGGGGGAGACGGGGTCATCTTTATCAATCCGGCGGAGGAAGCGGATTTTGAGATGGAGATGTATAACGCGGACGGCACCAGAGCGGAAATGTGCGGCAATGGAATTCGTTGTGTGGCGAAATTTGTATACGACAAGGGTTTAACGGATTCGGAACATATCAGTGTGATAAGCGCGGGGCAGATTAAATATCTCACTCTTTTGCTGGAAAGGCAGCATCCCTGGGACCGCGGCACGGTCAGCAGAGTGCGCGTGAATATGGGAAGCCCTGTTCTGAAACCCGGGCTGATTCCCGTGAACGTAGAGGGGGAGAGTGCGGTCAATGTCCCTCTTGTGGTTCAGGGGAAAGAATACCGGATGACCTGTGTTTCCATGGGAAATCCCCACGCGGTGATCTTCGGGGAGGGTGTGCGCGCCCTGGATCTGGAAAAGACGGGCCCTCTGTTTGAACATCATGAGCTCTTCCCCAACCGCGTCAACACGGAGTTCGTGGAGGTCATAGACAGGCAGACTGTTTTGATGAGAGTGTGGGAGCGGGGCACGGGAGAGACGCTGGCCTGCGGCACAGGCTGCTGCGCTGTCGCGGTGGCGGGGGTATTAAATGATTTGACGGATCCCCAAATAACGGTTAAACTGTTAGGGGGAGAATTGCAGATCGAGTGGAACAGGGAACAGAATCTTGTGATTATGACCGGTCCTGCTGTGACTGTATTTGAGGGGGATTATCCCAAAGACTGAGAGGAGAATGAGATATGTTTAAAGTAAACGAGAATTATCTGAAACTGCCCGGAAGTTATTTGTTCTCTACCATCGGGAAAAAGGTAAATGCCTACAGCGCGGCTCATCCTGACAAAAAGATCATTCGTCTGGGAATCGGAGATGTGACGCAGCCTTTAGCACCCGCCATCATTGATGCGCTCCACAGCGCGGTAGAGGAGATGGGAAAGGCGGAAACGTTTCATGGTTATGCTCCGGATCTGGGATATGAATTTCTCCGAAACGCCATTGCCGAAAATGATTATAAGGCCAGGGGATGCGATATCGCGGCGGATGAGATCTTTATATCCGATGGCGCGAAGTGCGATTCCGGCAATATTCAGGAAATTTTCAGCCTGGACAATAAGATCGCGGTCTGCGATCCCGTTTATCCCGTTTATGTGGATTCCAATGTCATGGCAGGCAGAACAGGAACATACGATGCGCAGAAAGAAACATGGAGCGATGTGATCTATATGCCCTGTATAGCGGATCATGATTTCGCGCCCCAGCTGCCGGAAGAGACGCCGGATCTGATCTATCTGTGCTTCCCGAACAATCCTACCGGCGCCGCCATCACCAAAGCGCAGCTTCAGGAATGGGTGGATTACGCCAACAGGGTGGGAGCGGTGATCCTGTACGATGCAGCGTATGAAGCGTACATTTCCGAAGCGGATGTGCCTCACAGCATCTATGAGTGTGATGGCGCAAGAAGCTGTGCCATCGAGCTGAGATCTTTCTCCAAGAACGCGGGCTTTACCGGCGTGCGCCTTGGCTTTACCGTGGTTCCCAAAGATCTCAAATGCGGCGATGTGATGCTGCATTCTCTCTGGGCCAGAAGACATGGAACGAAGTATAATGGAGCGCCCTATATCGTACAGAAGGCTGGGGAAGCCGTCTATTCCAAAGAGGGCAGGGAGCAGTTAAAGGAGCAGGTCGCATATTATATGAAAAATGCGCATTATATTTATAGCGGCCTGAAGGAGGCAGGCTACACTGTGTCCGGCGGCGTCAACGCGCCCTATATCTGGCTGAAAACGCCGGATCATATGACCAGTTGGGAATTTTTCGATTATCTGCTGGAAAATGTCAATGTGGTGGGAACGCCCGGTTCAGGCTTTGGCCCCAGCGGTGAAGGGTACTTCAGACTGACTGCTTTCGGAAGCTACGAGAATACCGTGGAGGCCGTAGACAGGATCAAAGCGGCTAAGCTTTGACCGCAGACCGGTGACAAAGGGTAAAAGAGGTAACGGGGCGATGAAGGAAAGATCGCATAATATTATGTGGGGCATTACGGGTATACTGATAGCGGTGTCTGCAGCCGTGCTGTATAAGACACACAGGGCTGTGCCTTTCATGATGGATGATCTGTGGTATTCTACCATGCTGTCGGAGGATACTCCCATCACTTCCCTCTCTGATATTGTAAAGAGCCAGATCTGGCATTATCAGAACTGGGGCGGCAGGAGTATGACCCACGGTATCCTGCAGCTCACCCTGCTTGTGGGGGAGCGCGGCGCGGATATTATGAATGTGATCGTGACGCTGCTTTTATCCGCTGTGATCTGCGCGGTGGCGCGGTTTCGGAAACTGCCCGCATTCTGGGCGGCGCTTTCCATGCTGTTGGGGCTGAATGCCAACTGGAAAATGAGCATGTTCTGGCAGGCGGGAGCCGCCAATTATCTCTATATCACGGTGCCGGTGCTGGTTTTTGCCCATTGTTATTTAAGGGAATTGCCTGATGAGAAAAATCTGGCGCAGGCGATGCCGAAACGGCTGCGCGGGATCACGCTCTGGATCCTTCCGGCAGGGCTTCTGGCGGGGTGGAGCAACGAGAATATCGGCCCCGCGATATGGTTCTTAAGTCTGGCGGTGATGATCCTGTTAAAGAGGGAGAAGAAAAAGCTGCCTCTCTGGATGGTTCTGGGAAATATCTGCTGTCTGGCGGGAAGCGTTTTTATGATCGCGGCTCCCGGAAATTTTGTGCGCAGCGCACAGGTAGAAAGCGGACAGTACGGGGCGCTCTGGCAGTGCTTTTTACGGATGTACGCCGAGAGCGCAGCGGTGACGCAGCATCTTTTTCCCGCGCTCCTTGTGCTGGGCTTTCTGCTGATCTTGTGTAAAGGAGTGTTGGGAGAGAAGATCGGCAGGAAAAACGGACTGCTGCTTTTGTGCGCGCTGCTTTCCTGGGGCGCAATGGTCTTATCCCCCCATTATCCGGACAGGGCTACTTTCGGCACCATGGCGCTGTTGATCTGTGCGGCGGTTTCCCTTGCGGAGAAGATACTGGTCAGAAGGAAGGATCTGGCGTGGATGTTCTGGGGCATGACAGGGCTTATATGGCTTCGCGGCATGTTTTTCTGCGGAGAGTTTCTGGCCATCACATGGGGCTGGATCCGGTAGGCGTCTGCGTATCATTTCGCGTTTTGTGCGCATAATAAGGCGGCGGAATATAAATTTATGGGGGCGGAATGTCAATTTACCCCTTGAAAAGTGAAAAAAATTGTGATAGCATAAATCACATATTGAAAATGCCATGAAGGAGACTCTTGTCAGGGAAAACAACAGGAAGGCGGCGTCACCGACTGAAAGCGCCGCTGGCGGGAACTGATAAAGGGAACGCTCCGGAGCAGGCTGTCTGAAAAGCGCTATGAGGGCTTAGTAGGGCGGCACGTTGTACGCGTTAAGTGCGGGAGTGGAAACGTCCGGTAACATCTTTGACGGAAGGTGCGGCGTTTCAATGCGGGTGGTACCGCGGATATGACAAGATCATTATTCGCCCCGGGATGCAGGAAACTGTATCCCGGGGTTTTTGGTTTTGCAGGGATGCAGGAAGTTTCACAGTATTTTCTGTGAAATCAGAAAGCGCTCCGAGAGATTGTTTTGTATTTTAACTTGAAATGGGAGGACTGTTATGGAAATCAAAAACTGTTACAGAGACATTACGATCGGAGAGATCGGCGAACAGCATATCGGGCAGACGCTCCGTGTGGCCGGCTGGGTGGAGAATATCCGTGATCACGGCGGGGTGTCCTTCATTGATCTGCGGGACATGTACGGCGTGCTCCAGGTAGTGATGCGCAAGACGGAACTTCTGAACGGACTGACAAAGGAAACCTGCGTCAGCATTCAGGGCCCTGTGGAAAAAAGGGATGAGGAGACTTATAATCCGAAGATCCCCACGGGAACGATCGAGCTGGAGGCCCTGGAGGTGGAAGTGCTCGGGAAAGTATACCAGCAGCTTCCTTTTGAGATCATAACATCCAGGGAGACCAGAGAGGATGTACGTCTGAAATACCGTTATCTGGATCTGCGCAACGCAAAAGTCAGGGACAATATTCTGTTCCGCTCCCAGGTGATCAGTTTCCTGCGTCAAAAAATGACGGAGATGGGATTCGTGGAAATCCAGACGCCGATCCTGTGCGCTTCCTCTCCTGAGGGAGCGAGAGACTATATCGTCCCTTCCCGCAAATATAAGGGGAAATTTTACGCGCTGCCGCAGGCACCCCAGCAGTATAAACAGCTGCTGATGGTATCGGGCATTGACAAATATTTCCAGATCGCTCCCTGTTTTAGGGATGAGGACGCGAGAGCGGACAGATCTCCGGGAGAGTTTTATCAGTTAGACTTTGAAATGAGCTTCGCCACGCAGGAAGACGTATTCCGCGCGGGGGAGGAAGTGCTCTCCGCCGTCTTTGAAAAATTTGCCCCCCAGGGATCATCGGTGACGCAGGCGCCTTATCCTGTGATCAGTTACAAGCAGGCTATGCTGGAATTTGGAAGCGACAAGCCGGATCTCAGAAACCCTCTGCGGATCATGGATGTGACGGATTTCTTTCAGAAATGCACCTTTAAGCCCTTTATCGGCAGGACTGTCAGGGCGATCAAAGTACATGCCGGGATGAGCAAGGGGTTCCACGAAAAACTGCTGGCTTTTGCTACTTCTCTAGGCATGGGAGGATTAGGCTATCTGGAAGTGGACGAAGACCTTTCCTACAAGGGCCCCATCGATAAGTTTATCCCCGATGATCTCAAAGGCACGCTGAGAGAACTGGCGGGACTAAAAGCGGGGGACACCATCTTTTTCATTGCGGACAAGGAAGAGCGCGCGAATTTCTACGCAGGGAAGATCCGGAACGAACTGGGTGAGAAACTGGGACTGACGGAGAAGAACGCGTTCCGGTTCTGCTATGTAAACGATTTCCCGATGTATGAGCTGGATCCCGACACGAAGCAGATCGGTTTTACCCATAATCCTTTCTCCATGCCCCAGGGCGGACTGGAAGCATTGGAAAATCAGGATCCGCTGGATATTCTGGCCTACCAGTACGACATTGTGTGCAACGGGATAGAACTTTCCTCCGGCGCGGTCCGCAACCACGATATGAATATCATGGTGAAAGTGTTCGCGCTGGCTGGGTATGATGAGGAAACGCTGAAGAAAAAATTCGGGGCCCTTTACCAGGCGTTCCAGTTCGGCGCGCCCCCTCACGCGGGCATGGCTCCCGGAGTGGACCGGATGCTGATGCTGCTTCGGGGGGAAGAAAATATCAGGGAAGTGATCGCTTTCCCGATGAGCGGTTCCGCGCAGGATCTGATGTGCGGCGCGCCTAACGATGTGACGGAGCAGCAGCTCAGGGAAGTGCATATTAAAGTGAGAGATTAATTCGGGCGCTGTTTACGGCGGTGAAAGGAGAAAAGAGAGTGGCAAACATCATTGATGATGAGACAATAGAGTATGTGGGCATTCTTGCGAAGCTGGAACTCACCGATGAGGAAAAGGAAGCGGCAAAGAAATCCATGGGCGAGATGCTGGATTATATCGATAAGCTCAACGAACTGGATACCACAGGCGTGGAACCCATGTCCCATGTGTTTCAGGTGCAGAACGTGTTCCGCGAGGATGTGGTGACAAATGGCGATGAGAGCGAAAAGACGCTGCAAAACGCGCCCGGTGTAAAGGACAATATGTTTGTTGTCCCCAGGACGTTTGATTGAGGAGGATGGAAATGGAGAAAAAAGAACTTTTATCCCTTTCCGCAACGGCGCTGGGGAAAGCCATCCGGACGGGGGAGACCAGCGCTGTGGAAGCTATGGAAGCGGTTCTTGGACAGATCCGCGAAACGGAAAGCGTTTATCATTGCTATGTGACCATAGATGAGGAGGCCGCCCTTAAGAAGGCCGGGCAGATTCAGAAGAAGATTCAGTCGGGAGAACTGACAGGGCCTCTGGCCGGGGTCCCTGTGGCGATCAAAGATAATCTCTGCACGGAGGGGGTACGGACGACCTGTTCTTCAAAGATTCTGGAGAATTTTGTGCCAACGTTCTCCGCCGAGGCGGTAAAGAATTTGGAAAAAGCGGGAGCGGTGATGATCGGCAAGACTAATATGGATGAATTTGCCATGGGCTCTACCACGGAGACATCCTATTTTGGCGTCACCAGAAATCCCCGGAACCCCCGGCATGTACCCGGAGGCTCCTCGGGAGGCTCGGCCGCCGCTGTGGCCGCGGAGGAATGCTTCTTTGCCCTGGGGTCCGACACGGGAGGCTCCATCCGCCAGCCGGCCTCATACTGCGGCGTGGTCGGGATGAAACCCACTTATGGAACGGTGTCCCGCTACGGACTGGTGGCTTACGGCTCTTCGCTGGACCAGATCGGACCGCTGACCAAGACGGTGGAGGACTGTGCCGCAGTGCTGGAGGCCATCGCCTCCCACGATCTGAAAGATTCCACTTCCATTGAACGGAAGGATACGGATTTTTCAGCGGCGCTTATCAAAGATGTGAAGGGAATGCGCATCGGCATTCCCAGAGACTACTTCGGGGAAGGGCTGGATTCCGAGGTGAAAGACGCGGTGCTGCGGGCGGCGGAGCTGTTTAGAGAAAACGGCGCTCTTGTGGAGGAGTTTGATCTCAGCCTGGTGGAATACGCCATCCCCACCTATTACACGATCGCGGCGGCGGAAGCAAGCTCCAATCTGGAGCGTTTTGACGGTATCAAGTACGGCTATCGCGCGCCGGAGGCGGAAGGCCTTCACCAGATGTATAAAAAGACGCGCTCCCAGGGCTTCGGGGCGGAGGTGAAACGCCGGATCATGCTGGGCAGTTTCGTCTTAAGTTCCGGTTACTATGACGCTTACTATCTGAAAGCGCTGCGTGTAAAGGCCATGATACGGAAAGCTTTTGACGATGCGTTTGCGAAATACGACTGTATCCTGGGGCCTGTTGCTCCCACCACGGCGCCCGGACTGGGGGAGAGTCTGTCGGACCCGATGAAAATGTATCTGGGCGATATTTATACTATCTCCGTCAACCTGGCGGGTCTGCCCGCCGTCAGCGTCCCCTGCGGAACGGATCAAAACGGGCTGCCGATCGGCTTACAGCTGATCGGGGACTGTTTTCAGGAAAAGAAACTGATTCAGGCGGCTTACACCTTTGAACAGATCGGAAAGGAGAGCAGATAATGGCACAAGAATATGAAACCGTCATCGGGTTAGAAGTACATGTTGAGCTTGCCACAAAGACAAAGATCTTCTGCGGCTGTTCCACCGCTTTTGGCAAAAGGCCCAATTCCCATACCTGTCCGGTCTGTACCGGTATGCCGGGCTCCCTTCCCGTCTTAAACAAGAAGGTGCTGGAGTACGCGGTGGCGGTAGGGCTGGCTGCCAACTGCGATATTACCCGGTACTGCAAATTCGACCGGAAGAATTATTTTTACCCTGACAATCCCCAGAATTACCAGATATCCCAGCTTTATCTGCCAATCTGCAGAAACGGGTATGTGGAGATTGAGACCGAAGAAGGCAGTAAAAAAGTGGGGATCCATGAGATCCACATGGAGGAGGACGCGGGAAAGCTTATTCATGATGAGTGGGAGGATTGTACGCTGGTGGATTACAACCGTTCCGGCGTGCCCCTGATCGAAATTGTGTCCGAGCCTGATATGCGAAGCGCCCGGGAAGTCATAGCTTATCTGGAAAAGCTGCGGCTGATCATACAGTATCTGGGGGCCAGCGACTGTAAGCTTCAGGAAGGCTCCATGCGGGCGGATGTGAATCTGTCTGTGAGGAAAGCGGGAGAAAAGGAGTACGGCACCCGTACGGAAATGAAAAATCTGAATTCTTTCCGCGCCATATCCAGAGCGATCGAGGGAGAGCGGGAGCGTCAGATAGACCTGATCGAGTCGGGGGAGAAGGTGATTCAGGAGACCAGGCGCTGGGATGACGCCAGGGAGACCTCTTACGCCATGCGTTCCAAAGAGGACGCGCAGGACTATCGTTATTTTCCGGATCCCGACCTGGTGCCTGTGAGCATCAGCGAGGAGTTTCTGGAGCGGATCCGCGCAAACCAGCCGGAATTCCGCACAGAGAAAATGAAGCGGTACAAGGAAGAATATGATATTCCTGACTATGATATTGAGATCATCACGGGAGCAAAGCACATGGCGGATCTCTTTGAACAGGCGGTGGCTCTGGGCGGACAGCCTAAAAAGGTATCCAACTGGCTGATGGTGGAGACGCTGCGCCTTTTAAAAGAGCGGGAAATGGATCCGGAGGACATCCGGTTTTCGCCGGAAAATCTGGTGAAGCTGATCGCCCTGACGGAGAGTAAGCAGATCAATTCTTCCGTTGCGAAAGAAGTCTTTGAAGTGATGTTTGAGGAGAACGTGGACCCTGAAAAGTATGTGGATGAGAAAGGGCTGCGGACAGTGAACGATGAGGGCGCGCTGCGCAAGGTAGTGGAGGAAGTCATTGCCGCCAATCCCCAGTCTGTGGAAGATTACCGAAACGGCAAGGAAAAAGCGATCGGTTTTCTGGTGGGGCAGACTATGAAAGCCATGAAAGGAAAAGCGGATCCCGCCAGCGTGAACCGCCTGCTGAAGGAGCTATTGTGATAAAGTTTTCCCAGACCGATCCCTGGAATCTGGGATAAAGTACCGCGGAAATCATTCTTCAGGCATAAGGTATTCCAGATACTGCAGTGCGGTTTCCGTGTGGGAGGAGTTGGCGAATACGCTGAATACCACGTCATCGCTCTTAAAATGATAGCATTCGCGCAGATCGGGGCAGTCGTCCAGAAAGATTCCCACCGCCACCGGGGAGGCCATCTCCCCAGGCTTGCGGGGGTCGGGAAAATCATAGGAATCGGCGTCATAAAGCAGGTTGTCGGGATCGGAGATATACTCGTGCCACTCCTCATAGGTCTTTCTGTCAATATAATAAAAGTAGGGCTGGTATTTCTGATATTGTTCCGGCGTGAGCAGATCTTCCATGGTGAAAAAGTCGTCCTGGTAGGAGTAATTCGTGATGGAATCCGTATCCGTGATCATAACATCGAGTTCTCCGGCGGCCAGACGGGCCATCATTTTCTGGGAATTGGCGAAAGTGGTCTCGTCCAGGGCATCCAGGTCGATCCAGGTCTCCGCGTCAAAGAAAAGCTCATACTTGTCCGTATCCAGACCTAAGGTTTTTGCGAATTCCTCGTTGTACCCAGAGGCGTCCAGCTCTATGGTGTTGAGCAGACAGATTGAGAGCGCGGTCTCCTTCCGGTTCAGAATGCCCCTGATCGTGAAGATGGCGGCGATCACTACGGTCACGGCGATGATCACATGCCATTTATAATAATCCATAAAATAAGTAAATTTTTCTTTCGGAGTCCCGTGCTTTAACGCTTCTCTCTCTTCTTTGAATTCATCCATGACTGCCATAAGTTTGCCCGCCTTTCCAAGTCTATTTTTACATCATAAGATTTTTCCGCACTGTTGTCAATAAGCAGCAGTCCGGTTCTAAGGCCCGGCGGTGACAGGTCAGCCTCTGACCGGAATGCTGCCGGCTGAACTGTTACATTTTGCGCCAATAAAACGCTAAGCCTTCTTGCAACTTCCCTTGGGATGCGATATATTAATAAATATAATGTACTGATGGTCAGAGGATAATCTGTGCAGTTTCACAAATTTAGAATGGAGGATCAGGTGTAAATGAGTGACACATATGTTGAATGTCTGGTACAGGCAAGGCCTTCTGTGCCGGGAAAATTTCTAAAAGTTTTTCTGATCGCCCTCACGGTGATTCTGGTGATTGGCATGTTTATCGTGCCTCCCCTCTCGCTGCCCCTGTTCGTGCTGGCGATTGCCAGCGGCGTTGGCGCTTATTTTGCTAATCTTTTTACGGATCTGGAGTATGAGTATCTTTATTTGGATAAAGAGATAGTGATCGACAAGGTAATGGCCAAGTCCAGGAGAAAACGCGTTGCCGCTTACGGCCTGGACAAGGTGGAGATTCTGGCGCCCATAAAGAGTTACCGCCTGGACAGTTACTCACGAAGGAACAATACGAAGGTGAAAGATTATAGTATCGGTGAGGAGCTGCAGCCGGACCGCCGCTATGTGATGTACTGCGAAGGCGGAGAAAAGATTCTTCTGAGTCCTTCCGAGGAGATGATAAAGGTTATGAAAAACGCTGCGCCAAGGAAGGTGTTCAGTGATTAAGTTTTGTATTGACAATAATGAAGAACTTTGGTAAAATTCTGAAAATATACATGATACAACTCACAGATACACACAGGAGGATTGGAAATGGGACAAATTATCGGTGAAGGCATTACTTTTGACGATGTGCTGCTTGTGCCTGCGTACTCGCAGGTTGTACCGAACCAGGTGGATCTGACGACCTGGCTGACAAAAAAAATCAAGCTCAATATTCCGATGATGAGCGCGGGAATGGATACTGTAACCGAACACCGCATGGCCATTGCCATGGCCAGACAGGGCGGCATCGGCATTATCCATAAAAATATGTCCATTGAAGCGCAGGCGGAAGAAGTGGACAAAGTAAAACGTTCTGAAAACGGCGTTATCACCGATCCTTTTTCTCTGACTCCCGAACATACTCTGGCGGACGCGGACGCTTTGATGGGGAAGTTTCGCATTTCCGGCGTGCCCGTTACCGAAGGGCGGAAACTGGTAGGTATCATTACCAACCGCGACTTAAAGTTTGAGACCGATTTCACCAAAAAGATCAAAGAATGCATGACCAGCGAGGGACTGATTACCGCTCCCGAGGGAATCACGCTGGAGGAGGCGAAGCAGATTCTTGCCAGGGCGAGGAAGGAAAAGCTTCCCATTGTGGACAGCGATTTCAATCTAAAGGGACTGATCACGATCAAGGATATTGAAAAGACCATCAAGTATCCTCTGGCTGCAAAGGACGCGCAGGGGAGACTGCTCTGTGGCGCGGGGGTAGGCATCACTGCCAATGTGCTGGATCGCGTGTCCGCGCTGGTGGATGCAAAAGTGGATGTGGTAGTGCTGGACAGCGCTCACGGCCATTCCCAGAATGTATTAAATTGTCTGAAGATGATAAAGGAAAAATATCCGGACCTTCAGGTCATTGCAGGCAATGTAGCTACTGCTGCGGCAACGAGGGATCTGATTGAGAACGGTGCGGATGCGGTGAAGGTGGGCATCGGTCCCGGTTCCATCTGTACCACCCGTGTGGTGGCGGGCATCGGAGTGCCTCAGATCACGGCGATCATGGACTGTTACAGCGCGGCAAAGGAATACGGCGTGCCGATCATCGCGGACGGCGGCATCAAGTATTCCGGTGATATCACGAAAGCCATTGCGGCAGGCGGCAATGTATGTATGATGGGAAGTATGTTTGCGGGATGCGAGGAGAGCCCCGGAGACTTTGAACTGTTCCAGGGCAGAAAGTATAAGGTATATCGTGGCATGGGATCCATCGCGGCCATGGAGAACGGCAGCAAGGACCGCTATTTTCAGGAGAATGCGAAAAAGCTGGTGCCCGAGGGAGTGGAAGGGCGCGTGGCTTATAAAGGGGCGGTGGAAGATACCGTGTTCCAGCTGTTGGGAGGCTTGCGCTCCGGAATGGGTTACTGCGGCGCAAGAAACATTCAGGAGCTGAAAGATACCGGCAAATTTGTGAAGATCTCGGCGGCCTCCTTAAAGGAAAGTCATCCCCACGATATCCATATCACAAAGGAAGCGCCGAACTACAGTGTGGACGCCTGACGGACCGTGCAAAAGGACGGGCGCAGGCGACATAAAAATAAGAAACTGACCGCAAAATATCATGATTTGGGAGGGTAACTTATATAAGGGAAACGGGGGTTAAAAAGTGCAGGATATAGGGAGTTATGAAATGCTCGACAGAGCGGAACTGCAGCGTCTGCAGGATCAGTTCTGTGGGCTGATGGGGGTATGTGTTTACTGTCTGGACAAGGAGCAGGTCCGTCTGACAAAACCTTCCGGCAATGATGAACTGCTGCGGAAATTAGAGCAGCTCAAAGGAACGGCCCGCATTCAGGAAGCGCTTGAACGGGTGGAACATGGTTCGCTGGAAGATCAGGTTATTGAGGAGTTTGAGTCTTTGGAAGGACAAAAGGAGAGAATTGCTGCAGTTGCGGTGCGTGTAGAGGGTAACACGATTCTGTACTGGCTGGTCTATTCCGTGGGAACGTTGGATTCAGGGCGCTTTGAGCAGATGCTGGATTATCTCAGGGATTTCAGCTGCACGCTGTTTACCAACAAACTGGTCAGCGTCAGCGCAAAGGCTTGGAGCCGCCAGAGCCGTCTGGCGGAACAGAAGATGAACAAGACGGTACACGGCATGGAGACGACAGTGGAAATTCTGCATTTGCTGGATCGGGAGGATGATACGCCGGAGGCCATTATGGATCAGTGGCTGAAAATCCTTGCTCCCTATCTGAAGGTAGACACGGCGCAGCTGTACCGTCTGAGCCCGGATGCCGCTTATATGGATGTGGTCTGCGAGTGGTGTGCGCAGGGGATGGTCTCAATCTATGAAAAGACGAATCATCTGGAAGTCCTGGATATTCTCAGGACAGAAAAGCCGGTGATATTGTCGGCGGACCATTCATCCAACGAATACCGGCAGTTTATGCAGGAAATGGGACTGCGGGCGATGATGGTATTCCCGGTGCTCTGCAGAGAGGAAGCGTCCGGAGGCAATGTGGTGCTGTCCCTGAATTTGCGGAAGCGCCGACATGTCTGGAGCGTGCCGGAGATCAGGTTCGTCTCTGAGGCTGTACGGGTTTTACACAGTATTCTCACAAGAAAGGATCAGAAAAAAGCGCTCATAGATTCCAGAAATACCGTGGAGGAACTTTTGG
Organism: uncultured Acetatifactor sp.; assembly: GCA_947629645.1. Lineage (GTDB taxonomy): Bacteria > Bacillota > Clostridia > Lachnospirales > Lachnospiraceae > Acetatifactor. The sequence goes on along the minus strand of CANREV010000007.1, from coordinate 76,092 downwards.
ACAATGTATCCTGCTGCGTTTATGTGGCGGATAAGGAAACCGGGGAAACTTTATTTTCCAATCGGAGAATGAAGAACACCTTTGCAAGGGAGCTCCATGACAATAGTTTTCAGGAATTGCTCTTAAATGACGTATCGCAGGAGAAGGACGCTAAAGTTTCCGAGATACATCAGTTTGAACGTGACCGATGGTATGATCTTGCCTGTCAGGAGATCCTGTGGGCGGGAGACAGGCCTGCAATGCTTTATTCTCTGTATGACATCACGGATAAGAAGCTGTATCAGCGAAAGATAGAGCAGCAGGCCTACACGGACTTCCTGACGGGACTGTATAATCGTATGTGCTGTGAGAGGGATCTGGCAAGACAGGTTGATGCGGCGAGAAAAAGCGGCACGAAGGGAGCGCTGCTGTATCTTGATCTTGACGATTTCAAAAACATCAACGATGGCCTGGGGCATCAGTACGGAGATGTGCTCCTGAAAGCGATCTCCAATTCCCTGCAGCGGGTCCGTGGGATAGAGAGTTCCTGTTATCGGGTCGGAGGAGACGAGTTTGTCATTGTGATTTCCCCTGACAGTTACCCGTTTTATGATGAGATTTTGGCGAATATCCGGGAAATTTTTGCCAAGCCGTGGTTTTTAAAGGGCGAGGATTATTATTGTACCATGAGCATGGGCGTTGTCACATTTCCCACTTTGGATGACTCGGTGGCGGATCTGATCGTAAAAGCGGATATTGCCATGTATGAATCGAAAAAGAATGGCAAAAACCGCATCACCTGTTATGATGACGGGCTGGACAAGGATTCCGGCAGGCGCCTCAACATGGAGAAGAGCATGCGCGATGCGGCGCTGGACGGATACGAGGAGTTTGAGATTTACTATCAGCCGATCATGGACGTACGGGAGGGTCGGACAGCCTGTGTCGGCGCGGAAGCGTTGATCCGGTGGAATAATACGAAGCTTGGTTTCTTACCGCCGTTAGAGTTTATTCCGTTAGCGGAATATCTGGGACTGATCAATCCTCTCGGCAATCATGTGCTGCAGGAAGCGTGTCGGCACTGCAAAGAATGGAATGACAATGGACATCCTGAATACAGGGTCAGCGTCAATCTGTCGGTAGTCCAGCTGCTTTCGGCGGACATTGCGGACATTGTGGAAGCTACTTTGAGAGAAGCGGGGCTCAGTCCTGAAAATCTGACGCTGGAGGTAACAGAAAGCCTTGCTGTCAACGATATGCAGCATATGAAGAAGATTTTGGGAAAGCTGAAGTCCTTAGGTGTGAAGATTGCGCTGGACGATTTTGGAGAGGGTTATTCCTCTTTCAATCATATCAGGGAAATTCCCTTTGACACCATCAAGGTGAATCAGAGTTTTGTGAAAAATATCGAGACAGATACTTATTTGCAGGCTTTTGTCAGGATGGTGGCACAGCTGGCAAAGAGCGTTGGCGCCGATATTTGCATAGAGGGGATTGAGACTAAAACGCAGTATGAAATATTGAAGGAAATGCAAGTAAAGTATATTCAGGGATATTATTTTGACCATCCTCTGAAACTGGAAGATTTTGAAGCAAAGTATTGCAAAATGATGGCAAACCGTGTAAGATAATCCTATCAGCTGCACAACTGGCGGAAAAGTGGGAGTACCCACAGGGAGTGCAGTCCGCAATGAAGCCGACCGCCTGGGCACCACTTGTTTTTGATGCCCGGGTGGTCGTTTTATTCCTGCGGGCAGCTGCCCGTATATTGCAAACGAGGGAGGAAGATCATGTTATCACTGGAACAGGAATTAAAGAGCAATACATACCCCGGAAGAGGAATTGTCCTCGGACGTTCCGCGGACGGTAATAGTGCCGTTGCGGCGTATTTTATCATGGGCCGGAGCGTTAACAGCCGCAACCGTATTTTTGTGGAGCAGGATGAGGGCATTCGTACGGAGGCTTTTGATCCGTCTAAGATGGAAGATCCCAGCCTGATCATTTACGCGCCCGTCCGGGTGCTGGGGAATCAGACTATCGTTACCAATGGAGATCAGACGGATACCATATATGAGGGGATAGGCAGGCAGCTGACCTTTGAACAGTCGCTCCGCAGCAGGGAGTTTGAACCGGACGGCCCGAATTATACGCCCCGCATCTCCGGTATTATGCGCATTGAGGGAGGCAGATATCACTTTGCCATGTCCATTTTAAAGAGTGATAACGGTGATCCTTCTTCCTGCATCCGCAACACGTTTACTTACGAAAATCCTAAGGCGGGCCGGGGCCGTTTTATCCACACTTATATGCATGACGGATCCCCTCTGCCCAGCTTTCAGGGAGAACCTAAGGAGATTGCCATCGACAAAGATATCGATGGCTTCACAGAGATGATCTGGAGCAGTTTAAACGAGGAAAACAAAGTATCTCTGTTTGTCCGTTATATTGATATCTCTACAGGTAAATACGAGACAAGGATCGTCAATAAGGAGCTGTTAAAAAATAGCTTTTAACATTTTTTTAGCACGAATGCATAACTGCATCATAAAAATGGTCCCGACAGGAGGAAAAGTGTAATATGAAAGAAATTGAATTAAAATACGGCTGCAATCCTAACCAGAAACCTTCCCGCATTTACATGGAAGACGGCGGAGAACTTCCCGTCACTGTCTTAAACGGCAGGCCGGGCTATATCAATTTTCTGGACGCTTTCAATGGCTGGCAGCTGGTGAAAGAATTGAAAGAAGCGACGGGACTGCCCGCGGCTGCCTCCTTTAAACATGTGTCCCCCGCGGGCGCGGCAGTGGGACTTGCGTTAGATAAAACGCTGGCCCGGATTTATTGGGTGGATGACCTGGGAGAGCTTTCTCCTCTTGCCTGCGCTTATGCCAGAGCCAGGGGAGCCGACAGAATGTCCTCTTTTGGAGACTTTATCGCACTGTCGGATATCTGTGATGAGGATACCGCCAGACTGATTAAAAGAGAAGTTTCCGATGGCGTCATTGCCCCCGGCTATACCGATAAGGCGATGGAATTGCTTAAGGCAAAGAAGAACGGCAACTACAATATTATTCAGATGGATCCCTCTTATGTCCCTGCCCGGATTGAGAGGAAACAGGTCTATGGCATCACTTTTGAACAGGGGAGAAATGAACTGGATATTAACGGCGGACTGCTTTCCAATATTGTGACCAAAAATCAGACGATACCCAAGGAAGCGCTGATCGATATGAAGATTGCGCTGATCACGTTAAAATATACCCAGTCCAATTCCGTCTGCTATGTAAAAGGCGGTCAGGCGATCGGAATCGGCGCAGGGCAGCAGTCGCGCATCCACTGCACAAGGCTGGCGGGACAGAAGGCGGACAACTGGTTTTTGCGCCAGGCGCCTCAGGTCATGGGATTGCAGTTTGTGGATGGGATGGGCAGAGCGGACAGAGACAATGCCATTGACGTCTATATCGGAGAAGAGTACATGGATGTGCTTGCAGACGGCGCGTGGGAGAAAATTTTTAAGGTGAAGCCTCCTGTGTTCACACGGGAGGAAAAGCGCGCATGGCTGGATAAGATGCAGGATGTGACGCTGGGAAGCGATGCTTTCTTCCCTTTCTCGGACAATATCGAGAGAGCTCATAAGAGCGGCGTAAAATATATTGCACAGCCGGGAGGTTCTGTCAGGGATGATGCGGTGATTGAATGCTGCGACAAATATCAGATGGTCATGGCCTTCACCGGTATCAGATTGTTCCATCATTAAGCGTAACGGTCCGGCCGTTGGCTTAACTGCTGCCATTCATCCGCTGCTGCTTCTAAATAGCTGCCGCAGCGTGAAGCTTAAAATGAAAAGGACAGGAAGATGAGACTTTCAGATCTGGAAAGATTCCATAAGATAACCATACAGTGCCACGATAATCCGGATGCGGACACCCTTGCGTCCGGATACGGTCTGTATTGCTATTTTAAAAAGAAAGGAAAGCAGGCGCGGCTGATATACAGCGGCAGGAACAGAATCCAGAAATCGAATCTGCGGCTGATGCTTGAAAAGCTGAATCTTCCGGTGGAGTATGTTCCCGTGGAAGAGGCGGCCGATTCCAGAGAGGAACTTTTGATTACTGTGGACTGCCAGTACGGAGCTGGAAACGTGACACAAATAGAGGCCGCTCATATAGCGGTCATCGATCATCACCAGCCGGAGACGGAAGCGGGCGAATGGGCAGAGATTCGTTCCGATCTGGGCAGCTGCTCCACGCTGGTGTGGAAGCTGCTGTTGGAGGAGGGCTTTGAGATCAGCGATGAGGAGGGCCTGGGAACGGCCCTGTATTACGGCCTGTATTCTGATACCAACCAGTTTGCCGAGATCCACAATCCTCTGGATATGGATATGCGGGATGCATTGCCGGTGGATAACAGTCTGATCACGCTGTTTCGCAATTCCAACATTTCCTTAAAGGAACTGGAAATTGCCGGGATTGCGCTGATCCGTTACAGTTACAATGACGACTATGAATTTGCGGTTATCAAAGCCAACCCATGCGATCCCAATATTCTCGGACTAATCAGCGATTTCCTGCTTCAGGTGGACGCGATCAAGACCTGCGTGGTGTTCAACGAGACGGGAGACGGCTATAAGTTTTCGGTCCGCAGCTGCGTCAGGGAAGTCAATGCCAGCGAACTGGCGGTCTATCTGGCCCAGGGAATGGGCTCCGGCGGCGGGCATTACGAAAAGGCGGGGGGATTTATCAGTCTGCGCCGTTATGAAGAAAAATATCCTACCCTGCACACGGAAGGTTATTTTAACAACCGCATGACGGAATATTTTGACAGCTTTGATCTGATCTATGCGCAGCAGTACGAAGCCCATCCTGAAGACATGAAGCTTTATGTGATGCGCAGGCTTCCCACAGGATATGTGAAAGCCGCCCGGATACTGCCGGTGGGAACTCCTGTCACCATTCGCACTTCAAAAGGCGATATGGATATGACGGTGGAGGATGATTTGTATATCATGATCGATATTCAGGGAAGGATCTATCCCCGCCGCCACAAAGAATTCACAGAGGAATATGAACCTTTGGAGCAGTCATATGATAAAGCGGAGTTTTTGAACAGGGCGGAGTATGCGCCTGTGATAAAGAACAGGGAAAACGGGAAGAATCTATTGCTGACAGACTATGCAAAGCTATGCGTTCCCAGGAATGAGATTTACATTTATGCCAAAGAGTTAGAGAAGGGCGTGAAAGTTTTTACCCTGCGGGAGAAGGACGCCTACATGTCGGGCAGGGTGGGAGATTATCTGGCGGTGCGGCGCGATGATCTTCACGATGTCTATGTGGTGGAACGGGATATTTTTGCAAAGAGTTATGACCGGGCGGATGGCGCGGACTGAATTGTTACAGATTGTTATAGAATGACAGTAACGGTTCACATTCCAAGAATTGCTTGCTAAGGAATAAGCGGATGTGTTATGATGGCAGTAGTGTTTTTTGGAAAGATACGGTTCCCAAAAGAGGTAAAGATTTTTGGAAAGAAGGATAGAATCAGTTATGAGCGAAGTGGAATCCAAAAATTTTATTGAGACGATCATTGACAAGGATCTGGCAGAGGGCGTTTACGATACGGTTCACACCCGTTTCCCTCCCGAGCCGAATGGTTATCTGCATATCGGCCATGCCAAGGCGATCCTGACAAATTACGGCCTTGCGAAAAAATACGGCGGCAAATTCAATATGCGGTTTGACGACACCAATCCCACGAAGGAAGATGTCGAGTTTGTGGAGTCGATTAAGGAGGACGTAAAGTGGCTGGGTGCGGACTGGGAGGACAGACTTTACTTTGCTTCCGATTATTTCGGGCAGATGTATGAAGCGGCCGTCAAACTGATCAAAAAGGGCAAAGCGTATGTGTCTGACCTGACGGCAGAGCAGATCAGGGAATACAGGGGATCGTTTACGGAGGCAGGCAAAGAGGATCCTTACAGCAGCCGCGGCGTAGAAGAAAATCTGCGGCTGTTTGAAGAGATGAAAGACGGGAAATGCGCCGATGGCGAAAGGGTGCTCCGCGCCCGTATCGACATGGCTTCCCCCAATATTAACATGCGGGATCCCGTGATTTATCGTGTGGCTCATATGTCTCATCATAACACGAAAGACGCATGGTGTATTTATCCGATGTACGATTTTGCGCATCCTATTGAGGACGCCATTGAGGGGATCACTCATTCCATCTGTACGCTGGAATTTGAGGATCACAGACCCCTGTACGACTGGGTGGTGAGAGAGCTGGAATATCCCCATCCTCCTAAGCAGATCGAGCAGGCTAAACTGTATCTGAAAAACGTGGTCACAGGCAAGAGATACATTAAGAAGCTGGTAATGGAGGGTAAGGTGGACGGATGGGACGATCCCAGGCTGGTTTCCATCGCCGCGCTGCGAAGAAGAGGATTTACGCCGGAGTCCATTCAGAAGTTTGTGGAGATGTGCGGTGTCTCTAAAGCCCAGTCCGTAGCGGATTATGCGGCGCTGGAGTACTGTATCAGAGAAGATTTAAAGCCCAAGGCGCCCCGCTATATGGCGGTTCTTGATCCCGTCAGGCTCATTATCGATAACTACCCTGAGGGACAGACTGAGATGGTGACAGCAGTAAACAATCCGGAGAATGAGGAGCTTGGCGTCAGACAGATACCTTTCGGAAAGGAGCTGTATATCGAGAGGGAAGATTTTATGGAGGAGCCTCCCAGAAAATATTTCCGCCTGTTTCCCGGCAATGAGGTACGTCTGATGAACGCGTATTTCGTGACCTGTACCGGCTGTGTCAAAGATTCCCAGGGGAATGTGACCGAGGTTCACTGTACGTATGATCCCGCCTCGAAGGGAGGCAACAGCCCTGACGGAAGAAAGGTAAAGGGAACGATCCACTGGGTTGCTGCAAAGGATTGCGTGGCGGCAAAGGTACGGCTTTACGAAAATCTGATCGATGAGACTATGGCGGACGAGAAGGGAGCTATCTATAATGAGGATGGCGAGTTGTACTTAAATCCTGACTCTCTGACTGTATTGGAACACTGTATGCTGGAGCCTGCATTTGCGAATGCAAAAGCGTATGACAGGTTTCAGTTTGTGAGACAGGGTTTCTTCTGTGTGGACGCAAAAGATTCATCCCCGGATGCTCTGGTGTTTAACAGGATCGTATCTTTAAAGAGTTCTTTTGTTCTGCCGGCGAGGGAATCTAACTAGAAAAAAGGATAATAGCGGGCCGATGGGAACGCGCAGCTTGATGATAAGGAGGAAAGTAACATGGGTTTGTTGTCTGGATTGAGCGGTTTGGGACTGGGTAATCTGGCAAAGATGGATATTTACGGAGATGGCGGCAAAGAGGGGGAAAAGAAAAAAGCGCAGGAGCCTGTCAAGATCGAGGAGAAAGATCTGATTTATGATAAGGCTTACAAATGTCCTGTGTGTGATTCTGATTTTACCGCCAAGATCATGAAAACGGGTAAGGCGAAACTTCTGGGTCAGGATCAGGACCTGCGGCCCCGGTATGACTGCATTGATATTGTAAAATATGATGTGATCCTCTGCCCCGTGTGCGGTTATGCGGCGCTCAACCGGTTCTTCGCCGGTATTTCAGGGGCGCAGGCAAAGCTGATCAGGGAACAGATCAGCGCTACGGTCAAGGTTCCGGAATTCAAAAACGAAACCTATACCTATGACGAAGCTATGAACAGATACCAGCTGGCACTGGCAAATGCCGTTGTAAAACGCGCAAGAGCAAGCGAAAAAGCGTATATCTGTTTAAAGAGCGCATGGCTTATGAGAGGGTATAAGGAATATCTGCAGAATAACGGGGTGGATACCAGGGAAGCGGGTCCGGAGCTTGCCGCAAAGGAGGAGGAATACCTTCTGAACGCCTATAACGGTTTTGTAGATGCCCGTCAGAATGAAGGTTTTCCCATGTGCGGTATGGATGAGATGACCATTGATTATCTGCTGGCAGTGCTTGCGGCCCGCCTGAAGAAGTATGACGTGGCAAGCCGCATGATCAGCACGATTCTGACTTCCAGCAACGCCAATAACCGTATGAAAGATAAAGCCAGGGATTTGAAGGAACAGATCATGGCGGATATGAAGAACAGCAAGTAAAATATATGTATGATATGACGATCGTGCTGCGGACAGACGGCGGGAAATGTCTGTATGAGCAGATATATGAATATATTAAATCAGAAATTAAAGATGGGAAGCTTCTCGCCGGAGAGAGGCTTCCCTCTACGCGTTCTCTGGCGGAATATCTTCAGGTGGCCCGCAGTACGGTAGAGTACGCCTACGACCAGTTGTTGAGCGAAGGATACATTGAATCTGTGCCCTGCAGGGGCTACTTTGTCTGTACTGTTGAGGAGCTGTTTCGCATGGAGGAGGCAAAGCCCCGGGAGGCGGATAGGTCTGAGCGCGGGGAAGAGGCCGCAGAGAGGGACAGCGTACGCTGGAGTTACCATTTTTCCCCTCATGAGATCGATATGTCCGGTTTTCCCTTTGGCGTCTGGAAAAAGATCACCAAAAATATCTTAAACAGCGGAAACAGCGAGCTGTTTGCCCGTGGGGAAGCGCAGGGAGACAGCAATCTGCGGGAGACGATAAGCCGTTATCTGCACTCTTCCAGAGGGGTAAACTGCAGGCCGGAACAGATTATCGTGGGAGCGGGTAACGACTATCTTCTGATGCTTCTGGAGAAAATTCTGGGGCGGCATGTGCGCATTGCCATGGAGAATCCGACCTATAAGCGCACTTATCGCATTTTCAAGTCTTTTGCCTATGATATTGTCACGGTGGATATGGATGAAAGCGGTATGCGGCCGGATTGCCTGACCGGGGCAAATGTCAGCGCGGCCTATGTGATGCCTTCTCATCAGTTCCCGATGGGCATCGTTATGCCTATCGGCCGGCGCATGGAGTTGTTGAAATGGGCGGCGGGGGGAGAGGACCGCTATCTGATCGAAGACGATTATGACAGCGAATTCCGCTATTACGGAAAGCCTATCCCGGCGCTGCAGGCATCGGACAAGTCAGGAAAAGTGATTTATATCGGCACGTTTTCCAAAGCGATCGCTCCGGCTATCCGTATCAGTTTCATGGTGCTTCCGCAGACATTGCTGGAGCGGTATCGGAGGAATTGCTCTTTTTATTCCTGTACGGTATCCAGGATTGACCAGCGGATACTGAACGAATTTATCAGGGACGGATATTTTGAACGCCATCTGAACAAGATGCGAAAAATCTACAGGGCGAAACAGGAGCTGCTGCTTAGATGTCTGGAACCTTTTAAAAAGAAATTTGAGATTTCGGGCGAGAGTACCGGACTGCACCTGATTTTGACGTCATTGGGCGATGTAACGGAGGAAGAACTTTTAGAACAGGCCGGGAGAGAGGGCGTGAAAGTCTACGGGCTTTCTGAAAGCATGGTGGAGGAAAAAAAAGAACGTGATCGTTTTTGCGCGCTATCGTCCCCCGGCAGGAGGGCAACGGTACTTCTGGGTTTTGGCGGACTTTCGCAGGAGCAGATTATTGAAGGGATGAAACGGCTGCAGAAAGCGTGGCTTTAGATCGGAGAAGAGAGCGAGAGAAGCGGATATTGGAGAATGGAGAGGAAGATGATAAGGGCGGAAGAAAAAGTTTTGAATTTTGCGGAGAGACATTTGGATCTGCTGGTGGTGGCAGCGGTCACAATAATTGGATTTTTGATCCGCTATGGACTGCGTGATCTGGTCAGTGTGGACGCCGATGCTTTTCTGATACCATGGTACCGGGAAATTAAGGATCAGGGCGGTTTGAGAGCGCTGGGAGGGCAGGTGGGAAATTACAATATGTTGTATCAGACACTGATTGCTCTTTTTACTTATCTGCCTGTGAAACCGCTGTATGCTTACAAGATGCTCTCCGTTTTCTTTGACTACGGCCTGGCTGTCTTGGTGGGAAGGCTGGTGTATACCTACGCGGAAAGCGGGCGGAAATGGAAAGGAATTTTTGCCTATGGGACAGTGCTTCTTTCTCCGTTGGTTTTTTTGAATTCTTCCGCGTGGGGACAATGTGACGCGATCTATGTTTGTTTTGAAGTGCTGGCGCTCTTCATGATGTGCCGGGAGAAAACGGGGCCTGCTTTTGTGTTTCTGGGAGCTGCCCTTTCGTTTAAGCTTCAGGCGGTTTTCCTGCTGCCCTTCTTTTTGTTGATGTACCTTGGGAAAAAATGTTTCTCGGCATTGTATTTTTTCATCCTCCCTGCAGTGATGTGTGTGCTGAATCTGGCGGGAGTGATCATGGGGAGAAGTTTTCTGGACATTTTCAGGATCTATCTGGATCAGACTTCAGACTGGCCTGCCATTGTGAAAAACTATCCGTCTGTCTGGTTATTGCTGACGGAGCCGGATACGCCCCAATATTACTGGTATCTGAAAAAGGCGGGTATTCTGTTTGCCTTGGCGGCGGCAGGGCTTCTGCTGACGGTGCTGTTGATAAAAAAGGTAGAGTGGAACGCGCGGAATATGGTTTACGCTGCCTTTTTGCTCTCTTACACCTGTGTGCTGTTCCTTCCTGCGATGCATGACAGATACGGCTATCTGTATGAGATTCTGGCAGTGGTCATCCTGTTTTGGGAACGAAAGACGGCGGCGCTGTTTGTGCCGCTGTACTGTCTGACCCTTCTGACCTATGCCCATTTTTTGTTTCAGGCTCCCACTCAGGCCTGTACTGCAATGTCACTGGTGAATCTGGCGGTTTATATTGGTTATCTGTTTTTGCTGCTTCGGAAGATGACTGGCGGCAGTGCGCCCTCGTCAGGCCCTGGGGCATGACAGATGAAAATGCCGCGTAAGAGGTTCTGGCGGAAAGGTACATATAGGGCGGTAAAAAGGGCTGGTGCAGCAGCAGATTAACTATCTGCTTTTGCAACAGCCCTTTTTTGCATGAAATCTTAATTTGCAACAGTTTGGCCGCAAGCCGGACTGTTGCGCTAATTTGCAGTGTCGTCAGCGCCATCTTCCTGGGGATCGTCTTCGTCAAAAAACTCTTCCACGGATTCTTCGGCTTTTCCGGCGGCATTTTCCACCTGCTCGGAGAGCGGGGTAAAAGACTTGTTTTCTTCCGGTTTTTCCTCCGTTTTCTTTTCCTCCGCGTTTTCCTCGGGCTTAACATCGGTGTTCAGGGATACATAGTTGCGGGAAGCCTCCTTTTCCCCTTCTGTATCTTTGCTGAAATCATCATAATCATCGTCCTCAGGTGCAGCGCCTGCAGTGTCTTTTTTCTGCAGATAGTAGTAAGCGGCGCCAACGGCGGAACCTATTGCAGCGGTTAAAAGCAGGACTTTTCCAAATTTTTTAGCCATAATCGGGGGACTCCTTTCGATAGGTTGTTTTACCAATATTTTAATACTAATTTTTATGTTTGAAAAGGGAATATCTATAAATTTTTGATTAAACAGTCAAACTGAGGTATAATCATAATATGTAGTTTGCATCAGAATTATACGAAAGGCAGGTATTCCTATGAAAGAGCAGTTGTATACAATTCCTTTGAATGACGCGGTGAACGCGGGGGATGAATGTCCTTTTTGCTATATTGAAAGAAGTATTGAGCAGGATCTTCTGGATTTTGTCCTTGGAAGCGGGTCCTCCTACATGGAGGCGGATATCAGGGAAATAACGGATAAAGCAGGTTTTTGCAGGACTCATTTCCGGAAAATGTTTGATTACGGCAACACTTTGGGCAACGCGTGGATCCTTAAGACCCATTACCAGCGTATGATCGGAGAGATGCAAAAAACTTTCGCGGAGGTAAAGTCAGGGAAACCCCACATGAAAAAGAAATTTCTGGGGCAGGATACCGGCGGCAGTCCCATTGGGGCATGGGTGCGTCAAAAGGAGGCTTCCTGCTACATTTGCAGCCAGTACCGCGATACCTATGACCGATATCTGGACACCTTCTTTTATCTGTTCAGACAGGATCAGGCATTCCGCGATAAAATACAGAGCGGAAAAGGCTTCTGCCTGTCTCACTTTGGAGATCTTTGCGAGACCGCCGATCGGTTGTTAAAGGAGAAAGACAGGGAAGATTTCTATGCCTGCGTGCTTCCGGTGATGGAGGAGAACATGAAGCGCGTAGCTGAGGATGTGGCGTGGATGGTGGAGAAATTCGATTATCGAAACAAAGATGCGGATTGGAAGAACTCGAAAGACGCTATTCAGCGAGGCATGCAGAAATTAAAAGGCGGGTATCCTGCGGATCCCGTCTATAAAATGAGCAAGTGACAGAGGTCAACGGTATACCAGCTTTCTGACCATATCAAGATAGGTGCAGATTTCCTCATACAGCATATCGGGTTGGAAAGAAGCGTCCTGAAAATGCTCCGTCATCAGTCCCTTGATGGTAAGATTCAGCATTTTGCGGAGCTTTTCCCCATCGATTCCCACAGGGAGCGAGGAAAAGTCCATTTGCCGGTCAATGGCATCGTAAGTGTCCACCAGTACATTCCGCTTCCCCTCGACAGCCAGCAGCGCTTCGCTCACATCCTCTGACATGGAGCGGTTTAAAAACTGCTGCATATAGGGATAGCCCCTCATGGCATGCATGCGGGCGGCCTCGGTCTGTTTTAAGAGCAGGAACATATCCGTTTCCTTGGGATCGACATTGGACTTCAGCTCCAGATTCATGTACCGGACGCTGTAATCATAGATGAAATCATAGACGCCAAGCTTGCTCCCAAAATAATGAAACAGCAGTCCTTTGCTGATGGCGGCTTCCCGGACAATGTCGTCCGTACTGGCATGGCGATACCCCTGAAGGGCGAATATCTTCAGGGACGCGTTGATCATTCTGTCCTGTTTTTCTTTTTTCAGGTCAAAAAATTTGCTGTTCATGCTGCTCTCCGTCAGGTGATTTACAGGCTGCCTTATTATCTTAACATAACGGGATTGTTTTGCAACAATTTTGTAAAAAAATGTTAGTTAAAATTAAGAAAATTTATGTTGTAATGGGACGGGTAAAACGATACTATAGAAGTATAGAAGCGATGAAAGATGTGATAATTCTTGATATTTAGCAGTATAGAATTCTTACTTTGTTTTCTGCCGCTGTTTCTGCTTCTGTATGGTATAACCCCCAAAAATATGAAAAACGGTATACTGTTTTGCGCCAGTCTGATTTTTTATGCTTTTGGGGAGCCGGATTATCTGCTGCTACTGTTGGTCTCCGTGGTGGTGAATTACTTTCTGGGGCTGCATCTTGCAAGAGGAGCAAGGCTGAAGGGTAAGGATAAGAGACAAAAGAAAAGTAAATCAGATCGAAAGAGAAAGAACCTGCTGGCGGCGGCCGTGCTGGGGAATATCGGAGTACTGGCACTGTTTAAGTGCGGAATCGGAAAAGGTGAACTGCCAATCGGCATTAGTTTTTATACATTTCAGATCCTGTCTTATCTGATCGATGTCTATAGGGGCGAGGAGAGGAAAGAGACGTCCTTTGTGAGGTTTGCTACTTATATTACTATGTTTCCTCAGCTGTTGTCCGGCCCTATCGTCAATTACGGGGAAGTGCGGGAGGCGCTTTACGAGAGGGAGTTTTCTGCAAAGAACATACAGGACGGACTGAAAATCTTTACGGTAGGATTGGTGTTTAAAGTGCTTTTGGCAGACCGCCTCGGTCTGTTGTGGAGGGAAGTTCAGGTCACGGGTTTTGAGAGCATTTCTACGCCCCTTGCGTGGATAGCGGCCTTTGCCTATTCCCTGAAACTGTATTTTGATTTTTACGGATATTCCGTTATGGCCGTGGGATTGGGCCGGATGCTCGGCTTTTCGCTTCCGGAGAATTTTAAGAATCCCTACATGGCAGGTTCCGTGAGGGAATTTTACCGCAGATGGCATATCACTCTGGGAAGGTGGTTTTGCCGTTATGTGTATATCCCGCTGGGCGGAAGCAGGAAAGGCGGTCTGCGCACGGTGCTGAATCTGTTGTGCGTCTGGCTGCTGACCTCTTTGTGGCACGGCGGCAGCCTCAACTTTCTGATCTGGGGCATGATGCTGTGGGCGCTTATTGTCATGGAACGGTTTATGGCGCGGCTGTCCGGGGAGAGATTGGTTCCCCAGGGCGCTTTTAAGATTCTGCCGCACTTGTATCTGTGGTTTGTGATCCCTGTAAGCTGGATGTGTTTTGCCATCACGGACCTGTCCCAGCTGGGGATTTATCTTGGAAGGATGTTCGGGGTCGTTGAGGGCATTCAGGTCAATTCAGGAGATTGGGAAAAAGCATTGGCAAACTACGGCGTATTGTTTGCCGCGGGATGTATCGCCTGTACGCCTGCGCTGCAGAAGCTTTTCCGAAAGTGGAAGGACAGCGTGTGGGGAATGCTTCTGTTGATCGTCCTGTTTTGGATCTGTGTGTGGCGGCTTCGGGTGGAGGGACAAAATCCCTTCATGTACCTGAATTTTTGACAAATGAGGAATGGGTGATAGCCATGAAGTGGCTGAAAAAATGGTCATATATGCTCCTGTGGGTGATGGCGGGAGTCATCTATCTGTCGGTGGTGGACGACTGGCAGGTTTACGCGAAACCGAAAGAACAGATTAAGATCTGGTATGAAAATATAGTGCGGAATATGGAAAACCTCCGGATGGACGATTTTACGGAGCAGGCAGGAACGGCAACTTACGCTGAGGGCACGGAGATGACGGCGGGCGCCGAACCGGACGGGAGTATGCCTGCGGTAGGCGAAATCGTGTCCGCAGGGGAGGAATCAGTGGCTCCGGGTGTTTCGACATCGGGCAATGACGCCGATTCCCCGGAGGATGCGGCACAGTCGGAGCCGCCTGCGGCTGGAAATATGCAGCCGTCAGATATCTCTTCCGCTCAAAATGTGGAGAAAACGGACGATGAGGTGATTTATCAGACGGTGGAGGACGATTACTTCGCGGACGCGGTATTTATCGGCGACTCCCGCACGGTGGGCATGTATGAGTACGGCGGCTTGGAGGAGACGGCTGATTTCTTTGCCTCCACCGGACTGACCATCTATAAACTGTTCGATGCCGAGATTGTGCCGGTGGAGGGACAGAAGAAAAAGATCACCGTGGAGCAGGCGCTGACAGAGAATTCTTATCGCAAGATTTATCTGATGATCGGTATCAATGAGATGGGTACGGGGACGGTGGAATCCTTTGCGGATGCTTATCGGGCGGCGGTGGATCACTTGCTGGAGCTGCAGCCTGACGCTATCCTTTATATCCAGGGGATTATGAAGGTGACGGCCCAGCGTTCCGGACAGGGCGATTACATCAATAATGAGGGGATCGAAGAAAGGAACGAGGCGCTGAAACAGATCGCGGACAATGACAGGATATTTTATCTGGACGTAAATCCTCAGATCTGTGACGAAAGCGGGGGCATGACCCCTTCCTACACATTTGACGGCGTGCACCTGAAAGCCCAGTATATCGACATCTGGAAAACGTTTCTGAAAGAGCGCGCGGTGGTAAAGTAATCATGATGATCGGCCTGTGGAAAAAGAAATGAACGGGAACGGAGTTTGAAGGATGAAAGTAATCGATATGCATTGCGATACCATCTATAAGCTGCTCTCCCTACAGGAGCAGGGTACGCCCAAAAAGCTGCGCCAAAACCATCTCCATCTGGATCTGCTGCGCATGCGGGACAGTCATTATCTGCTCCAGAATTTCGCTTTGTTCGTGGAGCTGGACCATGACGGGGACCCTTGGCAGAGAGTCTTAAGACTGTATGAATATTATCGGATGGAACTGGAGCGCAACAAAGATATTTTGGCGCCGGCGCTTTGCTATCAGGATATCCTGGACAACGAGGGCGCCGGAAAGCTCTCCGCTATGCTGACCGTGGAGGAAGGCGCCGTCTGCAAAGGCGAGACAGAAAAGCTTAAGAAGCTGTACGAGATGGGCGTGCGTATGATCACGCTGACATGGAATTTCCCCAATGAGATCGGATCCCCCAATTTTAACCGCAATCTCGGCGACAGGGCGCGGGAGAAAAAGAAAGCCTGGGAAGAATGCGGGGAAGATTCAAAGGAGCGCAGACGGAAATGGCAGGAAGCCCAAAAGGCGTTTGAGGCTTATAACCGTACCCCCAATGTGACGGACGGCCTGACGCGAAAAGGAAAAGAAATGGTGGAAGAAATGGAACGTCTGGGCATCATTCCGGACGTGTCCCACCTGTCGGATGCGGGATTTTATGATGTGCTCGAGGTGACAAAAAAGCCCTTTGTGGCCAGCCATTCCGATGCGAGGAGCGTGTGTCCCTGCGTCCGCAATCTGAGCGATGACATGATCCGCGCTCTGGCGCAGAGAGGCGGCGTCACAGGTCTGAATTATTGTGCTGATTTTCTGGAAGAGAAGCCGGTGGGAACCCCGAATCCCGGTACCATCGAAGCTGTGGTCCGTCATGCCAGACACATCGTGAAGCTGGGCGGCATCGGCGTTTTAGGGCTGGGCAGCGATTTTGACGGTATAAACACCCATCGGGAGATCCGGGGCGCCCAGGATATGGAAACACTCTGGGAAGCCTTGCACAGAGCGGGCTTTAGCGAGGATCAGCTGGATCAGATTTTTTACGGGAATATCCTGCGGGTGTATCGGGATACCCTGGGGTAATTTGCTTTTAAGATACTATTCTCTCTCTGTGCAGTTTAGGAAAAGTTCTTCGATGTTCCGGAATTGATAGGTGGCGGGATATTCTGTGTCCGCCATATCCTCCGGTTTCGCTTCTCCGGTAAACAGCACGCAGGTATCCACCCCCGCGTTGATGCCGCAGGCAATGTCCGTGTAGAGTCTGTCGCCTACCACCAGCGTTTCCTGCGGGGTAAATCCGGAAGCCCTCAGACAGTGGTCCACCACTTCTCTGTTTGGCTTGCCCAGATAGAGGGGATGCTTACCTGTGGTGGCTGAGATCATGTCGCAGATGGCGCCGCAGTCCGGGATAAATCCGAAATCTACAGGGCAGCGCAGATCAGGGTTAGTCCCATAGAAGGGGATATCTGAAGCAAGGAGCACTTTGGAGGCCTGAATCAGCTTTTCGTAAGTCAGTTCACTGTCATATGCCACTACGGCGCATTCTATGTTATCTTCCGCGGTCTCTGTGACGGTCAGGCCGTTTCTTCGCAGTTCTTCCACAAAGGAGGCTGTGCCTAACACATAGATCTTTTTGTCGTTGTAATGTTCCTTTAAAAAGTGAAGTGTCAGATAACCGGAGGTGACGAACTGGTCATGAGTGGTCTGAAGTCCGAAGGCGGTCCGGAATTTTTCCACATAGTCGGCCCCGCTTTTGGTGGAATTGTTTGTGATGAAATAAGATTTTCCCCCGATGGATTCGATATAGGAAAGCAGTTTTGCGCTTCCTTCATACAGAGTGTCTCCTACGGCCAGGGTGCCGTCTATATCAAACAAAAATAATTTTTTCTTTCTCAAAGATTCCATGAGCATTTGCGTCCTCTCAACTTTTACTGCGAATCTGCCCCTCAGTATATCATTTCCGCCTCTCCATTTCAAGGTTTATAAAAGAGGGTGCATATGGTATAATGACCTTATTCGAGGCAGGGGACGGCCGGATGGCCATCCATACCATGAATGCGGAGCTATCATGGTATAATGACCTTATTCGAGGCAGGGACGGCCGGATGGCCATCCAAAAGACACAAGGTGATAACAGATTCATTTTCGGGATATCGCGCAAGAGGCAGTAAGAGATCAAATGCAGGAGAAAAAGAGGCTTACAAGAGAGTTTTTTGCCAGAGACGGGATCAGGGTTGCGAAAGAACTTTTGGGGAAAACCCTGGTCCACGCAACGCCCTATGGGACAGCAAGGGGGATCCTGACGGAGGTGGAGAGCTACATGGGGGAGACGGATAAAGGTTCCCACGCTTACGGCGGCAGGCGTACGGAGAGGACGGAACCCATGTACCATCAGGCGGGCACTTCCTATGTTTACCTGATTTACGGTATGTATCACTGTATGAATATCGCCGTGATGTCAGAAGGGATTCCTCAGGCAGTGCTGCTCCGCGGCCTGGTACCGGCGGACGCAGAGTCGGAGGAAGTCATGCGCAGACTTCGTCTGGAAGAACTGAACATGAAGCAGAAAAGAAAGAACAGAGAGCTGTATACGTTGAAAAATTATCCTGCTTCACTGGATAAACATCTTTCCGATGGCCCCGGAAAACTCTGCATTGCCATGCATATAAGTAAGGCGGACAATGATGTGGACATGGTGGAAAGTCCTGATTTCTATCTGACGGAAGGGATCAGGGTGATCTCCTCCCGGATCAGGATAGGGAAACGGATCGGTATTGATTATGCGGAGGAAGCCGCAGATTATCTTTGGAGATTTTATTTATGAGCCTGAAATTCATATTTGGACCGTCAGGGTCCGGTAAGAGCAGACAGATTTATCAGGAGATCACAGCGCGGGCACAGAGAGAACCGGAGCGGAATTTCCTGATCATTGTTCCCGATCAGTTCACCATGCAGACGCAGAAAGAGCTAGTGCTCTTAAATGAAAGGGGCGGCATCATGAATATAGATGTACTGAGTTTCATGCGGCTCGGTCATCGTATCCTTGAGGAGGTGGGCAGCGAGGAAACTCCCGTGCTGGACGATACGGGAAAGAGCCTGGTGCTGCAAAAAGTGGCTGCCGGTCTGAAAGATGATCTGCCTGTACTGGGGGGATTTTTGCACAGGCAGGGCTATATTCATGAAGTAAAAAGCGCCATTTCAGAGTTTATGCAATACGGCATCGGTACGGAGGATGTGTCCAGGCTGATCGAATATGCGCAAAAGCGCGGGGCGTTAGCAGGAAAACTCAAGGATCTGGAGACGCTCTACAAAGGATTTATGGAATATATCAGAGGCAGCTTTATCACGGCGGAGGAGACATTGGACGTACTGCGCCGTTCTCTTTGCCGCTCGCGGCTGCTGCCGGACAGTGTGGTCGTGTTCGATGGATTTACGGGATTTACGCCCATACAAAACCGGCTGATCCAGGAATTGATGCAGGTCTGCGGCGAGGTGATCCTGACTGTGACGCTGGGGGAGGGAGAAGACCCCTATGTGATGGACGGGGAACAGAAACTTTTTTATTTGAGCAAAAAAACGGTGCGGGATCTGGAAAAACTGGCAAAAGAGGCGGCTGTCCCCAGACAGAAGGACGTTTTTGTAAAGACGCATCATCGGTTTGCTCATGCTCCCGCCTTGCGCCATCTGGAAAGAAATCTGTTCCGGTATCCGGCGAAAGCTTATGGGAAAGAACAACAGGAAATTTTTCTTTTTGAAACTGCAACGCCAAGAGATGAAGTACATCAGACGGGATTAAAAATATGCGGACTGGTCAGGGAACAGGGGATGGCTTACCGTGACATAGCGGTCATTATGGGAGATCTTGAGGGCTACGCTCCCTATGTGGAGACGGAGTTTGGACAGATGGAGATCCCTTGCTTTTTGGATCGTACCAGAGGCATCACGCTGAATCCCATGACGGAATACATTAAGAGCGCACTGGAACTGTTTGAGAAAGATTTTTCTTATGAGGCTGTGTTCCACTATCTTCGCAGCGGCATGTCCGGTCTGGAATGGACGGATATCGATGCGTTGGAAAATTATGTGCTCTCCGTTGGCGTCAGAGGATACCGCAGCTACAGCCGCCTTTTTACCCGTAAGACGGCTTCGATGGAAGGGGATGAAGAAGCGCTGGGGCGGATGAACCGTCTGCGGGAGCAGATAATGGAACAGGTCTCCGCTTTTTCTCTGAAAAAAGAGTGCAGCGTTAAAGATCATATCAACAGTCTCTACGATTTTCTGGTGAAAAATCAGGTACAGACCAGGCTTGCGGAGTATCAGCGCCAGTTTGAGGAGGAGGGAGATCTGGTGCGGGCCAGGGAGTATGCCCAGATTTACCGTCTGATCATGGAGCTTTTGAACCAGATCTATGAGCTTTTGGGGGATGAGGTGATTTCCTTATCGGAATTCAGAGAGATCCTGGAAGCCGGATTCGGTGAGATCGAGGTGGGTACGATACCCCAGAATGTGGACAGAGTGGTTGTCGGCGACATGGAGCGAACCAGGCTGCGGCAGGTGAAAGCGCTGTTTTTTCTCGGGGTAAACGATGGAAATATTCCCAAGAATGTATCCAAGGGCGGTATCATTTCCGACATGGACAGGGAATTTCTCAGGGAGTCCGAATTGGAACTGGCGCCCAGTCCCAGACAACAAATGTATATTCAGCGCCTGTATTTGTATCTGAATATGACAAAACCATCGGACAGGCTCTATCTGTCTTATTCCAAGGTAAACAGTGCGGGCAGATCGCTTCGTCCCGCCTATCTGATCGATATTGTGCGGAAACTTTTCCCGGAAATCGCAACGGAATATCCGCAGCTTCGTCCCGCGCTGGAACAGATTGTCACTCCCGCGCAAGGGGAGGGATACCTGGCGGAAGAATTGAGGGAGTATGCGGAAGGCGCGCTGCCATCGGAGAAAATGCGGGAATTTTTTACTCTGTATCAGGTATACGGGGAGGAGGAACCGGATGGCAGGCGCAGTTTTTTAACGAATGCCGCGTTCAGGCGGTATCAGGACAGCGGCCTGTCGGCGGCGGTGGCCAGAGCGCTCTACGGGAGACATTTGGAAACAAGCGTCACGCGGCTGGAAACTTATGCCGCCTGTGCTTATCGCCATTTCCTGCAGTACGGACTGTCTTTGAAGGAGCGCCGGGAATTTGGCTTTGAGAGCGTGGACATGGGAAATGTATATCACGGGGTTCTGGAGGCTTTTGCGGAAAAGCTGTCACAGCAGGGGTACACATGGTTTGATTTCCCGGAGGAATTTGGAGAGAGGGCGGTGCGTGAGGCGTTGGAGGCTTATGCCGCTTCCTACGGGGACACGGTGCTTTACAGCAGCGCCCGAAATGAATATGCCATCACCCGCATGGGCAGGATCCTGACCCGGACGGTGATGACGCTTCAAAGGCAACTGAAAAAGGGCAGCTTTACGCCGGAAGCCTATGAGATCTCTTTCTGCCATGCAGATCATCTGGACAGTGTGGACATCTCTCTCTCGGAGAAGGAGAAAATGTATCTTCAGGGCAGGATCGACCGTATCGATACGGCGGAGGCTGGAGATCAGGTTTATGTGAAAGTGATCGACTATAAATCGGGCAGCAGGCAGTTTGATCTGGCGGCGCTGTATTACGGTTTGCAGCTGCAGCTTGTTGTTTATATGAATACCGCTCTGGAGATGGCGGCAAAGAAACATCCAGGCAAGGAGCCGGTGCCTGCGGCGCTTTTGTATTACCACATCGAAGACCCTGCGGTGGAGACTCCGGTGGAGCTTGCGGAAGAGGAATTGGAGGAAGAACTGGCCCGACAGCTTCGGATGAACGGCGTGGTCAACGCGTCTTTCGATATTATTGAACGGCTGGACCATTTTTCAGGGGAGAGGTCCGATGTGATTCCGGTGGAGCGGAAAAAGGACGGCAGCCTTTCCGCCAGATCTTCCGTCATGAGCGGGGAAGAGCTGCGCCTTATTTCCGATTATGTAAGCCGCAAGATCGCCGGGATCGGCAGGGAGATCCTTCAGGGCAGCATCTCCTTAAATCCCTGTCAGAGAGGGACGCAAGACGCGTGTACTTACTGTGCTTTCCGCAAGGTTTGCGGCTTTGAGGAGAGTCTGACAGGATGCGGCAAACGCAGACTAAAGGATCTGGACAAGGATGAAATTTTTGCCCGAATGAGGCAGGAGTGTCAAAGCCCGCAAACGCGGCAGGAGCCTCAGGAGCAAAGGCGGGAATAAGCCAAAAAGTGTGAATCAGGCCTGAGAGAGCAGTATATAGTATCATAAACAATCAACGACAACAATACGAGGAGAGCGTATGGCAATCTCATTTACTCCCGAACAACAAAAGGCTATAGAACTTCACGGCAGAAATATCCTGGTGTCCGCCGCCGCCGGAAGCGGAAAGACGGCGGTGCTTTCGGAGCGGATCATACAAATGGTGTGCGATGAGGCGCACCCGGTGGATATTGATAAACTGCTTGTGGTCACTTTTACCAACGCTGCTGCTTCCCAGATGCGGGAGCGTATTGCACAGGGAATTTCTGCGCGGCTGGAAGAAAAGCCTGAGTCGGAACATATCCAGAAACAGGCAACGCTGTTGTATAATGCACAAATTACTACCATTGACAGTTTTTGCCTCTTTCTGCTGCGGAATCATTTCAATGAGATCGGGCTGGACCCGGCGTTTCGTATCGCTGACGAGGGAGAGGTCAGACTGATGCAGCAGGAGGTCATGCAGGAACTGATGGAGGAAGGATACCAGAAAGGCGGAGAGGCGTTTCGTTTTTGCGTGGAATATTTTTGCTTAAACGGCAGGGAGAGCGTGCTGGAGCAGCATATCCTGAACCTTTCCCGCTACGCTTCCAGCTTTCCCTTCCCCGAGGAATGGCTTCTTCAGAGAAAATCAGACTATGGCACACAGGATGTGGAAGGTATCTGCCGCAGCGATTACGGCAGGTATCTGCTCACATCCCTGCAGAGAATGGTAACGGGGTGTGCGGAAAAACTGGAACGCGTGGTGGGATTGTGTCAGGAACCGGACGGGCCTTATATGTATGGGGAAACGGTGGAGCGGGAATGGGAGCAGCTCACAGCGCTTGCCGGATGCCGTTCCCTGACGGAGTATGAACAGAAACTGCCCTGTGTAAATTTCGGCAAACTGCCGTCCAAAAAGGATGAGAGCGTATCTCCTTTTAAGAGAGAACGGGCAAAGGATCTGCGCAGTCAGGTGAAGGACAGTCTCCGGAAGCTGCGGGAGCGTTTCTTTGCCACACCGTTAGAAATGGCGGCGGCACAGGGCGCATCCTGCGCGGGGCCGGTGGGAACGCTGATCGATCTGGCGTTGGAGTTTGACGCAAGGATGACGGCAAAAAAGCAGGAGAAAAAAGTGATCGACTTCTCCGATCTGGAGCATTACGCATTGAAAATTCTGTTAAAACGGGAGGACGGCAGAATCCTGCCAAGCAGCGTAGCGCTGGAATATCGGCAGAACTTTGAGGAAGTGCTCATAGATGAGTATCAGGACAGCAATCTGGTCCAGGAGTATCTGTTAAAAGCGGTGTCCGGGGAGGAGGACGGCCGATATAACCGTTTTATGGTGGGGGATGTGAAGCAGAGCATCTACAAGTTTCGCCTGGCAAGGCCGGAACTGTTTTTGGAAAAATACAATACATATCAGACGGAAGAGGGGAATTGTCAGAGAATCGATCTGTCCCAAAATTTCCGGAGCCGCGCACAGGTTATCCACACTGTCAACGAAGTGTTTTCCAGGATGATGAGCAGTAAGACTGGCGGAATTGACTACGATGAGAATGCGGCGCTGTATGCAAAAGCCAAATACCCTCAGAGCCAAGGCTGTCACAGCGAATTCCTTTTGATAGAAAAGCCTGACGGCGCAGATCAGGAGAGCGCAAAGCAGAGAGAAGCCCGTGTGATCGCCGATAAAATCAAAGAGCTGAGGGCGTCTTTTCAGGTTACAGACGAGACGGGAGACGGTCTGAGACCTGTGAAATATTCCGACATCGTGATTTTGCTGCGCACCAGCAGCGGCTGGGATGAGGAATTCAAACGGACGCTGGAGCAGGAGGGTATCCCGGTTTATATTACCTCCAGAACAGGGTATTTCAGCGCTGTGGAAGTTCAGGAACTTTTGCAGTTTTTGCGGGTATTGGACAATCCTTCGCAGGATATTCCGTTGTTCAGCGTCATGAGATCAGTTTTTGGCGGTTTTACAGATGAGGAGATTGCCCGAATCCGCGGAGGAAGGAAAAATCGCTCCCTGTACGAGGCGGTACGCAGTTATGCCTGCGGGGAGGACGCAAAGGAGGAATTGGCCGGAAAAGCCGCAAAATTTCTTGATATGATTGAAAACTACCGCAAATTGACGGTGTATCTGTCTATACGGGAACTTTTAACCCGTCTGGTAGGGGATTTTGACTATCTGAATTATGTGACTGCGCTGCCCGCCGGAAGCAGAAGGCGCGCTAATGTGGAGATGTTGTTCACAAGAGCATCGGATTTTGAAAAGACCAGCTATTTCGGATTGTTTCATTTTATCCGGTATATGGAGCAGCTGGAAAAATATGATGTGGATTATGGCGAGGCGGAACTTCTGGACGAAAACGCTGATGTGGTGCGGATTATGAGCATCCACAAGAGCAAAGGTCTGGAGTTTCCGGTGACCTTTGTCTCGGGTCTTGGCAAACGTTTTAATATGCAGGATACCAGTCAGTCTGTGATTGTCGATATGGACCTTGGAATCGCAACGGATTATGTGGATCCTGAGAGAAGAGTGCGAAACCGCTCCCTGCGCCGCAGTGTCCTGTCTTCAAAACTCCGGGAGGACAGCCTTTCGGAGGAATTGCGTGTTCTGTATGTGGCTATGACCAGGGCGAAGGAGAAGCTGATTCTGACGGCGACAATGGAGAACGCCATGGAACAGTGGGAGTTGTTTCAGGAGGCAGGGACGAACCGGCTGACTTTTCCGGACTTTTATGAGGCCGGGAGCTATCTGGACTTTCTGATGCCTGTTTTGTCAAAAACCGGTTTGACAGTGACGGTGAAGCAGAAAGAAGCATTGGAAACAGCTGCGCTGCGGGAACAGGTCTCACTTTATGGGAAACGGGAGAAGCTGGAGCGTTCAGGGGAGCTTTGCGACACTTTGGCCTGTGCGGCTTTAAAACAGCGTCTGGGCACGGTGTATGCCTACCGGGATCTTGCGGGGCTTTACACGAAAACCACGGTGTCGGAATTAAAGATCGCGGCCATGGCGGATAAGGATGAGGCGGCTTACCACACCTTTGAGGAAGAGGAGCTGCAGCCCTATATTCCGCGGTTCCGCAGAGGACAGGAGGAAGTCAGCGGAGCGGTGCGGGGCAGCGCTTATCACAGGGTGATGGAAATTCTGGATTTCGACAGGATATCTTCTGTCGATGCCGGATGCAGGAAGCAGGAACTTCACGGTTTCCTTCTAAAGCAGGTGGAGGAGAAACGCCTGAGCAGGGAATATTACGAGGCGGTGCGGGAGGAGAGGATCCTGCGCTTTCTGGATTGTGAATTAGGACAGCGCCTCTGTATCGCTTACAGGGAAGGCAGGCTTTACAGGGAACAGCCGTTTGTGATGGGGGTGGGAGCAGACAGGCTGGGACAGGGATTTCCAGGGACAGAGACCGTGCTTATTCAAGGGATCATAGACGCGTTTTTTGTGGAGAAGGACGGCATTGTATTGTTGGATTATAAGACCGACTCCGTAGACTCCATGGAGGAGCTGTGGAACCGTTATGAAACCCAGATGGACTATTATGGGGAAGCGCTTTGTAAACTCATGGGCCAGCCGGTAAAAGAAAGGATCCTGTATTCGTTCCACTTAGGCCGCTGGTCGGATAGTCCGGTTGAAAACCAACGGAATCTGTGATAAAATAAAGGTTACGTTTGAAAAATTATATTGTGAAAAAATTTATCAATAGAAAAAATAAATAAAAAATTTCATGAATCAGGGGAGAATGATATGAAAAGGGCAAGGGGAGTGAAACTTATTTTATTGGCGGCATCGCTTGGGATGTTTCTGACCGGGTGCGGCGGCAAAGAGGCTCTGCTGGATCCGTCGGATCCGGTGTCTCTTACGGTGTGGCACTATTACAACGGCACCCAGCAGGTTGCCTTCGACGGATTGGTGGAGAAGTTCAATGATACGGTAGGCAGGGAAAAGGGAATCTATGTTCAGGGCTTCAGTCAGGGTTCTGTCTCCGATCTGGAGGCCGCGGTGAGGGATTCCATTGCGGAAAAGGTGGGAGCGGAAAAGATGCCGGATATCTTTTCCTCTTATGCGGATACGGCTTATGAGGCGGAGCAGGCGGGAGCGCTGGCAAACCTTTCCGCATATCTTGGCGAGGAGGAACTGGCGAAGTATGTGGATTCTTACATTGAGGAGGGCTGTATTGCCGCAGATGGTACGCTGCGGATTTTTCCCACCGCCAAATCCACGGAGATCATGATGATCAACAAGACGGATTGGGAGCCTTTTGCCGAGGCGGAGGGCCTTTCGCTGGAGGACCTTACAACCATGGAGGGAGTGACGAAAACCGCCCAGGCTTACTATGAGTGGACGGATGCCAAAACGCCTGAAATCCCGGGGGACGGGAAGGCGTTTTACGGAAGGGACGCCGTGGCAAATTACTTTATCATTGGAATGAAGCAGCTGGGTGTGGAAATTTTTCAAGTGGAGAATGGCAGGGTAACTTTGAACGTGCCTAAAGAAGAGCTGCACCGTCTTTGGGAGAACTATTATGTGCCTATGGTGAAAGGATATTTTGGAGCCTACGGGTCTTTCCGCTCGGATGATGTGAAAACGGGAGATCTGATTGCCTATACGGGCTCTACTTCTTCGGCCATGTATTTCCCCAATCAGGTAGAACTGGAAGATGAGAGTTATCCCATTGATTATATTGTGATGCCCGCCCCGGTGTTTGAGGGAGGGGAACGCTACGCCGTGCAGCAGGGCGCCGGAATGGTGGTCAGCAAGTCAGACGAAAGGCACGAGTATGCCGCGGTGGAATTTTTGAAATGGTTTACGGAGGCGGAAAATAACCTGCAGTTTGGCTGTGTCTCCGGTTATCTGCCGGTGCTTAAGGAAGCCAACAGCGTGGAGAAGCTGGACCAGGTGATCGAAGAGAAGGAGCTGGATGTGGCTAAGAAAACTTATGAGTGTCTGACTACCGTTTTTCAGGAGATGAGCAATATGACACTCTATACCAATCGAAGCTTTGAGCAGGGATCCGCCGCAAGGAAGGTGCTGGAATACCATCTTGCGGACCAGGCAATGCAGGACCGGGCCAGCGTGGTTTCAGCGATGGAGCAGGGGCAGAGCCTGGAGGAGGCGGCATCGCCTTATGTGACGGAAGAATCTTTTGAAAATTGGTACGATTCTTTTTGCAGCGCGTTAAATCAAGCGGTAAACAAGTAAGGATGAGATGATGGAACAAAGTCAGAGAAAGAAAAAAACTTCCATGTTCAAACTTTTTTTGCTTCCCCTGATCGGTATCATGCTGATACAGAGCATCATTACGATCGGAACGCTGGTAGTGAGAAGAGCTACGGGAATGCTGGAAGATTACTCTGTCAGTCTGATGACCCGGCTGGTGGAAAACAGAAAGACGATTCTGGAGAACGAGATGACCCAGCGATGGTCGTCTGTCAGCGGGCAGGAAATGCTTATGAACGGTATCATGGATCAGTTCCTTAAGGAAAAGGAGATCAATCTGCAGGAACTGATGGAATCGGATACTCTCAGAGACGAACTGTTGGGACGTTTTTTCCCGGAGTGCATTGATTTACTGCAAAAAAGCAATACTACCGGTATTTTTTTTGTCTTTACATCCCCGGACGCGGAAAAAGAGGAAGATCTTGACGGATTTCTGCTGAGAGCTTCCGACCCGGATACCAGTCCGGCCGGATATACGGATATGCTGTTAGAACGCGGCAATAAATATCTGTCCAGAGAGTGGGATGTGCCTTTGGACACTAACTGGACCACCCATTTTCACATGTCGGGAATGGGGCGGGACGCATCTGAGAACTTTTTTTACGAGCCGTGGAGAGCCGGAGAGGAATATAAGGATGCGGCAGCGGCTGATCTGGGGTACTGGTCCGAGCCCTTTTTGCTGGAAAAGGATGGAAATGATTCTCACGAGATGATCACTTATTCCCTGCCGCTCAGGTATCGGGGACAGGTGTACGGTGTGATGGGGGTGGAGGTATCCACCCGCTATCTTTGCGAATATCTTCCTGCGGCGGAGCTGAACGAAAATCAGCAGTCCGGCTATATGCTGGCAATCCGGCAGTCCGATGGGAACTACAAACCGTTGACAGGAAAGGGCGTTCTCTACAGTCTGGTCTGCTCATCCCGAAAAGCTTTCGGCCTTCTGGGTACAGACCATGAAAATCTTTCGCAGATACAAGACGTGCGGCTGGATGAACAGGATGTTTACGCTGTATTGTGCCCTTTAAAACTGTATGGCAACAACGTCCCCTATGAAAATACAGAATGGACCCTGATTGGGTTAAACACGGAGGACGACATCTTTGGCATGGGGCGCCAGCTCTATATCTGGATCTTTCTGGCTATCCTGATCGGTTTGGGATTTGGCGTTGTGGGCATTTACTTTGTGGTGAAACACCTTACCGGACCTATGCGGCACCTGATGAAGTGTATCAGCAAGGGCAGCAGCGGCCTTCAGGAATTTAAGCCCACTAATATTCTGGAGATCGATGCGCTCTATGACGTAGTCAATGAGCTGACAAAGAACCAGAAAGAGGCGGAGAATATCCTGCTGGAAGAGAAGGAGCGCTACAGGGTAGCGCTGGACTCCACCAAGGATGTTTTCTTTTCCTATGACCTGCACAGTCATATATTGGACATCGTGAATCATAAGACGAAGAGCGGCCAGTGGCAGTGTGATGATTTTGAAAGCGGATTCATCGACCCCGAATCTATCCACGATATGGACCGGATGGCGGTGATCAGGACGCTGCAGAGCACGGCGGATAAGCTATATGTGGAATTTCGGATGAGCCTGCCGGAGAGCACGGATTATAAATGGGTAGCGCTCTCTGGAAAGGTAGTTTACGATGCGGACGGCAATCGGCGAAAGCTGGTGGGCAGCATCAGGGATATTCAGGAACAGAAAGAGCGTGAGGCGGAGCAGCTCAGAAAGAGCACTACGGACGGCGTCACAGGCCTTTATGTTTTCAGCGCGGGGATGGAGCGCCTCAAGGAATGCCGAAAAGACCGCCAGAATGGTGTCATGATCGACCTGTTCATGTATCATTTAAAGGAGACGAACGAAAAGAACGGCATTGTGTTCGGGGATATGCTGTTGGAGGAGATCGGAAATCTCACCCGCCAGCGCTGCCATGAACTGACAATGAAGACAAATTATCACACGGTGGCTTTGAGACTTGACGGGGACGAATTTGTGCTTTGGCTGGAGAACCAGACCAGAGAGCAGGCGGAGGAGTTTATAAAGGATCTGCAGGGAAGCGTTTCCCGCCAGATCGATTCGGAATTGTTCGATATCGATGTGCTGGCCGGACTGGCTTTGGCAGAGAGCGGGCAGAACACGGAGAAGCTGATCTGTATGGCAAAACTGGCGCGGAGGCTTGTGACGCCCGCCGTCACGGGAAAATACCTCTTCTACGAGGATATTCCCAAGCGGAAGCGGACGATCCTGCCCGTGCTTCAGGGAAGAGAAGTCAATACGCTGGATTACAACGAGGATGTCAGCCTTGTGTCTTTGGCGTTGAATCTTTTTGGAAAAGGCGCGGATTTCCCTGCCCAGATGTTACTGATGATCCAAAAGATCGGCAGAGTTTATCAGGCCAGCGATGTGCTCATCTCTGTATGGCGCCCGGATTTTAATTCCAATTATCTGGATTATCAGTGGCACAGGGAAGGCGATGACATCACCGACTGTGTAAGAAAGTATAAAGAGGAAAACAAGGAGGAATTTTTCGGCTGGCTTGGCAGCGTGGAGGTGCGCTGTTTTACCGTGGAGGACAGCATGCGGGAAGCCGTCAGATGCTTTTTGAGCGTTGAACCGGGGCAGCAGGGGATCGTACTGCCTATGTATGATAATGGAAATTACATGGGAAACATCTGTATGATCGGCATCGGTTCCCGCCTGCTTGAGAGCGCAGAGGAATACCAGAATCTGGCGGAACTTGGCAGGGTGATCCAAAGCCAGATGAATCAGCAGCAGCATGACATTGCCAGCAAGGCAAAATCTGATTTCCTCTCCCGCATGAGCCATGAGATCCGCACCCCTATGAACGGTATCATCGGCATGACAGCTATCGCGCTCCAGCAGGGTCAGAGTGAGGAAAGGATCGTGGATTGTCTGCAGAAGATCCAGGCATCTTCCAATTATCTGCTGGGACTGATCAATGATATTCTGGATATGTCAAAGATAGAGAGCGGCAAGATGAAGCTGGAGCCTGTCAATTTCAGTATGCAGGAAATGCTGGATACCATCACAGAACTGATAAAGCCTCAGGTAACGGACAAGGAAATTGTTTTTGAGAGAAAGATCGATCTGCCTCATACATGGTTTTATGCGGATCGGATGCGAATCAGTCAGGTTTTGATCAATCTGCTGGGAAATGCGGTGAAATTTACGCCTCATCGAGGGAGGATCACGCTATCGGTGCAGGAAGTGAGCGCCAAAGAAAAGGAAGCAAAGATTTACTTCGCGGTTCAGGATACGGGTGTGGGTATCGCCAGGGAAGATCAGGACAGAGTGTTCCGTTCCTTTGAACAGGCATCCGGCGCGAATCCTTCCAAACAGCACGGCACAGGGCTGGGGTTATCCATCAGCAGCCGTCTGGTTCAGTTGATGGGAAGCAATATTCAGCTGGACAGCGCGCTCGGGGAAGGCAGCACTTTCAGCTTTGCCATTTCGCTGGGGCTGGGTGAAAACGTGGAGACTGAAAAAAAGGAGGAGGAATTTTCCTTTGACGGATTCCGAATTCTGGTGGTGGAAGATAATGAACTCAATGCGGAGATCGCCCAGAGTCTGTTGGAAGAGCGCAATTTTAAGGTGGATTGCGTGCATGACGGCGCGCAGGCCGTGGAACGGATGAAAAACACGCAGCCCAACACCTATGATGTGATCCTGATGGATATTCTGATGCCTGTGATGGATGGCCTGGAGGCCACCCGCGCGATCCGCAGTATGGACCGCGAGGATTGCCGTACGGTGCCGATCATCGCCATGTCCGCGAATGCCTTTGATGATGATCTGAAGAAATCCGTGGAATGCGGTATGAACGGTCATTTGTCCAAGCCGGTAGAGGTAGACAAACTGTATCGTACTTTGAGAGAAGTACTTGGCAAAGGGGCAAAGCGGATCACTCCGTAGCCAGCTGCCTGACCCGTGCCAGACCGTTTTTGACTGCGGGAATGGCCAGAAGGATAATGGTCACTATCGCTTCGGGCACGATGTAAGTGGCATTGTAGCTGAAAGTGTACGCCAGAATGCCGGCTGTGGTCTGGGTGGGGGCATATTGGTAGAAGAAGAGCCCGCCGGATAATACGGAGAACAGATATCTGCCGCATACACCTGCGATGTAGCCGATCAAAAGGCCCTGCTTTTTATTGCTGAAAAATCCGGAGAGCCCCAGAGCGCCAAAGGCCAGAGGATAATCTACTAAAAGCTGCCAGGGGGAATAGAATACGGGATCCAGTACAAATTGCAGAAGGCCGTAGGCAAAGCCGGTGAGCAGTCCCGCTTTCGCGCCGTACCAGTACCCGATCAGCACGATGAAGAGCATACTAAAGAGCGTGATGGATCCTCCCATGGGCAGTCTGGCAAATTTGATTTCTGATGTCACCAGGGCAAGGGCCATGGCAACGCCGGAGAATACCAGCTGTTTTGTGGCTGTTTTGGCGGTGCCTTTTTTTGCGGGGCGCAGCAGGATGGCCGCGATGATGAGCACAGCCATCAGCGCTACTACTGTAACGATGCCCGCGGGGGTCAGCGCAAAGGCTTCTTCCTCACCATCGTATACAGCGAGAAATGAAAACAGTTCAGACATAAAAAAATCCTCCTTTTGTCAGCTTAGGAGGGGCACAAGGCGGCCTGCTGTCTGGCAGGCTGTTTTGCTTCCTTACGCCGGTATTGTCCGGTTCAAGTAGTGAGGGTCAGGAGAAGGTCTCCAATCTCAGCATTGTGCTCCCCTAGCGGTCTGTATTTTTACAAAGGATATCATAAAGCTTTATTTGGAACCTGTCAACCCAAAAGTGACGAAGTAAAAGGAAAGGATTGTGCGGTTTATGGAGAATCGCCGACTTGTAATCGGAATATGCGCGCATGTGGATGCGGGAAAGACTACTCTGGCGGAAGGAATGCTTTATTCCTGCAAAGAACTGCGCAAAATGGGCAGGGTGGATCACGGGGATGCCTTTTTAGACCACTTCTTTCAGGAAAGGGCCAGAGGTATCACTATTTTTTCCAAACAGGCGTCTTTGCATTGGAAAGGATGGAACATTACTCTGCTGGACACTCCCGGCCATGTTGATTTTTGCGCCGAGACGGAACGGACGTTTCAGGTCATGGACTATTGCATTCTTGTGATCAGCGGAGCGGACGGCGTTCAGGGACATGTGTATACCCTTTGGAAACTGCTGAAGCAATACCGCATCCCCGTGTTTTTCTTTGTCAACAAAATGGACCAGCCCAAAGCGGATAAACAGGCGCTTTTACAGCAATTGCAGCAGAAACTGGACGGAAATTGTCTGGAATTTTCGCCTGATATTTTTCAGGGGGACGATACGGCGCTGGAAAACATCGCTCTCTGCAGCGAAGAACTGATGGGGGAATATCTGGAAAAGGGAGCGCTTCGGGATGAGACGGTGGCGAGGGCCATCCGTGACAGGAGGATTTTTCCCTGCTTTTTTGGGTCCGCGCTGCATCTTCGGGGAGTGGAAGAGCTGCTGGACGGCATTGGAAAGTTTGCGCTGCCCCGCCGATACGAAACGGAATTTGGCGCCAGGGTATATAAAATATCCAGAGATTTAAACGGCGTCCGGCTGACCCATTTGAAAGTCACGGGAGGCGTTCTTAAAGTAAAGATGATGGTGGATAACCGTCACAGCGCTTCCTCGCCAGACGAGGTCCGGGAGGAGAAAGTGGATCAGATCCGGATATACGCGGGAGCGGGCTATCAGACCGTGGAAAGCGTGGAGGCCGGTGGGATCTGCGCTGTCGCGGGCCTGAAACATACTTTTGCAGGTCAGGGGCTGGGGTTTGAGAAGGAAGGCAGTCAGCCGTTTCTTACTCCCGTGCTGACTTACCGGCTGATCCTGCCACAGGGCACGGACCGGGTGAGGGCGTTGGAGCAGATGCGCCAGTTGGAGGAAGAAGAGCCTCAGCTTCGGGTGGCCTTTAAAGAACAGACCGGCGAGATCCATGTTCAGGTTATGGGAGAAATCCAGATTGAGATCTTAAAGAATCTTCTTGAGGAACGTTTCGGGCTGCAGGCTGAATTTGGAAGCGGCAGCATTATCTATAAAGAGACGATCGCCTCTGTGGCGGAGGGCGTTGGACATTTTGAACCTCTGCGCCATTATGCGGAAGTACATCTTTTGCTGGAACCCGCGGAGCCAGGAAGCGGCCTGCAGTTTGCCAGCGCCTGCAGTGTTGACGAGCTGGATGTAAACTGGCAGAGACTGGTGCTTACCCATCTGGAGGAGAAGACCCATCCGGGAGTGCTGACGGGCTCCCCTGTCACGGATATGAAGATCACGCTTATCGGCGGGCGGGGGCATCTGAAACATACGCAGGGGGGAGATTTTAGGCAGGCTGCTTATCGGGCGCTGCGCCAGGGGCTGATGCAATGCGAGAGCATCCTGTTAGAGCCGGTATACAATTATACGCTGGAGGTCCCCACAAAGCAGTTGGGCAGGGCAATGTCGGACATTCAAAAGATGTATGGTACTTTTGGAGATCCTGTCACGGAGGGGGAACACAGCATACTGACGGGAAGTGTTCCGGCTGCCACGACAGACGGCTATCAGCGAAAAGTCAGTTCCTACACGGGAGGGCAGGGCAGATTTTCCTGTGTTTTTAAGGGATATGAGCCTTGCCATAACACGGAAGAGGTGATGCGACAGATCGGGTATGATCCGGACAGGGATCAGGAAAATCCTTCCTCTTCCGTCTTCTGCGCCCATGGGGCCGGATATCTGGTGAGCTGGCCGGAAGTGGCTGAGCACGCTCATGTGGAGTGCGGCCGTTGGAAACAGCTCCTGGAAGGGAAGAAAGAGGACGAGGCAGAGACTGAGAACGGGGGCAAAGCGGTACAGGGCTTTCGGCCTGGGACAGAAAAGGGGGATAAAAGGAATTCCTCCGACTACATCACCCAGGAAGAGATCGAGCAGATTTTCAGGCAAACCTATAAAAAAAGTCCCCAGGATTTCGCGCCCTATCGGTATCATGGGCGGGATGCGACAGACGGACTGCCAGAGAAGGGAAGTATCCCCGGAAAGCAGGATATTTGTGAGAAGGATGGCGTGGGTGTAAAAGGCAGCGGTAAATCAGGTTCAAAACCTGGTCAGGATAAAAGAGACGCGTATCTTTTAGTGGACGGGTATAATATCATTTTTGCCTGGGAGGATCTGCGCAGCTTATCGGAGGTTAATATTGACAGCGCAAGGGACCGGCTGATGGATATCTGCTGTAATTATCAGGGGTATGCGGGAGTTACGCTGATTCTGGTGTTTGATGCTTACAAAGTAAAAGGGAACGTGGGGAGTGTCCTGAAGTATCACAATATTTATGTGGTTTACACGAAGGAGGCGGAGACGGCGGATCAGTACATTGAAAAGACGGTGCACAGGATTGCATCGAAAGCGGATGTGACGGTCGCCACATCCGACAGATTAGAGCAGATCATCATCTGGGGAGAAGGGGCGTATCGCCTTTCCGCAAACGGTTTTCGGGAAGCCGTGGAGGAGGCCGGACGCAGGATGCGAAAGGAGTATCAAAAGCAGGGAAAAGTTTTCAGCAAAATATGCCTACCGGAGAGCAAGGAATAGAGAGCGGATGACTAAAAACCGTGATACAGTGAGGGTAAAAATACGGAAAGGCGTGGTATAAAGATGAATAAGGGCGGTTTTAGCCAGCTTTGGCTGGATTACAAAAAAAGGACGGATAACGGCGGCAGCGTTTACGTTTCCAAAGTGTTCCTGTCAGGTTTTTTGCAGGATCACAGGATCGTGAAACATGCTTTAGAAGAACTAAAAAGCGGCGTGCAAACCATGTTGGGAGTTGAGATTAAGGTGGAACAGGACATGTCGCAGGCAACCCTGGTCCTAAAGCGGGGCAGTGAGAAAGAAGGAGGCGTGAGGCGGGAAGGCTACCGCCTTTGGGAGACAGGAGGGGTGCTG
This sequence comes from uncultured Acetatifactor sp., assembly GCA_947629645.1. Classification (GTDB taxonomy): domain Bacteria; phylum Bacillota; class Clostridia; order Lachnospirales; family Lachnospiraceae; genus Acetatifactor. The sequence goes on along the minus strand of CANREV010000007.1, from coordinate 41,071 downwards.
ACGTTAGCGGCGGCGGACGAGAGAGGGCTGCTTTACGGCGTGTTTGCGCTGCTTCGTCTGATCGCCATGGAGCGGCCGTTTCAGGGTCTGGATCTGTTGTCCAACCCGGAAAGCCCGCTAAGGATGTATGATCATTGGGACAATATGGACGGGAGTATTGAGAGAGGTTATTCCGGACGGTCCTTTTTCTTTCAGGACGATAAGGTGCTGGTGAATGAGCGCACCAGAGACTACGCCAGATTTGTCTCCAGTATCGGTATCAACGGCGTGGTGATCAATAATGTCAACGTGAAGCAGGCGGCCACCTGGCTGATCACGGACCGGTACTTTCAAGAGGTCAGGCAGCTTTCGGGGATCTTTGCGGACTATGGGATCAGGCTCTTTTTGTCCTTAAACTTCGCGGCGCCTCTGGAGCTGGGAGGGCCGCAGAGCGCAGATCCTCTGGATCCCAAAGTGCGGGACTGGTGGAGGGAAAAGATGGAGGAAGTATTCTCCAAAGTTCCGGACCTGGGGGGATTTTTGGTGAAAGCCGATTCCGAAGGGCGTCCCGGGCCTTTTACCTACGGCAGGACGCAGGCGGACGGGGCGAATATGCTGGCGGACATTGTAAAACCCTACGGCGGGCTGATCATATGGCGCTGTTTCGTGTATAATTGTACGCAGGATTGGAGAGACCGTCAGACGGACCGGGCCAGGGCGGGATATGACAGTTTTATCGGGCAGGATGGAGACTATCATGAGAATGTGATCCTGCAGATCAAAAACGGTCCCATGGATTTTCAGATCAGGGAACCGGTATCCCCTCTTCTGGGCGGGCTGCAAAAGACAAATCAGATGCTGGAGGTCCAGGTGGCGCAGGAGTACACGGGCCAGCAGATCGATGTCTGCTACCTGGTCCCGTTGTTTAAGGAAGTGCTCGATTTTCATACCTATTGCAGGGAAAAATGCGATACGGTTTCCGATATCGTGAGCGGCCGCACTTTCGGCAATGTGAACACCGGCATGGCGGCGGTGTGCAATACGGGCGATGATGCGAACTGGACGGGAAACGATCTGGCGGCCGCCAACTTTTACGGCTTTGGAAGGCTGGCGTTCTGCCATAGCCTGACGGCGGATGAGATTGCCGAAGAATGGGTCCGGCTGAGTATTTCCAATGAGGAAGAAGTGGTGGAAAAGATCAAAAAGATCCTTTTAGGCTCCCGCGGCACCTATGAAAAGTATACATGCCCGCTGGGGATCGGCTGGATGGTGACTCCCGAAACCCATTACGGGTGCAGCGTGGACGGATATGAGTATTCCCGCTGGGGCACTTACCACAGGGCGGACCATAAGGGTCTTGGCGTGGACAGGAGCCGTCTGGGGACAGGATACGCCGGACAGTACAGAGAGCCCAACGCCTCCCTGTATGACAATATGGAGACGTGTCCCGAGGAGCTGCTTTTGTTCTTTCACCATGTCCCTTACACCTACCGCTTAAAATCGGGGAAAACCCTGATCCAGCATATTTACGACACGCATTTTGAAGGGGTAAGGGAAGTGGAGGAGATGATCGGGCTCTGGGAGAGCCTGAAAGGCAAAGTGCCGGATCCCGTGTACGATGGGGTCAGGGAGCGGTTTGACAGGCAGCTGCACAACGCAAAGGAGTGGCGGGACCAGGTGAACGCCTATTTTTACCGTAAGAGCGGTATTGAGGACGAACAGGGACGGAAAATTTATTGAAGGAGACCGTTTATGAGAACAGGGATGGAACCGTTTTATCACGGCTGGAAATTTTTAAGGACGGAGCTTACGACAGGACTAGAGGAAGTTCTCGCGCGGAAGGAGCGGTTTAGTCCTGTGGAGATCCCTCACGACTGGCTGATCTGTGATGTGAAAAATCTGTATCGGGACGGCTGCGGATGGTACAGGAAAGAATTTGACCTCTCCCTGCCCGAAGGGCCGGTGATCCTGCGCTTTGACGGCGTTTATATGGATTCCACCGTCTATGTCAACGGGCAGAAGATCGGGGACTGGAAATACGGTTATTCCACCTTTGACATGGATATCACGGAAGCGGTGAGAGAAGGCGCAAACGAAGTTCTGGTTCAGGTCAGGTATCAGGCGCCAAACAGCCGCTGGTATTCCGGCGCGGGAATTTACCGCAAGGTGTGGATCAAACTTTGCGGTCACGCGTATCTGCCCCTGGACGGCACCTATGTGTCCACCGGGCAGTGCGGGGAGGATTTTTGGCTGGAGGCCCGGACGGAGACGGCGGGGGAGGCGAAAGAGAGTTTCCTGCGCTACCGTCTGCTAAAAGACGGGGCCCCGGTGCAGGAGGCTGTGGAGCTGCCCTGCGGTGAGAGCCTGCGTATGCGGGTGAAACAACCCCGCCTGTGGGATGTGGAGGATCCGCAGTGTTATGAACTTAAGGTGGAGCTTTTGGAAAAAACGATCCGGGGAGAAGAAACGCTGCTGGATCAGCAGCGGATCACGGTGGGATTCCGCACGCTGGTTTTCGATCCCGTAAAGGGGCTTTTTTTAAACGGCAGGAATTTAAAAATCCAGGGTGTCTGTGAGCACCATGATCTGGGGTGCCTGGGGGCGGCTTTCCATGTGACCGCCATGGAACGGAAGATGAAAATGCTGAAAGCCATGGGCGTCAACGCCATCCGCACCAGTCATAACATGCAGGCGCCGGAATTTCTGGAGCTGGCGGACAGGATGGGCTTTCTGGTGGACAACGAGGCTTTCGACATGTGGGAGCGCACAAAGACAGAGTACGATTACGGGCGGTTCTTTAAAGAGTGGGCCGGCAGGGATGTGCGAAGCTGGGTGCGCCGCGACCGCAATCATCCCTGCCTGCTGTTCTGGTCCATCGGCAATGAGATCTACGATACCCACGCGGATGAGCATGGCGTGGAGATTACCAGACAACTGACGGAGTATGTCAGGGAACATGACCCGAAAGGCAATGCTCCCGTCACCATAGGCTCCAACTATATGCCCTGGGAGAACGCTCAGAAATGCGCGGATGTCGTAAAGTACGCGGGCTATAACTATGGAGAGAAATATTATGAGGCGCACCACAGGGCCCATCCCGACTGGATCATGTACGGCAGCGAGACGGCCTCCGTTGTGCAGAGCAGGGGCATTTATCATTTCCCCTTAAGCCAGTCTGTGCTGGCGGAGGAGGATGAACAATGTTCCGCGCTGGGAAATTCCACCACCAGCTGGGGGGCGAGAAGCCTGGAAAGCTGTATCGCCGCCCATCGGGACGCGGAATATATTCTGGGGCAGTTTGTATGGACCGGATTTGATTATATCGGCGAGCCGACTCCCTATCACACCAAGAACTCCTATTTCGGGCAGATCGACACGGCGGGATTCCCCAAGGATGCCTACTATATATTTCAGGCGGAGTGGACGGACTATCGGAAAGCCCCCATGGTGCATCTTTTCCCTTACTGGGACTTTAATCCCGGACAGATGATCGATGTGCGGGCCTGTACCAACGCGCCCTGGGTGGAACTTTTTGTAAACGGTGTTTCTAAGGGAAGACAGCGGATCGACCATCAGAAAGGGACAAAGATCCTGGGGGACTGGCGGGTGCCTTACGCAAAGGGAGAAATCACGGCGGTAGCTTATGACGAGGCAGGACGCGAGGTGGCAAGAAAGACCCGGAAATCTTTCGGGGACAGCCAAAGGATCCGGCTTACCGCGGATAAGAGTACTTTGCGCGCGGGGGGAGATGACTTTTGTTTCCTCACCATAGAGACGCTGGATGCGGATGGGAATCCGGTGGAAAACGCGGCGGACTATGTGCGGGTGGAGGTCCGGGGAGCAGGGCGCCTGTCCGGTATGGACAATGGCGACAGTACGGATTACGATCAGTACAAGACCAGCCTGCGGAAGCTGTTTTCCGGAAAACTGCTGGCAGTGGTGGGAAGCGTCTGCGAGGCGGGAGACATTCTGGTGACAGTCACGGGTGAGAACCTGGAACCCGCGCAGATACAGCTCTGTGCAGTCTGGGATACGGAAGCTGAGGAGAAGGAAGGGGCAGAATACGCGGCAGAACTGGAAAAGACAGCCTGCGCCAGAGAGCCGCTGTATGATCCTTTCCCTGTCCGCAAGGTGGAACTCTATGCTTTGGAAGGACAGCGGCTGGACGCGGAGAGGGCGGAAGTGACCCTGGAGGCCAGAGTATTCCCCGCCCGTGCCGTGCCGGAGCTGATCTGGAAAACGGTCAATGAGAATGGGATTGAGGTCGGATTTGCCGAAGTGAAACCGATTGCGGAAAAGACGCCCCAAAAAGCGGGAAGCCGCTGCAGGGCGAAGGTATCCGCCCGGGGAGACGGGAAATTCCTGTTAAGATGTATGGCCGGGGACGGCGGGCGGATCACTGTGATCTCACAGCTGGAAATGGAAGCTTTTGGACTGGGACAGGCGTTATTAAGTCCCTATGAAATGATTTTTGCCGGGCTGTATTCGGAGGCGCTGGGAGAGATCGGAAACGGGAATGAAAAGGGGATCGCCACCGCGAGGGATGGCGAAAGCGGCGTGGTTTACCGCAATATTGATTTCGGGGATTTCGGCTCGGATGAGATCACGCTGTGGGTCTTTGCGCTCTCGGACGAGGCATATCCCATCGAGATCTGGGAGGGCAGCCCCAAAGAGCCGGATGGCCGCCTGCTGGATACCGTTGTGTACCAGAAGCCATCGCGGTGGAATGTGTATCAGGAGGAGACATACCGGCTGCCAAAGCGGCTAAGCGGTATCGTATCGCTGAGCTTTGTGATGCGCGCCAAGGTCCATCTGAAAGGATTTTGCTTTACGAAACTTGAAAAAGCTTTCAGCCGTCTCTTTGCGGCGGAGGCGGACAGCATCTATGGCGACAGTTTCAGCCGGGACGGCAGGGCGGTCCGGAATATTGGCAATAATGTGACGTTCGTTTACGAAAACATGGATTTCGGGGAAAAGGGAGCGAATACCGTTGCCATTCACGGGAGAACATCTCTGGAAAAGAACACGATCCACATTCATTTTACGGACAAAGAGGGCGCCGCATCGGAAAGGATCCTGGAGTTTGAGGGAGGAAACGGCGCCGAGCGGGAACAGGATTTTCCCCTGGAGACTTTGACGGGACGAGGAAAGGTGGAGATCATTTTCCTGCCCGGAAGCCGGTTCGACCTGATTTCCCTGAAATTCGGCACGCGCTGATCTCCAGGCGAAAAACGCCCCTTATACGAAAGGCGGGATCTGGGCGCTGAAAAGATTGCGATATTCGGACGGCGTGCAGCCCTTGATCTTTTTAAAGGTGCGGTTGAAGGTGGAAAGGCTGGAAAAGCCTGACTGCAGGGCCACTTCCGTGATAGAGTTGGAAGGGGTCATAAGCAGCGTTTCGGCGGCCTTGATCCTGCGGTAGCAGACGTAATCATAGAAATTGTAGCCGGAGCACTGCTTGAACAGTCTGGAAAAGTGGAATTTGGAGAAACCGGCCAGGTCGGCGATCTTTTCTAAAGTGATATCCTCCGCGTAGTGTTCATCGAGAAAATCGAATACCTTGTTGAATTTTTCCATCAGATCTTTCTGCCTTGCCCCCCCCGTTGCGTTATGGCCGGAGGAAGTTTCCAAAGAGACGCGGTATCTGACGTAATTGACAAAAAATGCCAGAAGATGGGAATAGATCATCATTTCGCGGAGACTGTCATCGCTGAAATAATCGCGGCAGAGCTGGGAAATGATAGTCGCTTCTTCCTTATAAATAGGGCGGCAGTTGTTTTTGTTGATCAGGACCGGCTGGGACAAAAAAGAGGTCAGATAGGAATAGCCTCTGATCCTGGAGAGCAGATCCAGGTCAAACAGATAGATCAGGCGCTTGCCTGTTTCCGGAGCGATCAGGCGGTGCAGTTCCCCGCTGGGAATGATAAAAATATCTCCGGGATTTAAAGCGTAAGTCTCCTGTCTTGCGATCACGGTGTAGATATTCTCCAGGGGGATCACCATCTCTACGGCCGGGTGCCAGTGGACGGCGTACTCGGAGGACTCGTCATTGAGCCAGAAACGGACTGTGGAACCCGGAAGATAGGAGACGGATTCCGAATCGCCGTCAAGGGTCCTGGCAAAATGATTTTTTTCCTGCTGTTTTTTGTATTTGCTCAATAAATCAGCGTCCAAATAAAATAAACTCATATCTTCCATAAAATCCGCCCTTCCGCCGCGTATCCGGCTGTAAAAAAGTGATATGCAAAAATTGCTATTGAGCAAAAAATGAATTTGTCAATCTACCTAATATTCCATATCTAACCTTCTGTTTTATATGCAAAATACCTATATAAAATCATACCACAAATTCCATTAAAATGCAATATAGTCAAATATTTTCGGGGTTTTGCCAAAGAGCGCAATATGAGAACAACAATTAGCAATATCTGATAAGCAATAAGTGATTAGAATGTTATAATGAAAATACAGAGAGAGACTACGGAAAATCATAACGTGAGGAGGATGATGCCGTGAAAAGCAAAAAGCAGGCTGTTACGCAGCAAAAGGTAAGTTTCAAGGTCTATATGAAGCGGTATTGGCAGTTGTACGCGTTGCTCGCGCTGCCGCTTCTGTATCTGTTGATTTTTAAGTATGTGCCTATGGTCTACATACAGATCGCTTTTAAAAAGTACAGTATTGTGGAAAGCATCTGGAAACTCCCGCTGGCCGACAACCACGGATTTGAGTACTTTATCAAGGCGTTCAAAAACAAAGATTTTCTGCTGGCTCTGCGCAACACGGTGGGGCTGAACCTGTTAGATCTGGTCATCGGATTTCCGGCGCCCATTATTTTCGCGCTGATCTTAAACGAATTATGTTTTAAACGATTCAAGAAGGTCGTACAGACCATCGCCTATATGCCTCACTTCCTTTCCTGGGTCATCATCTACGGTCTGGCGCTGCAGCTGTTCGCGCCTTCCACCGGATTTGTGAATATGATCCTGAATAATCTGGGAATGGAATCGATACCGTTTCTGAACGAATCCCACCACTGGGTGGCTACTTACGCGGGCCTTGGCGTATGGCAGAATTTCGGCTGGGGTTCCATCGTCTACCTGGCGGCTATCGCGGGAATCAGCCCCGAGCTTTACGAAGCGGCCTCCGTGGACGGCGCGGGACGATTTAAAAAGATGTGGCACATCACGCTGCCGGGTATCAAACCGACCATAGTGGTCCTGCTTGTCATGAACCTGGGAAGCATCCTGGGAAGCAACTTCGACCGTCCTTATGCTCTGCAGAATAAGCTGGTCATGGATGTGGCGAACGTGATCTCCACCTATGTATATAAAGTGGGTATCAAGGGACTGCAGTTCTCCCTGACTACGGCGGTAGGCCTGTTCCAGTCGGTGGTGGGCGTCTTCTTCCTGCTGATGGCAAACTGGATCGCCAGAAAGTTGGGCGAACGCGGTATCTGGTAAGAAGAGGCATGGATTGCAGAGCACTTTTCAATCCGGGGGCTGCGCCAGAGCACAGATCCCCTGCCCGTGCGATGGCCGCTGAAGCGGCAGAATGAGAGGAAATATGAAAATCAAATCAAAATCCGCAAAAATAGGAGATTGGATATTTGTAGTGATCTGCCTTCTGGTGAGCACGATCTGCCTTTTGCCCATGGTGAATCTGCTGGCAAGATCGCTCAGCGCCACAGACGCGTTGATCAAACACGAGGTTTATCTGTGGCCCAAGGGATGGAATTTAGACGCCTACAGTATGGTGCTTACGGATATGAAGTACATCAGGGCGTTTTTCTGGACGGTGTTTCTGACGATCGTATGTACCTTTGTATCCCTGGCTATGACGACCTTGTGCGCGTACCCGTTGATCTTTGAAAAATTAAGGGGGCGTTCCGTGATCAATATTTTTATCACGATCACAATGTTTTTCAACGCCGGAGCTATCCCGAATTACCTGCTGATGCAGGCGCTGGGACTTTTAAATAATCCGCTGGTACTGATCATTCCCAGCTGCTTAAGCGTATATAACATGATCATCATGAGGAGTTTCTTCTACGGTATCCCTGAAAGTCTGAGGGAATCCGCGGAGATAGACGGGGCGAACTTTTTCACCATACTGGTCAAGATCTATCTGCCCCTGTCCAAGCCGGTTCTGGCTACGCTGGCGCTGTTTTACGCGGTGGGACGCTGGAACGGATATTCCGATGCCCTGGTATATATGAACGATGCCAAGTACTATCCTTTGCAGCTTTTGCTGTATAACATACTGAATAATATTAATTCCGTGGAAGTAGCCACTTTGGAAGGCTTCTCATCCCCGGGACTGTCGGAATCCTTAAAGGCCGCCATCGTCATGTTCTCCACGGTGCCTATCCTCTGCATTTATCCTTGGCTGCAGAAGTACTTTATCCACGGCGTGACGCTGGGAGCGGTCAAAGAGTGACGAAGGCTTTACAGATTCAGGAACGACCGGGCCGTCATTGCGGCGGTCCGTTGATTCAACCATACACAACCCAACACAAAAACAGGGAGGTAAAAAGATGAAGAAGAAAGTGTTATCTATCCTGCTTGCCGGCGCCATGGTGATGTCCATGACGGCGTGCGGCGGCGACTCTGGCAATGCCGGCAGCTCCGAAGCGGGAAGCTCCAACGCAGGCAGCGGACAGTCCTCCGCCGCAGGCGGTTCTGCCGAGGCTGAAGGAAATGGAAGCAGCGAACTGGTGGACGGCAAATTCGCCGAGACCAGATCCATCACGGTGGAAGTTTACGACCGCGGAAACGATGGCGGTTCCGATCCCACCAACAATATGTATACCGAGTACATTAAGAAGGGAATGCTGGAAGATCACAATGTAGCGGTAGAGTTTGTAGCCGTTCCCCGCTGGACGGAGGTAGAGCAGATCAATAACCTTCTGGCGGGAAAAACAGCGCCGGATATCTGCGTAACTTACGATTATCCTACCATTCAGACTTACGCGAATATGGGAGGCGTTCTGGACCTGGCTCCTTATATCGAGAATAATAAGGCTGACCTGCCTAACCTTTGGGACTGGCTGGGCGAAACCAACCTTTACTGGGACAGGGATCCCGCTACCGGCACTGTCTGGGGCATTGAGGCTAAGCTGGCTACCAGCAACCGTATCAATACCTTTGTGCGTCAGGACTGGCTGGATAAGTTAAATATGGAAGCTCCCACCACCAGGCAGGAATTTGAGGATATGCTGCATGCGTTCAAGGATAACGCGGAGCTTCTGCTGGGCGCCGATGCCGACAAGATGGTTCCTTATTCCGTAAGCTATGACGTAGGCTGGAGAGCGGCGACTCTGATCGAATCCTTTATCGATCCCGATATTTCCGATAAAGAGTACTATGTCAATGGTTTTGATGACAGAAAGCTGACCCAGGAAGGCACCAAGGAAGCTGTCAGACTGCTGAACAAGTGGTACAATGAAGGATTGATGTGGAAAGATTTCGCATTGTACGGAAGCGGCGACACTACCGAGGACGATATGCTGAAAGCTGGTTATGTAGGTGCGTTCACCCATAACTGGGATTATCCTTTCAGAAACGGCGAGGACAGCATTAACGCTTCTTTGCAGAGGATCGCGGGCGAGGACGCACAGTTTGTAGCGATCGACTGCTTTGAGGATAAGAACGGCACGCACACCAAGTTTGTACCCGGTCCCATCGACCGTAAGATTTTCTTCCCCAGCACCAATGACGAGCCTCTGGCTTCCATGCTGTACCTTGACTGGATCAGCGATCCCGAGCATATCGAGTATCTGCAGATCGGTGATGAGGGCGTGACCCATAATGTGCTGGAGGACGGCGCTGTAGAGACCATTGCCGCTACCGGCGATGCGATCCAGAATTCCGGTATGAACATCGACTATACCATTACCTGTAACGGTCTGAAGCTTGCAGACGAGGAGAAGACGATCAAATCTACCGCTCACAGCTACGCTGGCATCGATCCCGCGGTGGTGGAGAACGCAAACGCTATCGCGCAGACTGATATGAAGGTCGGCAAGAATGTGAATGTTGGAACGATCGAGTCCGAGGAGGGTATGGGTCCTGTCCTGTCCGAGAAGAGAGATATTGTTTACGATACCGCGATGAGCGCTTCCGAGGCGGATTTCGATGCAGTCTGGGATCAGGCTCTGGAGGATTATATGAATGCCGGCGGTCAGGCGATCATGGAGGAACGTAAAGAAAAATGGGAAGCTGCGTTCGGCGATGCCGATATGCTCCCTTAAGATTCCGTGAAAGAGAATAAGAGGAATGAAAGCAAAAGGAGGCTGTGTATGCAGCCTCCTTTTTGCGCGTTCGGTCTGCGCCGCTCTCAAAGCCGCGCTGACACGCTTTTTGGCGCGATGCGCCTGTCTTTGCTCATATCATGATGCTGCGGGCTGGCTGAACTGTTTGCATACATGTCCCATTTGTGGTATGATGGGTATATTATAAATTTAAGATGGGAGCGGCTATGTTATATTTATTGATTCCTGAGATCTACGATTCCCTGCTGGCGCCTGCGGGTATTCTGTTTGCATTCGCGGTCACGGTGTTTGCCACAGCAAGACTGGCGGACATCCTGCCTAAGGACGGAGGAAGGGAATTCGCCCATGACGGGAAGCTGTCCGCGGGCAAACCCAGGGGAGCGGGCATTATTTTCGTGCTTGCTTTTGCGGCGGCGGCGCTTCTCTTTGTACCAATGAAGGCGGAGACGGTGATCTATCTGCTCCTGATCGTAGTCTGCATGATGACGGGATTTTTGGATGATGCTTCCAGAACCCCATGGGGAGAGTATAAGAAAGGCTTTCTGGATCTGTGCGTGGCGGCGCTGACTGCCATGACGTACTTAAAGTACAATCCCAATACCATAGAATTGGCGCTGTTCCATGTCCGGCTGACCATTCCCGAGGGACTGTTTGCGATTCTGATCATGATCCTGGTCTGGACCTCGGTGAACGTGACCAACTGTTCCGACGGGGTGGACGGGCTTTCGGGCACGCTGACCATTATTTCTGTCATGACGATCTATGTGATCGGCCGTATTTTGGGCAGAGGGCAGGATTTCTCTTTCCTGATCCTTTTGTTTGCGGTGTGCATTTTAGGATACCTCTGGTACAATGCCACGCCAAGCCGTCTGATGATGGGAGACGCGGGCTCCAGGGCCATGGGGCTTTTTATCAGTCTCGCGGTCTTAAAGACCGGTTCTCCCGTGCTTTATATTCCCGTGGCGTTGGTGCTGATCCTGGATGGCGGACTGGGACTTTTGAAGGTGGCGCTGCTTCGCTTTTTAAAGATCCATATTTTGAAAAATACCAGAACGCCGCTCCACGATCATGTGCGCAAGGTATGGGGATGGTCCAATACCCAGACGGTCTTCCGCTTCGCTATTATTCAGATTATTCTGGCGGTGGCGGTGGTGTACGGTATTCAGGTGTAAGGAGTTAAGAGAGATGTATGATGAATTGACGGCGGCGGATATCAAAAAGATGGAAGAGGAGATCGAGTACCGCAAGCTGGTGGTGCGCCCCAAGGCGCTGGAGGATGTGAAAGAGACCAGGGCCCACGGAGATCTCAGTGAAAATTTTGAGTATCACGCGGCAAAAAAAGTAAAGAATCAGAACGAGAGCCGGATCCGCTATCTGGAAAGGATGATCCGGACGGCAAAAGTGATCTCCGATGAATCCGCGGAGGACGAGGTGGGGATCAACAACACTGTCACGGTGCAGTTTGTGGACGATGGGTCGGTGGAGATGTATAAGATCGTAACTACGGTGCGGGGCAATTCGCTGGAGAATCTGATCAGCAACGAGAGTCCGCTTGGGAAAGCGCTCCTGGGGAAAAAGGAGGGAGAGATTGTCCACGTTAAGGTGAACGAGACGGCGGAGTATGATGTGAAGATCTTAAAGATAGAAAATACGGTGGATGACGGCAGTGACAAGATAAGGAGTTTTTAAGTGAAAAAATATTTATTGTTTGATTTGGACGGAACGCTGACGGATCCCAAGGTAGGAATCTGCACCTGTGTGCAGTATGCCCTTGCGGATTTGGGCATTGAGGAACCTGACCTGGATAAACTGGAGCCGTTTATCGGCCCTCCTTTGAAGGACAGTTTTATGAAATTTTATAACCTGACGCAGGAGCAGGCGGATAGGGCCATCGCAAAGTACAGGGAGCGTTTTCAGGATACGGGGATTTTTGAAAACAAAATCTATCCCGGTGTTTCCCAGATGCTGCAGACTTTGATATCTAAGGGAATGTTTCTGGCGGTGGCTTCCAGCAAGCCTACAGTCTTCGTGGAGCGGATATTGGAGCATTTCAACATCAGGCGGTTTTTCAAGGTGATCGTAGGCAGCGAACTGGACGGAACCAGAGTGAACAAGGACGAAGTGGTGGAGGAAGCGCTGAGGCGGTTGTTTGACGGGCAGCCTGTGGACAAGAGCCAGGTCTATATGATAGGAGACCGCAGTTATGATGTGGAGGGCGCCAAAAAGGCCGGCGTGGAGAGCGTGGGCGTCACATACGGTTATGGCAGTATGGAGGAACTGAAGGCGGCCAGGGCTGATTATATCGTCCGTTCCGTGGAAGAACTGCAGAAATTCCTTTTGCGGGGTTGCGAGGAACAGCAGAAGCTGACGCCTTTTCAGAGGATATGGCAGTTGTTTTTTCCCTTACTGCTCTTTGTTTTAGTGAAAGCGGTTGGCGTCAATGTGATGGGGCTGCTGTTACAGACTATCGGCAATACCATTCCTGTGGGGGATTTTCTCTTTGTCCATGACGAGGCGGGGCAGCTGGTAGCCCTGACGGGAAACGCGGGGACGCTGATGCAGATCGCAGGCTTCCTTGCGGGAACGGCTTCCATCTTAAAGATTGCCCGGAGAACATTGAGCAAGGCAGCGGATAGCATGCGGCTTCTCCATATCAAGGGAGAACCGGCAAGGTCTTATCTCTTTTTGGGTATTGCCACGGTGGGCGCGGTACTGGGGCTTAATATGCTGTTTGCCCTTTCCGGAATGATGGATCATTCTGAGGCGTATCGGTCAGTGACGGAGGATCAGTATTCCGCGGTAATCTGGTTTGGACTGTTCTGTTACGGGCTGGTGACGCCCCTGGCGGAGGAGATTTTGTTCCGCGGTATCATTTATAACTGCTTAAGGCGCAGTACAAAGATAAAACCGTCTATTTTCCTGTCGGCCATGATCTTTGGCCTGTACCATATGAATGCGGTGCAGGGGGTGTACGCTTTTCTGATCGGCTGTCTGATCGCGTATGCCTATGAATACTTTGGAGATTTCCGCATACCGGTGGCAGTCCACATGATAGCAAATATTCTGGCCTACTGTCTGACTTATACCGGTCTGGCGGTTTCCGGCCTGATCTGCTGGCCTGTATGTATTGTATTTTTGGCGCTGACAGCGGGAAGCCTCTGGCTGCTTGCCCGCCAGAAAAGGATATAGGGGGAATCGGTAATATGCTGTTTTCGGTGATCGTAGTATGCCTTAATCCGGGCGAAAAGATCAGGCGGACCATGGAGAGTATTCAGACGCAGAACTTTGAAGATTACGAGGTGGTTATAAAAGACGGCGGCAGTACAGATGGGGCAGTGGATTTATGGAGACAGGGTGCGACTGAAAAGAACGACAAAGTTCGTTTGATTCAACAAAAAGACACGGGCATATATGATGCCATGAATCAGGCGGTTGCGCAGGCGGCGGGAGAATTTGTGATATTTCTCAATTGCGGTGATACCTTTGCGGATGGCTCGGTGTTGGCGCGGACAGCGGAAAAAATTTCACGGGAACGGTCGGCGGGTACGGATACCGGGCGGCTTATACTCTACGGAGATACCGTTGACGGAAAAAACGGCGCTGTGATCGCTTCCGCTTCCAGAATCACCGGGTTTACCTGTTATCGAAATATTCCCTGTCATCAGTCCTGTTTTTACAGTAAAGAGCTCTGTGAGGAGAAACCTTACGACTCTCAGTACCGGATCCGGGCGGATTATGATCATTTTCTTTGGTGCTACTATCGGGCGGGGGCAAAATTCTTATATTTGCAGTTTCCCACAGCTGTTTATGAAGGTAACGGTTATTCGGAGAAAAAGGAGAACCGCGCGCGAAACAGGCAGGAACATAAAATGATTACAGAAAAGTACATGAAAAGAGGAAAACTGCTTTGCTATCGGATCGCCATGTGTTGTACCTTGGCGCCAGTCAGAAGCGCCATGGCGGAGAGCAGAATGTTTTCAGGGATGTACCATTGGGTAAAAAAGCGGCTGTATGAGCGGAAGATTTGAGCGGCGGCGATGGAAAACATACCGGAATCCTGAGGTTAGTGCGAGAGCAAATTGTCTGACAAAATAATAAATATGAAGCAGATGTCAAATAATCTGACAACTTAATAAAAAGTTATTATTTACAGATGGAGAAAAGTGGTGTATAGTAATTCCAGTGAAGACGCAATGAGGCGCAGAAAGGCCTTATTGCGTCTTTTTTGTCACATAGAAATCGCTCCGCGGGATTGCGTTGCATCGGGGCGATCGGCAAAGAACAGGAAAGGAGCAATCACAATGTTTGAAGTGAAAAGAGAAGTGCAGAAGGCTCCCCTCTATCGCGAGGAGTTTGAGCATGATAACTGCGGCATCGGCGCCTGCGTCAATATCAACGGACAAAAGAGCCGCGCCACTGTGGAGAATGCGCTGAGGATTGTTGAAAATCTGGAGCATAGAGCCGGTAAAGACGCGGAGGGCAAGACCGGCGACGGCGTAGGCATCCTGACGCAGATTCCCCATAAATTTTTTGCCAAAGTCTGCAAAGCGCTTGATATAAAGATCGGTAAAGAGCGGGAGTACGGCATCGGCATGTTTTTCTTCCCCCAGGAGGAGCTTCGCCGCAACCAGGCCAGAAAAATGTTCGAGATCATCGTGGAGAAGGAAGGGCTGGAGTTTCTGGGGTGGCGTGAAGTCCCCACGTTTCCTAATGTGCTGGGCCATAAAGCGGTGGAATGTATGCCGCATATCATGCAGGGATTTGTAAAGAAGCCGGCGGATGTGGAGAAAGGCCTGGATTTTGACCGGAAACTCTACATTGCCAGACGTCTCTTTGAGCAGTCTTCGGAGGATACATATGTGGTGTCTTTTTCCAGCCGCACCATTGTATACAAGGGAATGTTTCTGGTAGGGCAGCTGCGGACTTTTTACGCGGATCTGCAGAGCGAGGATTTTGAATCGGCTATCGCCATAGTCCACTCCCGTTTCTCCACTAACACCACCCCCAGCTGGGAACGCGCCCATCCCAACCGTCTGATGGTGCACAACGGCGAGATTAACACCATCCGGGGCAATGCCGACAAGATGCTGGCCCGGGAAGAAAATATGGAATCGGAATATCTGAAGGGACATATGCATAAGGTGCTGCCCGCGATCAGCAAGACGGGATCCGACTCCGCCATGCTGGACAATACGCTGGAATTCCTTGTGATGAGCGGAATGGATCTGCCGCTTGCGGTGATGATCGCCATCCCGGAGCCCTGGGCGAACGACAAGGCCATGTCCCAGGCCAAGAGAGATTTCTATCAATATTACGCCACCATGATGGAGCCTTGGGACGGGCCTGCTTCCATTTTGTTTTCCGATGGCGATATCATGGGCGCCGTGCTGGACAGAAACGGACTGCGTCCTTCCCGGTATATGATCACTGAGGATGACACGCTGATCCTGTCTTCGGAAGTGGGAGTGCTGGATATGGATCCCGGAATGGTCAGGGTGAAGGAGCGGCTTCGCCCCGGAAAGATGCTTCTGGTGGATACTGTGCAGAAGAGAGTGATCTCCGATGAGGAGCTGAAAGAGATGTACGCGTCCAGACAGCCTTACGGCGAATGGCTGGATAATAACCTGGTATTTTTGAAAGATCTCAATATCCCGAATCTGCGCGTGCCCGAATACACTTACGAGGAACGCCAGCGGATGCAGAAAGCTTTTGGATACACTTACGATGAACTAAAGACCAGCATTCTCCCCATGGCGAAAAACGGCGGCGAGGCCATCGCGGCCATGGGCGTGGATACCCCGCTTCCCGTGCTGAGCAAGACCTACCATCCGCTGTTCCATTATTTTAAACAGTTGTTTGCGCAGGTTACCAACCCTCCCATCGATGCCATCCGCGAGGAGATCGTGACTTCCACCACGGTGTATATCGGCACAGAGGGGAATATCTTAAAAGAGACGCCCAAGAACTGCAATGTTCTCAGGGTCAATAATCCGATCCTGACAAACACGGACCTGATGAAGATCAAAAATATGAAAGTGGAAGGTTTTCATGTGGAAGTCGTTCCCATTACTTATTATAAGAACACCAGTCTGGAGCGTGCTATCGACAGGCTGTTTGTGGAAGTGGACAGAGCTTACCGGGACGGCGTGAACGTGCTGATCTTATCCGACAGGGGCGTGGACGAGAATCATGTGCCGATCCCTTCCCTGCTTGCCGTGTCCGCGCTGAACCAGTATCTGGTGCGCACGAAGAAAAGGACCAGAGTAGCGCTGATCCTGGAATCCGGAGAGCCCAGAGAGGTGCATCATTTCGCAACGCTGTTAGGATACGGCGCCTGCGCGATCAACCCCTATCTGGCGCAGGAGAGCATTCGGGAGCTGATCGAGAATCATATGCTGGATAAGGATTATTATGCGGCGGTGGATGATTACGATCACGCGGTTTTAAAAGGGATTGTAAAGATTGCCTCCAAGATGGGCATCAGCACCATCCAGTCCTATCAGGGCTCTCAGATCTTTGAAGCCATCGGTATCGCTCCGGAGGTGATCAACAAGTACTTCTGCAATACGGTGAGCCGTGTGGGAGGTATCACGTTAAAGGATATCGAGGAACAGGTGGACGAACTGCACTCCATGGCATTTGATCCGCTGGGGCTTGGAAACGACCTGACCTTAGACAGCCCGGGGCATCACAAGGCCAGAAGCGGCGGGGATGAACATCTCTACAATCCCGCCACGATCCATATGCTGCAGGAGTCCACGAAGCGGGGCGATTACAATATGTTCAAGCAGTACACCGCTATGGTAAACGATGAGACTTCCATCAAAAATCTGCGGGGACTGCTGGAGTTTAACTATCCGGAAAAAAGCGTTCCGCTGGAAGAAGTGGAACCGGTGGAAAGCATCGTCACCCGGTTTAAGACCGGCGCGATGTCCTACGGCTCCATTTCCCAGGAAGCTCACGAAACCATGGCGATCGCCATGAACAGACTGCACGGCAAGAGCAATTCCGGAGAGGGCGGGGAAGATCTGGAAAGGATGACTAAAGGCCCCGACGGACTGGATAAGTGTTCCGCCATCAAACAGGTAGCCAGCGGGCGATTCGGCGTTACCAGCCGTTATCTGGTCAGCGCGAAAGAGATCCAGATCAAAATGGCGCAGGGCGCAAAACCCGGGGAGGGCGGACATCTGCCGGGAGGGAAAGTGTATCCCTGGATCGCTAAGACGCGTCACTCCACTCCGGGCGTTTCCCTGATCTCGCCGCCGCCTCACCACGATATCTATTCCATTGAGGATCTGGCGCAGCTGATCTATGATCTGAAAAACGCCAACAAAGACGCGCGCATTTCCGTGAAGCTGGTGTCCGAGGCGGGCGTGGGAACCGTTGCGGCAGGCGTGGCGAAAGCGGGGGCCCAGGTGATCCTTGTCTCCGGCTATGACGGAGGCACCGGAGCGGCGCCCAGAAGTTCCATCCACAACGCGGGGCTCCCCTGGGAGCTGGGTCTTGCGGAGACCCATCAGACCCTGATCATGAACGGCCTGAGAAACAAGGTGCGCATCGAGACGGACGGAAAACTGATGAGCGGACGTGATGTTGCCATCGCCGCTATCTTAGGAGCGGAGGAATTCGGTTTTGCCACCGCTCCCCTGGTAACTATGGGCTGTGTGATGATGAGAGTCTGCAATCTGGACACCTGCCCTGTGGGCGTGGCCACCCAGAATCCGGAACTGCGCAAAAACTTTAAGGGAAAGCCGGAATATGTAGAGAATTTTATGAAATTTATCGCGCAGGAGCTGCGGGAATATATGGCGGCGCTGGGTGTAAAGACCGTAGATGAACTGGTGGGCCGCACGGATCTGCTTCGGGTAAAGGAGCATCTGAACAAGAGACAGAAGGAGATCGATCTGTCCCGGATTCTGGAGAATCCCTATCTTGGAAGCAAACAGAAATACACCTTTGACCCTAAGCAGGTGTACGATTTTGAACTGGAAAAGACTTTGGATGAGAGAGTGCTGCTCAAACAGCTTAGAAAGGCCATTGAATCGGGTCAGAAGAGAAGCATTGAAGTGGATGTCTCCAACACCGACCGCGCTTTTGGCGCAATCTTAGGCAGTGAAATCACCAGAAAACTGGGAGACGATGTGGAGGAGGACACCTATCATGTTCTGTGCAACGGCGCGGGCGGACAGTCCTTCGGCGCGTTCATCCCTAAGGGTCTGACGTTGGAGCTGGTAGGCGAGTCCAACGACTACTTCGGGAAAGGGCTTTCCGGGGGCAAGCTGGTTTTATATCCTCCCAAGGGAAGCAAATTTGATCCTTCTGAAAATATCATTGTTGGCAATGTGGCGCTGTACGGCGCTACCAGCGGCAAGGCGTTCATCAACGGCGTGGCGGGCGAACGATTCTGCGTCCGCAACTCCGGCGCGGTGGCCGTTGTGGAAGGCGTGGGAGATCACGGCTGCGAGTATATGACAGGCGGACGCGTGGTAGTGCTGGGCAACACGGGCAAGAATTTTGCGGCCGGTATGAGCGGCGGCATCGCCTATGTGCTGGACGAGGGAAATGATCTGTATAAACGGCTGAATAAAGAGATGGTTTCCTCCAGCGAGATTACTTCCAAGTACGATGTGCTGGAACTGAAAAGCATGATTCAGGAGCATGTGGCGCTTACAAACTCCGGGAAGGGTAAGCGGATCCTGGACAATTTTGGAGAATATCTTCCCAAGTTTAAGAAGATCATTCCGCATGATTACGAGAGAGTCTTAAAGACTATCGTGCAGATGGAGGAAAAAGGGCTCAGTGCGGAACAGGCGCAGATCGAGGCCTTTTATGCCAACACGAGGAAAGGCTGACGCTTATGTCCGCGTCTGTCTGTACCGGATTCGGGGCAGAGACGGGATAAGGCGGGAGACAGATAAACTTTCAAATATTGGATTAATGTGCGCTAAAGCGCGCAGGAGGGTATAAGAATGGGAAAGCCAACCGGATTTATGGAATATCAAAGAGAAGTCAGCAAAGAGGAAGATCCGAAAAAGCGTATCAGGCATTTTAATGAATTTCATGAGCACTTGTCAAAGGAAAAACAAAAGCTTCAAGGCGCCAGATGTATGGAGTGCGGAGTGCCCTTTTGCCAGTCGGGCATGATGATCTGCGGTATGGCGAGCGGCTGTCCGCTGCACAATCTGATCCCTGAGTGGAACGATCTGGTATATAACGAAAACTGGCAGCAGGCTTACAACCGATTAAAAAAGACCAACAATTTTCCTGAGTTTACGTCCAGAGTATGCCCCGCTCTCTGTGAAGCGGCGTGTACCTGCGGACTCAATGGAGATCCCGTCTCCACCAAAGAGAATGAGTATGCCATCATTGAAAACGCTTACGCGGAAGGGTATGCCGCGGCCAATCCGCCCAAGGTGCGCACCGGAAAAAAGGTGGCTGTCATCGGCAGCGGACCTTCCGGTCTGGCGGTGGCGGACCAGCTCAACAAGAGAGGCCATCTGGTGACGGTTTTTGAGCGTTCCGACCGTATTGGCGGATTGCTGATGTACGGGATCCCTAACATGAAGCTGGAGAAGCAGATCGTGGAAAGAAAGAAAAAGGTCATGGAGGAGGAAGGCATCACTTTTGTAACAGGCGCGGACGTGGGAAAAACAGTGAAGGCAGATAAGCTTCTGCACGATTTCGACCGTGTGGTGCTGGCATGCGGAGCCTCCAATCCCAGAGATATCAAGGCGGCGGGAAGAGACGCCAGGGGAATTTATTTTGCGGTAGACTTTCTGAAGGCCAACACCAAGAGCCTGCTGGATTCCGGTTTTGAAGACAAGAAATATGTGGATACGAAAGATAAACATGTTGTTATCATCGGCGGCGGCGATACGGGCAATGACTGTGTAGGCACTTCCATACGTCATGGCGCAAAGAGCGTGACCCAGATTGAGATGATGCCAAAGGCGCCGGACCAGCGTGCGGAGAACAATCCCTGGCCCGAGTGGCCCAAGATCTGCAAAACGGACTATGGCCAGCAGGAAGCTATCGCGGTTTACGGTCATGATCCCCGCATTTATGAGTCCACTGTAAAGGAATTCGTGAAGGATAAAGACGGCAGTCTCAAAGCTGTGAAGATCGTAAAGTTGTCGTGGGAGAAGGATCCTGCCACAGGGCGGATGAACATGAAGGAGATCGCCGGCAGCGAACAGGAACTTCCCGCGGATATTGTGCTGATCGCCGCGGGATTTCTGGGGACCCAGAGCTACGTTGCGGAAGCCTTCGGGGTGGAGCTTAATGAGCGCACAAATGTGAAGACGGAAGCCGGAAAGTACCAGACCAGCAAAGAAAATGTCTTTGTCACCGGAGATATGCACAGAGGCCAGTCCCTGGTCGTCTGGGCGATCCGCGAGGGCAGGGAAGCTGCCAGAGCCGTGGATGAGAGTCTGATGGGATACTCCAATCTGGTGATTCAATAACAGAAGTTTAACATTCTCCCTTTCCGTAAATACTTTGAAAAGTAGCGGGAAGGGAGATTTTTTTTGCAAAATTTCCTGAAAAATGAAATAATAATTGAAAGTGCACACCGGGGCGAATATAATTACTATGAAAGTAATGTGCTTTCTTGCGCATGACAAAACTGGTGAGAGATGCAGCCAACGTATGGTTTTTACAGGAGGGTCATGATGGATTCGATCAATATGATGGTATCTGGTATGATTACCAGGGGGGACAGGCGAATTGCGAGAGTGTCGTTTATTCAGGGGAACAAGGTTGCCGAGGGGATCGTGCCGGATGGGATCATTGACCATGCGGAAGGTTTTTCGGACGAGGAAGTACATAGGCTGGAGCGTTATCTTCGCGATAACAGGGGAGAGATACTGGAACAGGCAAGACAGGTCAATCCGATCAAAAACTGGCTGGGTCTGTAAGGTGACGTGCGGCGGGAACTTAAGGGAAGATAAATGTGCGTCAGCGTAACGGTTTGGCCGAAGGCGAACCGCTGCGGAAGGAAGATGGAAAGATGAGATCTGGTGGATTTTGGGCGGAAGATCTGATATACTGTCACTATATGTTTTGCGCGATACAAAAATACCTGATCCGATATGGATACAAAAGAGCGCGAATGCTCTGGAATGAGGACTAGCATGGAAAATGGTGCGACAACGCAAACAACCGTAAAATCCGGCCGCATGGCGAATCTGGAACTGCTGCGCTGCGTGGCGATGATGATGGTGGTGGCGCTGCATTTCCTGGATAAGGGAAAATTGCTGCCTAAACTGTCAGAAGCAGACATGGAAACGGCGGGTTATGCGGCATGGCTGCTGGAGAGCTTCTGCATTGTGGCTGTCAATGTCTATATGCTGATCAGCGGCTATTTTTTGTGCGTTTCTTCTTTTAAGCTAAGCCGTCTGCTCAGCCTGTATCTTCAGGTCTGGTTTTATTCCGTGATCTTTGGACTGATCGGCGGCGTGACGGGGATCGCAGCGGGAACGTCTTTTGATATCCATTACCTTCTGACTCTGGTTTTTCCCATATCCATGGGGCATTATTGGTTTCTGACGGCTTATTTTTATCTTTATCTTTTTCTGCCCTTCATTGGGAGGGCGGTGGCGCAGATGAATCAGCGGCAGCTGCAGATTTCCACAGGTTTGCTGTTTTTTGCTTTCTGCCTGTTAAAGAGCGTGCTGCCCCTGCGTCTGGAAATGGATGGCAAAGGCTATGACTGTCTCTGGTATCTCTGCGTTTTTCTGGCGGCTGCTTACTTCAGGCGGTTTGGCGTGCCGCCTTTAGAGAAAAAGGGCAGAGGTATCCTGTTGTATCTTCTGGGGTGTCTGTTGATCTTTGGCGGTAGCATGGGACTGCGGGCGGTTTATCTGAAAACAGGAAGCTTCGGGCTGATGCTGACGATGTTTGTGGAGTATAATCACATTTTTCCTTTTCTTGCGGCAGCAGGGCTTTTTGCGGCATTTCTGAGATTAAAGGTGACAAAGACAGCGGCGGCTTTTGCGGTCAAGGCAGCGCCGTATACTTTGGGAGTGTATCTGCTGCATGAAAATATCGGACTGCGTTACAGCTGGCAGAAATGGTTTGGAGCGGGACATGCGCTTACCGTGCCGGAACTTTTGGCAAAGACATTGGCGGCCGCTGTCTGCGTGTTTGTCTGCGGCATCGTGGTGGACATGCTCCGAAGCGCTGTGATGAAGCGGCTCCACAGGCTGCTTTGCAGGATAAGGATCTACGAAAAAATTGTGGAAAAGGTCGGTCGCGCGGACGGGATGTTCCGCTTCTGAGCTTGAGAGGATGACTGGGATCATGGAGAGAGAAAAAAAACGGGGAAATCTGCTGGAAAACCTGTTTATCGTGATATTGGCTTTTTACCCTCTGCGGCATATCAGCTGGGGGCTGGATCTTTGGGATACCGGCTATAATTATGCCAATTTTCAGTATATGGGAATGGAGCACATGGATCCGATGTGGCTCTTTTCCACCTATTTGGCCAATGCGGTGGGAAATTTGCTGATGAAACTGCCAAGAGCGGACAGCCTGATAGGAATGAATTTTTATACGGGGCTTTTGGTCAGCGCGCTGGCTTTGGCAGGTTATTTCTTCTGCGTGAAAAAATTAAAGATGCCGGAGTGGATTGCGTTTCTGGGAGAGTTCGTGGCTGTCAGCCTCTGCTGGTGCCCTACTGCGGTCTTATACAATTATCTGACGTATGTACTGTTTTTAGGCTGTGTGATTCTGCTGTATGAGGGATTGACGAAGGATCGCCCCATTTGTCTGATGCTGGCCGGGATCTGCCTGGGGGCGAATGTGCTGGTGCGCTTTTCCAATCTGCCGCAGGCGGCCATGATTCTCGCTGTCTGGGCGTATGACGGCGCGGACTGGTATCAGGAGAGAGGACGCGCAGGAAAAGGGGAAGAGAGCCTCTTTCGGCGACTGGGCCAGCATACTTTCTGGTGCTTTGCAGGTTATGGTTCCGCTTTGCTGGCGCTGTTTTCCTATCTTCACATAAGATATGGAATGGCAAATTATGTGGCGGGGATCAAAAGATTGTTTTCCATGACGGAAAACGCATCGGCTTACAAGGCTGCTTCCATGGTCAGAAATACTTTTGAAGAGTACGCGGAAAATTTGTACTGGGTCTTCCGCATCGGGATCATTCTGGCAGCGGGGCTTGTGCTGTTTGCGGTGTCGGGCCGGTTTATGGAAAAGATATGGAACATAACAAGTGGGAAAGCGCCGGAAAGAGGCGCCGCAAAAGCGCTCTGGCGGGGGATCCGGATCCTGTGGGGGGCGGTCAGCGCTGCTGTGCCGGCATGGCTGTATATCAGGGGATTCTGTTCCCTGGAGTTTTTGCAGAACGGCCCCATACAATACGGTCCGATGCAGCGTCCGGGCATCCTGTTTTTGACGCTGACTCTGGTGATCTGCGCGGTGCGTTTTTTCCATAAAGGCAGCGCAAAGGAGGAACGGCTTATCAGCGCGATGGTAGCGCTGGTGGTACTGATTACGCCGCTTGGCAGTAACAACAGGCTCATGCCGAGCCTGAATAATCTTTTTGTGGCGGCGCCTTATACTTTTTGGCAGAGTTTCCGATTCTGTAAAAATGTGACAGAGCGGCGCATCGGAAAGATTACGGTCAACGCTTTCCCCGCAAAATCTGTTTTATGCGTATTTTTGCTTTTCTGCGTGTTTCAGTTTGCGGGTTTTGGCGTAAAGTTTTCCTTTGCGGAATCTACAGGCGTATATCAGCTCACGGCTTGTGTGGAGGGAAATGAGATTCTGCGCAATATAAAAATGAATCCTCAGAAAGCGGAATGGATAACGGAGCTGATGGAATGCGTGGAGAAACAAAATCTGCAAGGCAGGGAAGTGATCCTCTACGGCGGCATCCCTGCGCTCTCCTATTATCTGCAGATGCCTCCGGCTTTTAATTCATGGAGCGATCTGGTCTCTTACAGTTATGAGACGATGGAAGCGGCGCTTTTGCAGACGGAGGACAAATTGCGAAAAAACGGCAAAGAACGGCCGATCGTATTGGTAAATCGCCTTTTTAACGGTTGGACAAAGGATTATAAAGGTTTGGAGCAGGATGAAAAGTGGCAGTTGATCTCAGATTATATGGACAGGAACGGGTATACGCTGACATGGCAGAATGATAAATTTGCCCTGTATGAATAAGATATCGTGTTGACTGTCAAAAAAGGCCCGCAGCTTACAACAGCTGCAGACCTTTTTTTTCAGCTTCCTTCATGACATCATCGGGCCATAAGGAGCATTGTACTTCGCCAATATGCGCTTTACGCAGGAAAAACATACAAATTCGCGATTGTCCGATGCCGCCGCCGATGGTGCAGGGCAATTCCTCCCTGATCACCGCCTGGTGGAAAGGAAGTTCAGCGCGTTCAGGGCAGCCGGCTTTTTCCAACTGGGACAAAAGCGCGTCTTTGTCTACCCTGATCCCCATGCTTGACAGCTCCAGAGCAATGTCAAGAACAGGGTAATATACAATGATATCGCCGTTTAATGTCCAGTCGTCATAATCCGGCGCACGCCCATCGTGGGGTTCGCCGTTTTCCAGATCATCGCCGATCTGCAGGATGCAGACAGCGCCCTTTGCCTTGGCTATGTAGTATTCTCTTTCTTTGGGAGTGTAGTCGGGGAACATGTCTTTAAGCTCCGCGGTAGTGATAAAGAAGATATCGTGGGGCAGGATCTCCTCGATGTAATCGAAGTGGATCGACATGTATTTTTCGGTTTTACGAAGCACTTTGTAGATGGAGCGGACGGTATCCTTTAAAGTCTCCAGATTGCGTTCCTCTTTGGTGATGATCTTCTCCCAGTCCCACTGGTCTACATAGATGGAATGGATATTGTCCGTCTGTTCATCCCGCCGGATGGCGCTCATATCGGTGTAGAGTCCCTCTCCTGCATGGAAACCGTATTTCTGCAGGGCGTAGCGCTTCCATTTTGCGAGGGAATGGACAATTTCTCCTTCCCTGCCGTCCTGGCACTTAATATCAAAGGAGACGGGCCGTTCCACGCCGTTAAGATTATCGTTTAAGCCGGTCGCGGGGTCAACGAACAGCGGTGCGGAAACACGCAGAAGATTTAAGCGCTCGGCCAACAGCGTCTGGAAGAAATCTTTCACCATTTTGATGGCCACCTGCGTGTCGTGGAGATTTAACTCCGATTTGTAATTTTTAGGTATTTGTAAGTTTGACATTTGTTTGGTTCCCTCTGTTATCAGAATCTGTTTCCTATTTCATTTAACCGCTTTTTTCTATAATTTGCAATACTTTTTACAGGAAAAAAATATATTGCTGAACCGGATTCTGTCAAACTCTAAAGGAATATGCTTCCACCTCGGTTTCGGAATAATATGACGAAATGATGGAAAAATGAGTAATATATACAAAAATGCACAAAAAAGACGCTCCAAACCCCTTTTTTTTGAAAGGTATTTTACTTTACTTTTTTGTGTTTTTGGATATAATGTTTAAATAAGAAACATGAAATGTATAGCACTGTAAATCTATGAAAGGATGGTTAATATGGTAAAGACAATTCGTTTGGCACCCGATGATGTAAAGCATTTTGTAGATGTAGCCTGCAAATGCAACTTTGACATTGATATCTCCTACAACAGGTATATAGTGGATGCTAAATCTTTTTTAGGAGTATGCGGACTGGATTTCAATAGCCTGTTGAGAGTTTCTTATGAAGGTTATAACGCGGAACTGGAGGAGATGCTTAAGACTCTGGCAGTAGCCTGCTGATGTTTTGTATCGTCTGCTGCGGGAAAGTCTTAATTTTGAGAAACACTTTATCATAGAAAATTGACTCCCTGTGAGAGATAGAGTACTATCTTCATAGGGAGTTTTGCTTTCGTGTGAAAAACATGGGATAAGTCGGGAGGTGGAGCGTCTGGGGGCAGAAGATAAAGAGGTCCGCATTTCTGTCAGAAACCTGGTGGAGTTTATTCTGCGTCATGGAGATATCGATAACCGGCATCAGGCGTCTTCTGACAACGCCATGCAGGAAGGCGGACGTATTCACCGCATGATCCAGCGGAGAATGGGGGCGGAATACGAGGCCGAGGTCACGCTGAGATACTCTCTGCCAACGCAGGATTATCTGCTTGTGGTGGAGGGTCGTGCAGATGGTATCATCCATAAAGAGGGCCGGATCATCATTGATGAGATCAAAGGGACTTACCGGGATGTGGAAAAGATGAAAGAACCCCTGCCACTGCATACTGCGCAGGCCAAATGTTACGCTTATATTTTCGCCCTGCGGGAAAAGTTACCTGAAATAGGGGTGCGGATGACCTACTGCAATATGGAGACGGAAGATATCCGTTATTTTTATGAGGATTTTTCCTTTGAACAGCTGGAGGAATGGTTTCAGGCGCTCATAGAAAGTTATCGAAAATGGGCGGATTACGCCTGCAGATGGCAGAGACTTCGCAGGGAGTCCATAAGGGGATTGGAATTTCCCTTTCCGTACAGAGAGGGACAAAAAGATCTGGTGGCGGGCGTTTATCGTACAATTTATCATAAGAAGAAATTGTTTCTGGAGGCGCCCACGGGGGCGGGCAAAACCATTTCCACCATTTATCCGGCGGTGCAGGCCATAGGCCAGGACATGGCGGAGAAATTGTTTTATCTGACGGCTAAGACGATCACCAGAACGGTGGCGGCCGAAACATTTGACCTGCTGCGAAAGAAAGGCTTGCGTTTTAAGACGGTGATCCTTACTGCAAAAGAAAAGATCTGTTTTATGGAGCAGCCGGAATGTAACCCTGAGAGTTGTCCTTACGCCAAAGGTCACTTTGACAGAATCAACGATGCTCTTTTTGACCTTCTGATTTCCGAAGAAAATTTCAGCCGGGAAAAGATTGAGGAGTATGCCGCCAGACATCAGGTCTGCCCGTTTGAAATGTGTCTTGATATGAGCCTTTTTTGCGATGCGATCATATGCGATTACAATTATCTGTTTGACCCGCATGTCTGTCTGAAGAGGTTTTTCGGGGAAGGAAACAGCGGAAAATATATTTTTTTGATCGATGAAGCCCATAACCTTTTAGAGCGCGGCAGAGAAATGTATAGCGCTTCACTCTATAAAAATGTTATGCTGGAAATTGCAGGAGAATTGAAAAAGACAATTTTGTCAGAAACTTCTAAAAGGTTGAAAAAGCGCGAAATTGAAGGACAAATGACAATGGATATGACAGAAATGTCGAAAAATGCGGAATCCGGAGGCGCGATTGACCAATCCGGTACCGGCAACAGCGCGGGGCGCAGTATCCTGGTGCGTCAGGGCTATGCTTCCAGGATGGTTTATCAGATGGAAAAGTGCAATGAGGAGCTTCTGGCATTGGAAAGGGAATGCGGAGGGTGGCGGACGGTAGAGCGGATCGATGATTTTGTAAAGCCGCTGATGCGCCTTCAGTCCGCGCTGGATGAATATTTGTCAGAGCAGGAGGAAAAACAGCCCAAGATCAGGGAAACATTGCTGGATCTGTATTTTGACGTGGGACATTTTCTGGAGATCTACGAACTGCTGGATGAACATTATGTGACCTATACGCAGCTCGGGGAAGAGGGAGATTTCCTGGTCAGACTGTTTTGCGTCAATCCTGCGGAAAATCTGAAGAACTGTATGGCTAAGGGATGCAGTACGATCCTCTTTTCCGCCACCTTTCTGCCTATCCAGTACTATAAAAAGCTTCTGGGAGGCGGGGATGAGGACTATGAAATTTACGCCAGGTCAGTGTTTAATCCTATGAAACGCGCTTTGTTTCTCGCATCGGATGTCACCAGCAAATATGTCAGAAGATCGGAGTCGGAATATTATAATATAGCCCGTTACATTGACGAGATCGTAAAAAACAGGCACGGAAATTATATGGTCTTTTTTCCGTCTTATGCGTTTTTGCGCACGGTATATGATATCTATATGGAACATTTCGCTTCTCGGGACAAAGAGTGTATTCTGCAAAACGAGTATATGAGTGAAATGGAGCGGGAGGAGTTTTTGTCCAGATTCCGGGGAGGGGCCTCGGACTGTGATCTTCAGGCGGTTATCGACATGGAGATCGAGGAAGAGGAGGATACGATTCTCATCGGTTTTTGCGTTCTGGGCGGAATTTTCAGCGAGGGGATCGATCTGAAGAACAACAGCCTGATCGGCGTGATCATCGTAGGAACAGGGATTCCTCAGGTCTGCAGTGAAAGGGAGATCTTAAAAAGATATTTCGATGCGGAAGGGGAAAATGGTTTTGACTATTCTTACCGCTACAATGGCATGAACAAGGTTTTGCAGGCGGCGGGAAGGGTCATCCGCACCGCGGAAGATGTGGGAATCGTTGCTTTGCTGGACGAGAGATTTCTGCAGTTTACTTACCGCAAACTGTTTCCAAGAGAGTGGGAACAGTATGAAATGGTGACGGTGGACACGGTGGCGAAGCGGGTAGAAAGATTTTGGGATTCATGGCTGTGAGAAAATTATATGAAAAACTATGGAACTGACATGCAAAAAGTGGTAAACTGACATAGGTGTAATTGTGGATAACTATGTGGATTCTGTGGATTTTTATGATGAAAGATGCAAAAAAATGACAGATATTTCTTTTTTTCCACAGGCTGCTCCCATGGATGCAATCCATGGACACAATCCATGGAAGCAATTTTAGTACTGAATTGGTCAACAGACGTGCAGACGGCAAATGCGGGTCTGAAATTAAAACGCAGAAGGAGAAATGGTATGTGGGCATACGAAAGTGTATTTTATCAAATTTATCCGCTGGGATTTTGCGGAGCGCCTTTTGAGAATGACGGCGTGTTGGAGCACCGGATTTTAAAGGTACTGGATTGGATCCCCCATATGAAAAAGCTGGGGATCAACGCAATTTATTTTTCCCCTGTTTTTGAATCCGATACCCATGGCTATAATACAAGGGATTATCGGAAGCTGGATACCAGACTTGGCACCAACGATGATTTTAAAAAGGTGTGTAAAGAACTCCATGAAAACGGCATTAAAGTAGTGCTGGACGGTGTGTTCAATCATGTGGGAAGAGGCTTCGGGCCTTTTCGTGATGTGGTCAGAAACAGGGAGAGTTCCCCCTATACAGGCTGGTTCTACCGGATCGATTTCGGCGGAAATTCCAATTATAATGACGGCCTGTGGTACGAGGGCTGGGAGGGCAACTATGATCTGGTCAAACTGAATCTGCGCAATGAGGAGGTCGTCAATTATCTGCTGGAGAGCGTGAAGTTCTGGGTGGAGGAGTTTAACATCGATGGATTGCGGCTGGATGTGGCCTACAGCCTGGATGAAGATTTTGTGCGCAGGCTGCGGAGCTTTACGCAGGGGTTAAAGGATGATTTCGTGCTGATCGGGGAAATGCTTCACGGAGACTACAATCGCCTGATGAACGATGCCATGCTGCATTCCGTGACAAATTATGAGTGCTATAAGGGGCTTTACAGCAGCTTTAACAGCATGAACCTGTTCGAGATCGTCCATTCCCTGCTGCGGCAGTTCGGACCCGAGAACTGGACTTTGTACCGTGGAAAGCATCTGCTGTCCTTTGTGGATAATCATGACGTGACCAGGGTGGCGAGCATTCTTACCAATGCCAGTCATCTTCCCCTGATCTATGCGCTGCAGTTTGGTATGCCGGGCATTCCCTGCGTCTATTATGGCAGCGAGTGGGGGGCGAAAGGGGAGAAGTCTCAGGGGGATCCGGCGCTTAGACCCTGCTTTGAAGAGCCCGTCTGGAATGATTTATGTCAGTGGATCGCTAAGCTGGCGGAGGCAAAAAAGCATTCCGAAGCGCTCAATTACGGCGCGTTCCGCTCGGTCCTTCTGACTAACAGGCAGTGCATCTTTGAGAGAAAGTCGGAGCATGAGAGAGTGATGGTGGCGATCAATGCGGATGGCAGCGATTTTGACGCCCATTTTGATGCCGGCTGTGGTCTGGCGGTGGATCTGATCAGCGGTGAAACTCATGATTTCGGCGGCGGCAGCAGGCTGCCCGCCTACAGCGCGTCCTTCTGGAAAATGGAGCGTTAAAATTTTTTACTGATACATATTGACATATGATATTATATGGCGTATAGTATGCTCAACGACCGAGATATTATACGCCATATATTATTATACGGTCGCAGATAAATTGGATACTCCGGGTGCACAGGAGAATTCAAAACAGATAATAAGTAATAATCGGAAACAAGGTCAGGAACGGAAAACAAAAAGGAGAGATGACATGGTATTTAATACAGGTTCGGCTCTTCTGGATGCCATTGTGCTGGCGGTGGTCTCTAAGGAGCCGGATGGTACTTACGGTTATAAAATCACGCAGGAAGTAAGACAGGTCATCGATCTGTCCGAATCCACGCTTTATCCGGTGCTGAGAAGGCTGCAGAAGGATGAGTGCCTCGAAGTCTATGACATGGAGTGCGCCGGAAGAAACAGACGTTATTATAAAGTGACCAGCAGAGGCTGGGCGCAACTGCGGCTTTACGAGAGCGAGTGGCGCAGATATTCGGATAAGATCACGGGACTGTTTGAGGGCAGGATCGATCTTAGTGCGGAGATGGATGCAGGAAAACTTGCAAAAAATGATGCGGTTGAGGGGAAGACGGATCCGGAAGGGAGTGGAGATCAATTATGAATAGAGTCGATTTTATGAGGCAGTTGGAGAGTCTGCTGCAAAATATTTCTCCTACAGAACGGGAGGAGGCTTTGCAATATTATAATGATTATTTTAACGATGCGGGGGAGGAGAACGAACAGGCGGTGATTGAAGCGCTGGGAAATCCGGCGAAGGTTGCCGAGAATATCAAGCGTGACCTTTACGGAGCTGGTTACGGGGATGGTGTCTATCAGAAGGCTGCGTCTTCGGACAGGGCCGTAGTGCAATATCAGCAGCCTGATTTAAACAGGATACCGGAGACACAAAAACAACCGGAGAAAACGGGCGTGCCCACATGGGCGATCGTGCTGCTGGTCATTGCGGCTGTTTTGTTTTCCCCGGCGCTGCTTGGGATTGCGGCAGGCATATTCGGTACTTTGTGCGGTATCATAGTGACCTGGTTTGCTCTGATCTTCAGTTTTGGGATCGTGGCGGTGGCATTGTTGATCCTGCTGCTTGTTCTTGCGGTTACGGGCATGATGTGCCTGTGGGCGGACCCTGTGGTGAGTCTGGGGCTGCTGGGCGGCGGCCTGATCTGTGGCGGGATCGGCATTTTATTTCTGATGTTGACGGTGGCCATGGCAGGAATCGCCACACCGGCGGCTGTGAAGGGCATTTGCAGTCTGTTTGGCAGGATGAAGAAAAAATGACGCATTGTGCCTGCGCAATGTGGGAAATCCACAGGAAAGTCCGCGGGTTACAGAAAGGCAGGTTTTTGATATGAAAAAGTTTATGAAGGGCTGTGCGGTCACAGCGTTGGTACTGTTCGTGACAGGCTGCGTGTTTGCGGCTATTGCAGGGACTGTCCGGGGAAGGAAAACGATCGAGAACGTGGTGGAGAATGCGACTCATGGGCGCATTCACATCAATTTATCGGATTGGGAGAGATGGGGGATCAGCATCGATGATTTCATTGGAAATAATGAAATTGTCGAGGAGTTGGAAAATATTGATTACAAGATTGAGGAAGATGCAGGGTTTGACCGTCATTTCAGCACGCAGACCGGAACGATAGACAAATACAGCCTGGGAAGCGATATTCGGGAGCTGGATATTGAAGTCGGCGCCTGCAGCCTTACCACAGAGAACTCATCGGATGGAAATTTTTACCTTGAGGCCAGGAATGCGGGGAAATTTCAGGGGTATGTAAAAGATGGCGTTCTCCATATCAATTCTTCCGTAAACGTCCCCAAAAGTATATACATAAAAGAATGCAGTATCGTCCTGTACGTTCCCGAGGATTGTTCCTTTGACAAGGTGTATATCAATGTGGGGGCGGGAAAGCTGGAGTTTGACCGGCTTGTCACGCACAGCGCGGATCTGGAGGCGGGAGCCGGAGAGATTGCCATAAATCAGCTGCAGGCGCAGGAAGTGGAGACTTCCGTAGGTATGGGAAAGATTTCGCTGAGCGGTCTGTCAACGAATACGCTGGACGCGGTAGTGGGCATGGGAGAATTTACCGCTGCCGGGGATGCGGCCTCCGATATTTCTATAGAGTGTTCCATGGGAAATGTGGATCTGAATCTGAAAGGCAGTCAACAGGATTTCAACTATGAGCTCTCCCAGGCCTTGGGAAACGTGACGTTGGGGTCGGGCGGAGGCAGCGGTTTTTCCAGTGAACAATATATCGATAATCATGCGGGGAAGACCATAGACATAGAGTGTTCCATGGGAAATGTGACCATAACATTTCAGCAATAAGGAAAAGGCTGTCGCCTGCGGACCCATATCCGCGGAAGCGACAGCCTTTTGCTGTTTTTGGAAGTATTGCGTTTTTCAGTTATTCCTTTTCCTTATTTGCCTTTTTTTCCTCTTCCTTTTCTTCCTCTTCCGGTTCTGCGTATACGAACAGTCCTGATTTGCGAAGCGCCGGACGAAGGGCCAGATAGAATACGGACGCGGCGATCACGGCCACAACGGCGTTGACCGAGGTGGTGACGGTGCTTATCTTGGCCAGCGTGGAGGCGATATCCTGAGGGATACCAAGCAGAAAGGTCTTATACAGGTAACCTGTCAACGGGTCCGCTACGATATTAAATCCCATACCGCATACGCTGGCAAGGATCGTGACTCCGGTGACATATTTGGGAGAGTGGTCTTTGCTCAGC
Source organism: uncultured Acetatifactor sp. (assembly GCA_947629645.1). Lineage (GTDB taxonomy): Bacteria > Bacillota > Clostridia > Lachnospirales > Lachnospiraceae > Acetatifactor. The sequence goes on along the minus strand of CANREV010000007.1, from coordinate 8,016 downwards.
CGGAAAATTTTATGCGCTACCAGTCCTACGATCAGGCCGATGAGCATTTTTAAGAGGAATGTCTTTGGCGCGCTGGTCACATAAGAGGAGGTAAGGTCGCCGATCGTCATTCCTACGGCGCCTGCCAGGCCGCCCCAGTACCCTCCCAACAGAAGGGCAGCCAGCACACAGAAGACATTGCCGAAATGAAAAGCGGTCTTTTCGGTGCCAACGGGAATGTCAATCTTAAAGAAAGCGAAACCGATATAGCACAGCGCCGCCAGAAGACCGGCCTGCGCCAGGCGTTTGACGTCAGCTTTCCGGACTCTGGCAGTTCCTGCGAGGGCATTGCAGATTCCCTTTGCGGTCAGAAGAACGGCGAAGAAAAGCAGTGTCAGAGCGTAGGAATAGGGACGCTCCAGCGCCAGTTTCCGGTCGGAGAGAGCGCTTTGCTGTGCATTCAGCGCTTCCAGATCGCCGGAGGATGTGCCGGCCTCAATGGATGCGATCTGCGCTTTGACCTGAGAGAGGGCGCTGCCTGCGGCTACGGACTCCTGATAACTGGTATGGTAAGTATAGACAGCACAAATGATTGAGAGGATCAGCAGGACGGCGCCTGCAATCAGTGTTTTGTAACTTCTTGTTTTTTTCATAATGTATGACTCCTTCTAACAGATTTTCCATGGATTAAAAGCAGTATACAAAAGAAGTGGCTTGATAAAAAGTACCAGAATCAAACTTTTTTACCATGCCAGATGGAAGGATAGCAATAAATGAGAAAGATTCCACAAGGTTTAGGAAGATTCCTGAGGAAAATATATTATAATGGAAGTAAAAAGTAAGCGCAAAAGCGGAATCGGGGGCATACCATTATGGAAGAACAAAACGTTTCAGCGCCAAAAGCGCCAAAGGATCCGGAAAAAAAGCGGAAAAGCTTTTATATCATGCGGCGAAAGCAGGTGGCAGGGTCGCCGCAGAAAGACGGCAGCGGCACACAGGTTATTTTCCTTGACAATGAGCGGCTGGTGAGCTTTGCGCGGATCGCGGGAGGAATTACGGACAGGCGGATTCTGGATCTGCTGCGCACGGCGGAAGGATTTCGGCGGCTGGTCTATGCGATCGGCGTGTCCGTGGAGACTTTAGATCCTACAGAACGAATCTCCTTTGTGCTGCAGATGTATGGAAAGACGGATCCCTATGTCACAGGCACCATACATCGTGTAACGGTGCGGGGTGACGGCATGGAGACAATGGTTAAAATGTCTGAGGTGGACTGGTCGGACGATGATCAGGTTCCGGGGCAGATCCGTTTTGAATTTGCCAAGGCAAACACATTGGCGGAGGTTGCGGTGCGCCTTTACCTTCAGGACGGATATGAAGTGCCTGAACCGGAGGAAGAAGGACAGGTGGATTTTGACAGTCCGGCTTATCGGGATATCCTTGCCAGATCTCTGTTTCGTCTCGGAAATGTCCACCGCCTGAAAAAGGTCTTTCGCAAAGCCAGAGGCGGGGAGGATACCACGGTGGCTTTTATCGGAGGATCCATCACCCAGGGGGCCGGAGCCATCCCTATCAATGACCAGTGTTATGCGTGGAAAACGTTCCAGGGCTTTTGCAGATTATGCGGCAGGGGTACAGAGGAAAACATTCACTATGTAAAGGCGGGGGTAGGAGGCACTTCTTCGGAGCTTGGCATGCTGCGCTACGACAGGGATGTGTGTGATGAAGGACGTGTGAAACCGGATCTGGTAGTGATAGAATTTGCCGTAAACGATGAGGGGGATGAGACAGGGGGGGAGAGCTTTGAGTGCCTGGTGAGAAAGATCCTGCTCGGTTTTCAGGAGCCGGCGGTCATTTTGTTGTTTTCCGTGTTCTCTGATGACTATAACCTTCAGGAGCGTCTGTCCAAAGTGGGAGAGGCTTACCAGCTTCCTATGGTCAGTGTCAGGGATGGTGTCGTGGAACAATTCTATCTCAGGCCGCAGACAGGAAGGGTAATCAGCAAGAACCAGTATTTTTATGATGTCTACCACCCGTCAAATCTGGGACATACCGTGATGGCGGACTGCCTGCTGCACCTGATGGAAGAGGCGGACAAAGCGCAGGATGTTCCGCCCGCTTTAGGGGTAAATCGGGTGAAGCCTGTTTACGGCAGCGAATTTACGGAGGTAAAATTCTTTGACCGCGGCAGCGTTTCGGAATTTGCGGAGGCAGATTGCGGGGATTTTTCGGAGACGGACGAGGATCTGCAGGCGGTGGAACGAAACAGGGATCTGTTTAGGACGCCGGAATTTCCCTTTAACTGGATGCATACGGGAGGAAGCAGACCCTTTGTTATGGATATCGTCTGCAGCGCGCTGCTTATAGTGGAAAAAGATTCCGCCCAAGCCTTAGCCGGACGGGCGGATATTTTTGTGGATGGCAAAAAGGTGCGCACCATCGATCCCAGAGAGGTTGGCTGGGTGCACTGTAACGCGTTGATCCTGTTTCGGGGGCTGGAGAGAAAGCGTCACCATGTGGAGATCAGGATGGCGCAGGGAGATGAGGAAAAACAGTTTACAATTTTAGGGTTCGGCTTTGTAGACGCACCCTAAGACAGATTCCGGGATGATACCGTAGGGCGAATGGAGATGGAAGCAATGGAATTTTCTTTGATCAGAAACGGCGGGGCGGTTCCCCTGCTTATAGAGGAGGCGGCGTTTGAGGGAGTGCGAAAGATCGGGGAATCTGTAGCCTCTGATCTGGAAATGGTGACGGGCGTAAGGCCGGACCTTTTGACGGAGAAACAGATTCTTTCTGAGGAAGCGGTGATCCTCTGCGCCACCTGTGGCAGAAGTCCTCTCATGGAGCGTCTTGTTCAGGAAGGAAAGATGAGTCTTGCATCGTTGGAAGGAAAGAGAGAAGTCTATCGGATTGCATATGTTTCCCGGCCTTTTGACGGAGTGGCTGAAGCTTTGGTGATTTGCGGCAGCGATAAACGGGGGACCATCTATGGCATGTTTGCGCTGTCTGAATATCTGGGAGTGACGCCTCTTGTGTACTGGGGCGATTCTCTGCCGCCTCAAAATGCCCATCCCATCCTGGGGGAAGATATCTGCACCCTCTCCAAAGAGCCCAGCGTCCGTTACCGGGGGTTCTTTATCAATGATGAATGGCCCTGTTTCGGCACCTGGGTGACGGAGCATTTCGGTGGATTTTGCGCGGAGGCTTACCGCTATGTTTTTGAATTTTTGCTTCGCATGAAAGGAAATTATCTCTGGCCTGCTATGTGGACATCTTCTTTCCCGCTGGACGGGCCGGAGGACGCCAATGAAAAGCTTGCAGATCTTTACGGGGTCATCATAGGATATTCCCACCATGAGCCCTGCTTAAGAGCCAGTGAGGAATGGGATAAGGTACGGGGAGAAGAGAGCAGATACGGCAACGAATGGAACTTCTATACCAACCGGCAGGGGCTTTTGCGCTATTGGGAGGATGCCCTGAAAAGAAGCGGCGGATATGAGAATATGATCACCATCGGCATGCGCGGGGAACGGGATTCCTCCATGCTGGGGGATGACGCTTCGTTGGCGGAAAATATCGCGCTGCTAAAAGATATCATCACAAAACAGCGGCAGCTGATCCAAAAGACCATCGGCGAGGATTTAAACGGAAAGCCTCTGATGCTGGCGCTGTATAAAGAAGTGGAAGACTATTTTTACGGGGATGGGGACGTATCCGGCCTGAAAGACTGGGAAGGGCTGGAGGGCGTGATCTGTATGCTCTGTGAGGACAACTATGGCAATATGCGCACTTTGCCCACAAAAGAACTGCGGAGCCGCAAAGGCGGCTTTGGCATGTACTATCATCTGGATTATCACGGCGGCCCTGTATCTTACGAATGGATCGATTCCACTCCTCTGACCAAAATGTGGGAGCAGATGTGTACGGCCTACGAGTACGGAATACGGGAATTGTGGATTGTCAATGTGGGCGATTTAAAGTTTCATGAAGTTCCTCTGACCTTTTTTATGAACATGGCCTATGATTTTGACACATGGGGAACAGAGCGCATGGACAGCGCCGAGGCGTTTTTGCGAAAGTGGGCGGCGCAGAATTTCAGAGAGGCGGGAGGCGGACTGCAGGAGCGGATAGCCCGGGTGTTTACGGAATACATCGATCTGCTGCATCTGCGCAGGCCGGAGGCTTTAAACGAAAAGGTATACCACCCCTGCCATTATCTGGAAGCGGACCGGATATTAGAACGGGTGCGGGAGGTGGAACGCTTGTCCGCAGAGATTATGGAGCAGCTCTGTGACAGGGAAAAAAGAGGATATTACAGCATGGTTCACTTCCCCGCAATGGCGGGAATGAATCTTATGAAGCTGCAGCTCTATGCGGGCAGGAATCAGCATTACGCTTCCCAGGGCAGGACTATCGCCAATGAGTACGGAAGACTTGCGGCGGACTGTATCGAAAAAGACCGGCTTTTTACGGAAGAATTCGGACGGTTTGCGGAAGGAAAATGGAACGGGATGCAGCTTGCCCCTCATATCGGCTTTACCCGCTGGAACGAGGACGGCTGCCGCTATCCTGTCTTAAGCCGGGTAACGCCAATAAAGAAAAGCAGGCTGAGCGTATCCAGAAAAGACGATAATCAGGTCTTTTATAAACAGTACGGAGAACCTGCCGTGATCAGAGTGGATGATTTCTTAAGTTTTGACTGCGACAGGGTATTGCTGGAACTGGCAAACGATGGACAGGGGGCGCTGCGCTGCCGGATTGTGCCGGAGGAGGGCGGGATGCCGGACTGGTTGCAGGTTGGCCCCTCAGATGGCACGGCGCATCCCGAAGGGGCGGCTTCCCTCATCGGGGAAGAACCGTCCGTTTTAGAAGAACAATCCGCGGGGGAAGTGTACTCTGTGGGGGAAGAGCGCCCGGTGAAAGAAGTGGAGATCCGCTGTCTGCGGGAGCGGCTGCCTTTGGGCGTTTCTAAGAAACGGCTGTTTATCACGGATGGGGATACGCTTGTGGCGGTGGAGATCCGGGCGAGAAGTTTTCAGACAAAGGAGCTGCCTCCCATGACGTTTCTTCCCCGCAGAGGCGTTGTGACCATGGACGCGAAACATTTTTGTGAAAAAGCAGATGTTCAAGGGGCGGGGTTCCGGGTTTTGGAACATTACGGAAGATATGGCAGCGCTGTAAAAGTTTTTCCGGTTACGCGCTCTTTCCCGGAAACGGCAAAAAAGCCCCGGCTGACATATCAGTTTTGGCTGGAAGAGACGGGAAGGTATCGGATCGAGCTTCTGACAGCGCCCACCAATTCGCCGGTCAAAGGCAAAGCGCTGCGGCTTATGGTCACGCCATCCGGTTCAGAGCCCCGGATCGTGACTGTTGTTCCCGAAACCTTTCGGGCGGGAGACCACAGGGACGAAGACTGGTGCAGAGGCGTTCTGGACCAGATCAGGACGGTCGCCCTTGAGGCGGAGTGGGACGCGGGAGTGTGCAGGCTGTCTGTGGAGGCGCTGGACGCGGGCGTGGTATTGGAGCGGATCAGGATTTATCCTCTGGAGAGCAGGCTTGCGGACAGTTATCTGGGACCGGAAGAGTCCCCATTTTCGCAAAATATGGTATTAGAATAGCATGAACTGATTGGAAACCATAAGTTAAATATGGTATGCTGAAAACACGGAGAGGTTCCGTGATGGAATCGGGGAAGCGAGGTTACGAAGGGATGGACAGAAAGACCGCAAAGAAGAGGGCAAAAGAACTGGTGGCGAAGATGACGCTGGAGGAAAAGGCGGCGCAGCTGCGTTACAATGCTCCGGCCATCGAACGGCTGGGTGTGCCCGCCTATAATTGGTGGAACGAAGGGCTGCACGGTGTAGCCAGAGCCGGCGTTGCGACTATGTTCCCTCAGGCCATCGGGATGGCGGCGGCTTTTGATACGGAGCTGATGGGTCAGGTTGGCGATGTGATCGCTACGGAAGGACGTGCGAAGTACAATGCTTACAGCGCGAAAAAAGACCGCGATATCTACAAAGGATTGACGTTCTGGTCCCCCAATGTGAATATTTTCCGCGATCCCAGATGGGGAAGGGGCCACGAGACGTATGGGGAGGATCCCTACCTGACGGGAGAGTTGGGAAAAGCTTTCGTGGAAGGACTTCAGGGAGACGGGGAATATATGAAAGCGGCGGCCTGCGCGAAACATTTTGCGGTACATTCAGGTCCGGAGGCGCTGCGCCATAAATTCAACGCTTCGGTTAGTAAAAAAGATCTGTGGGAGACGTATCTTCCCGCTTTTGAAAAGCTGGTCAGGGAAGCGAAGGTAGAGGCGGTCATGGGAGCGTACAACAGGACCAACGGGGAGCCCTGCTGCGCAAGCGATACCCTGATCCGCGATATCTTAAGAGGACAGTGGGAGTTCGAGGGACATTTCGTGTCCGACTGCTGGGCTATCCGGGATTTTCATACCCAGCATATGGTGACGGATACGGCGGAGGAATCGGCGGCCATGGCTATCAGGGCGGGCTGCGATGTGAACTGCGGGAATACCTATCTGCACCTTCTAAAGGCGTATGAGCAGGGCATGATCACGGAGGAGGACATCACCCGGGCGGCGGAGCGGCTGTTTACCACACGTTTTCTGCTGGGACTGTTCGATCAGACGGAGTACGACCGGATCGGCTATGAGAAGATCGAATGCAGGGAGCATCTGCGGATAGCGGATCAGGCCACGGCGGAATCGGTAGTGCTCTTAAAAAACAACGGCATCCTGCCTCTGAAGAAAGAGAATCTGAGATCCATCGGCGTGATCGGGCCGAATGCGGACAGCAGGGCCGCCCTGGTCGGGAATTACCACGGCACTTCCTCCCGGTACATTACCGTGCTGGAAGGCATTCAGGATTATGTAAAGGACGATGTGAGGGTGTATTATTCGGAGGGCTGCCATCTCTTTAAGGAGAAGGTGGAAAGCCTTTCCGCTACGGCGGACCGTCTCAGCGAAGCGGCAGCAGTGGCGGAGCACAGCGATGTGGTCGTGCTTTGTCTGGGGCTGGATGAATCTCTGGAGGGGGAAGAAGGGGATACGGGAAACAGCTACGCTTCCGGCGATAAAAAGGATCTGCTCCTGCCTGCGTCCCAGAGTAAACTGCTTGAGACCGTGGTGGAGACGGGAAAGCCCGTGATCCTGATCAACATGACGGGAAGCGCCATGGATTTAAGATACGCCCAGGAACACTGCTGCGCGGTGCTGCAGGCCTGGTACGCCGGTGCCAGAGGCGGCAGGGTGATCGCGGACCTTTTGTTCGGGGAGATCTCTCCTTCCGGCAAGCTGCCCGTCACCTTTTACCGGGATACGGAAGAACTGCCTGCGTTTGAAGATTATTCCATGAAGGGAAGGACTTACCGCTATTTTTCCGGCACGCCTCTCTATCCCTTCGGGTATGGCTTAAATTATGGGGATACCGTGTTAGAACAGGTGGAATGCTGCGGGAAGAAAACGGCTGCGGGAGAGACGGTTTTGCTTGCGCCCGGTCAAAAGTTTGAGATCGCGGCTGCGGTATCGAATCGGGGAGACTGCGCTGTGGAAGATGTGGTTCAGGTCTATATCAGGGCAATGGACTCCGTTCACGCCACGCCATCGCCCAGGCTGTGCGGTTTTATAAGGGTGTCTGTGGGAGCCGGGAAGACGGTGAAAGTCCAGGTGCCCGTTGACAAAGATTCCTTTACGGTGGTAAACGATGAGGGAGTAAGGCTGGTGGACGGCGCTCGTTTTGAAGTCAGCGCAGGTTTCGGACAGCCCGATGCGAGGACCAGGGAGCTGACGGGGAAAGAGCCGGTTATCTTTCAGATCGTTCTCGCATGATCCCAGAGCGCACAGAGTCGTATTGCCGCAAAAAAGCATCGGTTTCGGCCCGCGCCGTTTGCGAAATGCGCAAAGCGGGGCAATGCGAAGCAATGCGGAGCATGGAATTATGTCTGTCAAGCATTTTTGAAAATGTCTTAAATTATCAAAAACATTAGCGCCGTGTAATGTGGCGCTTTTGTCGTTCT
>CANREV010000006.1 GCA_947629645.1 uncultured Acetatifactor sp. | reverse complement strand
TATTCGGTATAGCGGAGGCGGCTGTCAATTCGACATAATTTTCTTGTGATACTTTACCGTACATGAGCATTGGCGCCAGGGTTGTCGTTGCCGTAACCTTCCAACAGGTTGATGACACCCCAGATACCAAGACCAGCACCCAGAGCGATAACGAGAGTCTGAAGAACGGTAATTGCCTGTTCAAAAAATGCCATATAGTTTGTTAGCCGGAATCTGATTAAAAAATAGGTTTGTCATGTTTCATAGGCATACAAAAGCCGGAACAATCTGCCGCCCGGTTTCCGGGGGCATGATTCCGGCTGTCCTCCTTTTTCATTATTTTTCTTGCGATTGTCCGCTTTGTACGCCAATGGCCTCAACAGAGGCAGTTGCGGCAAATAGATACGATCACTCCTTTCTCAGCGGAACCGTATTACACGCCCTCCGTGTCTACTTCATATACATCGCAGACCTCATTGGGCTTGAGTTTCAGCCTTGCAGACAAGAATGCTTCAATGTCAAAAGCGTTCTTATCATCCGCGTCGGCAGTGTACTTGAAATTGGGGTGCTTGGTGATGTCGTACTTATCCGAAAGGAAAGGACGCACACCGCGCAGCTGGAGGATGCACTTGCCGCCATCCATAACTGCAAGCTCATCCTGGCTCATCAGCTCTTTCCCCAATTTTTGATAGTTGAGAGAGTGGGAAGTTTCCCGGCCACGGCTCTCTCCGGTGTTGTAGGTGTCGATGGTTTCCTTGCCCAGCACGGCAGCCAGCTCTTTGAGGGTAGTCGGCTCTTTACCACCCAGGAAGATGGAAGTATCCATGTTTCCGATAATGGTATCGGCGTTGTCCTTATAAATCGCCTTGAGCTGACTCTGCGCCTGCAACACCAGACAGGCGGAGATCTCACGGCTTCGGATGGTGGCCACCAGCTTTTCCAGACGAGGAATCTGCCCGATATTGGCGGCTTCATCAATGAGACAGCGCACATGGACTGGAAGCCTGCCGCCATACACATCGTCCGCCTTTTCGCAGAGCAGATTAAACAGCTGGGTGTAGCACATAGAGATTAGGAAGTTAAAGCTATCGTCCGTATCACTCATGATGAGGAACAGGGCAGTTTTCCTGTCTCCCAGAGTGTCCAGCTCCAGCTCGTCATAAGCTGTGACCTCACGCAACTCCGCAATATCAAATACGGCAAGACGCGCACCGCAAGAAATCAAAATCGACTTGGCTGTTTTTCCGGCGGCCAGCTTATATTTCTTATACTGGCGCACCGCAAAGTGGTTTGGCTTCTCGGCTTCTAATGCGTCAAACATCAGGTCTACGGGGTTTTTGAACTCCTCGTCATCCTCACGGACTTCCATAGCGTTGATGAACTCAATGAGGGTGGAGAAGTTCTGCTCCTCCACCGGGGCCTCATAATGGATATAGCCAATAAGCGCGCAGTACAACAAGGTTTCTGCTTTTACCCAGAAATCGTCTCCGGCCTTGCCTTCGCCTTTGGTATTGGCGATCAGCGTTGTGACCAGCTTCAAGATGTCCTTTTCGCTATGGATATAGGCGAAAGGGTTATAGTGCATGGACTTCCTGAAGTTGATGGTATTTAGAACCTTGATTCGGTACGGCTCATAAATGACCTTGCCGTGCTTATCCTTCATGGGCTTTCCGTCTTTCCCCAGTTTGGGTGCGCCCCTTTGGAGCATCTTTCCGCACTCCACCAAAATGTTTCCCTTCGGGTCTGTGACCACATAGGAACTGTGCATCTGCATCAGATTCGGTTTGAGCCAGAAGCGGGTCTTACCGGAACCGGAGCCGCCAATCACCAGCACATTTTTGTTTCTGGCGGTCTTTGGGTCCTTGGGGCGGCTGTTCATTGTCAGGCTCTCCGTTTTCGTCAGAATCACATTGTTCTGAAATACAGGATCAACGTAAGGTGCAATATCCTCACGGGTTCCCCAGCGGGCCGAACCATATTCCAAACCATGTCGATATTTCTTGGCGTTTTTACTTTTGAGGTACACCGCCAGACGCAGACCAGCACCGCAACACAGCCCCACCAGCAGATCCAACGGGTGAAGGCTGGGCCAGAAACTTTGCAGCGCCCCAGGCAGAACCGCAACCAGCGAAAGAAACTTTTCTGAAGCATCCGCCCCTTGTGCCATTCGCCATGCCTCTCCAAAATTGGTAGCAAACAGCCCCAGCAGGATATACGGCATATTCAGCAAAATGAGCTTTTTGATGTCCAATGTCTTTTTCATCGTTCCAGCTCCTTTCGCTTGGTGCGATCCACCACAGCATTTTTAACCATCTCTTTGAACTGGTTAAGTTTTGCCAGTACGGACGGGCGCTCTGTTTTCGTTGCCTTTTTGACCTTTTTGTTGGTGTACTCTGTAAAAGCTGCTGTCAGAGCATCTGCATCACGGCCTTTGAAAAAAATCAGGTACTTTGGCGGAGAACTGCTGCGGTCCTTTTTCACCGCATAATCCACACCATATTTCCGGGCAATTTTCTCAAACGCCTTGATAGAGGGGTCTGTGATCTCAATATTGGATATTCCCTGATTCTGCCCGACAAGCTGCTTCACAGTCTGTTTCCCATGCGGAACAACCGGCGCATCACGGCTTCTCTGTTTTTCCAGCTTCTTTTCCTTGCGATGTGCCATGTACTTGCTTATGGCAGCCTTAAACATTCTGCCGGTAAACTTTGTTCCACTGACAACCAGCGTCAAAGTTCTGTTTTCCACTTCTTCCTGCATTTTCTCGCCTCCTTTCCACGAAGTTTGCAGGGAATCTCTTTTTTTGCTAAGGCGGAACCACCAGCCGCCGCAGAAGATAACGCTTCATACCGCCCTCCTTAGCGTAACTGGTCAGAACGGTCATAGTGCAGATTGCCCTGACGTACCTTTGCGTGGCTCAAAATCTTAATCTGTCCCTTTTCCTGACTATCCAGTGCTTTTTCATAACCGGTATCCGACAGGAACAGGCGGGTTCGTTCGCCTTTCCAGCCAACAGGGGAATCGTTCGTCAGCACATCAAAAATAATCATGTGCCGGGTGTCCTCCGCAAAACGCTGGAGGTCCATATATCCATGACCGTGATAATTCTGCGCTCCTGCCTTTGCCCGCATTTCTTCCATCAGCTGCCCTATGGTCTTTCCCTCAGACATCATGCTTGCTCCTTTCTCCCGGCAGTTCCGGGCAATAAAAAAGCGACCATTTACCAGCCGCCATACAGATCGTGATTTACTTGTGAGGTGTAATGATTGCTTATCGTGGTCGGTGCATTGAACAGAACGGTCAGAAGATACTGCTTCATGTTGCGAATTTCCGTGGTGTTCTTCTGTAAACAGTCCATGACAAACTCAATGTGCGAGTTATCCAGCTTCAAGAACCTGGAACGAACGATTTCATGCGGAAAATCACTTCCTGCAATACGGGTGGTCTTTCGCTTTGCACAGACCGTTTCCACGATTAGCTCCACAATCTCATCCAAATCCTCCCGATAAGTTTCATACTGCTGACACAGGTATTCATACCCGATATTCTCCTGAATCAATTCCCGATAACTCTCTATCTCTGTGAGTGACATCGCATCCCTTCCTTTCCGTTCCGGCAGACAATCTGCCGCGCAATCCCGGAAGGGAATGGAATCGGTACTTGATCCATAAATATTTTGTTTTTGAGTATTAGATTTCTCTATATTTAATTCTGCGGGCTTTTCCGTATCCGGTTTATCCATATCCGGGTTTTCCGTATCTGGTGAATCCGTATCCGGTTTTCTAAGCTGTGGCTGCTCGTATATGACATACTCTGTATCGCTGATGCGTCCCTGCCGGTCACGCAGCTTGTGCCGCACAATGTAACCAGCAGCCTCCAATTCCCGCAACGCAGCGCCTATGGCATCCACGCCCTCCTTACAGATCTTTGCAAGACCACGGGTGGTGTAATTCCAGTCCTCTGGCAAAGATAACATCATGGAAAGCAGTCCCTTGGCTTTTAACGACAGGTTTGCATTTCGTAAATGATGATTGCTCATCACGGTATAATCACGGGTCCGTTCAATGCGAAAAACGGCCATCGACCTCACTCCTTCCGAATTTTGGGTACAAAAAAACCGCAATCCTCATTCCAAAGAATTGCGGTGTTCAACACTTTTCAAATTTTCTTGCATAGAACCAAAACAGCGGCTTTCGAGGACGCGCCTCTGTAAATGGCTCCTCCTGGGCGAAAGGAAGTGTTTGCATCACTCGGTCAATATCCGTTGATTCCATGTCATGCTGAGATTTGCAATCTTCCCGGATTGCTTCTTGAATTTCCTTTACCGTACACATAGTCATTCCTTTCCTTTCGTTGTATGGGTTTATGAGCGGCGGCGTTTTCCCGGTTTGAAATCGAGGATATGTCCCTCAATCACACGAGCGTAACGCTTGATCTTAATCTCCCGACGCTGCTGGCTTTGCAGAGCAGCCTGATACCCGTCCTCGGTCAAAAACAGCCGCATTTCCTCTCCGGGGCTGCCGTAAGCTGTGCTGGGACGCAGGACGGAAAACTCAATCATCCAGCGGGTGTTATCCCAAAACCTCTCTACGGCGAGAATGTTATGTCCTTTCAGCTCACGGGCTGAAATATCCATCATAGGCGGCTCCTTTCATCGTTCCTGGTCTCTCTGACGCTTTTTCTGCCATGCCTCCAGCAACTTGATGATGGTTTCCTGCATCCGCTGGGGCGTATAGCTTTTAGGGAAATACTTCCGCAAGGTGTCAGAGGTAAATGTCACTCGGTCCAGATCGCTTTTCTTTTCCTCACCCATGATGACACGCATCATATCGAGGGTCAGATGCCCCTCCTGACTGTATTTCTTGAGCCGCTGGGCTTGAGAAAGAGAAGGGGTAGCCTGTTCGCTGTCCATCGCGTCCAACAGGTCTACCTGTTCCTCCTTTTTGAGAAAGGACAGCTCATAGGCAGGGTTCAGGGCAATCTTCTTTTCATCCACCATATCCATCAATTCAGGAATCAGCTCTGTCAGACGGATATAGCGCTGAACTTGATTTCTGCTTGAACCAGCCTGCTGAGCCAATATTTCATCGGCTCTCAACTTCGTCCCAACTTGGGACGAAGTTAAATCAACTCGCTCTCCCTGATGTTTCATGGCATCCAGCTTCATCTTGTAGGCAAATGCTCTTTCACTGGGGAGCAGACTTTCTCGTTGCAGGTTGCTGTCAACCATAATGATCGTGGCGGCATCATCATCCAAATCCCGAACAATGACCGGCATGGTCTCCTTTTCTGCCAGCTCACTGGCTCTGTGCCGCCTGTGTCCGGCTACCAGCTCATAACCGCCCTCCGGGTCCGGTCGAGCAATCGCCGGAACCAGAACGCCATACTGCTTGATACTGTCTGCGGTCTCCATCATGGCTTCGTCATCCTTGACTTTGAATGGATGCCCTTTGAACGGGTGCAGTTCCGACAGCGGGATTTCTACTACTTTTTCTCTCTGAGCATCGGCACGGCTCTCCTCCGTAGAAAACAGATCATCTACCGATGCCAGTTCTACTTTTTTCGCGCTGCTTTTCAAGTTTCAACACCTCCTTCGTCAGATTTCGATACCCCTCTGCCACCTTACCGCCAGGGTCATGGACGAAAATGCTTTTTCCCTCTGCGCTAATTTCCTTTGCACGGACAGAGTGTGGAATCTCCGTTCCAAAGACTTTGATTTTACTTCCATAGGTGTCCCGCAGCAAAGCAGCAATCTCTTTGGCAAAGTTGGTGCGGTTATCCACCATCGTCAGCAGGATACCGTCAATCTGGAGCTTTGGATTGATCTGCCGTTTTACCTTGCTGACCGTAGATAAAAGCTGTTCCAGTCCTTTGGCGGGCAGATACTCTGCCTGAACGGGAATTATGATCCTGTTCGCAGCAGCCAGCGCATTGACTGTAAGCATCCCCAACGAGGGCTGACAGTCAATCAGGATATGGGAATATTGTCCCTTCAGTGTGTCCAGATATTGCCGTAAAACCGTTTCACGGCTCATGGCGTTTACCAGAGAAACCTCCATACCGGAAAGCTGAATATCCGCAGGCATCAGGTCAACGCCTTCTGCATGATGCAGAATACCTTCTCCGGGGCGTATAGGCTGATCCATCAGAATTTTGCCCATTGCATCCGACAGTGTAAATGGCAGCTTGTCCGGTTGCGGATTTCCCAAGCTGATTGTCAGACTTCCTTGTGGGTCCCCGTCGATTAGAAGCACTTTCTTTCCGGCCTGTGCCAGACCTATTCCCAAGTTCGCACAGGTTGTTGTTTTGCCAACGCCGCCTTTCTGGTTGGCGATGGCGATGATTTGTGTGTTCATGACTTCACCTCATTTCTAATTGTTGCTGTTGTTTCTGGAAATAGAAAAAGCCGCCACTTCAAAATCATAAAGTGACGGCCCTTTCTAATGCCGGAATCTCTGAAACAAAAAAGCACCCAGTTATTTGTTACTGAGTGCCTGCATTAGAATCGTATTTAATTGTTCAGATTTGGTCAGATTATGCCAAACCCTCCAGCGAAAAATCCGGTGTCTGAGAGTGCCAAATCACCCTCAAAAATACCCCCGAAATTGCTCTCTGGTTGTCCTATTTTTTAACCACTAAGGCCGTTTTTTGACCCCATTTTTGCCGGTTGTCCTATATTTAACCACTAAAAATTGGGTGAAATCCGCTCTCGTTTTGCCAAATTTGGTCAAACCATATCAGCCCGTTTAGATATAGCAAAAGCCCGGAAAACCTTGATTTTCCGGGCTTTTTGAACCATTTTGATATAGCCTGAGCAGTCGATTATCGCTTGCTGAACTGCGGAGCGCGACGAGCTGCTTTGAGACCGTACTTCTTTCTCTCCTTCATACGGGGATCTCTGGTCAGGAAGCCCGCCTGCTTTAAAACAGGCCTGTAATCCGCGTCTACCTGAAGCAGCGCTCTCGCAATACCATGTCTGATCGCGCCTGCCTGACCGGTATATCCGCCGCCGCGCACATTAACGATCACATCGTATTTGCCAACACTATCAATAGCAGCCAAAGGCTGACAAACAATGACCTTCAAAGTCTCCTGCCCGAAATACTCATCCATGCTCCTCTTATTGATAGTAACATCGCCTTTTCCGGGTACCAAATATACTCTTGCGATGGATTTCTTTCTTCTGCCCGTACCATAGTATCTTTCCGTCTTAGCCATGATTTATTTTCCTCCTATCCCTTAGAATGTCAGTACCTCAGGCTTCTGAGCCATATGAGGATGCTCAGGTCCCGCATAGACGTGAAGCTTGGTATACATCTGCCTTCCTAAAGGTCCCTTGGGAAGCATGCCTTTGACAGCCAGCTCGATCACCTCTTCAGGTTTCTTAGCTAACTTCTCGCGCAAAGTTACGTTTTTCATACCTCCGATATAACCGGAATGATGATGGTAAACCTTCTGATCCAGCTTCCTTCCGGTAACATTGATCTTCTCTGCGTTGACAACGATCACATAATCGCCGCAATCCATATGAGGAGTGAAAATAGGCTTGTGTTTTCCTCTTAATATCCTGGCAACCTCAGATGCAAGGCGTCCAAGAGTCATATTTGCAGCATCCACTACATACCACTTTCTATCAATGGTAGCAGAACTTGCCATAAAAGTTTTCATGATATTTCCTCCGTATTACTATTTTCATCGGACCAGTTTCAGCAGATCCATCGCGTCCGGATCCGTTCCCACCCGCGGCATCTGCCGCACATGCCTCTCCGAACTCAGTTTCTATCTTTCAAACGCTTTGCCGGGGCTTTAGCGCCGCGTTTAAAAACACTGTCACACAGTTTTATATTATATGATAGGTTCCCCTGCATGTCAACTTCTTTTTTAGAAATTCCTGCTGTTTTGTGTTAGAAATTCCTGCTGTTTTGTTTTCCCTGTTCCATCTTCAGCATCTCGGAGTAAGCCATGATAAAAGGGCCGCTTCCTTTTCCTTCATCCGTCATGTAATACTTAACGCTCTGATAATTATCTGTATTGTCTGCGGAAGCCCTAAAGTAAATATCGTGCAGGCCATCTCCGTCCAGCTTCAGCTCCGTTATAGCTGTAAACGCTTTCACGGCGGCATCCCTGTAGGATTCATCCAGCCAGCCGTTGCGGACGCCTTTTAAGATCGTATAGACCATCATGGACGTGCCGCTGACCTCAAGACGGTTTGTATCGGTGACTTCCCAATCCGCAACATTCGCCCACAGTCCGCTCTCATCCTGATATTTTAACATTCCGTCCACAAAAATCTTTAACGCTTCTTTGCGTTTTTCCATGTATTCCTCAGGCAGCGCTTCCATAACGTCTGCCATTGCCATGCCGTACCAGCCCATGGCCCGGGTCCAGTGGAACTTGCACAGATCATCCTTGCTATTGGCAGCATGCCAATACATGCCGTCCGGTGCGATCAGATTCTTCTCCACCCAATTCAACCGCTCCTGTACCAGAGCAAGCTGAGCGGCATCCTTCGTCTCAGCGGCATAATGAGAAATAAACGGCTGCAGCATATAGATACCGTCCAGCCACACCTTAAACCTGGGCGGCTTATGATTCGCCCAGCTGTGCCAATAGTTATACCCCAGCGCTTCCTCCATATATTCTTTGGGGACAATGTGCCCCTTAGAATTGACGTAAGAAGTATCCGTCAGATCCCGGTAAAGATCCTGACAGACTTGCATATAATCTTCATTTTTTTCGTCTATGCCCAATCGCACCAGAAGAGCCGCCGTTTTATAGCAGTCTGCGCCATGATAATCTACATAGCCCGCGCGGGAAAACTCCAGAGACTTGTGACCGTTCTCATCCGCTGTAATCATAGCATCAAGATATTCCCTGACATAATCCAGATAAACGCCGTTATTTTCAGGATCCGCTTTGTAAACGTCATACAATCCCTCCATCACAACGCCATTGTAATAACTCCAATCGTACAAGTACGGCTGTTCTCCAAAAGTGCGCTTCTCATTATCCCATGTAAAATACTTGTGCGCATCCGCCACAACGTCTGCAGGCACATT
Source organism: uncultured Acetatifactor sp. (assembly GCA_947629645.1). Taxonomy (GTDB): domain Bacteria; phylum Bacillota; class Clostridia; order Lachnospirales; family Lachnospiraceae; genus Acetatifactor. Next base: position 93,814 of record CANREV010000006.1, on the reverse strand, counting down.
GACTGTCGAATGGATCGAAAGACCATCGATATACTCCTTTGATTTCCGTATTGCCGTGTTGATCCTTTCCTGTGTCATATTCTTTTCCTCACTTTCTTGTTTGTAATGTCTGCTCCGTTGTTGTTCCTGCTCCGTTATTATTCCTGCCCGGCTGTTGTTCCTGCCTGACTGTTGTTCCTGCCCGGCTGTTGTTCCTGCCCGGTTGTTATTCCTGCCTGACTGTTGTACTTTTCTACGCTTTCCTGCGATGCGGCTTTCCTTTGCGGGATTTCCTGAGAGGAACCTTCATCCCGCTCTTTGCCGCAGTCTGTGAATTCATACCGCACCAGCGTCAGTCCCCTGGCCGGAGCCGTAGGACCCGCCTTCGTCCGATCTCTCGCCGCCAGGATCTGCGGCATGCTTTCCGGCAGCCGCCTGCCCTGCCCCACTTCCAGCAGTGTGCCCGCAAGAATCCGCACCATATTATAGAGGAACCCATTGCCGCAAACCCGTATCACCAGATCGGTGTCCTGTTCCTCAATCTGCAGGGAATACACGGTCCGCACTGTACTCTCCACCTGCGCGCCTGTCTGGCAAAAACTCCTGAAATCATGTTCCCCTTCCAAAAAATGTGCCGCCTGCCGCATCCGCCCCACATCTAACCGCGCATAAGTAAAATAAGAATACAAACGCTTTGTGGGAATGGGGAATTGCCCTCTGCAGATCCGATATTCATAAGTTTTACGGCTTTCCACATGTCGCGGGTGCCAGTCTGCAGGCACTTCCTCCGACCGCAGGATACGGATATCCTCCGGCAAGCGTTGGTTTAACGCGTAAGCAAACTTTTCCGCCGGCATCTGATGGACCGTATCAAATACCGCCACATTTCCCAAAGCATGAACACCGGAATCCGTCCGGCTTGCGCCGATCACTTCCACAGGCTCCCGCAGCAGATCAGTCAGGCAGCGGTTTAATTCTGATTCAATGGTGATTCCGTTCGGTTGTATCTGCCACCCATGATAATTGGTCCCGTCATAGGCAACGGTCAGTCTCACCCGCTTCATAGAAATCGCCCGATTCCGATGCTTCCAACCAGATAGACCAGAATACACAAATAAGCGATCCTGTCCCGCTTCTCATATATCAGCGGTTTCATCTTGGTCCTTCCTTCCCCCCCGCGATAGCATCTCGCTTCCATGGCCATAGCCAGATCATTTGCCCGGCGAAAAGCCGAAATGAACAAAGGCACCAGAAGAGGTACCAACGCTTTGGCACGCTTAATGATATTGCCGCTCTCAAAATCGGCGCCTCTTGCTATCTGGGCTTTCATAATCTTATCCGTCTCTTCCAACAGGATAGGGATAAACCGCAGCGCAATGGACATCATCATTGCCACTTCATGCACCGGCACCTTAAAGATCCTAAGAGGACGCATCCCTTTTTCCATGCCGTCCGTCAGATTGTTAGGCGTAGTCGTCAACGTCATGATCGAGGAACCGATCACCAGCATCACCAGTCTCACTGCCATAGTCGCCGCCGTCCGAAGACCTTCTTTAGTGACTGTAAACTTCCACACCGATACAAGCGGTTCTCCCGGTGTCAAAAATAAGTTAAACACCACCGTGATAAGCAGCAAAAACAGAATGGCCTTCATACCTTTCACCATGTATTTAAAAGGCACATGGGACAGCTTTATCACCAATGCGAGAAAAGCGATGGCAATCAGGTAACCGTAACCATTCCGGAAAAAGAACAGTGAAACGATAAACAATAACGTCCCCGCCAGTTTTACTCTGGGATCCAGCCTGTGGATTACCGAGTCCGTCTGATAATATTGTCCTAATGTGATATCTCTTAACATCTTAATCCCTGTTCCAAAGCGTTTCCGCCAAGGAACCATTACCTTCCTGCCTTAATCGATTTCCGACCGCTCTGCACCGGGCCTGTCTCCCCGAGCACGGCCATGGTCCCGCTTTACATTCTTTCGTCAAATCCGCCGCAGTCTCAAAGCCTGCATCACAGTATCCGCAGTTTCCTCCACAGTAGTGACATTCACATCCACATCCAGCCCGCGTTTCTTAAGTTCATGCAGCACATAAGTCATCTGGGGAGCGGCAAGTCCTACTTCTTCCAACTCTTTATAATGGCCAAACACCTGTCTGGGCGTATCGTCAAACATGACACTTCCCTTGTTCATCACAATGATGCGGTCCACATATTCCGCCACATCTTCCATGCTGTGGGACACCAGCAGGATCGTTATGCCTGTTTCAGTCTGCAGCTGCCTGATCTGCTGTAAAATCTCATATCTGCCTTTGGGATCCAGTCCCGCCGTTGGTTCATCCAGGATCAGGACCTCCGGCTTCATGGCAAGGACCCCGGCAATCGCCACTCTGCGCTTCTGACCGCCGGACAACTCAAAAGGCGACTGATAAAACAGTTCATCCGGCAGTCCGACTTTTTTTAAAGCGTCATAAGCCCGCAGTTCCACTTCCTTTTTATCCAGCCCCAGGTTTTTGGGACCAAAACAAACATCCGAAAAAACATCGATCTCAAACAGCTGATGCTCTGGGTACTGGAATACCAGCCCCACCTTGCTGCGCAGCTCCTTGCTGTCAAAATCCTTATCATAAATATCTTTACCATTAAAATAGATATGGCCGGAGCTGGCTCTGATCAAGCCGTTTAAATGCTGCATCAGCGTTGATTTGCCGGAGCCGGTATGACCGATGATCCCGATAAACTGTCCGTCCGGTATGGTCAGGCAGATGTCGTTTAAGGCTTTCATCGCCAAAGGAGTGTCCTCTTCATATATATAGTTGACATGATCCACTATGATCGACATCGTTCCTAAACTCCTCTTTTCGCTATGGGCGCCAGCCTGTCGGCAAGCTCCTCAATGGTCAGAATGCCGTTGGGCAGATCAACGCCCCGCTTTTGCAATTCATGGGCAAGAAGCGTCACCTGCGGTACATCCAGACGCAGCTTCTGTAATTCCTCCACCTGGGAAAAAATCTGTCTGGGCGTTCCTTCCATGGCGATTCTGCCGCTGTCCATAACAAATACTTTATCCGCGTGTATGATCTCTTCCATGTAGTGGGTGATCAGTATCACCGTAACGCCCTCCACCTGATTCAGACCCCTGACCGCACGGATGACTTCTTTTCGTCCGTTGGGATCCAGCATGGCGGTAGGTTCGTCCAGCACAATGCACTTAGGATGCATGGCCAGCACGCCCGCGATGGAGACTCTCTGCTTCTGGCCCCCCGAAAGCTTATTGGGAGAATATTTCCGATAGGCGTACATACCCACTGCTTTCAGGCTCTCCTCCACCCGCTCCCAGATCTGTCTGGTAGGAATCCCCATATTCTCAGGTCCAAAACCCACGTCTTCCTCCACCACCTGACCAATGATCTGATTGTCCGGATTCTGAAAGACCATACCCGAAGTCTGGCGGATATCCCAAACCTTATCCTCCCTGGAAGTGTCCATGCCGTCTACCCAGACAGTTCCCTCCGTGGGCGTAAGAATCGCATTGATATGTTTTGCAAGGGTAGATTTCCCTGAGCCGTTGTGACCCAGAATGGCAATAAACTGCCCCTGCTCAATCTCCAGATTCACATGATCCACCGCTGTGGTAATTCCTTCCACATTGCCTTCTTCATCACGCCTGAAATATTCGTATACGACATTGTCTGTCTTTACAATCCCCATACCATGCCGCTCCCGTTTTGTCTATATCCCATAAAATCAGTATCCTCCGGTTGTCAGTTCCTTTTCCAGCCCTGCCGCCCGGGCAAGGTCTTTTGCCAAAGCCGCAAGGTTCCATTCTCCGGTTTCCAGCAAAAATTTCTCAAAATTCCCAGAGATTGTTATCTGTCACTCCCATTCTTCTTTTGAGAACTTCCGAGCTTTTACTTTTTATTATACATGGGATACTATCCTTTGAAAACTAAATTTTTTACAAATTTAATTTCCAGCGCAACAGTCCGGCCCATCCGCGCCATTGAAATCCGATTTACAAAAAAGAGCTCCCATGATACACTTTATGATGGTAAACATAATGACGGAATATCTTATAGCAGAGGATACTTCACATGGATAGATCAAAAATCATTAAAATGCTGATAGCGCTGGCCGCCATCACCGTGATAGCGGGAAGCCTGCTCCGTCTGATGCAGAGCAATTCCATGAGTCTGGCGGAATACGACAGGCTAAACCCCCATACGTCAACCGCAAACTCTTCCAGCGTCAATTCTTCCGGCACGGATCCCTCCCGCTCCCACTCCTCTGACATGGCGGCGGGCTCTTTTGCAGAAGGACATAACGATCCCCAGACTCCGGCAGCGTCATCTGGCAGCGGTATCGGACAGACCGCCGCAAAGGATACCGCGCAGGATCAGTCCCCGCAGCTTACAGGCGCTTCCCTGAACGGGACTTCCCAGCTTGACCAGCGGACTTCCCTGACAAAGGATTTCTACTATGAGCCCCTGTCCGACAATCTCCGCCGCTATATTACGGGCGTTTCCTATCCCGCCGCAAATACGCAGGAAGAAGCGAATTCTCTGGCGGTGGATTACGATGACCTGCGGTATGTGCATGTGCTGCACTATGATTTTGACGGAAATCCTGCAGAAGGAGAACTGATCTGCAACGAATACATCGCGCAGGATCTGGTTGAGATCTTTTATGAACTATACCGCAATGAATATCAGATCCAGCGCATCGCGCTGATCGATGAATATGACGGGGACGATACCGCTTCCATGGAGGACAACAACACTTCCTGTTTCAACTACCGCACGGTAGAAAACAGCGAGAACCTCTCCAAACATGCTTACGGCCTCGCCATTGACATTAATCCCTTTTATAACCCCTATGTGACCTATGAAAAAGACGGCACCGAGAATGTTTCTCCCGCCGCCGCCTTCGGATATGCAGACCGGTCCGTCACTTTCCCTTATAAGATCGATGAGGACGATCTATGTTACCGCCTGTTTCAGGAACACGGTTTCATCTGGGGCGGCAACTGGAACAGTGTAAAAGATTACCAGCACTTCCAGAAAACGCCGCTGCCCTGAGCCATCAGATCTTGATCTCCGTCCATTTCCCCTGACGGAACCGAATGCTTCCAAAGAGAAACCTTGACAGCTGATCCGCCAGTACGCCGATCCAGATGCCGATGATGCCCAGTCCGAAAGTGTAACCGAACAGATAAGAGCCCAGCGTCCGCACAAGAGTAACGCTGATAGTGGAAGCCACCGCTGTGTAGAGGGTATCTCCCGCGCCCCGCAGACAGCCCATATAAATAACCTGTGCGATCTGCAGCATCACCACGAAGATAATGACCCTCATAATACCCACGCCGATGGCAATAATCTCTTCCTCCTCAAAGAAAAGCCCCATCAGGAACCTTGCCCCGAAGAAATACAGAATTGCCAGCAGCACTGCGATCACGCCGCCTATCATACGGCAGGTCCTGCCGTACTCTTTGGCCCGCTCGGGCTGTTTTGCTCCCAGACTGAACCCGATCAGCGCTACCGCGGTAGCCTGAAGACCGTCTCCAAAGGAAAAGGATAAGGACATGATATTCATTCCCACCTGATGCGCCGCCATAGCGTTGGTTCCCTGTTTTGCCGCCATGATAGCCGTCAGCATAAAGCCGATACGCATCAGCACCTGCTCGGCAAACACACTGTAGCCCACTCTGACAATGCTCAAAAATGCCTCCATGGAGGGCCTGAGCTTTTTAGAAAGGATCAGAGGGATGCTGATAAAGGTATCTTTCTTCCATATGGACAAGATACACATGACGCTGGCCACTATCGTACCCAGCACTGTGGCGAGCGCTGCCCCCAGAATGCCCAGTTTGGGAAAACCGAAATGTCCCTGTATGAGCAGATAGTTGAATGTAATGTTCACCGCGCTGGATACCAGATTAGTCCGCATGGTAATGCGGGTGTTGCCCGCTCCCCGCTGGGCGGAGTTGATACCCATTTGAATCACATTAAAGATCATACCGCCCATAACAACCCTGAAGTAAAGGACGGCGCTGTCATGGGTCTGGGGCTCAGAACCGCACAGACGGATGACAGGGTCTGCAAACACCACTAACAAAACGCTGAATACAACAGCCGCCAACAAAATAAAGATCAGAAAAGTGGCAAATATGCTGTTTGCTTCCTCCCTTTTACCCTGCCCTTTTCGTCTCGCCACCAGCGCGGAAATAGATACGTTGGCGGCAAGGAACAACGCCAGGCCCAAAAATTTCGGCTGAGTAGTAAGGCCTACGGCCGCCACCGCGTAAGAACCGATGGAGCTTACCATCAGGGAATCCACAAGACCGGCAAAAGCGGTAAAAAAAGATTCCAGCATCGCCGGCCATGCCATGTTCAGCGTCTTTTTAACATCGTCTTTATTATATCCTCGAAACATCTGTCTTCACTCCGTTATGTATTTATCATCTCAATCCATTACAGACCAGCGAAAGGGGAGGTTTTCCCTCGAAAAATTTTCCCTTTTCGTCTCCGGATCCCCATCAGGATCAGGCCCATCGCTGTGAGAAGCGTGATTCCATCACCTGCATGAAAGAACCAGAGGCCCTCATAAGTAACTGTGATACGGGCAGTCTGTCCGGGCAGATCGCAGGCCACCATGGGAATAGGATCGGCATACATTTTCGTCTCTGCTTTCTCCCCGTTTACCCTGATCACATAACCGTCAAAATAGCAGAGCGGAAACACCAGTAAATCCTGTGCATCCTTTTCATTATATGTGGTAACGCCCAGACTGGTGCCGCGCTTCTCGTAATCAGAAAAAACCACTTCTGAAGAATCCGCGCATCTGATATACGCTTCTTCTCTCGAAAGCAGATCATGCCACGACTCAAACCGGTCTGACAAATAATACATATACATACTGTCAGAAGTGCTGACGCCTTCCAACTCCATCTTATCGTATAAAGAGGTTTTCTGTTGACAGATCATGTCAAAACTATAGCAGGTGCTGCAGATCACCAGCGCCATAGCAACTGCGCTCAAAGTTTTCCCTTTGGTCCCGTCCAAAGCGGCTTCCGACAAAGCGATGGCAGACACCACGCACAGCATCACTGTGGCAATTCCCAGAAATCTCCACGCAAATCCCAGCGGAGTGATGATCCTTTCCAATATTTCCGACTGCAGCAGCTTTTCCCAGGGAAACAGCCACGAGGACAAAAACAGAGCAATGGCGCCATAGGCCAGGCAATGCCTGCCCACCGCTCCCGTATGCAGCTGTCCTCTCTGTTTCGCCTGATTCACACAGAACAGCACCGCTCCCAGCAGCAGTACGCTTCCCACGGAAATCGCCATCTCCCCTTTCGTGCTCCCCAGAGCAAGGCTGAAATCCTGTGTGGAAAGGAACATGGAAAACAACTGCGTCAGATACGCGTGACCCTCCGGCATGTTGTTTACGATATGGAAACACTGCAGATCCTGTCCGCTGAAATACAAAAAGGGAATCAAAAATCCGGCGTTTAACAGCAGCGTAACCCCCACCGCTAAAAGCCCGCTGCGGATCCGCTCCCAGCTCCGGTATTTGGAACCCCCCGCCAGCCAGCAGACAAGTTCCAGTGTCATAAACAGCGCGCACAGCTGCGTGGACAAAACATGGGACTGCAGCACGCCTGTCATACCCAAAACCAATACATACCATTTTTGCCTGTCTCCCCACAAGATCTCGTAGGTTCCCCACAAGACAAGAGGGAGAAACGCCATGGCCAGAGCCTCCCCCAGCGCATGTCTCATATACAGGTCGATAAAACGATAGGAAGAAAAGGTATAAAAAAAGCTCGCCCATAGTCCGATCTTTTCAGACCGGCATACATGTTTTGCGCAATAATAAGCGGTAAAAGCGCTGCAAAGATTGATTCCCGCTAACAGTACTTTGTAGCAGAGCATTAAAGATACTCCTAAAAACCGCAGCATCGCGGCCGGATATAAAAATAACTGGGGATACATGGTAGCGGAGAGATCCCCATACCCCGCATTCTGTACCGCGTTCAGCCTGACCGGAAAGCTTCCCGCCCGCATGGCCTGATACATTCCCTCTATCCGCGCCAGATGAAATTTCATGTCGTATCCTTCGTACAGGAAATCAGAAAACAGCGGGATGCAGGACAGGATCCCCATTCCCAGGACCAATGCGGGCAACCGATACTTTTCCCCATGGTCTCCCCAGCCCAGAAACAGCGTCAGACCCGCCGCGCATACCAATATCAGAGCCACAAAATAGGAATCTCTGTTTTGAAGCTTAACGCTTTGAAGTTTTCCCTGGGCGAAATAACCCGTTTTGGAATCCGTCTCCACCCGCAGGCCGTAGGCTCCTTCAGAAAGGGTAAAAGGAATCGCCACGATGCCCGCGCGCTCCGGCACCTCGATCTGCGCCAGCTCCACGCCCGTCCGGCCGGAGTCGTCTGTCAGACACGGGCTGTAAACGGTAATCTTTTCCAAAGGTTCAAACCGCTCGTAAGTAATTCTCAGTTCATACTGCCCCCTCTGCAGGAAACTTATTTCATAACCCGGCTGATTTTCCTCAAACTCTTTGACATAGGGCGCTTTCTTACAGTATATCAAAACTGCGAACAGCAAAAATAAGCCTGCAAGCAGTCTGTAGATCGGCAATATTTTCCTGACTGTCAATTGTAACTTCATACGCATTCTCCCGTTTCATACGCTTTTTTGGCGGCGCGTTTTATCTTTCGTGGCGTCCCATGAAACCAGATCTTTGCCGCAGTCGCCAAATGGATGTGCAGGCATGTCCGCCCGGCCCGTTGCCTGCGGGATAAAAAACGGGCCGGAGACGACAATAACCGCCGTCCCAGCCCATATGTTACAAATATTTATACCAGCTCAAGAATTACTTCCATGGCTGCATCGCCTTTACGCTGGCCGAGCTTGATGATCCTGGTGTAACCGCCTTTACGGTCTGCATACTTCGGCGCATATTCGTCAAACAGCTTCGCCACCAGATCAACTTCCTTGGTATTTCTCTTTCTTCCAGCAGCCTCCTTGGGTACGAACACTACAGGATAAAGCACCTTCAATATCTGACGTCTCACATGAGATCTTGTAGGCAGATCTTTCTTGATCTCCTTTTCAACTGTCTCAAACTTAGTGACCTTCTTACCGTCTACGACTTCCTTTACACGTTTGCCATCCTTGTCCTTTACGGGAACCTTAGCGGTCACTTTTACCATTTCAAAATTATCTTTCTCTTTTACTGCCATAGCGATCAGACCATCGGCAATCTTTCTCACTTCTTTCGCTCTTGCTTCCGTAGTGACAATCCTGCCGTGCTGAATCAACGCAGTCACCTGATTTCTCAGCAGTGCCTTTCTCTGATCAGATGTCTTTCCAAGTTTTCTATACTTTGCCATAACTTTTCCTTTCTCAACTCATGGTACATCCGGCCACGCGCTTTGGTCTTACTTACCGAATGTGTGTCAAATTGCCATTTAGAGACGAACCACAGGCGAGCGCTTTGGTCTTACCGCTGTGGAAAATCCTGATACAGTTACTCTTCACTGGGATTTAACTGCAATCCCAGCTCCTTTAACTTTGACAATACCTCTTCCAACGACTTGCGGCCCAGATTACGAACCTTCATCATATCCTCGGAGGTCTTATTGCACAGTTCTTCAACCGTGTTAATACCGGCTCTCTTCAGGCAGTTGTAAGAGCGGACAGACAACTCCAGCTCGTCAATGCTCATCTCAAGAACCTTTTCTTTTTCATCGTCCTCTTTTTCTACCATAACTTCCGCGTTCTTGGCATTCTCAGACAGATCGATAAAGAGACTCAGATGCTCACTTAACACTTTAGCCGCAAGGCTGACAGCCTCATCAGGCACCAGTGTTCCGTTGGTGAAAACATCCAGCGTCAGCTTATCGTAATCGGTAATCTGACCTACACGGGTATTATCTACTGTTACATTCACTCTCTCCACAGGCGTGTAAATAGAATCCACTGCAATTACACCGATGGGCAGATCTTCGTGTTTGTTCTTATCAGCGCTCACATAACCGCGTCCCTTCGTGATGGTCAGCTCCATGTAAAGCTTGGCATCCTTGCCGCTCAAAGTAGCAATGACCAGATCAGGATTTAAGATCTCGATATCCTGATCTGTCTGAATATCGCAGGCGTGCACAATGCCCTCGCCATCAAACTCAATATAAGCGGTCTTTGCTTCATTCGTCTCGCTGTTATTCTTAATTGCCAGACTCTTGATGTTCATGATGATCTCAGTAACGTCCTCTTTTACGCCGGGGATAGAACTGAATTCGTGAAGAACACCCTCGATCTTGACCTGACTTACCGCAGCTCCGGGCAAAGAGGAAAGCATAATCCTTCTCAGCGAATTGCCGAGAGTGATGCCATAACCTCTTTCCAAAGGTTCTACGACAAACCTGCCGTACTTCTTGTCTTCTGAAATCTCAGCAACCTCAATATTGGGTCTCTCAAAATCAAACACTGCAAATACCCTCCTTCTTCAATGTTATAAGATGTAACAAGCAGGGAATTACTTGGAATACAACTCGACAATAAGCATCTCGTTTACAGGCACATCAATCATCTCTCTGGTAGGAAGATTCTTGATCGTTCCTTTGAAATTCTCAATGTCAACATCCATCCACTCAGGTACCAGCCTTCCGCCGGTCACTTCGACAATATCCTTATATCTCTGCATGGATTTAGCTTTCTCTTTGATTTCGATCACATCGCCGGCCTTGATCAGATAGGAAGGAATGTTCACGCATTTGCCGTTTACAAGCACATGCTTATGACCAACGACCTGCCTTGCCTCTCTTCTGGTCCTTGCGAAGCCCATTCTGAAAACTACGCTGTCCAGTCTGCGCTCCAGCATGATCATCAGATTCTCACCGGTCATTCCTTTCATTCTGTCGGCCTTTTCATAATAATTTCTGAAAGGCTTTTCCAGAACGCCGTAAATAAACTTAGCCTTCTGCTTTTCACGAAGCTGCAGGCCATACTCGCTTACCTTTTTTCCCGCTCTTACGTTCTGTCTGTTAGATTTCTTGTCATATCCCAGATAGGAAGGCTCCAGGCCCAGGGATCTGCATCTTTTTAAAATAGGGGTACGATTTACTGCCATTTTCTTTTTCTCCTTTAATCAGATGTTTACAATGCCGCTTCCGGCACCTTCTTCCAACATATTTGCTTCACTATACTCTTCTGCGCTTGGGAGGACGGCATCCGTTATGAGGAACGGGTGTCACGTCACGGATACTTACTACCTCAAGGCCACATGCAGAGAGCGCTCTGATCGCAGCCTCACGTCCTGAACCGGGACCCTTTACAAATACATCCACGGATTTCAGCCCATGTACCAAAGCAGCCTTTGTAGCTGTCTCTGCTGCCATCTGCGCAGCATAGGGAGTAGATTTCCTTGAACCTCTAAAGCCCAGACCACCGGCGCTTGCCCAGCTCAAAGCATTACCCTCGTTATCCGTCAGGGTAACGATGGTATTGTTAAAAGAAGACTGGATATGTGCCTGTCCGCGTTCAACGTTTTTCTTAACGCGCTTCTTTGTTACTTTTTTTGCAACCTGTTTCGCCATTTTTAAACTAACCTACTTTCTTATCAAATTTACAGTTACACGACACTTGCCGCACCGCCGGGCAATTACTTCTTCTTGTTAGCCACGGTACGCTTGGGACCCTTGCGGGTTCTGGCGTTATTCTTGGTATTCTGACCGCGGACGGGCAGACCCTTACGATGACGAATACCGCGATAGCATCCGATCTCCTGAAGTCTCTTAATATTCAGAGCCACCTCACGTCTTAAATCGCCTTCCACTACCACGTTTAGTTTTTCAATAGCCTCCGAGATCTTTTTTACTTCCTCATCGGTGACATCCCTGACTCTGGTATCGGGATTCACGCCTGCCTCCGCCAGAATTTTGTTGGAAGTAGACCTGCCGATCCCATAGACATAGGTCAAACCGATCTCAATTCGTTTTTCTCTAGGTAAGTCAACACCTGCGATACGAGCCATTTACATTTCCTCCATTTTTCTGCATCTTTTGATGCTCCTGCACCTGTATGTTTACGGTGCATCCGCGCACATCCGGTCTGTTTTTCATGCGCTTTGTTACTAATTGACTGGGGCTTTCACCCAATCGGACCTGCATCCAATCTGTCTGTTCCAAAAAAACAGTGTCAAGAAGTAATCTCCTGTAAGCCCTATCCCAGTTCTATGATAATCAATGCCGGTCTAAACGCCGCGCACTGGTTCAGCCGCACATATCAACCGGACAAGAACTCACTTAACTCAAGACGCCCTTTTGGGGTCTCCCAAGCGGTGATTATCCCTGTCTCTGCTTATGCTTCGGATTCTCACAGATTACTCTGATGCGTCCTTTTCTCTTGATGATTTTGCACTTTTCGCAAATCGGTTTTACTGATGATCTAACCTTCACGTTAAACCCTCCTTTCAAAAAAGACCGCTTTACATTATAACATAGAGGTTGCCATTTGGCAACCCCCCTTATAAGAATTATTGCGATTATCTCGATATTAGTAACTGTTCAGCCCGCGCCATTCGCAAAGTCGCGCCGCCGCGCTTTATTCCCGCGATCCATGGGCTATTGCAGAACCATCCGCATCGGGCGAACGCCGCATTTCCTTCCATGCCCAAATTCCCATACACCCTACCGCCAGTGCAGCCAGCGCAAGGATGCGGAATGTAAAACGGGCGTGCAGAGCAGAATGATGCTGTACCGCAATGATCCAGACAAAAGGGATACAGAAAGCCGCCGCATAGGGCACAAGCCCGGTCAGAACCGTTTGAGTCCCCTTTCGCCTGCAGGCGATTACGATAAGCGCCAGTGAAACCAACGCTAAAACAGCCGCCATGACAGGATACATCGCGCGGTCATACTCCTGCAGGTTCAAACCGATCACATAGAATCCTCCATTGAACCGGGATCTGCCGCCGATCGCTTCCGTCCTGCCGATCACAGACCAAAGCGCGTCTTTAATAGTGCCGGTATGCAGCGTCACATCCGCAATGACCCATTTCATTGCCCACATGCCCGCATACCCCAGGCCCCAGCACACACTGTATCCTGCAATCCGGCCAAACATTCCTTTTAAAGTCTCCCGGATTCGTCCCCCGCCGGCAGCCATGTTATGAATAACATTGTTTTGAATCACATCGTTATTCATAAGAAAAAACGCACACAGAGGAAAGCCCAGCGTCACAACAGGATAAGTCAGGAAATCAAAATAGGAAGTCAGGATTCCCACCATAAGGAAATACTCCGGATACCAGTTTTTCTCCAGCAGTTTCTCATTCCTCAGCATCATAACGATCAGTGATATCAATGTAATGACCCAGCACACCGTCATTGTCAGCGAAACCAGTACCAGCGTTGGCTTCATGAACAAAAAACCGATCACCATGGCAATCGCCACACCGGCCTGCTTCTTCCAGACAGCTACTCCCGCCGCAATGAGCATTAACAGGATCTGGAACACTACGCCAAATATCGTCAACTGCCGCCAGTTCAAAAGCAAAAGCAGCGGCTTCAGATAGATCAGGTACCCGTGCCAGTATCTGGAATACTCATGCAGATACAGACTGTTTTTATCAACGCCTTCACAGTAAGCCTTCAGGGACTCCTCCGGCGCCCAATATTCCTCTTCCAGGTCCCGATGATACACCCACATGGCATGTTCAAAAGCGTTCTTTTCCGGTATCTTTTCTATGGCATTCTGTACCATGATCGCATCCGTATAGGATTCCCGCTCAGACCAGAGATAATAAGAAAAACTATCTTCGGGGAACTGACCGGGATCTCTCATCATTGCATCCACACTCTCCGCCACATGAAGTTCCATCCTGTTGACAGGGAGACAGAATACCAGCACCAACAGAAGCGTTCCCAGCAATGCGCTCCCCAAAAGCAGCATTGTCATATTCCTCAAGGATCTTCCGAATTGCTTTTTCACTTACTTATCTCTCCAGATGATACGTCCTTTGCTCAAATCATAAGGCGACAATTCCAATGTCACCTTATCTCCCGGAAGGATACGGATAAAATTCTGACGCAGCTTGCCGCTGATATGCGCCAGAACACGATGTCCATTCTCCAGTTCGACCTGGAACATCGTATTGGGCAGTTTCTCCACTACCGTACCTTCAATTTCAATCACATCACTTTTAGACATACATTTCCTCCAATAAATTCTTTACTGTAATTGTTTATTATACTGCCTGATCGCGTATCTGATCTCTTCAGGATAAACTGTTTCTCCCTGTCTCAGCTTGTGCAAAAGCGCCTCATCCACCGTCTGCCGGACAGGTTGGATATGCTTCAGCTTTTTCTTTTTGGGCCGGTCCGGATTCTTTGACTTTCCATCGCATAAGAAAACATATCCGTCCTCCTGCGCCGCGATCACATACACAACTCCCTTATCGTGTCCCGCTCTGGAGACTGCAAACTGTCCTACCATTTCTCCCGATTCCTAATACATAGTGAGAATTTCCGGTTCTCCGTCCGTAATCAATACTGTATTCTCATAATGAGCCGACAGCGACCCGTCCTCCGACACAACGGTCCAGTCGTCATCAAGCCATTCCACATCCGCCCGGCCCATATTGATCATAGGTTCAATCGCCAGCGTCATACCGGCACGCAGTTTGGGGCCGCGCCGAAGCTGTGCGAAATTCGGCACCTGGGGATCCTCATGAAGTTTAGTCCCCACGCCGTGTCCCACCAGATCCCGCACGATCCCATACCCGTAAGGCTTCACATAGGCGGCAATGGCATTGGAGATATCAAATAGATGATTTCCTGCCTTTGCCATTTTTATACCGGCAAAAAAGCTTTCTCTGGTTACATCGATCAGCTGCCTTGCCTCCTTGCTGATCTGTCCCACCGCATGAGTTCTTGCGGCATCGGAATGGTACCCCTGATAGATCATGCCTGCGTCCAGGCTGACGATATCTCCCTCCTGAAGAATCCGGTGCTTACTGGGGATCCCGTGAACCACTTCATCGTTCACCGATACGCAAATACTTGCAGGATAACCGTTGTAATGCAGGAAATTCGGGATGCCGCCCAGCTGCCGGATCAATTTGTCCCCCTGAATATCTATGTCCTTTGTGGAGATACCCGGCCTGATAAACTGCTCCAGTTCTTTATGTACGATGGCGAGCCTTCTGCAGGATTCCCGTATCAGCGCTATCTGGTCTTGTGTCTTGATTATGATCGCCATAGCCTTCTACCCCAGAATCGCCGTGATTGCGGCAAAGACATCCTGCATCTCTAAAGTGCCGTCAACGGTTTTCAGCACGCCTTTTTCCGTATAGAAATCAATCAGGGGCTGTGTCTGCTCATGGTATACCTTCAAGCGGTTTTGTACGGTCTCGGGCTTATCATCATCCCGAAGTACCAGCTCGCTGCCGCAGTTGTCACAGATTCCTTCCTTTTTGGGGGGAATATGCTCCATATGATAGGTAGCGCCGCACTTTAAGCAGGCGCGTCTGCCGGACATCCTTGTTACAATATGATCATCCGGAACATCCACATTGATAGCATAGTCGATCTTTTCGCCTAATTTTGTTAAGGCTTCGTCCAGCACTTCGGCCTGCGGAATCGTACGCGGAAATCCATCCAGCACATATCCGTTCTCACAGTCCGCCTGAGCCACCCTGTCAAGCAGGATTTTGACCGTCAGTTCATCGGGAACCAAAAGTCCCTGATCCATGTATTTTTTTGCCTCCCTGCCAAGATCTGTACCGTTCTTGATATTAGCGCGGAAAATATCTCCCGTGGAAATATGGGGGATCTCGTATTTCTCAGCGATCATCTTAGCCTGCGTACCTTTTCCTGCACCGGGCGCACCCAACATTATTATCTTCATTTCTGCCTCCGTATAAAATGTCATCATATTCGCTTTTACTTAGCATTGACACAACAATTTTATTGTAACTATTTTATTGGGAATTTTCAATATCTATCCTGCTAAAAATATCATTTTGTTAAAAAACCCCTGTTTTAACCATATTGACAGTCCCTTACAGACTTTGCTAAAATAAAGCAGTCAGATAATATCAGAAAAAGCCGGAATACTCAAAGGAACCGGAAACAAGGGAGGACATATCAGATGATGGATCAAGTCAGGAACCAAATGGTTCGTATAAAGGAGCTGATAAAGGACAAGACGAAAAACTGGAGCAAAAAGGAAATCGCGATTCTGTCGGTAATTATCGTTGTGATACTGACCGCGTTCTGCGCTTTGTTCTTTCTTATCAGAGAGTACACTGTCGGCAGCCAGGTCTATCACGAACTCGAACCGTATGTATTTCTTCCGGAGGAACCGGATCCTGCACAGACACCGGGGACTTCCCCCTCTCCGGAGGAAAAAGAATTTGTACTTGCTCCGCCCCCCACGGTGGATTTCGATTCTCTCAAAGCCTTAAACAGCGACTGTATCGGTTGGATCTATCTTCAGGACAGCCCCATTAATTATCCCCTTGTTCAGGGTGCAGACAATGCATACTATCAGACCCATACCTTTGACAAAGCCGAAAATAAAAACGGCGCTATCTTTCTGGATGTTTTGAACAACAAGGATTTGTCCGATGAAAACAGCCTGTTCTATGGTCATCATATGAAAAACGGCGCCATGTTCGCATCCCTTGTGGATTACACAGAACAGTCCTACTATGACGCGCATCCGGCTTACTGGATCGTCACTCCCGAGAAAACTTATCGGGTGGATGTCTTCGCCGGATTTCTGACCGACACGGAAAGCAATGTATGGCAGCTTACCTTTGCAAGTGAAGAAGACTTTCAGACATGGCTGAAATCCATGGTCAGAAAATCCTATTTCAAAAGCAATGTTGTTCCCACCATCGAGGACCATATCATAACCCTCGCCACCTGCAGCTATGAAACGGACGACTCCCGCTATGTCGTCATGGGGATTCTGAATGAATACGAACCGTCTAAATAAAAATATGACCTGAAAAGGCTCTCGGAAGAACTCCGAGAGCCTTAACTTTATTCTTTCTGCTTTTCTGCTTCTGTTTCTCCTGTCCGCCTGTCACTCCGCTTTATTTTCGCAGCGCTTTCTTACTACAAATACGCCTGCGCCTGCAGCAGCGACAATCAAAACAGCCGTCCAGATCATAATTGCGGTATCCATATGGTCTCCGGTCTTCGGCACAACCGACTGCACAACGTTATCGCCGGTATCTCCGGCAGATTCCTCCTCATTGTTTTCCTCAACGGGTTCTGAATCATCAGGTTTCCCAGTGGTGCCGGAATCATCAGGTTTCTGGGTAAGATCTTCCTTCACAGCGTCCCGCCATGCGATTGCAAAAGGAGATGTGCCTGTAATATGAATCTTAAGGCCTTTTTCGGTCTTCTCTATGCCCCCGTTATTTACGGAAGCAAAGAATTCCGTCTGTCCCGCATTGCTGCTCATTGTAAACATATGAGTGATTGCGAAATCGTAATCTGTACCATTGGTTCCCTCCGGATAAGGGATCACCACATCCAAACCGTCAGCGGGGAAGTTCTCTTCCGTAACCTGTACGGTTTCTGTCACTTCATTCCCTGCTTCATCATACTTGAAAACGGTAAGGAGGAGTTTAATATCCACAACCTTTGTCTGACCATCGGCAATCTTTCCCAGAGAAGCGTTTCCGGCATCTGTAATAACCTTATTTCTCATATAATCCAGTAAATCAGCGCCTGTGGAAACGCCGGTTGCTTTCTTGATGGCATCACCTTTTTCACCGGAGAACAGACTGTCAAATTCCTTTACCACTTCCGCTTCATCTTCTATTACATCGACAGCTAACTCACGTCTCGTAGTATAACGAATATTCGGCGTGGTCAGATTCAAAGACAGAACTTCGTCCCTATTATCCTCCCCCAGATAAAATCCTACATGGGCCGGTTGATTGTAAGACGTATTCTGATTTGCAACCGCATTGCGGTATACCGGATCATGCATCAGCGTGTAAATCATATATTCCGTATCTTCTGTAGTCATGTAAATACGGAGTTCATTATTATCCGCGGAAGGGAGTAAAACTTCCTCACGCCAGTCGCCAAACAGATCTGCTGTCAGGCTGGGATTATTCTTGGTACTATTGTTGGTGTGGGTGCCCGCAAAGTTATATATCGTCTTTAACGCGTTACCCTCCCAATCATATTTAAACACGGACATAGGTCCGTCCCCCTGGCTGGGATCCTGTCCATCGCCCAGTTCGGAGAGTAAGTCGCCATCCCAGTACAGCACCCAGTTCGTACTGAAATTATCCGGTTTTTCCGCTGAAAGCACGCCACTGGTAAGGTTATAAATTCCTCCCTGATATGTCTGCTCCGCCTCACTGTTGGGATTACTTGCCCAAAACTCAAAACCGGGAGTAGGCGTAATATTAGCCGCCACACCGCGCCCGATATCTGCAGGAGCAAAGAAATTACCCATAAGACGCGCACCGGTAGCCGCATTAGACACCATATAGTTCAGAGTAGAACCCGTCTCTTCGGAAGGTGTCATGACATACAGCTGCGTAGAACCGGGAAGCATAGCGGACAAATGAATGGAATCCGCATGTCCCTGATGATCCTGTCCGTTTTCGCCGTCCTTTGCCCAGAGCACAGAACCATCATGATCCAACGCCAAAGCGCCGATTACCAACTCATCAAAACCATCGTTGTCCAAGTCGCCGGTTGCGATATTATGGTTGCCTTTTCCGGCATATTGGGTATCATTTTCCGTTACAAAGTTCCACTCCAGACAAATATTTCCATCTCTCAGAGTGTATGCGGCAACTGTGGTTTTATTGTAGTAGCCGCGGTTAAACAATACGGCGGGAATGGTTTCACTGCTGCCTTCGGACTTAGGCAGATATGCCACTGCCATATTATAACGCGCGGATCTGTTGCCGCCGTCATTCTTGCCGCCTCCTGCAAGTCCCCAATCCGTATAATCCCCAGTCTTATTTACATAATCAATGGTCTGGATTTCCTTGCCGGTAAGTCCGTTAAAGACTGTCACATACTCATTGGTGCTTGCAAGCATATGGCCGTTATCGCCCACATTGCTTCCGGGCACAACATTCTTGTCGCCGATGTAGGATACAATAGTGCTTTCGTCCGTCATGTCGAATTTACCGTCTGCATTAGGCTTGTAAGTAATCGCGCCATCAGACGTCTTGATGAACAGCTCCGCCTTGCCATCCTCATCTAAATCATAGAAGATAAACTGGTTAAAGTGCGCGCCGGAAGGCATCTCTAATCCAAGATTCAGTCTCCACAAAGGTGTTCCGTCCATCTCGTACACATCAAAAATGGTAGGGGAAGAAGGTTTCACTGCCTTTCCTGAATCAAAGGAATTAGTAGGATACCATTTTACAATGACCTCGTACTGACCGTCTCCGTCCACATCAGCCACACCTGCATCGTTCAATGTATAGTCAGCCATCTCGCCGCTCTTGCTGGGCTGCGGGTCAGGCTTCTGCATCGGGATAGACAAATAATCCTTATCAATTGCGGTAAACGTATCATCAGGGTAGACAACGCCTCCTTTCATGGCAACAGAATAGACATCGCCTGCCTTTCCCCCTGCGTCAAAATAATTGGTCAGGTTATTCACATCCGCAATCTTTTCACCATTGCGGTATACTTCAAATGTTACGTTATCGCCATACTCAGTAGCCAGGATTCTCCATGAGACATACACACCGCCACCGGTCTGAACAGCGTACACACCTCTGTTCAAATACTCCATGGACCGCGTATTCGCGTTGTAGCGATTTTCAGTCGTATAGTAATTTATCCTGTAGAAAATATCAAAGTCGTAACCTTCCTGCTGGTAGGTCGCATGATTCTCGTTAGGGCGCAGCTGATCTTCTAAAATCTCCGAAACGCCTTCCTCGCCCTTGACATTTGCGCCGTATACATAGATGCCTTCTTCATCCGCATTAAAAGGACGGATAGGGGTCCATGTAGTCTCGTCAATGGGTATTTCCATCATTGTACCGTTGCTCATAAAGGCCGTTACAGTTTCAGGGAAACTTCCGTCCCATTCCTGTCCGAATTCCAGTTCCAACGTCTTCGGATTATGCAGATATGTAGGGAAAGGATACAAGGTATACTGCATTTTAAAAGTCGCTTCAAAATTAAGCGGATTCTTCAACGCACCGAGTACAAGAGGCGCTTTCCACACATAATTCCCCGCTTCCTCCGGATTAAATACAGGTTCGGCTGACCAGTCGCCCAAAGGCAGATCAACGATGCTTCCATCTCCCAGTTTAACCTGTACTGAGGTTGGCCATTTTAATTGGTCAAAATTAACTTTTGCCACTTTCACATCATCAGGCTGTACGATAGAAATAATGTCATCAGGATTAAAAGAAACAGAATCCACATTCAGATTATCCAATCCCATTGTAAACGTGGTATCTCCTGTCAGCCTTTGCATAACGATAGCAAAGTATCTAATGCCGTTTGCCTCCGGTTCGATCGGTATCGTCTGTGTGAAAACGTCATCTGCAACTTTGGCAAGGCCGCCTGCAGCGTCTTTCGCCTTAATAGTCAATTCTGCCGTATGATTTACATAATTAAAAACAATCTTTACGTTAAACCATTTATTGGCTTCTCCCATGCCTGTGTCAATGGCTTCGTCCGCGGTAATCATGCCCTCGAACTCTTTCTGGGTCGTTGCACTGTCTTTCAACCGGTCTTCCGTATATACGCTGATCTTATTATCTGCATTCAAGCGCAGCGTTAAATAGGGATGCCACATATCGGGAGCTCCGAACATGATAGAACCCACTCCGCCCCCGGAAACCTCTATGGGCATCCAGTCAAACTCCACGGTAGCGGCTCCGACAATGCCGGTATTCAAGTCAAGACGAGAACCCCTGCTTCCTCCGGCTTTTTGAGTTGCAAGCAGATATTTATTGTCGTTCTCTTCCGTTGCTATGGAAAGATTCATAACGCCCGTACCGGAGGTTTTATTCATGCTCTTGCCCCACTCTCCGAATTCCTTAGCGTTAGCATCAAGGGAAAAACTATTCTGGTAATCATGCTCTTTCACTTCTTTGAGGTAGTCCATCTGAAAAGACGCGGCAAGATCAAAAGGATTGCCATTTCCCTCAGGGACTTTCAATTGAGCCGTCCAAATATAACTGCCCGTCACAGCAGTAGCAAGATCAAACGCAGGCTCGGACGTCCATTTTTCAAGATCTACCTCCAGCGTATCACCGCTTCCCAGTGTTGCCGTCACTTTGGTCGGGAACACGAAATCCTTGTAAGTGTCCGTTGTCAGACTTACATTGTCAATCTTCTTAAGTTCCACAATATCCGTTGCAGACGGTTCTGTAAAATCAGCCGTCACATTATCAAGCCCTATAGTTGTGCCGCAATTAATTCCTGCTTTCCTTCCCATATAGAAGGTTAACTGGCTCAGACCATTGGCCGCCTCCGCAATGGCAATATTTTCCTGTGTATAAGATCCTTCGCCATCCTTTGCCGCAATGGTCAGATTCACGGAATGCGTGAGATAGTTAAAGTCAGCCGTGACCGTAAACCATTTGTTCTGCCCGCTCAATCCGGTATCCACCTTATTTTCCGCACTATCAGTATAATAATACAGCTTGTAATCGCTATCATAACGCAAAGTGAAATAAGAATCAGGACTTGCAGGACTGATCAATCGAAAGTCCACATAGTCTGCCTGGTTATACAATTCCAGCGTCATATCAAACTGTACATCTGCATTGGTGGCAATACCTTCCCTGATAGACAGCTTGCTCGATCTGTCACCTTTTTGATTATCCCAGCCAAATTTTGCGTAGGTATCCGTCCCGCTGGCTAATTCCTTAGGACTCATATCTCCTGTTCCCTTTGCAATCTTATCCAGATCTTCCTGACTGGAAAACGTGTTCTCGTAATCATGGGAAGATACGCCGCCCATGTCAATGGGCATAATCGGATCCTCCATGATAGGAGCAACTTCTGCAATGTCAGAATTCTCTGCAGTATCAGAACTCTCCACAGTATCAGAATTCTCTGTAGTATCAGAACTCTCCACAGTATCAGAACTCTCTGTAGTATCAGAACTCTCCGCATCGTCAGCATCATCAGAGGTTACCTGATTATCAGTATACCCCCCCCCACTGCCGGAATCGGTTTCCTCAGATGCGCTTTGCGCGGTGTCTCCGGGTTGCACGCTGCTTGCACTTGCGGTCAATGCTGGCGTTATTACCAGACAGGCGCAGAGTGCAAACGATAGAACTCTTTTTCTTAACATCTCTTACCTCCTCTGAAAATTTTTGTCATAATGGACAAACTACCATTTTAAGGATATCATCGGTTTGAGACTAAATCCTGCCATTTTCAACCAGTCACTATGCAAAAACAACCAATATCACCTGTTTTTTGTCTTTAATTTCGTTAAAATAATCAAATAGTTTAACTTATCTTCAAAGCGTGACTCTCGTTATAGTAGTCCAAACAACTGACACATCCTGCCACCTTTGTCTGCTTTCTTTTCGTAACAGTCCAGCCTCTGAACGAACTGTAACTTCTTTTCCATACGTTTCTCTCTTGGGTCAAAAAACAGAGCGTATAGACAAACCGATTTACGGCTTCTACACGCTCTGACGCTGTTATTATCACATTAAGTTTTGATTTATGCCATCTGCATGACCTTAGCTTCGATTTTCTTTAATTCATCGAGTGATAATGCGGGAACATAGTCTGCAATTTCCTCAATGGATAGTTTTCCAGCCTTTATCATTCTCTCTGCGGTTTCTCTGTCCTTTTTATCTTCAACATCCTTTGCAACATCCTTTGCAATATCCCTCACATACGCCTCCAACACATACTCATCATCAAACAATGTCATCATCATGTCAACCACCTCCTGTTCCCTTCCTTCCAGATATTCTTTCAGCACGTTCCTATCTTTGCAGATACGGATTGTTTCCGTTACCGCTTCCTTTGTCTGCCCATGTTTCTTTCTCTGCTCACTATATACCTTGCAGAAAATAATATATTGCCCGATGATGCTGTTTTCATCTTCCTGATACAGCACCTTGACCTCTGCATCTATCGCTATCTTTTCACCGTCAAAAAAAAATTATATTCACTTTCCTAGAGCCATACAGATTTTGCTCGGTTCGCTTAAAATAATCATGGTATGTCTGTATCAGATACATCAGCGCGCGTACGATAATATTCAATGTCCACTTTGTCTGGCTTTCGACCATAATGACTAATCTGTCGCCCACTGAAAATCCAAGGTCATTATAATCTGCGTCCACCAGTATATGTTTCAGGGTGACATCTTTTATATCATCTTCCGTCACATCGCTGTCCTCTGGGTGAAGCGTCTGATACAGGCGGAGCAGATACTTTTTATCTTGAAAAAGATTTGTAAATACGCTGTCCCTTATCTTACGTTTAGGTGTATTCTGCGCCATGTTACCGCCTCGCTCATCATGTTTTCAGCTGGAAAGACTTAAATAGCTTTCTCTCATTACATCTTAATTATACCGAAAACTTCCCGTTTTTACAATAAAATTCAAGCAAATCGCTTTCTCCGTTTACACAGCCTGTGCCCTCTGTAGTCTATCCCATGGATTAATTTGTATCAATTTCGTTGGCAGCTATGCCTGTGTGGTCTTTCGCCTCGTCACAGAACACGGACATGACCGTCATACCACAAAAAAAGATGTAACCCCTTAGGAGTTACACCTCTTTTCCAGGAGATCAGCTCTCCAAAAAACCTTTGTAATTGCGGACCAGCATCTGAGATTCCAGCTGTTTCATCGTCTCCAGTATCACACTGACGATAATGATCAGGCTGGTGCCGCCGAAGGATACGTTTGCCCCGAATACACCGCTGAAGATGTACGGAAGCACCGCAATGATCGTCAGACCCACAGCGCCCACAAATACGATATAGTTGAGCACTTTGTTCAGATAATCGCTGGTAGGCTTTCCGGGTCTGATACCCGGGATAAACCCGCCCTGCTTTTTCATATTGTCGGCGATCATCAACGGATTAAAGGTGATGGATGTATAGAAGTACGCGAAACATACGATCAATACAATATATACCAGTAATCCGACAGAATATTTCAGCTGGCTGGGATTACACCAGTAACCGGAGTTCAGATACTTTAAAATCTCGCTCCATACGCCTGTCCCCTTATACCCCGCAAAACTGGAGATGTAGATCGGAAGCTGGAGCAGCGACTGAGCAAAAATGACAGGGATAACGCCGGAAGTATTGACTTTGAGGGGAATACTGGACGTGTTCCCGCCTACCATCTTCCTGCCCTGAACTTTATTTGCGTACTGCACAGGAATTTTGCGCACACCATCATTTAAAATGATGACCAGCACTACCATAGCGATGATAATCGCAAAAATAATCACTGCCGCAAGGATAGCCGTTGCAGGCGCTTTTCCAAATACAAACTGCTCAAACAGATTGCCCAGATCCTCGGGAAGCCTGGAAATGATGTTGATGACCAGCACTATGGAAATGCCATTGCCGATCCCCTTCTCTGTGATCCTCTCACCTACCCACATTAAGAACGCGCTGCCTGCGGTAAGGGTAACGATCGATGTAATCACATTCAGCGCCGTAAACTCTGTCAGATATCCCTGTCTGCCGAATCCGATGGACATGGCAGTGGACTGAAGCAGCGCAAGCGCCACCGTCACATATCTTGTGATAGCTATGATCTTCTTCCTTCCATCTTCACCGTCACGCTGCATTTCCTCAAGCTTGGGAATCGCAATCGTAAGCAGCTGCATGATGATGGAGGACGTGATATAGGGACTGATATTCAACGCCAAAATAGACATATTTAAAAAGGATCCGCCCGTGATTGCATCAAAAAAACTGAACGCACCATCAGATTGAGCAGCAAACCACGATTTAAAGTATTCGCCGTTTACCCCCGGCACAGGCAGCTGCGATCCGATACGGATCACAACCAGCATGGCAAAGGTAAATAAGATCTTGTCTCTTATCTCTTTAATTTTGAATGCGTTTTTCAGTGTTGTAAGCATTACATCACCTCTGCTGTTCCACCAAGCGCCTCAATCTTTTCCTTTGCAGATGCGCTGTAAGCATCTACCCTGACGTTGAGCTTTTTGGTAAGTTCTCCATTTCCGAGTATCTTAACGCCATCTCTGGGGTTCTTAATGACGCCGGCTTCAATCAACGCATCAACATCCACAGTCGCGCCATCTTCAAAACGCTCCAGAGCGCTCAGATTGATCGCAACGATCCTCTTTGTATTTATATTCGTGAAACCACGTTTCGGCAAACGCCTGTATAAAGGCATCTGGCCGCCTTCAAATCCGATCCTGGGCGCTCCGGAACGGGCTTTCTGTCCCTTATGTCCCTTGCCTGCGGTCTTGCCGTTGCCGGAACCGTGTCCGCGGCCTCTCCTGAAATTATTACTGTGCTTGGAACCTTCTGCAGGTCGTAAATTGGATAATTCCATCTCTGACACCTCCTTAAATTAAATTTCTTCTACCTTCAGCATAAAGCCAACCTGACGGATCTGTCCTCTGGTTGCGTCATTGTCAGGAAGTATTACGGACTTACCGATCTTACGAAGTCCCATAGCCCTGACAGTTGCTTTGTTCTTCGGTACAGCGCCGATCGTGGACTTTACCAAAGTGATCTTTAACTTTTTATCTGCCATTATTCATTCTCTCCTCTCTATCGTTATGGCAACATTCCGAAAGAACCAACGGATGTTTTACGCCAGAACCTCTTCCACGGACTTGCCGCGGCTCTTAGCTACCTCTTCAGGAGACTTTAACTGGCTCAGGCCGCTGATCGTTGCCAGAACAACGTTCTGCTTGTTGTTGGAGCCAAGAGATTTGGTACGGATGTTTTTGATGCCCGCAAGCTCGCACACCACACGGGCAGGACCGCCTGCGATGATACCGGTACCTTCGGGAGCTTTCTTCAACAATACGTTTGCAGAACCATACTTACCAATGAAGTCATGAGTGATGGAACTATTCTCATCCAGCGCGATCTCCACAATATGCTTCATCGCGTCTTCTTTGCCCTTGCGGATCGCCTCAGGGATTTCTACCGCTTTGCCAAGGCCTGCGCCCACATGGCCATTGCCATCTCCTACCACTACCAGAGCGGTGAAACGCATATTGCGGCCGCCCTTGACAGTCTTGGTTACGCGCTTGATCGTAACAACCTTATCCGTCAATTCAAACTGGCTTGCATCTATGATTGTATGTTTCATGGTGTATTCCTCTTCCTTTCCTAGAATTTCAGGCCAGCTTCTCTTGCTGCCTCAGCTAACGCTGCCACTTTGCCATGATAGATAAAACCGCCCCTGTCAAAAACAACTTCCTCGATACCTTTTTCCAAAGCGCGCTTTGCGATCACGGTACCAAGATATGCCGCTGCCTCAACATTGTTGGTTTTCTTCAGCTCGCTCTTGACACTCTTCTCAAGCGTGGAAGCGGATACCAATGTATTCCCAACAGTATCATCGATAATTTGAGCATACATATGATTGTTGCTTCTGAATACTGCAAGACGAGGTCTCTGGGCAGTACCGCTGAAGCGGTTACGAATTCTCATGTGCTTTTTCACACGGACTTTTTTTCTTGATTCTTTACTAACCATCTTCATACTCTCCTTATCTGTTATTTCTTACCGGTCTTACCGACTTTACGTCTGATCGTCTCATCGACATACTTGATACCCTTGCCCTTGTAAGGTTCAGGTCTTCTCTTGTCTCTGATCTCAGCTGCAAACTGGCCGACTTTTTCTTTATCAATACCCTTGACAATAATCAGATTCTGTCCGTCAACAACGGTTTCGATCCCCTCCGGATCCATCATCTCTACGGGATGGGAATATCCCAGGTTCAGCGTCAGCTTCTTGCCGCTCTTTGCAGCTCTGTAACCTACGCCGTTTACCTCAAGCCTCTTCTCGAAGCCCTCGGTAACGCCTACCACCATGTTGTTGATCAGTGTTCTCGTCAAACCGTGGAATGACTTCATTTTCTTCAGATCGTTAGGTCTGGATACCAGTACCTGGGAACCCTCGACCTTAATTTCCATTTCTGCAGGCAATACTCTCTCCAGAGTGCCCTTAGGACCCTTCACAGTCACTTTGTTATTTTCTGCAACCTCCACAGTAACGCCCGCGGGGATTGCGATTGGCATTCTACCTATACGCGACATGCCCGTACCTCCTATATCGTTGATATTAATTGTTGCCTGATTATTTATTTACCAAACAAAAGCCAGAACTTCGCCTCCGACTTTTAATTCCCTTGCCTTCTTATCGGTGATAACGCCCTGATTGGTAGAAAGAATGGCAATGCCTAACCCGCCGAGTACTCTGGGCAGTTCATCCTTGCCGGCATACACACGAAGGCCGGGCTTGGAGATTCTCTTGATACCGGAAATGATCTTTTCATTCTTGTCAGCGCCGTACTTCAGCGTGATGTGGATGGTCTTGAAGCTTCTGTCTTCAATGATATCATATTTTTTAATATAACCCTCGTCCAAAAGAATGTTTGCGATTGCTAACTTCATTTTAGAAGCAGGGACATCAACTGTATCATGTTTTGCAGTATTTGCGTTACGAATTCTTGTAAGCATATCTGCAATAGGATCGCTCATTGTCATTGTTCATTTTCTCCTTTCTACCAACTTGCTTTCTTTACGCCGGGAATCTGACCCTTGTATGCCAGCTCACGGAAGCAAACTCTGCAAATTCCGTATTTTTTCAAAACTGCGTGGGGACGACCACAAATCTTACAGCGTGTGTAACCCTGAGTAGAAAATCTGGGCTTGCGCTGCTGTTTCACTTTCATTGATGTCTTAGCCATGAGAATTTACCTCCTTTTTTACTGTTTTGCGAAAGGCATATTGAACAGAGTCAACAGCTCGCGCGCTTCTTCATCGGTCTTTGCAGTGGTTACGAAAATAACGTCCATACCTCTGGTTTTATCAATCTTGTCATACTCGATCTCAGGGAAAATAAACTGCTCCTTGATACCCAGAGCATAATTCCCCCTGCCATCGAAGGAATCGGGATTGACGCCTCTGAAGTCACGCACGCGGGGCAATGCCAGATTCACAAGACGGTCAAGGAACTCATACATCTTCTCGCCGCGCAGAGTAGTTTTACACCCGATAGCCATACCTTCACGGATCTTAAAGTTTGCTACGGATTTCTTAGCTTTGGTGAGGACTGCCTTCTGACCGGTGATAGTCTCCATATCAGATACGGCGTTCTCAAGGATTTTCGCATTCTCTTTTGCTTCACCAATACCCATATTTATAACGATTTTCTCAAGTTTGGGGACTTCCATAACATTCTTATATCCAAACTTCTTCGTCATAGCTTCTACGATCTCATCGTAGTACAAATCTTTTAATCTTGCCACTTTTCGTTCCTCCTTCCTATTGATCAGTCAATCACTTCACCGGTTGCCTTCGCATAACGGACTTTCTTATCCCCGTCCATCTTAAAGCCAACTCTGGTCGCTTTGCCCTTGAAGACAAGCATTACATTTGAGATATCAATAGGAGCTTCCTTCTGAACGATACCACCGTTAGGGTTTGACTGGGAGGGCTTTGCATGCTTTGTGACCATGTTCACGCCTTCCACCAGAACTTTTCTTTTCTTGGCATCTACGGAAAGTACTTTTCCTTCTGCATTACAATCTTTTCCGGCGATCACTTTTACGGTGTCACCCTTTTTAATCTTCATCGTAGCCATATGACGCCTCCTTATAATACTTCGGGAGCCAGAGAAACAATCCTCATGAACTGTTTTTCACGAAGTTCTCTCGCTACCGGCCCAAAAATACGGGTTCCTCTGGGTGTCTTATCATCTTTGATGATGACTGCCGCATTCTCGTCAAACCTGATATAGGAACCGTCCCTGCGGCGCGCGCCCTTTACAGTGCGGACAACCACTGCCTTAACCACATCGCCTTTTTTTACAACTCCGCCGGGCGTTGCATCTTTAACGGAAGCAACAATCACATCGCCGATCTGTGCATATCTTCTTGTAGAGCCGCCCATAACCCTGATGCAGAGTAACTCTTTCGCACCGGTATTATCAGCAACTTTCAGTCTTGTTTCCTGCTGAACCATGATTTTCCTCCTTCACCGCAAATACGGTCAATTACTTCACTCTTTCTACGATCTCCACAAGTCTCCATCTCTTGTCCTTGGACAGGGGCCTTGTCTCCATAACCCTTACGGTATCACCGATGTTGCACTCATTGTTCTCATCATGAGCTTTCAGCTTATAAGTTCTCTTGACAACCTTCTTATACAAAGGATGCTTTACATGCTCTTCTATAGCCACAACGATCGTCTTATCCATCTTGTTGCTGACAACCTTGCCAGTACGCGTTTTCCTCAAATTTCTTTCCACGATTGATCTCCTTTCCCCGCTCACATTAATCAGGCTCTTGCTTTCTCTGTGATGACTGTCTGAATACGTGCAATGTTCTTTCTGACATCCTTGATCCTTGCCGTATTATCCAGCTGATTGGTTGCGTTCTGGAATCTCAAATTGAAAAGTTCTTTCTTCGCGGTCACAAGCTCCTGATTCAATTCCTCTACAGACTTGTTCCTTAATTCTTCTACAAATTTACTGGATTTCATTATTCTACACCGCCTTCCAATTCCGCCTTAGAAACGATTTTACACTTGCAGGGAAGCTTATGCATAGCCAGACGCAGAGCCTCCTTTGCATCATTTTCAGGAACACCGGCGATCTCAAACATAACACGACCGGGTTTTACCACTGCTACCCAGTACTCCAGAGTACCTTTACCGGAACCCATACGGGTCTCTGCAGGTTTAGCCGTTACAGGCTTATCAGGGAAAATCTTGATCCAGACCTGACCTGTACGTCTTGTATAACGGGTAAGCGCGACACGCGCTGCCTCAATCTGATTCGATTTGATCCAGCAGGGTTCAATAGCCACAAGACCATATTCACCGTAAGTGATCGTGTTTCCTCTGGATGCCTTGCCGGACATGGTGCCGCGGAACTGTTTACGATGTTTTACTCTTTTCGGCATTAACATGATTATTTATCGCTCCCTTCCGTTTGATTTTCCTTTGTAGGAAGTATCTCGCCTTTATAGATCCAAACCTTGACACCGACTTTACCGTATGTGGTGTTTGCCTCAGCGAAACCGTAATCAATATCTGCCCTCAGAGTCTGAAGGGGAATCGTGCCCTCGCTGTAGAACTCTGTACGAGCCATATCCGCTCCGCCCAGACGGCCTGCACAGCAAGTCTTGATACCAAGGGCTCCCGCCTTCATGGTTCTGCCCATGCAGGACTTCATAGCACGTCTGAAAGAGATACGGTTCTCTAACTGCTGGGCAATATTCTCTGCAACCAGCTGTGCATCTCTGTCAGGTCGCTTGATCTCTTTGATATCGATCAGGATCTTTTTGTCGGTCAGCTTTGTAAGCTCTTTCTTTGTAACTTCAATCTCCGCGCCGCCCTTGCCGATAATCACGCCGGGCTTAGCGGTGTGGATGATGATTCTCACCCTGTCGGACGCTCTCTCGATCTCAATCTTGGAAACACCCGCATTATATAATTTCTTCTTCAGGTACTGTCTGATCTTGTAATCTTCCACCAGATACTCGGAAAACTCGCCTTCAGCATACCATTTGGAATCCCAATCTTTGATAATACCGACCCTGAGGCCATGAGGATTAACTTTCTGTCCCATTTTGTCTGCTCCCTTCCTTACTTCTTCTCATCAAGCACAACTGTGATATGACTCATTCTCTTCTCGATCCTGTAAGCTCTGCCCTGTGCCCTGGGGTGTATGCGCTTCATGGTAGGCCCTTTGTTCGCATAGCACTCTGCCACATACAGGTTCTCTCTGTTCATACCGTTGTTGTTCTCTGCGTTTGCGATCGCTGATTCAAGCAGCTTCTTGATGAGGCTGGAAGCGTATCTGGGATTATACTCCAGAATACCAAGCGCAGTCGCTACATCCTTGCCTCTGATAGCATCTAAAACGAAGCACGCCTTCTGTACGGAGACTCTGGCATAAGATAACTTTGCCGAAGGTCTGGTATCTTTCTGGGCGTTTCTTTCTCTCTTTATTTGGGATCTATGTCCTTTTGCCATAGATATATCCTCCTTTCAATTATTTTACCTTAGACTTTTTCTCGTCCTTGCCATGTCCTCTGTAAGTTCTGGTAGGTACAAACTCGCCGAGCTTATGACCAACCATATCCTCTGTTATATATACAGGCACATGCTTTCTTCCGTCATGTACCGCAATCGTATGTCCCACAAAAGAGGGGAAAATCGTAGAGCGGCGGGACCAGGTCTTGATGACCTGCTTCTGTCCCGATGCGTTTAAAGCGTCTACCTTCTTTAACAGGCTTTCGTCTGCGAAAGGCCCTTTTTTCAGTGATCTAGCCATTGTCTTTCCTCCTGTTTTGATATAAAAACAAATTACTTGAATGCTTTGCCATCGCGTCTTCTGACGATCAGCTTGTTGGAAGCCTTCTTTGCCTTGCGGGTCTTGTAACCCAAAGCAGGCTTGCCCCAGGGAGTGCTGGGACCGGGACGTCCGATACCGGTCTTGCCCTCGCCGCCGCCGTGAGGATGGTCGTTCGGGTTCATAACGGAACCGCGCACGGTAGGACGGATGCCCATATGACGCTTACGTCCTGCTTTACCGATCTTTATCAGGTTATGATCCGTATTGCCCACAACGCCGACCGTTGCGCGGCAGGTAAGAGGGATCATCCTCATTTCGCCGGAGGGAAGACGCAGAGTTGCGTATTTGCCTTCCTTCGCCATCAGCTGCGCGCTGTTGCCGGCGGAACGAACCAGCTGGCCGCCCTTGCCGGGGTGCATTTCAACATTGTGTACCTGAGTACCTACAGGTATCTCAGACAGAGGCAGACAATTGCCTGTTCTTACTTCTGCTCCCACGCCGTTCATAACGGTCATGCCATCCGTCAGGCCCTCGGGAGCAATGATATATGCCTTCTCGCCGTCTGCATAGCAGATCAGGGCGATATTAGCCGATCTGTTAGGATCGTACTCAATACCGATCACGGTTGCGGGAATACCATCCTTATTTCTCTTAAAATCAATGATTCTGTACTTTCTTCTGGAACCGCCGCCGCGGTGTCTC
This sequence comes from uncultured Acetatifactor sp., assembly GCA_947629645.1. Lineage (GTDB taxonomy): Bacteria > Bacillota > Clostridia > Lachnospirales > Lachnospiraceae > Acetatifactor. Next base: position 61,586 of record CANREV010000006.1, on the reverse strand, counting down.
ACAGTGATTTTACCCTGATTGTTACGACCGGAATGCTTCTTCAGAGAAGTGCAGAGGCTCTTCTCCGGTGTTTGCTTAGTGATTTCCGAGAAATCGGAACCAGTCATATTTCTTCTGGAGGGTGTATAGGGATTATATGTCTTGATACCCATTGTCTTATCTCCTTATCTTAATCCATTTTGCGCGGCGCCCTGGCGCCGCATACTCAATGCTGCGTTACTCTTTATAATCCTGCAAAAATCTCAATATCTTTGCTGTCTTCGGTCAGCGTCACGATCGCTTTCTTCGTCTTGGCTGTCTCACCAACGATCATACCGCGTCTCTTTTTCTTTCCGGGGCAGTTCATGGTGTTGACCTTTTTCACTTTTGTACCTTCAAACATCTTTTCGACAGCTTCTTTTACCTGGACCTTGGTAGCGTCCGTATGAACCAGAAAAGTATACTTCTTTTCGCTCATACCAGCCATACTTTTCTCGGTGATAACCGGTTTGAGGATTACGTCATAGTATTTAATATCTGCCATTATGCGTACACCTCCTCGATCTTAGCGACAGCGTCCTTGGTCAGAACTACTGTTTTAGCTTTCATGATGTCATATACATTGATCGTATTCACAGAAATAGTATCCGCCTCTGCCACATTTCTGGCGGACATTACTACATTTTTATCGCTGTTGGCCATAACGAACAGACCTTTTTCTACTTTCAGGTTATTCATCACTGCGACAAAATTTTTGGTCTTGATCTCATCGAACTTCAACTCATCCAATACGATCAGTCTGCTGTCCTGAACCTTGCTGGTCAAAGCGGACTTCAGCGCGATTCTCTTTTCTTTCTTATTCATCTTGAAAGAGTAATCCCTGGGGACAGGAGCGAATACCACTCCGCCGCCCTTCCACTGGGGAGCTCTTGTTGAACCCTGTCTCGCATGGCCGGTTCCCTTTTGTCTCCAGGGCTTTCTTCCGCCTCCTGATACCTCGGAGCGGGTCTTCGCCTTCTGGGTTCCCTGACGCATATTTGCAAGATGCTGTACGACCGCCATGTGTACCAGGTGCTCATTGACCTTCACACCAAATACCGCATCGTTTAATTCCATCGTGCCAACTTCTTTGCCTTCCATATTATAAACAGATACGTTTGCCATCTGATTGATCCTCCTTTCGCACTAAATCAGCTTTCCGACTTAACGGTTTCCCTGATGGTTACCAAAGCCTTCCTGGGTCCGGGAACCGCTCCCTTTACCAGCAGCAGATTCTTCTCGGCATCCACCCTTACAACCTCAAGATTTTGAACAGTTACCTTTACGCATCCCATATGTCCGGGCATTCCCTTACCTTTGAACACCCTGCTGGGGGAGGAGCAGGCGCCGTTGGAACCCTGATGGCGATGGAACTTGGAACCGTGCTTCATAGGTCCTCTGTGCTGTCCGTGTCTCTTGATCGCGCCCTGGAATCCCTTACCTTTGGAAATAGCGGAAGCATCGATCTTATCGCCTTCTGCGAAAATGTCCGCCTTGATCTCCGCGCCCAAAGCATACTCCTCGGCGTTATCAAACCTGAACTCTCTCAAATATCTCTTAGCGCTCACGCCGGCCTTTTTGAAATGACCCTGCTGCGCCTTATTTGCGCCATGTCTGTGGATGATCTCTTTCTTGCCGCTGGCGTCCTTATTGATAATTCTTTCCTTCTTGTCCACAAAGCCTACCTGAACTGCCTTGTAGCCATCATTTTCCACAGTCTTGATCTGTGTTACCACACAGGGCCCCGCCTGAAGGACGGTTACGGGGATCAGGCTGCCATCTTCATTGAAAACCTGAGTCATTCCGACCTTTGTCGCCAAAATTGCTTTCTTCATGTTTCCTCTCTTTCTGTCCTTACGGACGGTCTACATAGCGGACCACGCGTTTTTCATACGTTGCGATTTGCGTGTTCTTACGTCTAAGTAGAGGTTTTGTTTACTTGTTCTTCATTTTGATATCGATATAAACGCCTGCGGGCATTTCCAGTCTCTGCAGGGCATCTACCGTCTTCTGGGTAGGAGCAATGATATCGATCAGTCTCTTATGAGTCCTCTGCTCAAACTGCTCTCTGGAATCTTTGTACTTGTGCACGGCCCTCAGGATCGTCACCACTTCCTTCTTGGTAGGAAGGGGCACGGGACCGCTCACCTCAGATCCGGTCTTCTTTACCGTTTCAATGATTTTCTTAGCAGACGCATCAACCAGCTGATGCTCATAAGCTTTCAGAGTAATTCTCATTACTTGACTTGCCATAAAAAAAGTCGCCTCCTTTTCGCACTTTTAACGAATGGAAATCCTCATTTCCATTTTAGTACGACAAGCGGTGACTGTACACTCTTCCGTGTGTGTCCTTAGCTTTTACGCAACGCATTTCTTTCCAGCCTTCGGACTTTCACGTTGTTTCTGCTTATTTCAGCAGACAAAACTTTGTACAGTGACTTGTCGTCAGTTTCCTAACTTGACATTCGCTCCACGGAAAACCTGCCTATCATTGCTGATAAACAGCAACCTCGCGCTTCTTAGCTATCATGTCACAGCAATGACTAGTATACATGCAAAAATTTCTTTTTGCAAGAGTTTTTTTAAATTTTTTTCCATTTTTTCGTAACAGTTCAGCCAGCGCCATTCGCAAAGTCGCGCTGGCGGGCTCTGTTTTCACATTGCCAAGGAAGATTTTATGTTGTATATTTATATATGATATATTTTCCATATACAACAGATGGTTGTATTGTCCGGGAATATCAGGAAGGAAATACGATTTATGTGGATAGCAGATGGTTGGAAAGATTACGAGGTGCTGGACGCTTCCGGCGGAGAAAAACTGGAGCGCTGGGGCGATTATCTTCTGGTGCGTCCCGACCCGCAGGTCATTTGGAATACCCCCCGCAGGCACAAAGGCTGGAAACAGAAAAACGGACATTATCACCGCAGCGCCAAAGGCGGGGGCCAGTGGGAATTTTTTGATTTGCCTGATGAGTGGAACGTCAAATATCAGTTTCATGGCCCGGCCGCAGAAGACAGTGCGGAAGCCGTTGATGCTCCTATCCTGACATTTCATTTGAAGCCTTTCAGTTTTAAGCACACCGGACTGTTCCCTGAGCAGGCCGTCAACTGGGAATGGTTCTCTGATTTGATCCGCAGGGCTGCAAAGACTGCCGAAAAGCCCTTGAAAATATTGAATCTCTTCGCCTACACGGGAGGAGCCACTCTTGCCGCTGCCGCCGCGGGCGCTGCCGTGACCCATGTGGACGCCTCCAAGGGCATGGTAGGATGGGCCAGGGAAAACGCTGTCAGTTCCGGCTTAGGAGAAGCGCCCATCCGCTGGCTGACAGACGACTGCGTCAAATTCGTAGAACGGGAAATCCGGCGCGGAAATCAATACGATGGCATTATCATGGATCCTCCCTCCTACGGAAGAGGCCCGAAAGGAGAAATCTGGAAAATAGAAGACAGTATCTGGCCCCTTCTTGAACTGACCGCTCAGATTTTTTCCGACAACGCTCTGTTTTTTCTGATTAATGCCTACACCACCGGCCTCCAGCCCGCTGTGTTGTCCTACATGATGAATACCGCCATCGCAAAACGGTTTGGCGGACATGTGGAAGCGGGAGAAATCGGACTCCCCGTATCTGAGTCCGGTCTGGTTCTTCCCTGTGGCGCCTCCGGCAGATGGCAGCGATGAATCGCCCTCTCTGCCTCTCAATCTATGCGCAACCCCAATATCGCCATGGTATCTTCATACCGCAGATGCAATAATCTATTACGACAATTAGATATTGCATTTATTTTGGTGTTTCTTTATAATAATCATATTTATTGAAAAATGAACAATTGAGGAAAACTGTATGCTTACAAGAAGACTTAACAGCCTGCCTGTATATAAACAACATATTTTCAGCTTGTTATTCTCATTGTCCTGTATTGCGGCAGCGATCATCATATCCTCTGCCTGTTACCGCATCATACGGGAAAATCCCATGATCGTTTCCCTGATTTTTACGTTTTTTCTCATTCTGGCATCCTGCAACTCAGTGGGATGTTTTTACGGCATTATGTATTCTCTGCTGAGCGTAATCTGGTTTCACTTTATACATGATCACGCCATTATGAATCTCACCCCGACACTCTTTGACATTTTCATAACTTTTATGTGTATGTCGGCCATTGCTGTCCTGGTAAACAACCTTACTTCCCATCTCCTGCGCCAGTGCGACCTGATTGCCGAAAGCGAACGCAGGCTGACGGATGCCGAAAAAGAAAAGATGCGGGCTGATCTGTTTCGCGCCATTTCCCATGACTTGCGCACACCCCTTACCGGCATCCTTGGAAACAGTACGGCTTTTCTGGAAAATCAGGAATGTCTGGGGGAGGAAGAGAAACGGATCATCGTTACAAACATTTACGAGGATTCTAACTGGCTCATCAACATGGCGGAAAATCTGCTCACCATGACCCGCATCAAAGATGATAATCTGAGTATCAGCACCCGGGACGAATCTGTGGAAGAAGTCGTTGCGGAAGCGTTGCAGAAAGTTAAAAAACGTCATCCGGAATGTATGATCCACACTCAGGTACCGGGGAAATTCCTTATGCTGCCCATGGACGCCGTGCTGATCGAGCAGGTTGCCATCAATCTGCTGGAAAATGCGCTGTTTCAGTCTAAGAGTACCGCACCCGTTGATTTTATCGTTGAGGACGCCGATTCCGAAGTCATTTTCACTGTCAGGGATTACGGGATCGGTATCCCAAACGATAAGCTGAACTGCCTCTTTGACGGAATATATTATGCGAACATCGGTGCGGCGGACGCCAACAAAGGAATGGGGATCGGTCTGGCAATCTGTAAAACAATCATCACAGCCCATCACGGCAGGCTGACAGGGACAAACCACGCGCAAGGCGCTGAGTTTACCTTCACACTGCCAAAAACAAAAGATAAACTTTTCGCTCTTTAAGAAAGGAAGGGAATCCGTTCCATGAACCCGAAAGTCTGCATACTTATCATAGAGGATGACAAAAGTATCTGTTCCTTTATTACTGCCGCACTGACCGGAAACGGTTATCGCGCCACCTCTGCGCATACAGGAAAGGAAGGGTTGAATCTTGCCGCCTCGATCTGTCCGGATGTGATACTGTTGGATCTGGGGCTGCCCGATATAGACGGCTGCGAGGTCCTCAGCCGGCTGCGCCGCTGGTGCAGCACTCCCATTATTATTATCTCCGCCCGCACCAGGGAACAGGATAAAGTGACCGCGCTGGATCTGGGCGCTGATGATTACATTACAAAACCTTTCGGCACCGAAGAACTGATGGCAAGGATCCGCACTTCCCTGCGGCACAGCCACAGGACTGTCCCCCACAAGATCTACAAAGCCGGCAGTCTGGAAATCAATTTTGAAAAACGGATGACTTATGTTGACGGGGAAGAAATCCATCTGACCCAGATCGAATATCAGTTACTGTCCCTTCTCGCGGAAAATTCCGGCAGGGTACTGACCTACAAATTCATTATGAAAACCATCTGGGGTCCCTATGTGGACGGCAACAATCAGATCCTCCGCGTAAATATGGCCAACATACGCCACAAGATCGAAACAAATCCCGCCCAGCCCCAATATGTTTTCACGGAAATAGGATTGGGGTACAGGATGCGGGAAAACGAAAACGCCTGACTGCTTAGTCTGGCGTTTTTTCCATTCAGTTTCAGGCGGCTACCCAGAAACAGAGCTTACCAGATCCCACATCTCATCCGCATTGATCTCTCCCTGAAAATCAATTATCATTCCATCAGAATAATACAGGGTAAAGGCAACGGTTTCTGATTCCGGCACGAATGCTTCCAGCGCTTCCTTTGTAAAATCCTCCGCAGCATATTGATTCAGACCGTCCTGACTTTCTATCCTGCGCCGTATTTCATCCACTTCCAACGGTTCTTCCCAAGTCATGCTCAAAGACAATTTCCTCTCTCCATCCCCCCATACAAAGACCATATTATTCCACTGCTCCGGCATGGCGCTCCTTCTTGCTGTCAGGGGCTCATAGCCTGCAGGCAGAACGGAGGGAAGATAACGGCAAAAAGGTTCTGTTGCGCAGGCCTCCTCCCAGGGGATCTCCTTACCTGCCACACCCACACCGTTTGCGGCGGATTCTTTTTTCCCCTCCTTTGAAGCCCCAACGGCTCCCTGCGCGCCTACACTGTCTGACGAGGCATTGTCCTGCGTCAACGCACCGTTGTCCATATCCTCTTTCGGGGATTTCCAGCCCTCCTGCATCGGAGTGCCCGCTATGGCGGAAGAATTCTGCGCTATGCCCTCTTCCTGCAGGCTGCCGGCCGAATCGGCAGAGGTCTGGCTTTGCCGCTCTTTTGTCTGTTCCATTTCGGAAGATTCCACAGGTATGGCCATATCCGCTAACTGTACGGCTGCATTCTCATCTGCTCCGCTTCCTGTACCACCCGCCATCCGATAGCCGCCCCAGACCGCTGCTCCTGACAAAAGAACGCACAGACAGGCCGCTGCCGCTCTGCCGTATTTTAAGCCAGACAGCGCCGTTTTGCTTTTTTTGCCGCGTTCGCTGCGTTCCAGCAATTCTGCGTCCACGCCTAAAAGAGCTTCAAATAATTTACAGGCCTGTTCGCTCATAACACTACACCTTCTTTTTCCAAAAATTTTTTCAGCTTAGATCTGGTGCGAAAGAGTATCGTTTTTACCGTATTCAGTTTCATGCCATAGCGGGACGCGATTGCGCCGTATTCTTCCACATACCAGTATCTTCGCAGGAACACGCTGCATTCCCGCTCTGGCAGCGTGCGCAGAAAACGATTGACCAGACGCTCCAATTCCGCCGCCTCCGCCTCCGCTTGCGTATCGTGCCGGTCAGGCACACACTCAGCCAATTCATCCAGCGCCAAAGCCGTTTCCCCGTTTCCCCGTTTCATTGCATGTTTCTCCTTCCATTTATCAAAGGACAGATTTCTGGTGATGGTTCCCAGGAAAAGCTCCAGCCTCTGGGGCCGCTTGGGCGGAATGACATTCCACGCCCGCAGCCAGGTATCGTTGACGCATTCATCCGAATCCTCTCTGTCTCTTAAAATATTGAAAGCAATGCTGTAACAATATCTGCCATAGCTTTTCTGGGACTCGTGGATAGCCTGTTCATCTCTGGCCCAGTACAGCTCTATAATTTCCGTGTCTTTCAAAACTCCCTCTCATTCTGCCGTTGGCGGCGTGTCAATCCTTTCTCGTATATAGCATCGTCCTGCTTATAGTATGAGACGAATTTAAGACGAAAAAGTTTCCAATTTTTTTAATTTTAAAAAGGGGATAAAAAAAGGGCACCTACATCAGAGGTGCCACAACTCTCATTATCATACCCAGAAATCTCTCTCTGAGCTTTAACTTCTTATAATCCTCCACCGACATTTCAATACATTTGCCCAGCGTTTCCTGCACGTCCTCCTCCATCGCTTTGATCTGGGAATTACGGTAGAGCAGCGCACCGCACTCAAAATGATGGTAAAGGCTTCGGTAATCCAGATTCACTGTTCCCACCACCGCTTTCACATCGTCCGCCACGAACAGTTTCGCGTGGACGAAGCCAGGCTTGTACTCATAAATCTTCACCCCGGCTTCAAGCAGCTCGTTATAGTAAGTCTTTGCCAGCAGAAACGCATACTTTTTATCAGGAATGTGAGGCATAATGATCTTCACCTCAACCCCTCTTTTTGCGGCAAAGCACAGCGCCATCATCATCTGGTGGTCCAGGATCAGGTAGGGCGTCATAATATGCACATAGGTGTGCGCCGTATTAATAATATCCAGATAGATTCTCTCCCCTACCCGCTCCGGTCCCAAGGGACAGACGCTGTAGGGGATCACATAGCCATCGCCAGGCTGGGATGCATCCGCAGGACAAACATACTTTCCGTAATCTTCCGTCTGTTTTTCCGACTCCGCCCAAAGCTCTAAAAACATGAAAGTCATGCGTTCCACCGCATCTCCCGTCAGTTTCAGGCCCACATCTTTCCAGTGGCCGAATCTCACCTTCTGATTGATATATTCGTCCGCAATATTGATACCGCCGGTGAACGCCACCCTGCCGTCCACCACAAGGATCTTGCGATGGTCGCGGTTGTTGTAATGAGGAGAGAAAACAGGCTTAATAGGAGAAAACATCCTGCACCGGATGCCTTCTTCCTCCATAAGCTTCGGGAAAAAACTGGGCAGATTCCACAGCACGTTGGTGCCATCGTAAAGGAACCGCACTTCCACTCCCTGCTTCGCCTTTTCCCGCAAGACCTCCAAAATCGTTTCCAGCATCTTTCCGTTGCTGACGATAAAAAACTCCATAAAGATAAACTTTTCAGCCTTTTTAAGCTCTTCGATCATGGCCGGAAACTGCTCATCCCCCAACCGGTAATATTCCACCCGGGTGTTTTCGTAAACCGGACTGTTGTCATACTGTTCCAGATAGTGCGCCAGCTGCCCCATATGGTGATTTTCCTGCCAGAGCTTTTCCCGCGACTCTGCCCTGGGCTTTACATAGTCTTTCGTATTCTGAGCTATTTTCTGCAGCCGTCCGTACAAAACCTTCGACCCCGGCTGCGTGACAATAGCAGTATAGAAAATAGCGCCAAAGACCGGGAAAATGGCAATGGGAAACATCCACGCCAGCTTCATGTCGGGATTGCTTCTGGCGTTGAAGATATGAATCACGGCCACGCCGCTGATAATCAGAAAGGCGAGATAAAAAAAATAACTATAATCCCGCAGCCAGTAAAAAGCCACTATCAGCAAGACCAGCTGGGCCAAAAAGCCCAGCATGATCACCGCTGTCCTGCCATAGATCATAGTCTTTATATTTCCAAACCGATTATTGCCTTTTGCATTCGTACTCATACTAATCTCAATTCCGGAGCGTTCTCGCAACGGGGCGACGCGAATCTCAAATTCGCGTCTGCCATCAGGGGAGTTTGTGACGCTCCGGCACAAACTCCCGTGTGAAAAATCAGCACATCAGTGTGATTTTTCACACTATCCTCACTTAGACACGTTCTTCCTCTTTGTCTTTGCTTTCCGACTCAAAGAAGCGATTCAGATTCTGAAGGCAGCGATACAACAGCTCCATCTCCTCCTCACTCAGATTCTTTATGATAGCTTTGATCATCTTTTTGTGGAAATCTCGATGGTGGTAAAAAGCTTTTTTCCCTTTTTCGGTGAGGATCACATAAACTACGCGCTTGTCTTCCTGACTGCGCTCGCGGCGGATATAGCCTTTTTTCTCCAGGCCGTTCATATTCGTAGTCAGTGTACTGACCGTAACCGCCATCTTGTGCGCAATGGCCGACATATTTCTGGGTTCCTCAACCCCGATCGCCTCAATGATATGCATGTCATTGTTGGTAATATCCCGAAACTGCTCTGTGATGACCGCTTTTCCCTCCAGATCCATCACATGATTAAATAGATTTACCAGCAGCTCGTTGATGGAGCGCCTCGTTTGCTGTGCCATTTTCACCGATGCCTTTCTTTATTATTATTATTCTACCAACTTTCCTCAAAAAATCAATGGTTTTTACCATTTTATTACGCAGGCGCCGTAAGTAAGCCCGGCGCCAAAACCGGAAAGCACCAGCGTCATGCCTGCCGACAGCCTGCCCTGCGCATTCAGTTCATCCAAAAGAACGGGAATAGCCGCCGAAGACATATTGCCCACTCTGTCCAGATTAACAGGGAACCTGTCGGGGTCCGCTTTCAGGCGTTTGCAGATTCCATCTATAATGCGCCTGTTTGCCTGATGCAGCACAAACAGATCCACATCTTCCACCGTCAGGCCGGTCTTCTCCAAAACTTCCTCTATGCTGGCCGGAACCTGGCGGACCGCAAAAGAAAAAACTTCCCTGCCGTCCATCTGCACATAAGTCTCAAAGTCCGTTTGCGATGCATAAGGATTATTAAGAGGGCGGCTGCCGCAGGATAAGACACGGCCCCTGCTGCCGTCCGAGCATTGTACGAAGCCTAAAATTCCCCCTTCATCGCACCGTTCCACCATAACGGCGCCAGCGCCGTCCCCAAACAGGATACAGGTACTTCTGTCCGCCCAGTCAATGATCTTGGAGAGGACTTCCGCCCCCGCGATCAGCGCATTCCGATAGATGCCTGATGCGATATAAGCATACGCCGTATGCAGTGCAAAAAGAAAACCCGCGCAGGCGGCGTTTAAGTCGAAGGAGACTGCGTGCACGGCTCCCAGTTTATCCTGAACCTGACAGGCCGTACACGGGAGCGCCAGTTCGGGAGAACAGGTGGCCACCATCAAAAGTTCCACTTCCGCAGCCTCTTTTCCCGCATTTTGCAATGCCTTTTGGCAGGCCTGCGTTGCAAGCGATGCGACTGTCTCTCCCGTGGAAATATGTCTGGAGCGTATGCCTGTCCTCTCCCGGATCCACTCATCGGAAGTATCCACCAGTTTTGTCAGTTCCCCGTTGGCAACCTGCTTTACGGGCAGGGCGCTCCCCGTACCGATTATTTTTATTGACATGTCCTTAACCTATCGTCCTTCCTAGAATCTGCGGAAACGCTCATATCTTTCCGCAGCGATTTGCGCTCCGCTCTTACCGTGATACTTCTTCAAAAAATCTTTGATCTGTTCCTTTAAGTAACCGGCTATGGCTTCCGCCGTAGAATCGTCCGCGCCGCCAAACTCAGGGATAATCTTCTCAATAATATGCAGCTGTTTTAAATCCTGAGCCGTGATGCGCATGATCTCACTGGCCTCCTTTGCCTTGCCGGAATCTTTCCACAAAATGGATGCAAACCCTTCCGGTGAAAGAATGGAATAAATAGCGTTTTCCAGCATCCACACCTCGTTTCCCACTCCGGTGGCAAGGGCTCCGCCGCTGCCGCCCTCCCCGATAAAGATACAGAGCACAGGTACTTTCAATGCGGACATCTCCAACAGATTGCGCGCAATCGCTTCCCCCTGGCCCCTCTCTTCCGCCTCAATACCCGGGAACGCGCCTGAAGTATTGATAAAGCTGATAATGGGCCTGTTAAATTTCTCCGCCTGTTTCATAAGGCGCAGCGCCTTGCGGTATCCTTCCGGCATGGGCATACCGTAGTTTCGCTCCTGACACTCCTTCATATCCTTGCCTTTGTGGTCCGCAATAACGGTCACAGGCTGTCCGTCCAGGAAAGCGATCCCGCCTATGATAGCGGGGTCGTCCCGAAATGTCCTGTCCCCATGAGCTTCCACAAAGTAATCAAAGATATATTCCATGTAATCACAGGCCGAAGCTCTCTTAATACGCCTCGCATCCCTGACTTTTTCCCACGCATCCTTGGGCCGTACTTTCCACACCTGCTCTTTGAGGATCTCATTGAGAACGAAATGGAATTCCCGTCCTGTTGCAAAGTCAGCGTACTCTCCCTCTTTGCATTGATGCGCCTTTATCAGAAAATAAATCGTCTTCTTTAAACGATCGCGCTGCACGATACCGTCCACGAAGCCATGCTCCTGCAAAAACTCCGCCGTCTGAAAGCCCTCCGGCAATTCCTGTCCGATGGTCTGCTTAATGACCCTGGGACCCGCAAAACCAATCAGCGCTTTCGGTTCCGCCATCACCACATCTCCCAGCATGGCAAAGCTTGCCGTCACACCTCCGGTAGTAGGATCCGTCAGAATCGTGCAATACAGACACCCCGCTTCCCCCAGTTTTTGAACCGCTGCCGCGGTCTTCGCCATCTGCATCAGAGACACGATTCCTTCCTGCATGCGAGCCCCGCCGGAACAGCAGAACAAAAATACGGGCAGTTTCAGCTCTGCGGCGCGTTCGATGGCAGATGCGATCTTCTCACCCACCGTGCGGCCCATGCTGGCCATCATAAATCTGGCATCGCAGATTCCAAGCACAATCTCTTCCCCAAAAACTTTACAGCGCCCCACCGTAACCGCCTCGTCCAGTCCCGTCTTTTCCCTCGCCTGGGCCAGTTTCTCTTCATAGCCCTCATAAGCCAGCGGATTATGGACAGGCATATCCGTAAACCAAGGCTCAAAACTATGGGGATCGGCTACCATCCTGATGCGGTTAGGCGCCTTTACCCTGAAATACCCTCCGCATTCATAGCAGACATACTTTTTCTTTACCACTCTGGCTCTGTCCACCATCTTTCCGCATTTCGGACATTTGATCAGATAGACGTCTTCGGCTTTTGTATCTGCATCCTTTGTTTTGCTTTCATCCTTCCGGGAATCCTCTTTGGCGCTCTCCTTAGATACCTCGCTCACACCAACATCATGATGATACAGCTTACTGAATTTTTCCCCAAAAAATTCTCTCTGTTTTTCCCTGCGCAGCTTCATCGCCACACCTCCTTAACTGATCGCGAAAGTCAGCTCCGCCTGTGCCGCCGTCTTCCCATTGACCCTTGCCACAGCCTGACCTGCTCCCACCGGCCCTTTCACCTTTATAATAGAAGTTTCCAATTCCAGCACATCTCCGGGAAACACTTTCTGACGGAATCTCGCCTTATTGATACCGGCAAAATACGCCGTCTTTCCCTGAAATTCCGGCTGCGAAAGCATGGCCACGGCTCCTACCTGCGCCAGCGCTTCTATGATGAGCACGCCGGGCAGCACAGGATTTTGGGGAAAGTGGCCCTGAAAAAAAGGCTCGTTTGCGCTGACGCATTTTCTCCCCACAGCGCGTATTCCCGGTTCCAGCTCCTCAATAGTGTCGATCAGCAGGAAAGGATATCTGTGCGGTATGATCTCCATGATTTCCTTCGTTGTAAAAACTGACATAAACCTGTTCCTTTCCGGATCCGTTATCCGCGATACTTTCCGATCAATATACTTGCATTGTGACCGCCAAATCCCAGCGAATTGCTAAGCGCATAAGGAACCTCCTCCTGATAGGCGCTCATGCAATAATTCAGATCCATCTCTTCTTCCGTTTCTCTTAAGCCCGCCGTACAATGAATGAAGCCTTCCTGAAGTTCTTTGACACAGGCAATGAACTCCACCGCCCCCGCAGCGCCCAAAAGATGCCCTATCATAGATTTCGTGGAGTTGATTTTCAGCTCCTTTGCATGAGCGCCGAAAGCCAGCTTAATAGCTCTCGTCTCAAAGAGGTCATTGTGATGGGTGCTGGTACCGTGGGCGTTGATATAGGTCAGTTCCTCCAGCGCCACATTGCCGTCCGCCATGGCGTTCAGCATGGCTCTCGCCGCCCCGGCGCCGTCCTCCGCGGGAGAGGTAATGTGATAGGCGTCCGAGGAACAACCGTACCCCAGCACCTCCGCATAAATCTTTGCGCCGCGTTTTAAAGCGTGCTCTAACTCTTCCAGCACCACAATACCGGCCCCCTCGCCCATGACAAATCCGCTTCTGTCCTTGTCAAAGGGAATGGAACACCTTTCAGGATCCTCGCAGGAAGAAAGCGCCGTCAGAGAAGTAAATCCGGCAATGCTCAGGGGACAGACAGCTCCTTCCGTACCTCCCGCCACCATCACATCCGCATCCCCGTACTGAATGGTGCGGAAAGCCTCTCCAATGGAATTTGTGCCCGTAGCGCAGGCTGTCACCACATCGATGCTTTTGCCCTTCAGGCCGAAAGCAATGCTGACATTGCCTGCCGCCATATTGGAGATCATCAAAGGTACCAGCAGGGGGCCGACCTTGGAGGGACCTCTCTCGATCAGTCTGCCGCACTCCCGCTCCATGGCCTGCATGCTGCCTACGCCGCTGCCTACGCTGCAGCCCGCTCTGTAGGGGTCTTCCCGCTCCATGTCGATGCCCGCGTCCTCCAAAGCTTCCTTTGCGGCCGCAACAGCATACTGACAGAAGAGTTCCATACGGCGCGCCGCTTTCTTATCCATATATTTTTCCGGTTCAAACTCTTTCACTTCCGCCGCCAGTTTACATTTGTATTCCGTGGTGTCAAAGCGGGTGATAGGAGCAAACCCTCTCTTTCCCTGCTTTAGAGAATTCCAAAAACTTTCCACGCTGTTACCGATGGGAGTGATGGCTCCCATACCCGTTACCACAACTCTTTTTTTCATAGTAATCTCCATTCCGAAGCGTTCACGCTTAAAAAATATAGATCATCCTTCTCCTTCATCTCAAATACATAGTCCGCCATCGACACAAAATACCTGCCCGGTAACATAGTCGCCCCCGTCTCCCGCCAGGAAAGCCACCATGCGGGCAATATCCTCAGGACTGCCCATTCTGCCAAGGGGAATGGTTTTTACTGCTTCTTCCCTGACCTTTTGGGGCATTGCCCGGGTCATTTCCGTGTCCACAAACCCGGGCGCCACTGCATTGACACAGATTCCTCTGCCTGCCAGTTCTCTTGCCACGCTTTTCGTCAGGCCAATCAGCCCCGCCTTAGACGCTGAATAGTTCGCCTGTCCCGCATTTCCCAGAATGCCGGAAACAGATGAGATGTTGATGATCTTTCCGCTCCTTTGCTTCAAAAGCTGCCTGGAAAGATGACGGATCGTGTTAAAGGCGCCTTTCAGATTGGTATTTAAGACCTGATCGTAATCCGCCTCGGACATCCGCATAATCAGGCCGTCCCTGGTCACGCCTGCATTATTCACCAGAATGTCAATATGAGCATACTTTGCCACAGCCCCCTCGATCATCTTCCCGCAGGCTTCAAAATCTGACACATCGCATTCCACAGCTTCCCCATGACCGCCTTCTTCCTCGATCTGCGCCACCACCTCAAACGCCTTATCCCTGGAGCCATTATAATTCACTAAAACGAACGCCCCTTCCCTCGCCAGAGCGCAGGCGATGGCACGTCCAATCCCCCGGCTTGCGCCGGTTACAAGTGCAATCTTTTCCGTCAGCATGGCTTCCCTCCGTTCCAGACTTCCAGCACCTTTTCAAGATCCGCCACCGTTTCCACATTCATCGCTTTCACATTCCTGTCAGTCTTGCGCAGAAAACCTGTCAGCGTCCTGCCCGGTCCGATTTCGATAAAAGTGTCTACGCCGTCTTGTAACATACCCAGCATGATCTCCCGCCATCTGACCGTGCCAGAGACCTGTTTTGCCAGAAGGTCCTTTACTCTGGAAGCGTCCGTCACAGGCGCAGCGTCCACATTGCAAAAATAGGGGATTGCCGGATCCCTGACCTTTACTTTGGCCAGTTCCCGCGCCAGTTTTTCTCCTGCTCCTTTTAATAACTCCGAGTGAAACGGTCCGCTGACCTTCAAAGGCACACATCTCTTGGCGCCCGCCTCCGCCAGTTTATCGGAAGCGGCCTGCACAGCTTGGGCCTCGCCGGTGATCACAATCTGCCCCGGACAGTTATCGTTGGCAATCGAAACGATTCCTTCCGTCTCCTCACAAATTTTCCGGATGGTTTCCGCTTCCAGACCAAGCACGGCAGTCATAGCGCCGCCTTCCGGACAGGCTTCCTGCATAAAGATCCCTCTGCTGCGAATCAGCCGAAACAGATCTTCCGGCTCCATCACCCTAGCCGCTGCCAGAGCGCCATATTCTCCCAGACTCAGACCCGCGCAGACATCCGCCCTGACGCCCTGCTCCTCCAACACCTTCAGGATAGCCACCTCGCAGGTCAGCATGGCGATCTGCGTATATTCGGTAATGTCCAGACGATCGTTTTGCGTAAAACACAGCTCTGCCATATCTATGCCCGTAACCTCAGAAGCCAGTTCAAATACCCGCTTCGCGGTGGGATATGTGTCATAAAACTCTTTGCCCATACCTGCGTACTGGGCCCCCTGTCCGGGGAATATAAATGCTGTCTTACTCATCTTTGTCCTTATCCTCTTTATCTTTTCAGCAGTTTTTGCGCCTGCTCCATAATCTCCTGAATCATCTCTGCGCAGGTCTGCTCTCTGCTCACCAGCCCTGCGATCTGCCCTGCCATCAGCGTGCCGTTCACCGTATCTCCCTCCACAACGGCTTTCCGCAGCGCGCCCAGAGTAAGCTGCTCCAATTCCTCAAAAGGAGCTCCTTCTTTCTCCAGCTTCAAATATTCCCTTGTCATGGCGTTTCGCAGCTGACGCACAGGATGACCGTGGCTTAAACCGGTCACCTCGGAATCGATATCTCTCGCCGCGATGACTTTTTTCTTATAATTCTCGTGTATAACAGACTCCTTAGCCACCAGAAAGCGGGTACCCATCTGCACCGCCTCGGCTCCCAGCATCATAGCCGCCGCCAAGCCTCTGCCGTCCCCAATGCCGCCCGCTGCAATCACGGGAATCCGCACGGCATCCGCCACCTGAGGCACCAGCGTCATGGTAGTGGCAGCGCCGATATGTCCGCCCGACTCGGTTCCCTCCGCCACCACCGCGTCAGCGCCGGAACGCTCCATCATCTTTGCCATGGCAACGCTGGCGATCACGGGAATCACCCTCACACCGGCTTCCTTCCACATGGCCATATATTTTCCGGGATTTCCCGCTCCGGTGGTCACAACCTTTACGCCTTCTTCCACCACCACTTTCGCGATCTCATCCGCTTCGGGATTCATCAGCATGATATTGACGCCAAAGGGCTGATCCGTGATCTCCTTCGCCTTTCTGATTTCTTCCCGGACAAAAGAGGCCGGCGCGCCGCCGGCGCCGATCAGTCCCATACCGCCCGCGTTGGAAACGGCTGCGGCCAGATGATGCTCTGCCACCCAGGCCATGCCGCCCTGTATGATGGGATACCGGATTCCCAGAAGCTTTGTTATTCTAGTTTCCATATTTTAAGCCTCTACACCTTTATCTTTCAAATACTTCACCACATCGCCAACGGTGACCATCTGTTCCAGATCCTCGGAAGGGATCTCAATGTTAAACTCATCTTCCAGCGCCATAATCAGATCAAACAGATCCAGAGAATCCGCGTTCAGGTCATCCTTGAAACTAGTCTGTTCCGTAATCACTGCGCCCTCCGCGTTCAACTTCTCCTCGATCACTTCTTTCAACTTCTCCAACATTACTTTTTCTCCTTTTCATTTTTCATTTACTGGTTTTGTTTACTGCGTCATATTATTTGAATTTCAAAATTTTCTAGTTTCAATCTATTTGATTTTCAAATAATTTGATATTCAAACAATATGTATCATACATTCCCACAGAAGAATTGTCAATATTTTTTTATTTTTACAAAGATGGGGAAACGCGGTATAATATCCGCAAGAGGCAGAGTAAGGCGGGAACCTGTAAAACCGCAGGCTTTACGGGACGCGCCATTATCTTTCGGCAATGTAAACAGATATCTGCTGTCAAAAAGAACAACAGGAGGGCCATTATGTCAGGAAAACAGCCTGTTTTAGAGGCTTCCGGCGCATCTGTACGACCGGAGGCATTGCAAAAGGAACATTATTTCAACATCAGGGATTTCGGCGCAGCCGAAACAGAAAAACCAGTTGTCAACACCCAGTCCATCAACAGCGCCATCGAAGCGGCCGCGGCTGCGGGGGGCGGCACGGTGGTGGTACCTGCGGGAACTTTCTTCACTTATACCATCCTGTTACAAAGCAATGTCAATCTCTTTCTGGAGGAGGGCGCCGTTATCGCCGCCGCCAGGACGGATATCAACCAGCCCTGGGCAGCACAGCAGGGAGAGGGCGGCAACTACAAAGAACCGGAGGTAAACCTTTACGCAGGCCTGCAGGATCACGGCCATTCTTACTTTGCCAACAGTCTGGTTTATGGCGCCGATCTGGAAAATATCATGATTTACGGAAAAGGCCTGTTCACCGGAGGCCGGCTGAATGAGGAGACCGGAATACTGGAATATGTCCTTCAGGGCGGCGATCCTCCCAACCCGCTCTCCAGAAATCTTTCCGGGCATCGCGGGGAATGGTTCGGGAATAAAGGTATCGCCCTTGTGCGTTGCAAAAATGTGGTGCTTCAGGATTTTTCCTTCACTATCGGAGGACATTTCGCAGTGATCGCCGAGGGATGCGTCAATCTTTACGCAGATCACATTTTGATCGACACCACCAGAGATGCGTTCGATATCGACTGCTGCCAGGATGTGACAGTCCGCCATACTGTCTGTAACTCCCTGACGGATGACGGTTTGTGTCTGAAAGCCTCCTTTGGCGCCGGACGCTATCTGCCTGTCCAAAACGTGTTGATCGAGGACTGCACTGTCAGCGGCTACGATGCAGGCAGCGTCTACGCCGGAGAATACACAAGGGACAAGCTGGTGGCGGAGGATCGCTGCGGCCCCACCGGACGGGTGAAACTGGGAACCGAATCCACCTGCGGCTACCATCTGGTAACCATCCGCAGAGTCAGATTCGATCGGTCCAGAGGCTTTGCACTGGAAGCGGTAGACGGGTCTCCTCTCACCGATATTCTGTTTGAAGACTGTGTGATGGACAATATATCCAGCTCCCCTTTCTTTCTGCGCGCCGGAGACAGAGGCAGATTTCCGGTGACAGGACGGGCCAAAACAGACACTCTCCCCACGGCGGACGATGTACGTCTTGACCAGCCGGAGTGGGTTCTGCCCGGGACAGACGTCTATGAAAAATTCCCCCCAAGGCGCTATACTCCCCACTATAACCGGACAAAGACTGTCACCGTGGACGGCTGCTCTTCCTTTGAGATCATAGATCCCGAATCTCCCGTAACCTGCAATCCGGTCAACCTGACAGAGAATATTCCCGAGAAAGACAGGCCTCTTTACGCTAATGCAGTGGGATACAGGGATTTAGCAAAAATAGAAAACGTCTGCATCCGAAACGTAGTAGTCACCAATGCAGATCCCAGATATCCTATCTTACTGATGGGGCTTACGGATTCTCCTTTGAAAAACATCACTGTGGAAAACGTGGAGGTGCAATATCGGGGCGGACTTACCATGGAACATGCGGTGGAGCAGCGGCAGTTAAACACGGACTGGAAATTTTCCCAGTTTCACGCCAAAGAACATGTGCAAAGTCTGCCCTGGCTGGTCAACACCTTCTTTTTAAAACACGAAGGGCTTCTTCCCCGGGCAGAGTGGGATCCCAGGACAAAAAGCTGGCGGGATGACCCCTACAATGTGCCGGAACTTCCCGAAGTGTACCCCGAACCCAGCAACTGGGGGATCCTGCCCGCCTACGGCATATTTGCAAAACATGTGAAAGATCTGACACTGCGGAATGTTAAAATCAGCTGCAAGATACCCGATGGCAGGCACGTCTGCGTTCTGGATGATGTGACCGATGTGCGGATAGACGGGCTGGACGCTTACTGCGATCCCTCCCTTGCACCCATTGCCGCCGTCACCCACCATTTCCGCAGGCATACCAATGCGGAAAACGTGCCGGAACAGCCCTACTTCACCACCACGGTATCAGGATTGCATCAGACCCGGCCCCTGCCGGTTCAACAGGTAGAGATCCTCGCTCCCGCCCCCGGCACGCCCGCGGACAGCCTTTATTCCTACCCTACCGCGCCCTGTAAAGAGACAGGTTACGCCTTCCAAAGGGATACGGATTCCTATCCCCTGCCGCTGACCGTATACCGCCCGTATATCTGTCCCATGGGGACACAGCATTTAAAAATCGGTCAGACCTGTACGCTGAATCTGCAGGTGCGCTGCCCCGCTTTTGAGGTGTCCGAGGAAGCCTGCAGCGGTATCATATACGGGCAGCAGAACGCTGTGCATCACAGCGTAAAAGGCGCCGAGACAGATCTGTATCTCTTTGCCGAAGGACTTCCTTCGGGAGCATCCTTCGATGCCCAAAAGAGACAGTTCTGCTGGCGCCCTGAAGCTTTCCAAGCCGGGGAGCACGAAGTGGATTTCTTCGTTGACGATGGCGTCATTCCCGAAAAACTGACTGTTAAATTTGTAGTGGAATGACTTTATAACATCAGTTGCCCCTCCATCCCCTCAAAGGAGATTTCCTTTTTGCCGCCATCCTTCATCTCAAGGATAACGGGACCGTATCCGCCGCAGTTTTCAGGATCGGTGTAACGCACCGTTTTGACAGGGAACAACTCTTCCTCCGAAAAATCCTCATGGCTTTCCTTTGTGATAACCTGGGAGATCAGAACATAAGGCTCGTAGCCGTACTGCTTTTGGCGCTCTGTGGCGGCATACAGTACAATGGATTTTTCGGAGTCGGGGTTGGTGCCCGTACTGTGAAGCAGCTTTAAATCTTTCCATCCATCGTAGATGGTCATAGCCAGCTGCTTTTCTCTTCCCATGGCGTCCTTCCCCTTTAAAATCATGGCTCTCGCGCTACCCTGCGCTTTTTCGCTGATACAGGTGCCGTTGTCGGGAAAACCGTAAGCCCCAAGCGTCAGAGACAGAGGCGCTCTGTGAATCCTCAGCTTATCCACCCGAAGGATCCCGCAGGGCACCGCAAAGTCCGCGAGATTGACCGCCTGTATCCAGTGAGATTCCTTTTCCAGACTATAGTCAAAAAACTGTCTGCGGTACAGTACGCCGTCTCTTTCTCCGTACCAAAACGTCACATTGGCTTTGGAACAGCGGTTTGTCGTTCCGTCTTTCAAAACGTACTGCTGGGCCTCCACGTCCTGCGATGGAGCGGATTCCCAGGGATATTTCGTATTGTAGCAAAGTTTGGAATAATTCCACATCCCATGCTCATCGCCGGGGCGTTTAACCACCTTTCCCGTGCGCAAAATAGTCTCTCCATTGGCCTGATGATTGGAAAAACTGAGCGCCGGACCATTGAGCGTGGTAACCTTCACTTCCCGTTCTCCCAAACGCTCCCAGGTGCCGTTATTTTCCTTTTCCGTCCAGAAAGGATGATCCGCGGGAAGATGCAGGCACAGAAAAGCCTTGCCAAGCCAAAAGGGCGATTCCGCGCAGGAATACCCCTGCACCAGAGGAGAAAACTGCCCGTAAAATCCCAGCGTGGGCACGCCTTGATACAGAAAATCTTCCCTCCCTAAGAACTGCATCAGCGAACCGGATGAAATCCGCCTTGCAAGGCCCGCGTTGCAGATGCCGTTTCGCAGCATCATGTTGCCGTCAAAGGCGCTGGTGGCAGCATTGCGGTAGATATTGCTGCGGCCCCACATATTCGTCCAGCCGTCCCTGTCAAAAAAGTCCCCGTAAGTCTCCATCAATTTATTGGACTGTTCCTCAAATTTCCGGGCCAGATACGGCTCGTTCTCATACCCATACCAAAGGTTCCAGATCGGGGCGTAAACATTAAACGCCCAGCAGGAATAATAGTCAAAGGAATGCCCGTCCCGATACCAGCCGTCCCCCGCATAATAATTCAGGATAGCCTGACCATGGTCCCGCATAATATCGCGGTCGATTTTGTATCCTTCCATGTTTAAGAACGCCATATCCAGCATATTGAACAGACGCCAGTTCTGAGGCACCGTGTTTTCATGGGCATACCCCTGCAGCAACTCTGCAATGGTATCTTTCTCCTCCCGCGTGTAGGTATCCCAGATCTGCGCTCTGCTGACCCAGAGACAGATCACCAGCGCGCAGGTTTCAACGGTCTGCTGAAACGCGCGAAAGGGATCCTCATGCCCGGTGATCTCCTGCTGGTCCTCGTAGGTTCCCACATACAGCGGATCGGTCTTTGTGCAGACTCTCAATACCTGATTTTTATAATATTCCGCTATGGGATAGCCACAGATCTCAAGATCGGGAATATTCTGCAAAACAGGCGCCGCGATAAAAAAGGTTCTGGTCAGCCCCTCAAACACTTCCGCCCTGCGCTGGGTCTTTTGGACCTCTTCGGAAGCGTTGAGATGCGGATAGGTGATCTGCGTCTCCTTTCTCGGCATAATCACCGGATCCTGAAAACTCCGGATATTTTGAAAAATTCCTTCCAGCATGTACTTTCCGGCTTCCAGCCAGCTTTCCCTGGTCAGACCAGTGTAGGGGCTCAATTCATAATCCAATGTGGCGGGTATAAATTTTGTTCCCATAAAAAATCCTCTCCTTTTTTCGTAAATTTTATATATCCAGACACAGGTTTCACGCAGGGCCTGCCCTCTCATCGCGGCAAAGGCGCTTTCAGTGATAGGGAAACAAAAGCATCCTTACCCTTCCAAGGACGCAGACCGCTTTCTTTTCTTTCCACAACAGCCGCCAGAGCTGCTTTCGCTCGTCTCTCACAACCGCAAACATTTCCTTTCCCACCGCCCGGCCGCCGTATATGACATTCTCATAATCTTCTATAAATTGAAGTTTCGGCATCTCCTCCCTGCTTTGTCCCCTCTCCCGCAGATTTTGCAGCGTCTCCTCCCCGCTTCGCCCAAACCCCAGCCAATCAAGGATTCTGAGAGTTCTTTTTACTTCCGTTTTAAACCGCTGTTCCGGGCTCATCCGCCGATATCGGTATCGTCCCGCAAGATCATCTGCCCCGATCAGGACAAGACAGACGAAAAAGCATAAAAGCAACGCTTTTTGAATCGTCTGCGGCCGCAGGACATTTCCCCCCTGAGCCTCCAAAAGATCTTCCTGCTCCGTAAAATTTTCCAGCGTACTGTCCTGTACTTCTTTTGGTTCCTCCTCATTCAAAGACGCTCCCTCTAAGACTTTTTCCTCACTGCGGGGGCTTAC
Source organism: uncultured Acetatifactor sp. (assembly GCA_947629645.1). Taxonomy (GTDB): domain Bacteria; phylum Bacillota; class Clostridia; order Lachnospirales; family Lachnospiraceae; genus Acetatifactor. The sequence goes on along the minus strand of CANREV010000006.1, from coordinate 39,033 downwards.
GCTCCAAGGAGTATAGCGCAGCGTCTCATACCCCGCGGCAGGTTCAAAGGGGATCCATCCCACCCCGTCAAGATAGACTTCCGGCCACGCATGAGCCATATCGGACAAAACCACAGCCTCCCGTTTTCCCTCCATCGGAACACAGTATCCCTGGACATAACGCGCCGGAAATCCCTGCGCCCGCGCCAGCAGTACAAAAGCAGTGGCAAAATAAGTGCAGTATCCTTGTCTTTTCTCCAGCAGAAAATAATCCAGAAACGCGCCTGCATCCGTAATTTCCTTTGGCAATTCCCCGGGCGTAGTCGTGTAGACAAAGGACTGCAGTTCCTTTTCGATGGCTTTTAGTTTTTCCAGATCCGTGGCGGCATCCTTTGTGATCTCATTCAAATATTCCGCCGTTTCCTTTGAAAGCGTCACCTCGTCCAGATAATTCTCATAGACTGCCTTTCTGTGAGCTTCCAACATCTCTAACGTAATCTTTTCTCCGTTCTCCCACTCATATCCTCGGGCGATCGTATCCCATAACGCTCCATCCGGTTCCTTCTTTGCTTCCATAAGCTGCGCAAACAGCTCTTCACCCAGATTCAACTGATAATATTCCGCCTCGTACTCCGTCCCGTATCCCTTGCGCTTCGCCCAGACAAGATCGCTTCCCTCAAAGGAATATTCCAAACCTGACTCCGCGCTTTCTATATTTCTGGTCTTTAAAGGCGCAAAAACATATTCCGTGCGAAAACGGTCATACCGGATCGTAAGGTCGGTCTCTCTCAGGTAATCCCGCTGATACTCTCTGTCCAGCCTCATGACCGCATACAAGGTCTCCAGCGTATCCAGAAAGCGTTCCTGCTGCCTGCCGTCATACTCCTGCCGCCACTGTCTTCCGTCAAAAGTATCGCACACTTTACCGATCAGGTACACGTTGGTGTCAAGATCGCCGCGAGCCTGAAGAAACATCACCGGACTGTCATCCTCCTGAAGATCGCCGCCCACATTTCCCTCTTCGGAAAATCCGCTGAAAGACATCCCGAAATCCTCTCCGGCTCCGCGAAACAAATTCTGGGATACGGTCAGAAAAGAATCCCTGATCCGACCGCCGAGATTTTTCGCCCACTGCCAGTCATAGGGCGTATCCGGCGCAGGCATGAGCGCCATCAGCAGCAGATAGCCGCACAAAAAAGGAGAAAGCCAGAGCATTCTCACTTTTCGCCTGCCATCCTCTCTTTCCTTCCCATGGCCTTCCTGCTTCTCCACATAGACAAGGGCCACATAAAACAAGGTAAAGACTACGCCCATATGGGTAAACGGCTTCTGTGCGAACAGGCAAAACACCATGCCCGCCATACAACAGCCCGCCAGTAAAAGCTGCAAACGCTCCATTTTTTCCAGCAGAACCTGAAGCAGGAACGCGGCCGCGGATAACACTCCTGCCTGGAGCAGCCCAAACCCATTCTCCCATCCTTCCTGCCAGTTTCCTTTCCCCGCGCACCAATGCACATATTCCTGACAAAAAGAACGGCTCGTCTCCCACCCTGCCGCCATCATGGAATACAAAAGACAGCACAAGGCCACAGCCAGACACAAAATTTTCCCTTTCGCCGACAAAAAACATACTCCTGACAGAAATCCGATCACCGCAAACAGAATCAGAAGATGTTTCCAATTGACCTCCGATATGCCAAAGAAAGGGATAAACAGAATCATGCACGCCAGAACCGCCGCATTTGCCGCCCGATATAAAGCATTTCCCCAGACATTCGGCCGCCGTCCCATCACAGTCTCCCTTCCAGATCCGCTTCAGTGGGAATCACCACAATCCTCCTTCGCAGGGACCCCCATCTTTCATATTCCTGCAGTTCTTCCTCCGTGACTACATAAATCACAACGATGACGCCGCTTGCAGAAAGACGTTTCGTTGCGTCCAGAAAGGCGGGACTTAAGGTATGCACAATTAAGAACACAAGACCGCAGCCCCAAAGCGCTCCCTGCAGAATCACCTGTTCCAACACTTTCAGCAAGTCTTCTCCCTCGTCAAAACAGATCCTGGAAACATCCTGGTAAAAGTCTTCAAATTCCTTTACGCCTCTCACCTTTTTTCTGATCACTTTCGCCTGACCGTAATAAGCGCAGAATTCCCTGTCCAATCCGGCCAGGAAACGTCCCACTGCCAGAAATACCTCCAGCATCTTATTCTCCAGGGGAAGGTATTCCTTCCTGTCCCTGCTGTATCGTCTGGTATCGCAGAAAACAGAGATATTTTGATTTTCTTTTCCCGTTGTGACTCTGACTTTCAGCTTTCCTTCCCGCGCCGTTGCCTTCCAGTGAATCTGTTTCAGGCTGTCCCCTTCCCCGTAGTCCCGCACCGGGATATCCGGTTCCGTGTCGCTGGAAATATCTTTCTGAAGGATCATAGGCAGATCGGCAATGCTTTTGAGCTCAGACAGCAGCACGATTCTCGGACTCACCGATGCCTTGATCTGTCCGGAAACCGTATAGCGCAGCCGAAACAGGCGGAAAAAATCTGTCAGCACTACTTCTTTTACCCCTATCTCATACTCTCCGCGGTATTTGCACACCAGCCTTGTCTCACAGACAGCCCTGTCCTTAGGAAGCAGATCATACTCCGTATTGTCAAAAGAATCTTCCGCATAGGAAAAGACTGAGTGCATTCTGACACGGATACCCGTATAAGCGAAGCGGTCATCATTTTGAAGGACAAAAAAGTAAGGCGCAGGCTGTCCGCACACCAGATTCCTCTTCTCCGTCTCCTGATAGATTTTAAACCGGCAATAAACGCACAGCAGATAGATCAGGGATATCACGGGGATCAGCGTCACCCCGAAAAAGAAACCGTAGCTCACAGGGCCGCCGTAAAAACTGATCGCCGCCAGAGACAGGAGCCACAAACCTCCCAAAAAATATTTGCGCATCTTTTGCCCTTTCCCTTTCCCCAAAATGCTTATCCGGCGGATATTTTATTCCACCGGTACTTTTGCCTTGAGGATCAGTTTTTTCAGGATGCCGTCCCTTCCGGCGCTCTGCATTCTCGCCTCGGCGGACAACACCAGCCTGTGCGACAGCACCTGCACAGCCACCGCCCTCACATCGTCCGGTTTCACATAATCCCTGCCCTGCAGAAACGCCTTCGCCTGAGCGGCGCGCAAGAGCGCCAGCATGGCTCTGGGGCTGGCTCCCAGTAAAAACCGCTCCTCCTCTCTGGTGAGAGTCACAATATCTTCCATGTAGGCAAGCAGAGATTCTTTGACCGTAATACCAGACACTGCTTTCCTGATCTGCAAAACGTCCCGCGTCTTGCATACCGGCTCCACCTTGTCCGGCGTCAGTCCGTTCAAAAACTGCTCCGCCATCAGAATTTCCTGTCTGCGCTCAGGATAGCCAATGGAAATCCTCATCATGAAGCGGTCCATCTGCGCCTCCGGCAGCGCATACGTTCCTATAAATTCTATGGGATTCTGGGTGGCTATCACCATAAAAGGGTCCGGCAGCCTGTGCACCGCCCCGTCCACCGTCACCTGCCCCTCCGCCATGGCCTCCAAAAGGCTGGCCTGGGTTTTAGGGGACGTCCTGTTGATCTCATCCGCCAGAAGAATCTGGTTCATGACCGCGCCTGCCCGATATTCAAATTCGCAGGTCTTCATGTTGTAGACGGACACTCCCGTCACATCGCCCGGCAAAGTATCCGGCGTAAACTGGATCCTGCCGAAACTTCCCTCCATACTCCTTGCAAGGACGCCGGCCAGCGTTGTCTTTCCTACCCCGGGCACGTCCTCCAGCAGAAGATGTCCTCCCGCGAAAAGGCAGAGCAGCAGATTTTCCACCACTTCCGCCTTACCGACAAAAACCTTGTTAATGTTTTCTTCCAATTTCTTCGCCAACTCAAATTCTGTCATAGCGCGCTCTCTCCGGTTGCAGGCCGCCGCTCGCAAGCCCGACACTCTGCATGAAATCTGTTGAATCTCTCAAACCCTCTCCGCTTTATTATACCGCAAAACAGTTCCGAACGCTATGAAACATTCTATCCATAAAAGCTGCTAAAACTGAAAGTAAATAAATGCGGAAGCATCATATTCCGGACCGTAAACCCCAAAGATTAAAACCGCAAAGATCAGGCCATACCAGACCAGCCAGCGAAACCAGATATTCTGACGCATCAGTATTCCTTTCAGATCCACCTTTTGCCGTTTCCAATAGTCCACCAGCATCAGAACAATCAGGCTTCCCAGCATAACAAAGAAATCTTTTTCGGGCAGATTCATGGTGTTGATGCCGGAAAGAGTGCTGGGACTAAACAACGACAAGATGCCTATGTTGGCAAGCCCATGTCTGATCATTTGAATTGCAGCTTTCACATCGCCCGCCCGAAAAAAGAACCATGCGAAATCTACCAGCATAAACGTTACTATCCCCTGAAAAAGATGGTAACTCCCGCAGTCGGTGCGGACATGCAGCCGTTTCTGGCATCTGACGCGAAACGGCCGGGTCAGATCCCCCGCCACTTGATATAGCCCGTTTAATCCGCCCCAGATCACATAATTCCATCCGGCTCCGTGCCAAAGGCCGCTTACGGCAAAGGTCAGAAGAAGATTGCGGTATTTTTTTAACCTGCCGCAGCGATTGCCGCCCAGCGGGATATAAACATAGTCCCGGAACCATGTTGTCAGGGAAATATGCCAGTTGCGCCAAAACTCGCTCACTGTGACGGCATAATAAGGGCTCTTGAAGTTCTTCGTCAGCGAAAAACCCATAACCCGCGCCGCTCCCACGGCGATATCGGAATATCCGCCAAAATCACAGTAGATCTGAAACGCAAAAAGGACGGTGGCCAAAAAGATCTGCAGGCCGGAATAGACGGTGAAATTATCGTAAACTTCCGTGACCAGAATAGCGATGCGGTCAGCGATCACCACTTTCTGAAAGAATCCCCAGCACATCAAAAGCAGACCGTCCTTCACCCTTTGCAGATCAAACGAATGGGGTTCGTAAATCTGGCTCATGAGATTCTTGCTGCGCTCAATAGGACCGGCTACCAGCTGCGGGAAGAAAGACAGAAAAAGAGCATAACGCAAAAAGTTTTTTTCCGCTGTAATCTCTCCCCGATAAACGTCAAAAACATAACCCAGCGCCTGAAACGTGTAAAAAGAAATTCCCACAGGCAGCAGCACGTCAAAGACCGGCATCTTCACAGAAATGTGAAACAAGCCCAAAAGCCCCTCTAAATTGGCCGCCGCAAATCCATAATACTTGAACGCGAATAAAATTCCAAGATTCAGGACAATGCACCCCGCCACGCACCACTTTTTCAGCGTTTTCCCGTTCCCATCAAATTTCCTTCCGACCGCAGAAATGGCCAATGCGCCGGCCCATGTCGTGACCGTGGAAAAGAGTATCAAGACGGCATACCGGGGATTCCAGCTCATATAAAAATAATAGCTGGCGCCCAACAGCCACAGGTATTTCACACGTTGGGGAATCACAAAATATACAAGTACCACCACAGGGAAAAACAGTAAAAAATCTCCCGAATTAAAAAGCACGGCAAAACCTCCTTATTTTCCACAACAAAAAGCCCTTGTCTCACACAAAGCGAGAGGTTAATCGGCCTCCTGTCCAAAGATCGTTTCCATTACAAACCGAGTAACCTTTTGGGCTCCGTCACTGTTTAAGTGGTGGTAACCGTTATAAGCATTTTCAAAGTCCCGCGCGTTCAATCCGATCTCGTGATAATATTGATTGCAGTCCAGGTAATACACTCCTTCACTTTCCGCAAGAGCTGCAATCTTACTGGTCCAACTGTCATAATTGATGGAACGGATATAAACATCATACATGGGCGCCATCACGACATAAAGCGGAATTTCTTCTTTCCTGCACAACTGAGCCAGTTTATGAAAATGGATCTCGTTGACTTCAGCGATCCCTATTTCCGTGGGATCATAGTCCGCCTGCGCGTATTCTTTCATCGTCTCCGCGGACATGGCGGTCTGGCTGGGATGGAAAGAGGAATAATCTTCAATCCCCTCCGTATAAAAAGCCAGATTGGAATAAATCCTTGAGGCGTCTGACCAGTTTGCATGACATCTTGCAATAGGAAACAGGGCGTAACCCCAGTTTCTGGTCTCATACTGCTCCATCACGGCTTCCAGTTTCGTAAGGCCAAAGCGCATCCCGTCAATATTAGATTCTTTCTTCCAATCACGGTCAGGCGTATCGCCGTAGCGAAAATTGTTGTTTCCGTCCAGCGAAAAGGCTTCCAGAATGATAACTTCCGGATGCTGATAATGCAACGCCTCTTTTACATTGAAATAGGCCTGCACCGTATTTTGGGAACCGGATGCCAGAATATAGCTGTCCATTCCAGTGGTCTGGGAAATGACTGCGGGATCAAAAGTAGCATAAGCATGACTGCTGCCTATCACAAGCATGTCCACTGTTCTTTTTTTCAAGGTGTAAAAACGCTGCCATGTGCAGCTGATATCATTTGACGGGTACAGCAGTAAAACCCAGAGCCATACCCCCCCCAAAGGAGGGAAACAAAACAAAGCGTCTTTAGGAGAGATTTTATCCCCGATCGGTACTTTTGCAAGAAATCCGCCTCCTTAACATAAGATCAAATATTTTTCTCATATTAACACGCGCATCTTATTCCGTCAACTAAGGCCGATCAGGACCCCGACCGCATTCATGTCATCTTTGCGTCCTACTTTGCCAATTCGTAATAAAGGCCCTTTTTCGCCATAAGCTGCTCATGAGTCCCCTCTTCCGCGATTCCTTTATTGCTGATATAAAGGATCCGGTCGGAGTTTCGTATGGTGGATAATCTGTGCGCGACAATAAACGCCGTCTTATCCTTGATCAACACGTCCAACGCCTCCTTGATCAGCAGTTCGGTTTCCGTATCGATGGCGCTGGTGGCTTCATCCAGAATGATTACGGAGGGATTCTTTAAAACAATTCTCGCGAAACTGATCAACTGCTTCTCGCCTGCGGATAATCCCGCGCCGCGCTCTTCCAGCACATGCTCATAACCGCCCTTTAATCTCTGAATGAATTTATCGGCAAAAATGGTTTTTGCAGCCGCAATACATTCTTCATCTGTAGCGTCCCTTCTGCCATAGCGGATATTATCCAACACAGTACCTTTGAAAATAAAAGGATCCTGCATCAAAACGCCCACTTCCCTGCGCAGAGAATATATGCCCGCATCCCTCACATCGATATCATCGATGGTCACGCTTCCTTCCTTTACATCATAAAATCTGGTCAGCATATTGATGACCGTTGTCTTTCCGGCGCCTGTAGGCCCTACAAGAGCGATGGTCTCACCCGGTCTCACATGAAGCGTAAAATGCTCCAGAATATTTATCCCCTCTTCATACGCAAAGGTGACGTCATTGAAATCCACCTTGCCTTTTACATTCTTTAACTCGATCGCATTCTCTTTGTCCTGAATCACCAAAGGATAATCAATGGTCTCAAAAACCTGCTCCAGATTGGAACTTACCTGCGCCAGTTCCTGAATGATAGTGGATAACTGGGACAAAGGATCCTGGAAAGAACTCATGTAGGTAGTGAAGGTGATGACTACGCCCGCCGTAATCATATCGTTTCCGCTCAGGATCAGCGCCAGCGCCACACCGTAAATGCACAGCGTTCCTATATGCCAAAAGGCCATGACCACAGGTTGATTCAGGCGGGAACGCTTTACAATGGACCACCACATATTGACGCTTTCCTCGTGGATGTCTTTGTAGGTTCCCTTATTGATTTCAATACGGTTATAATTCTTAACGATCTGCTCTCCCATGATGGATTCCACCAAAAAGGCGGTACGATTGGAGTTTTTCAGACGGTGCGCCGTATACATTTTGCGCAAAGCCGAGCGAAGCACAAACACAATGGTCATCATAGGCAAAATGGTGGCGAACACGATCAGCGTCAGAGTGGGACTCAAAGATAGCATAAATACAGTCACCACAACGATTTTTACGATATAGATGGCAAACATCATCACATAATTGGAAAAGAAATCCGCCAATCCGTTGATATATTCCGTTACGCGGACTACGATCTTTCCGTCAGGGCGGTTGTCAAAATAATCGAAGGGCAGCCGCTGTAATCTTTCAAAAATATCCGTCCTGATATTGGAAATGATCATCAGGCCCATTTTACCCATGCTTCTTGACTGAATAAAGGTGGAAAGGATCTCCACGGCCGCCAGAAGGGCCAGCCCCGACCCCAGCAGCGCAAGCTGCCTGTAATCCTTGTTGACTACCACCTCATCTACGATCAGCTTCAAAAGCCTTGGCGGAAAGAGGGAAACTACCGCCGCCACCAGCATCATACAGGTGACGAGAATCAAAATCTTTTTGTAGGGCAGAATGTACTTCACCGTTCTTCCCAACTGCCTGATGTCTATCTTTTTCTCAATTTTTTCATCCTCAAAAAAGGTATTTCGCCTGGCCACGATCTACACCTCCTGTCCGGTTTTTACGCCGGAATCTGCTCCCGTTTGCGCAAGATTGTCATAATCCACCACGGAAGCCTGCTGCTCCTGCTGGACACGATATACATGGGCGAAACTTCCTCCCATTTCCATCAGTTCCTTAAAAGTTCCTCTTTCCGTGATCTCTCCATCACGCATATAAAGGATCTCATCACAGTTGACCACGGAAGAAAATCTGTGCGCCGTAATGATCACAGTCTTTTCTTTGAAATTATCCTCGATATTTTTAAGCAGGATCCGTTCCGTATTGACATCCAGCGCACTGGTGGAATCATCTAAAACGAATACAGGCGCATTTTTGTGAAAGGCCCTTGCTATGGATACCCGCTGCTTCTGCCCTCCGGATATGCCTAAGCCTCTCTCTCCCACAATGGTCTTATAACGGTCCGCCAGCGCATCGATAAACTTGTCCGCCTGCGCATAAGCTGCAGCTTTCGTCACCATGCGCTCATCGATATCCGGCCTGCTGTACGCAATATTGGACTCTATGGTATTGGAAAACAGGAATACATCCTGAAATACATAAGAATACATTTTGCGCAGATTCTCCAGCCCAAACTCTCTGATGTCATGCCCGTCTATGGTGATGCTGCCCCCTGTGATATCACGGGTGCGCACCAACGCTTTCAGGAGCACGCTCTTTCCCGAACCGGTCTCGCCCACAATACCGATCTTCTTACCGTAAGGAATACTGATATTGATATTTTTCAGAATATCCTGTCCGTCAATCTGCATGGATACGTTTTTCAGTTCAATATCAGGCGCATCACATCTGAGCAACCGCTCCTTATTATCAGGAACATTACTGCTCTTTTCCATAAAACTCTTTAATTCCAGGCCCGCGATGGTCTGCTGCTGCATGTTAAATATGTGGTTGTTCAAACCTGTAATATTGTTCATGATACGAAGCACATAAGTGGACGAGGACAAAATATAGCCCACCGTTATATACCCGTTCATCACCAGTATCGCTCCGACCACGATAGTGCCGATATACGCTATCTGTTTGATAGAATTAAAGGTTAAGTCAAACTTGGAAGATAACCAGATCTGCTTTAATCTGGCATTCATCAGATTCTGATTGGATACGTCAAATTTTTCCTTTTCCAGTTCCTCATTCGTAAAAGAACGGACGATACGCACCGCCGCAATATTCTCCTGGGTGGTCAGATTCATCTCCGAACCCTTGCGGCGGATATCTTTGAAATTCACACGCGCCTTTTTCTTAAAATCCATAACTGTCGTCACTAAAAAAGGCATCAATATCAATGGGATAATGATAAAGGAAAGATTGATCCTCGCGATCAGGACCAGCGTGATCGCCAGCATAAAGATGGAATCGCAAAGGTAGGGAATCCTGTGCGCAAACAATTCCTTAAACATGACGGTATCACCGTTTAAGATCTGCAAAAGCTCCCCGGAATTGTAATCCGCGATCGTTGCGGAATCCAGTTCCATCAGTTTTTCATAAGTCCCATAACGAAGCTCTGTCTCCAGTTTTAATCCCAGCCACTCCTGCAGAAGATCCCTCACATAAATCAGTACGATCCGAAGCACGATCAACAGAGCGTAGACCGCCGCAATGGACCAGAACAATCTCATACTATGTACGCTGCCATACCTGCCGGTCAGCAGGAAATGAAACATTCCGCCGCTGTCTTCTTTCACCTCGCCCTTTTGTATCACAAAGTCGATCAATATACCTGTCAAAAGGGGAAGCAGGAGTTCCGCATAGATGCCTAAAATGCTCAAAAGTTCCGCCAATACCGCAAGGGGCATGTTCTTTTTAAAAAATTTATACCCGAATTTTAAAGTTTCCATGATTGTCCGCTGCCTTCCTTCATTTCCCTTCCATTCTTTTCTTCAACTTCCTATCTTATCGCTTTTCATCCGATATCAGTATATTTTATCCGGGTAATTCGCGCTATTAAAAAATTGTTAAAAATAAACAAAAACCATAGGATATTTGTCAATTCTTCAATTTACAATTTTTAAATCTGATTTAAGATAATCCTTCATGCGGGATTCCGCTTCTTTATAAAAAATGTCCAAGTGACCGAAATAGTTCTCTTTCCAGGGCTTATTCCTGCCGCAATAGTGAATAATGACGGAATGATTTCTGACCCACTCAAGATTTAAATCTTTTTCAAACGGCGCGTACAGTTTATACAGGCGCTCTGTCATATTGTAGCGAAAGGTGTCCAACACATATATCCTGTTTCCATACAGGCTGCTGATAATGTCCTGATCCGGCAGTATCAGAACATTCTTCCGCTTTTCTATAAAGCTGAAAACGTCCTCAAAGTTCTGCTCTTTCCTAAGCAGCTCTAAATTCATCAGCATTACGCCGGAGTTGATATAGGCGCTGTCCTCTTCCATGTCAAGCCGGAGACTGTTTAACGTAGTCATAAGCGTCCCTGTATGGGAAGCCGCCGCAAAATAATATTCGTCCATTGGCAACTGATACAGCTCTTTCACCGAACCATTGACGATCAGGTCGGGATCCAGATAAAGAACACGGTCAATGTTTTCAGGTAAATACTTTGCCGCGAAAATACGATAATATATTTCCCGCGGATAGCGGTCGGTAACAGGCGCATTTTCCAGACTGTTATCTCCCGCTTTTACCATGATCAGCCGTCCTGAGTTCCCCAATATTTTCAAAGTACTGCGGATATCCTGATCATGAACGGCAGAATGCAGCAGATATACATGAAAATAACAATCAGGATTTGAATATATGAGAGAATACAGCATAACATTTAAATGCGGAATATAATTAGCATCCAGCGTCACAAGAATATTGATCTGCTGTTTTTCACAATTTACCATGGTTTTCCCTGTCCTTCCGTAATATATCTCCTATTTTACTGCATATTATAGTTGTTTTCACTACTTTTATATACCAAATATCAATTTATATCAAATATCAATTTTTAGGAACGATGTGTTTTTTCGTCCTGATAAGCAAAAAAACGCCCACCTATTACTGCTTGTGAATAAGTGGGCAATCATCTTTACTATTTCCGGTTGTACGAGGGCTTCGGTAAAAAGCTGTTTACAGCCTTATCTATAAGCACCAGGCAAACGCCTACGGCAAAAAATATTGTTTTTTCGTCAAACGCCTTCCACCCATCGCTGCCCGTAAGTTCTATGCCGTAATTGACAATGGTAAGAATGTATGTAACCGGACAGCACAGCGGAAGTACGCTGACCCACATTTTTAGCTTGGCTACCCCCAGACTGTAAGAGATCACCTGAATCAGTTCTGACCGCTCTCTGATATACTGACGGCTTCCATACTTTCTAAATCCGTTGACCCGCAGCAACGGCGTGAAATCATCCTTCAGGATTTGCTCGGTTGCTTTTTTTAACTTATAATCTCCTCAGCATACTCCATTACAATACTCCTTGGTCCTGTGCTGAGCAGTTATCACAACCCAATCTCATCAAGCGCCCTGCTATCATAATACCTATTCCACACCCAAAGCCTTAAATACCGCATCCTCCGCACTCTGATACGGTATCAGCTGAAAAGCACTCATCAATTCCGGCGGCACCATCGCAAAATCCACAAAAGATGTCTGCGGAAGCAATACCTTCTTCGCTCCTGAATCCAGACACACCTGCAATGTGTCCGCCAGATTTTCCACCTTGATCAACGTACCGCTGATACTAATCTCACCCAAGACAGCCGTGGAACTCTGTACCGGTCTCCCTAAGGCGATCGAACACAACGCAATCAGCGTTGGCAACGCCAGTTTCCCAGTCATGCCGATACCCTGCAAATCCTGATAATTGATAATATAATCCTTCGCCGTAGTGCTGATAGAACCACTGATCCGAATACCATTTGCTTTCAGGAAGTTAAAAGCCGTATTGGAACTTTCCTTTGCCTCCCGATCGGAACCCAAACCTGTTCTTTCCAACTTACCGTTCCCCGGAAGCATCTGACTTTCCAGACGGAACACGCCGACCATTCCAGACTTACCCTGCGATATAGTATATACCTGACCCGGATTACACAGCCCTTCCGGAATCAGCTTGCCGCCGCCCTGCTCTGGAACAGAGACATAATGTTCTGACATATCTTCCAAATCAATGTAGGAGAAGTTCACATCATAGAACTCCATGCCGCCCAACTTCTTCAGCTGTTCCTTTACACGCCGACGCATTTCCAACGCAATCTTCAGAATCTCTTCCAGTTCAGTCTTTGTAAACTCACCATTCGGATATATTAGTTTTATAAGGCCGTCCACCATCTTTCGGACTGCAACAGTATCCCTCTGATTCAGGTTCCTTCCAAGCCTATAATACTTCTCGATCGAATCACCATACTGCTCTTTGCGAAGTTCCCTGATAAACTCTGCCAGATAGTCAGTAATAAAACCATAATCATTGGTAAAATGCTCTGGTCGGAACTTCGGAATCTCCCATCCCGGAATATAACAATGCATACGGTCAAGGAATGCTGTGTCCGTTCCCATCTCAGCCGGGAACGGGTCAAACAGACTGGATGTCTTCAGGAGCACATCCACACTCTGATTGATGTTTCCCACAAAAACCATGGAAGCAGACGCTGCTTTTTCTTCCTTACCCCTGGCAAATGAACCAGAAGCCATGTAATCTTTCATAATCTGGATTCCGTCTTTATCCTTGAAGTTAATGCCCGCTACCTCATCAAATGCCACACAATCCCATATGCCCACAAGTCCCATGGTATGCCTGCCCATATTGTAAAACAAGTTTGCAACAGTGGTTTGTCCGCCGGACACAAGAATGCTGTTTGGCGATACTTCCTTATAAATATGGGACTTTCCCGTACTTCTCGGTCCCAGCTCACACAGATTAAAATTGTTCTCCACAAGCGGAACCATGCGCAGCAGTAAAAGCCATTTTTCCCTCTCAGTCAGCCTGTCCGGCTCCATGCCGATGGACCGCAGCAGAATGTTCATCCATTCCTCTTTTGAAAACGCCCGCCTGCCCTCTTTTAATTCGTTGATATCTATGGACGGCATCTGAATCGGTTTAAGATTTTTAATAGAAATCAACGGTGCGTCCTTTTTCTTTTTTGGCTTTTGCTTCGGTACATAAATGACCGCATTTTCATCACTGTCCTGATTGTATTCAAGTTGGATAATACACCAGATGCCGCCGCACAAAAGTCTGTCAAACTTTTCTGGATACTCTTCGGCAATCGGCACGCCTCCAAGCCCAAGATTAGAAAAACACGCCTCGTACTCATCATATTTTAAGTTCAGGCTCACGGTTACGCGGTCAATAATACTCATAGTGCCCCTCTGCCGCAGCTTTGAAAGCACCTTTTCAGACTCATCAGGGCGCACAAAATTATCGGCAAGAATCTTCTTCACGCTCTCCACACCTGACTGTATGATCTCCTCATCTTCCGAATTACAATATTGCCCCAAAAGATACTCCAGTACATAGACAGGAACATTTGCGCCCTCTTTGATATGCTTAGTCAGATCCTTCCGCACAATCTTTCCGTCAAAATGAAATCTCAGCTTGCGGTTAATGGAAGCGTTTATTTCTTCCGCCTCCATATTATCTATGTCAACGCTGTTCTTAGACTTGGTATCCATATATCTTCTCCTTAAAATCCAAAATCATCAGCAAAAGTAAGATCTACCATCACAGGATGTCTGAAAAGCTCCGCTCCTGTAGTCTCATCCGTTACCACAAGATAATACTGTTTGCCCTTGTCATATTTTTGGTTTTTGAAATGAAAGCGCTTCCGGAAGATTCTCTTCAGTGAATCCAACTCTCGGCTATCTGCAACATACGTATTCTCATTCGATATGCGCTCTCCCTCTTCAGACAGGAATACCAGCCGATAAGTCGTTTCCTTTACCGTATCACTTACTGGCTCAGACTGTATAAAATCCATGCCAGTAATCAGGTTCGTAATCTTTGACACTATGCTGACCAGAGCAATCTGTGCAGACCTTTTTTCATTGTGATAGCGATCCATCTTGATATCCAACACAGGAACAATCATCTCCTGCGGGGATGATCCGCCATGAACAAAATTCTGACCGCCGCCAGGCGCTTTAAACACATTACCGCTCATTGGAAAGGAAACCACCTTATCATCCTCGCCGCCCAATATATATCCAAGCCCAAGACTCGCTACGCCATCTCCTTCCACAGCCTCTTTTGAAACAATAAATCTGCGATTGATCCACGCTCCTTCCACGTTGACGGTTCCGATCTTGTCACTCTCAGAAAGCTTTTCCCTTTTATAGAGAAAGCCGTGATCCGATGTAACGATAAAACGGTATGTATTGGCGTTAGTAGATATCCTGTGTATCAGTTCCATCACTTCCCGTACTGCCTCCTCACAGGCAATAAATACTTCATCTTCCGTATTTGCCTTATCTCCCCTTGCATCAATCTGATTGTGATAGATATAGACTACCTGCTTTCCCGTAAAAACCTCCCGAAGCTGCGGTACTTTTAAGTTCTTAATTTCATCAAACTGTACGCATAAAGAATCCCTGCAATACGCATGCAGCACTGTCTGCCTCCCCGTAAGGTCATTGCACAGCACATCATCCGCATAGACCTCATAGTCATCCTTCATCACAAGCGTCTTATGTGGAAGCAAAGCGGCCATGCCCAGCCGCGTATAGGACGGAAGCACACTCATCATCGCGGAAAGCTTTGCACTGCACCTCGGATCATCGGAAAGCCTCTCATAAAGCTCACGCCCCACCTCATACCGCATCGCATCGGACAGGATGACAACTGTCCGCTCCCTGGCCTGATTCACATTGCCATTATAAAAATTCCGCTGCAGCGGCAGAACCGAAAATCCGTCCTCCCCAATCAAAGCCTGATTCCATCTTGGGATAAGATGACTCAGATATTCATTGGTATAAATATTTTCTACAAGTGTCTGAAGCTGTTCATAAATCATCGTATCTTCAATACGATCATAAAAAAAATAGAATTTCCGATATGCTGTGTCAATGAGACAGTCTTTTTCCAGATAAGCGTTTACCATGGTTTTCATATCATCAGAAAAACCATAGTTTGCCGCATTTACAATCACATAAGCATTTTCCAACATATGATAGGCATCTGCAAACTGTTCTCCAAAATGCATTTTAGAACGCAATGCAGCAAGTTTAAGAATATCCATTTCACCCAGCTTCGCTCCCAAATCTTCATTTGTTAGCCGCTCTGTCATCCATCTCAGGATTACTTCATCACAATAAGCAAACGTGTCAAGGTATGCGATGTCATCTGGGTCATACTTTGACAGAATATCCTTCACCTTCAATCCCGCTGCCACATGGGCAGAAAGGCGGTCATACTCCCTTCGGTAAAGGACACTGTTCATCAGGCTGTCGAGAAATGCAATGATATTACCCTGTTTCATAGAAACGAAGCTACGCCAGCCTGCAGGCACTTCCCCCTGCAGATACCGCTGCGTATATGTCACGAACATGGTCACGAGCAGCCGTTCCAATGTCGGCTCTGCATCTACAAAACCGAACTGCTGCTCGCACAGCTTCCAAAACGCATCAAGAAGTTCATACTTCCCCATTTCCGCAAGATACTTGTTGTCCTCCAATCCATCCTCCGTAAGTACAATGCGAAGCACCTCCTCAAAGGAGCAGGTTTTCGTCCTGCAGATTGCAGACAGAAGTCCTATAAGAATGTTTTCCTCATTAAAATTCTCTATCTCAAGATCGTAAAAGCGTCTTGTCCGCTCTTTATTTTTGAAAAATCCGATATGCTTTTCCAAGATAGGCTTGTACTTTTCCTCTATGCCCAAATCAACGGATAGAAGAGAGGCTCTATCTGCATAAAAACGTTTGGAATAAAGCAAAGTATCCTCCAAATGATTGTCCGCGATTTCCGGCTTCGGAAACGGCGCATAAATCAGATAATTTGTCTCTGTATCTACTCGCTCAAGGAAATATTTTGTGTAAAACTGGTTATCCGGCTCCAGTCTGTAAACTTTCGCATTCATAAGCTCCACCGATTCTATATCCTCGGTAAATTCCGCCTTATCGTCATACCAGAACACAAGCTTGCGGGTTTCTCCAGTAAATTCCTGATTTAACGTGTCTATAATCTGCTTGAAATTTAATTCCGCCATAGTCTTACTTCCTCATCACTTCCTAATAACCGTTCTTCTTTATATCATATCGTATCATTTTACTATCTTCTTCCTGTTTCTGCAGAATCAAAGCCTGCCACAGTCTCCCTTTCTGCCTATTCATTTTCATCAGCACACACCAAATATTGAGGAGAAATTTTTCGCTATTTACTTAAATCTAAAACTCTTTCTATCTTTTTCTTCTTTTTTTCTATCATTTTTGCTATAAACTCTTCATAGCTTTCTTCAGGATAATTAGGATTACTTCTTTCTGCAATTACAGCATTGGTTGATACCGTCTTACTCAAATTATTAAACAAATTCTCAAATGCAGAAATTGAATAAGTCTTAGGACTTATAAATTTATATAATGTATTCAATTGTTTTAAATGTTCTTCCAATTGCAAACGGGATTGCTCTCCGTAAGAAGCCTCCAGCCTCTTATCTATCATATCTTTAATTTCTTGCATATTAGCTTTAACAGTTTTTGTCCCTCTACGATAAAAGATACACCCCACTTCTGCCTCATTGCTGTCCTTCATCCAGACATATGGCAGCTCTATTTCTTTGCAATGAATAAACACTATTTGGAATAACTTCCCTTCTATTTTACTATAACTTTCATTAGTAAAATCAAAATCACCTATGGTAAATTCCAAATTGTTTGGCAAATATTTTTGTATTTTATCATGTATAATTTCTTTGTCTTCTAATTTTTTTAGACCTATTGCTTCCAGCGTTCCATCATCATTTTCTTTGACTCCTAAAATTATCGCTCCACCACCTGCATTAACAATTCCCAACATTATCTCCGATAATTTTTGATAGTCAATCCATTCTACTTTAAAATCTAGGTTATCCTGTTCTCCGAATCCATTTTGCCAAAGGTCTATAAAATTTTCTCTGGTAGGCTCTTGCAAAAGATTATAAACTGTTTCCTTGATCATTGTTACATTATTATCCATTTATTTATGTATCCTGCCTTTCTACAATTAGTGTTACTCAGGTTAAAATCATTTCTCTGGAAATATTCTATTTTCATCGTCTATCACCTCAACTCTTATCTTTCTTTCGCCATGATATTCCTGGAATCCGCAAGCACCTCATAGAACTTACCGTCACTCGCCGTCTGAAGCTTGCGATAATTAACCTTTACGCCATCATCCAGATCAAGCTCTATCCGAGACAATGCAAGATGTCCGATTTTCTCGTCATAATCCCTGCACTCTTTCAACTGCTTTTGCAGTTTCTCTTTACGCTTAGCAGCTACGCCGACCTCACGGCTGTTTGTACTGTGATCAATCATATCCTGCATACGCTCAATTTCCGATTCATAAACCCGCTGCATCCGATGCAGATAATCCACACGCAGATTGCCAATCGTATCAACATTGTACCTGTGAAGGTAGATCAAAGCCTTAAACCCATTCTGTTTTCCGCTGTCAAAAAGCCAGTAAATCGGCCGCTTTCCAGATCCTGTTACGGAATAGGTCTGACAATGATCCTTGAAGAAATCATTCAAAAAATAGTTGCGGATTTTCTCTCTCGAAGTATCTCCTCTGCTGCCCAATGCTTTTGCAATAAAATCCAGATTCTGCTCCAAGGTATCTTTACCATACACTTTCTTTAGCCAACCGCAAAACAGCCCCAGAATATCATCCTCAAAATATTCCTCATCTGTAATCGGAATGATATTGTCCCGGTCAGGAATAAATGTAATATATCTGCTTTCATCCCACTCACCTCCCGCATAGGCAAGTCCCTCCACGTCAAGAGAATACCGCCCGAACATACAGCCCACCGCATAGGAAATGAGGCTTTTGACATCCCTCTGCAGATCCGCTCTGCGGACTGTCACATCCTTATCTTCCACCTCCGGCGTAAGCTCGTCCTGCAGACCATAAATGTCAATGAAAATGCGGTTGAGCTCTTCCTCGTTTGCTTTTAGCTGACGAAAACGGTCGTCACATTCCGTCTCCCACTCTTTATATCTGTCAGAAATCAAATATCCCATAGCCAAACATCCCCTGCCTACTTTCTTTGCAAATCAGTCTCCCGATACTCCTCCCACAAATCCTGCGCCAGATAATCATCACTCATACAGTGAAGATCAGATATACCGTCTCGTATCAATTCGCGCTCTGTCGAACGATAGAAAAAATCCATCGCTTCTCTCACGGTAATACCCGCAAGCCCAGCAAACTTTAAAATGACCCGTCCATATTTCATTTGCAGCAATGTAGCGTTCGCATTCATATGTGATAGCTCCTCTCAAATTTCAGATATCTGTCCAAAATCTCCTGCCCGCGGAAGCAAATCTGCAGATTCGGCTTTTCCATTTCCAGTCTGCCAATCGCTTCTGCGCGGCTGATCAAATGTTCAAAATATAATTCAATCGTGTCAAAGACACGATCATCTGCTACGCCGCCGATCACAATATCGTAATCGGATCTGTCCTGTCCCGTGCGGCACTGCGAGACAAAATCCAGCCATTCCTCTGAATAGGCTGCAAACCGTTTGGTGCGACATTTCTCAAATGTCATTTCATCCACCGTATACACGGAAACAATCCCCTGTTTTCCTCTTCTGACAAACTTCCTGCACCAGTTTCGTGCCTGCTCCTCTATCGGCGTTGTATAAAAACCGGCTCCGAAATCCTCTTCTTTTCTGGAATGAAAAACGTCCGGTTTTGCAATTTGTCTGTCCGAACCGTGGAATAAAATCATAGCGCAACTCCTTTTTCCTTCATCAGTTCCACCAAATCGTTTACAACATAATCCTTCCCTTGTGTGTGAAGCACATCGTAGCAGGGAATGATATAGCCCTCCAAAATATCGCTGTCCTTCGCAAATGCGTTATAGACAGCGGCGGCATCCACACCTAAATGCTGCGCTACATTTTCGATGCAGAAAATGGCAAAGGCTGTCTCTTCTTTCGTGTAATCTTTTGATAGAACAGTCACAGAGGAATCTCTTTCCTGAGGCACAGTTTCATTTTGCAGAGGAATCTCCCCTTTTCCGTTTTCTTCCTCTGCTGCCATTTTACCTATCGGAGGCAGTAAGGGATGGCGTTTGAAGTCCCAAGAAGTTTCAAAGGAGTCCCAATCAAAACGAGAAAGGAGAATATTATCTTTTACCACATTTTCTACTCTATTTTTTATAGCAGTTTCAGTCGTTTTAATAATAGGAATTCTTGACATATCTCCCGCCATAAAATGCATAGTTTGGCTGATGACGCCAAACAACTTGTCAAGCACTTTGGTATTAACCATACCAAGAATATACAATAAATTTTCTCTCTTATTGAGATAAAAAGTTGGTGCTTCAACATTAAAGATACATCCTTGAGGCATATACCTTCCGGAAAATGCTTTAGATGTCGTATGCGACCAACTAACCCCTTCCCTAAAATAATATTGGGGGTTCTTTATAATGCTGGCTCCTTGATAATTTTTTAAGGCATCTCCATTGTTTTCAAAATTTACTACATACTCTAAATTCCCATACCATTTTCTGTAACTGCCGCCTTTAGGTTGTGGAAACCACTTATTTGCCGGTTCCTTTTCTTCAGGCAATGCATTAAAATTGATTTTTAAAAAACAAACCTCAAACCATAATCTGAGAAACAAGTCATTATTCCCCGTCTGCATTCCACTCCTAGATGCTCCAATGCTGTCAATAGTTTGGCCTACTAAAAATGAATTTGCAAGTTGATCACTTACCCAATACGCCACTGGACTTCCAGGTATTTTATCAAAATTATCCTGCCTAGCAACATGGTGATTTTCTCCTGCCAAAAACAGTTCTTCTTTTCCCTGCTGCGTATTCGGCTCCACGAGACGGCAATATGTGCCGGTATAATCTTCCATGCGGCTGTTACGAATTACAAAGCTGGTCGTCTGCACGACTTCGCCGCCGATTTCCTCGAATGCCCTTGCGCCTAAATGTACCATATTAACAATATCTACTGTTTGCAGCAGCTTTACCCGCAGTTTTTCAAAGCCGGACAGGAACATCCATGCGTGCTGTGTGATCATCGCCTGATACCCGCTTTTCAAGGTCATTTCCCTACAGCGTTCCATAAATACCGCAAACAGATCGCTCTTACTGTTCGGATAATTCTTTTTGACATACTCATTTAATTTCGCTCCGCCGTTGGAAATCCCCATATATGGCGGATTCGTCACAACCACCTCGTACTTTCTCGCCATCGTCTCGCCAACCTCGATCAGCGCAAGCAACCGCTCCTCTGTTTCTGTCAGTCCTACGGCATCCAGCGTCATCTGCCCGTCCACATTGACATCATTTACAAATCTTCGCAGCAAATCCCAGTTGTAATTTTCCACATGGAGGATCGAACCGTATTCCTTCGCATCCCGAAACGTATCGAGCAATCCATTGGTCTGATCCAAAGCATCGTTTTTCTCCTCCTCACTGAGACCTGCACCAAAGTATGCAAGCTGGTTTCGATTGATCGGATTGCTCTCCTGTATGGAGTAAACATGACAGCCTGTTTCCGCCGAAAGGATACGCCGGTTATACTGTCTCGCTTTCATCATCACTGCAAAATACGCCATCTGACAGGCTCTGTCGTCAATATCCAGACCGTAGAGGTTATGCTCCAGAATACTCTTTGCGGCGTCCCTCTGGGAATACCCAGCGGATTCATAGATCTGCATCAGCACGTCAAAGGCATAGACGAGGATGTGACCGCTGCCCATGCAGGGATCGATAAAATGAATATCCTCCGGAGCCAGTTTTGCATACTCCATATGAATCGCATCCAGTTTCTCCTGCACCTTAAGCTCCTGCTTAGCTTCTTCTAAATAGTATTTCCATCTCGATTTCAGCAGATCATTCGGATGTCCCTCCACCCACAGGCGTCCGAGGGAATTTTCCACCATATAGCGTACGATCCAGTCCGGCGTGAAAAGCTGTGTGACAGCAGGAATCTCCTCTTTGGTGATCTTCCCCTTCTTTGCAAAGGCTTCATTTTTCGGCTCCGTGTTGTAATATTGATACAGCCAGCCGATGATCTCCACCTGACCGCCTTTTTCAACATTAAAATCATCCTCCGGTATGTCATGAACCAGATGCCAGACCACGCCTTCCTTGTCGATCACGGAAATTCTTAAGAGCAGCTCCGTGTAATCCGCAGTCCTTTCAAATAGCACAGGCAGGATCTCATGTAATGCGTTGCACTGTCTGATAAAAAGCATACGAAATACTTCATCCAGCAGATTTTCGTTTTTCAGCCGATTAATCTTCTGCTTTTCCTCCTCCGTAAAAGAAAAATCCGCATCAAACGGCATCGTCACGATATCCGGCTCCGTCTTGCCGCTGTCAGAGGACAGGACCCGAATATGCGATGGAAGATAGTCGTTAATCTCCATAAAGCGCACTGCGATCAGACGGTTAAACCATGTGTATGCCACGCTTTCGATGACGTACTTATAGGCCGTCCGATAATCCGTTACATCTGCTTTCTGTCTGATAAGATCCGCAAGACTTCTCCGCTGCCGGATCGCCTCGTCTGTAATAGCAAATGGCTCCGCCGTCCCGATATCATAAAATTCCGTCTCCCTCGTAGACTGCAAAAGTGCAGGTTTTATCCCATCGGCAGTAATACCCATGAGTCCTGCCTGATACTGTATATCTGCAATCAGTTTATTTCTTGCCCAGACTGCAAAATTTTTGATGGCGGTTTTGTTCATACTCGACTGGTCTCCTTTTCCTATTTCATTTACGGAATATAAACATAACAAACAAATTGATTTTACCGAATTTTGCCAGTTACCAAATTCTCTTTCTTGACATATAATATAAATGTGGTACAATAAAATTAATCATCTACCATGTTGTAGAAGGATGTGCTGGAACGTCATTGACAGCTAGGTCAATGGCGTTTTCTGTTTTTGATACAATTTATATTTTTCCATCCTCTTCCGTAGTTCCCAATCCGTATTAACATAAAAACTTGTAATGATAAAATAAACTTTATCTCTCCGCTCTAAAACCACATGAAATCTTTCTTCCGGCAAAAAAAGATTGCATCGGACATAGCCTCTGTAATAGTTTTCCCAATAAAGGATCCTTCCGCATTCCTTTTCCATCGCACAGGCAAAATGCTCAATGATTGGTCTGACCCAATTCAGTCTTTCAGAACGTCTTAAATCCGGAATCCTGTCATTTGGATTTTTAGAATTGTGAAAATAGTCTTCATGGGTCATATGTATAAAATCATGTTCCCGGTTTCCGTCCATTGGTTCCTTTCGGATCCATACTTCCCACCCTTGAAATTCAGGACAAGAATTAAGAAAATCCGGCTTAAAGACATTTACATATAATTTATCCAGATAATCGTTCCATTCAACGATATTATCACATTCAATCATATCAGGAAGACATTCTTTACCGCCATCTAAAGTACATTGCATGACAACTTCTCCTACTGCAAATCTATAAAAAACAAATTAAACTTTTGTTCAGAAGGATACGTTGAACGATCTAATGCATATCCGCTTTTTCCCCGAATATACTCAACCAACGCCCTCTTAGCACAGCTTCCATTCATAATATTTCTATTATGATAACCGACAGCTCCAATCAGCAAATCCGCTAATTGTAAAATTGGCAGTTCGGACGAATTCACACACTGCATCCGAACAATCTTATTTTGGTCAAAATCATGTATTTTCCTGCTTATGATTTCTTTTAGCAGATTTATTTTATATGTTCCTTTCGTGTCTTTTTTATCTAAATAAATATAATTTTCAATCCTTGTATCTATAAGACCAATCAAACACTGGTAATACATCTTATAATAAAACTCATTATGAGTCTGATTGAATTTTTCATGATCCATTTTATTCTTATCAACAACAACCGCACGAAACTGTAATTCATCTGCATCAAAAAAATAATCAACCAGCTTCTTAAAGAATTCCAAATTACACTTCGATACCTTATTCCACTTGATTTCTGCATATTTTGAAATACCAAATTCTTCTTTTATCTTAAAAATTCTGCTGATCACATACTTTCGATTTGCCTTTAAACATCGAATACCGCCAATGACCATTACTTTCTCTCCATCATGTTCCAAGTGACAGGATTCATCACAATATATATTATACTTTTCCATCAAATCATTCCTTTACCATCAGAACTCCACATTTACCACATCATTCCCATCCAGTTCGCTCATCAGCGACTTCCGAAGCTGCTCCACATATTTTTCTATGTCTTTAGCACTCTCAATGCGCCATGAGGATGTGTGCGTCACGTTTTTGATCGTGACATTCTTCGTTTTCTTTACCGGATTCTTCACCACAAAATCTATGGGTTCTTTTCCCTCTTCTGCACTTTTTACCTGTGCCTCTTCTGCTTTTTTCCTGGCAATATCCGCATCCAGCGCATCCATTTCATTTAAGAGTCGGATTTTCAAAGTCTCCGCTTTGTCCGCATAACTCCTCAAGACAGATACGTTGTTGCAGCCGCCTGCTCCATTGCTGATCTCAAGGAACATTTCCATATACATCGGCTTCTTCTTTGCAGCATATTCCTTCCCGTCCACGACCTCAGCAACACGGTTTCTCGCCGCATCTATGGACTGTATTACGGGCGCAGACGCCGCTTCCAACACTTTGGAATAAGCATCGACAAATTTCTGTCTCAGGTCCGGCAGCTGTGGAATATCAGGATAAGGCACATCCTCTTTCACGATAGCACGCATTCGGGATACAACAGCCTCTAACTCCTCATCCACGATATAAGTCTTGCTGTCGTCATAAATCTCCAGCATATCAAGCGCACGCGTAAAGATCTGCTGCTGTTCGCCGCCAAAAAACTTTTTTACCGGCTCATAATCCTCCGCATAATCCAGAAGCTCATCCTGCTGTTTCGACACATAAGTATAAAACTCTTTCGGTTCTGTAAACCGGACCACGGGAAGCAGAAGCTTCCTGCCCTCAGCAAGCACTTCCTTTCCTGGGTAAACGTAATGCCGGTAATTTACCTCCAGTTTCTCCATTTCGTCCAGACGCTTCTGGGAATAGTTCTGGAAACTCTTCATGCCGGCATCTTCATCTTCCGATACGAGGGAAGTCCCGAACAGTTCCTTGATCACTTTTTGTACCGCCTTTTTGTCTTTCTCCGGTATTCTTGTACGTACTTCCATCAGCAGTTTATCGGTATACTGCTTCTTTGTAATAAAGTCCACGATCTCATCACCGGACTTATTCATCATCGTCACAGCGGAGCCGTTCACGGTAAAACTTAACTCGCCACGCCGAAACAATTTTGCCGCAAGCCACTGCACATCTTCCTCCACAAAACCGTAAGGCGCACTCATAAAACGGTCTTTCAGCGTTTTCATGGATGTCTTCATATGAATGTTTGTATTACCGCCGATAAACTGGATCACATCATCCAAAGCATGGAAATTGGGCTCGGTTCCTCCCTCTATGGACAGGGAGAGCTGATTGTCATTCCGAAACATCTTGCGTATACTGACCTCATCCATCACGGTATCTATGTAGTTCAGTTTGTGATATACGATCTGAACCAGCCGGCCAAGCGCTTCGTTGATACGCCCGGTCACTTCCTTTGCCGCCAGACGGGCAATATCGCCATTTACATAAATAACCGCTTCCTTCAGACTCTCTGTCAGATACAGTTTCGCATTGGAATCCCGCTCCCGCATCTCCATGCGTTTCGCTTCTTTAATCGCTTCGTATTTTGTCAGCTGCGATGAGGTATTCAGCCGCAGAAACTTCTCAATCTTCAGATAAGTCATCAGCTCCTCAAGAAATGCGGAATCATTCGGCAATAATACAATGACCTCCCGCATTGTCCCGGAAGCCATGCGGAGTGTTGCATCCTCACTGCTTCCGTCATACCATGGTGTGAGAATACGCAGCCCTATATCATAGCTCTGATTGGATTTGTATGGCCGGTCATCCACTGCCTGATTAAAGGGGAACATATATCTGCCGTTAAATTCCGGCTTATCGGGAGGCGCAGGATAACGATATCTCTTATCCGCAAAAATATCCTCGAAGATCATCTCCGATACCTTGCCAATGACCTCTGCCATTTCTACATTCTGGCTGTCGATCTCCCGGTTGATCTCCTGCTCCTCATCCGTCAGGAAAACATAGATTTTACCGTTTTTCTGCACAAGCATCTGCTTCTGCAGCACTTTCAGGGCTTCCTCTACCTTTTCCCGCAGCACAATGCGGTCATCGTCAAGGGAACTGATCATCAGGCTTGTGATATTATCCACATTTGCTTCAATCTCAAGGATATATTTGATCATAAAGAGCGTCTTCAGCACATTGACTGCAAATACATCCGACTGCCTGTTTTCGGGATTGATTGCCGTATTGTCATAGGCACGGATAATAACGCTCCGGTGGCTGTGGTCAAGAAAATTCTCCAGAGCATCATAGAAACGGTGAAACGGTACAATCGCACCTTCACTCCGGTTCTTTATGCTGTCCGCAGACTCTTTAAAGAGCGCAAGCATGGAACGCTCGCCCTCGGACAGATGCTTGCCCGATGCGCCATGTATACGGATTGATGTCAGGACACTGGCAAGCAGATTGAACTGGTACGGCACAAAAGGATATACCAGCGCAAAATCATCCTCATCTGCATAAAGCTTTTTTTCCACACCATCATTGAACACGATCAGGTTTTTGATCATCGTTTCCTTCTGTCCATAAAGAAGCCGCAAAGTCTGTGCGCCGGTATTGTTCTTTGTCAGGATTCTCTTTTTAATAACCTCATCCACGTTTGCAGAGGACAGGGCAAGTCTGGTGGAAAAACGTCCCTGAATCTTAGAAAAATCATTTCCCTTGACCTTCATAATGGAATCCACATCCTGCTGACTTGTCACGATGACCCACGCTTTGCCACAGCATTCTTTAGAAAGTTCCTCCCTAACGGTCTGAAGATTCAACATCAGGCCGGAATCCTCGCCGATATACTGCCCGACTTCATCCACCATGAATACCACATGATGATTATTGCCCTTCTTGTCTATATAAGTTTTCACCCTCTTTGCAAAATCTTCAATGCTGATACGGTAAGGTTCTGCAGCCTTTTCGCACCAGTTTCTTGCCGCTGTCTCGCTCATAAAACCTACTTTCACCAGAGCCTCTACAACATCGTCCTGAATGAAATCAAATTTATGGCGGGACTTCTCCCACCCAGATCCATACTCCTCTTCAAAAGCTTCTTTAAATGCGTTGAATTTCCCTACATCGGAAAGCTGGCTCTCCAGATCCGCCAAGTGTGGAAGACTGCCGCAGAATCCCTGCTTCTCGTTAAATACCTTTAAAAAAACATTGACAATAGCTTCTTTGTTCTGCCTGCTGCCGGAGTCGCTTTTGGAATCTATGTTAAAGAGGATCACATCCGCAGGTGTTTCTGCCGCAAGCTTCATATCCGCAAGCACCATAGCATCGGCTATCTTATTGTCTTCTTCAAAAAAATCAACCGCCCTTTTCCCATTAATCTCTTTATTATCAAGAATATAGGATAATATTTTCAGAAAGTGGGATTTACCGCTTCCAAAGAAACCGGATATCCATACACCGATCTCAGTAGTATTTCCCACAATGCTTTTTTTATAAGCCTCGAAAAAATCTGCAAAATGTTTTTGCAGCTCCCGCGTGACCACATACTCGTCCAATTCCTGTGAAATATTCGCCTCTTCGCCCTGTCCGACAATGATCACACCTTGGATCTCTCGGTCAATGGGTTTTAAGAACATATCTTTGATCTGCATAATGGAATCCTCCCGCTACTTTACCAGCTTAAATGCCCGGTAATAATTATCATCCTTTATCTCGCCAAACAGGATCAGTTCCTGCTCGTTATAGACGCCCGGAAAGAACATGACTACCGGCACCCTCACAAATGCCTGATGAAGACTATTCAATGCCTTATGGGAGCGCAGCAGCGGATAGCACTTTCCCACGCCCGTAAGGAATATAACTGCGTTCTCTGGCGTATTTTCCCTGATATGCTGAACAATCACGCTGTCATCATCATCCAGCTTCATTGCGTTGCTGACTGCCTGCGCAATCCTCGAAATCCCCTTTTTCTTCTCAAAACGGCAGCAATTCTCCATAAAATCATTCTGTTCAAGGAAGTCGATGATGATGTCATACAAGTCGAACACCACAAGTTTAAAATTCTCCCCGCCTTTTGCGTTCTTATGCTGCATGTACCGGATCCGTTCCCTGACCTCAAGCTCCCTCTGCGGCGGATAATCGAATATCCAGCAGTTTACCTCGTTTGCCCTGCCGCTGCTTAACCGAAAAGATTCTTTCTGTATCTCCATTTCCATCCTGTCAAGGCGATCATTCAAATCTGCCATTACCGTACTCCTTCTAACGCTTTCGCAATCTGCACATAACCGTGATCCTCAAGCCAATGTTGCAAGACCGGATCAAGGATTGGTTTTAATATCCTGCGTTCCGATGACCTTGTTTTATCATCGAGCAGTCCCGCCTCATACATCTGCGTCTTATAGCTCCTGCCAAGCCTCTGCAGCGTCTGATCTGTCCATACAGCCACACGCTCGTCCTGTGCTTGCTTGTCCTTAAAAAAAATGCGGATATCCGCATCGCAAAGAACGCTTGTACCGATAATGAGCTTTTCCCTGACAACTTCATATAGAAAATCAAAAAAAAGTGTGTCAAGGGCAAGGCTGCCTGTAAGCGCATAGAGCTTCTGCGTTGCCACATCACTCCCCACAAAAATCGGATAGAAACTCGGGTCAAGGCAGCGAATCCGTGCCGTGACTGTAGAACAAATCATTGCCGCTCTTGCAGGGGTAGATGCCCCGAACAGATTCTCCTGTTCACTTAACGTCCTGATTTCCTCAAAAGTTATTCCCTGTGCGAGAAGCCAAACCTCCTTGCGGAACTCTTGAAACCATAAACCAAGCTTCACAGCTCCCGCACTG
Source organism: uncultured Acetatifactor sp. (assembly GCA_947629645.1). Taxonomy (GTDB): domain Bacteria; phylum Bacillota; class Clostridia; order Lachnospirales; family Lachnospiraceae; genus Acetatifactor. Next base: position 10,402 of record CANREV010000006.1, on the reverse strand, counting down.
TAGCAATTCCTGTTCAAGCGTTCATTCCTCCCGCATCATTTCGCAGATATCTCCGATATCGCATTGAAAATATTCGCATATGCGTCTCAATACATCCATCGAAACATCCTCATTCCGCCCCAGCTTCGCAAGAGTATTCGGACTCATCTGAGTAGCTTCCAGTAGATCCATCTTCTTCATATTCTTGTCAATTAACAATTTCCATAATTTGTTATAGCTTACCTTCATCCCATCTCTCCACCGATTGCCTTATGGTATAAAAATTGTAATAAAATACTCGTTTTATTTTACCATATGTTCTAATAATGCGCAATAAAATTATTATACAAAACTATAACTAAATTATCACGGTATTCATATATTTATGTTTCTATTATTACCTTCCTGCAAGAAATGCAAATGAGATTGGAACAACAATAACTCCTTTTCCAATCTCATTTAAACATTTTATTCATATAATCTTCCAACCAGCCTCATTTCATCTGCGAATCTCGCTGCGACTTCCTCCGGTTCTATAATCCTGATCTTTGTACCGAGAGAAAATATCCATCCATAGAACTGATTGCTCAGCGCCACATCCACATTTGTCACAGACCATCCTTCTCTGCCTGACTGCTGAATCTGGATTTCCCTGCCGAAACGATCCAGCAATACCCCTACTATTTCATTCCGAAACTCCAGTTTTACCCTGGTTTCCTCCCCGCCAAACATGCCAAAATTCAATTTTGCGTAGGATGCCATATCGAACTGCCGGAAATAATCAAGGCCCTGCCTTTTTGCGTCCAGCAGCTCTATATTCCGCATTTTGTCTACCCGGTAATGCTTGATCATATCTTCTGCCGCGACATAAGCGACCAGATAATAATTTTCATTATCCCATGTCAGTGCCCAAGGGCTGACTTCGTAAAGAGCATCTTTCCGCTTTTCCATTTCCTTCTGAAGATTCCACTGCAGATATTCAAAGCGGATACGGCGGTTATTGGAGATTGCATTGTGGATGTCATCAACAATATAATAAATACTCTCATTCATTGTCTTGATGCGCCCCTTCACAACTACCTGACGTTTCAGCTGGGCGGCCTCATAGTCACTGGAAAACCCTGTCAGCTTTTTAATCAGCTCATTGGATTTTTTCTCCGTGATAAACTTGGAAGACTGTATCGCATCCACCAGCAGCTTCAACTCCGCGATCTCAAACTGCTTTTTGCCCACATGATAGGTATAGTTCCGTCCCTCCTTCTCCCCGATCACATCGATCCCAAGGACACGGAGCGCCTCCAGATCATCGTAGAGACTCTTTCTGTCCGCAGTCAAGCCATATTCCTCCAGATGCCGTTTAATCTCCGGCATAGTCAGCGCATGGTTGTCATCCGTCTTCTCTGTCATAATACGACTGAGATAATACAATTTCAATTTCTGACTGGTACCTTTTGGCATAAATCACTCTCCCATTTCACTGGAATCAGCAGAACTTATGATTTCTCCCGTGTCTGCATTGATAAAATCAACATGGATGTTATCGACTTCATCGCCGCTGAATACAGCATACATTCCGCCATACATATAAAATCCCACTACCGCAAGGGACTCTGCAAAATCAGGCTCGTCATTTTTGGTAGTTACAGTAAAAACCGTAAAATCTTCATTTGCAGTAATTGCAGTAATATTGGGATAATCCTCCGAACCAACCATTTCATTCAGTGTCTGATCAATGCTTTCCTTTATTCCTGACAGCATTTCCTTATGCTGCGCCTTTGTCATCACATAAGTTACGCTTCCGTCACTGTTCAGTGTTGCAGATTGATAGCCGTTTTCTTTTGCTGTTTCATCCAATTCTTCCTGTGTTACATCTCCTGCAAAATCAGCCGGTATCGTCAGAGTCACATCAAAAATCCCTTTATCCACATTTATATCCCCAATAGCCTCTATCTGGTCAGCCGTCTCATCCGTTTCTTTCCGTGTCTCAATCGTTTCCGATTCCTGTTCACTTTTTACCCCGCAGCCGAAAAATATAGACGCCGACATTACAAAAGCCAAAAACAATGCAGTTCTTTTTTTCATGTGCTAAAATCCTCCTTTTCTGCCTGTAAAGTAGCATTCTACGTTGTCAAACGGCTCATATGAATCCAGCTGCTCCGAGAGCGTAACACCCGGTTTAATCTCGCTGTCACCGTCCGTTACATACTTGGACTCATAGGAAACCACTTGTCCCGCCGAATCCAGAAACAACGCATACACCTCAACGAACTGTGCAGGCTCGCTCCCCTTATTGGTCACGGACACTACCACATTTTTATCATTGATATTCTGCACGATTTCAAGATCACTTAACACGGGATCATAGTATGGCGAATCATCATAGCTCATTGTATATGCGACATGATCTATCCCCGTTACGGAATCAAAATAAAAACCTGCAACAGACTGTTCCTCCGGCCCCAGAACATCTATGGAGCCGTTTGCCGCCCCAATCACATTTTCTCCTGCATCATAGGCAGTCATATTGATATCAATACCCACGTTTTCTGTACTGTTATTTGTGATCACAAGAAAATACAGGCTGTCGCCGATCGTATTTTCATAACAATACTCTTTCACGACAAAGTCATCATCCGTCACGCCGCCTGCGGCTACCGATGCCTCCCCGTTTGACCGCCCGGTAAGAAAACATTCCACATGATCAAATTTTTCATAGGTATCAAGCTGCACCGATAATTCCGCTCCCGGTTTGATCTCGCTATCGCTATCTGTTATATATGCGGAATCATAAGAAACCACATTCCCCTCTGCATCAAAAAACAATGCATATGCTTCAACGAACTGCGCATTGACAGTTCCAGTATTGGCAGCAACGACTGTCAGATTCTTATCATTAATGGTCTGTTGCAAAGTAAGGTTGGCAAGCACAGGTGTATAATGAATATCCGTATCATAGTCAAGTGAACACTCCACTTTATCAATATCATTCACACTGTCAAAATAAAATACGATCAGGCTCGTCTCTTCCGGTCCAATAATATCGATACTTCCCTCGTCTGCACCAATCACATTTCCATTTACATCCAATGCCGTGGCATTACCGTCCACCGAAACAGAAGCTTTTGAGTGATTAGAAATAACATAAAAATACAGGGAATCCCCGATTGGGTTTTCATATAAATACCCTGTTTTTTCAAATTCTTCATCGGAAACAGCAATATCTGATGCAGAATCCGTCTGTGAACGGTTATCCACGATAGAAGGTTTCTCCGCATCCGTCTCCGTTCCGGCTGACGTTCTGTTGTCCCTAATCTCAACATTCTGTGAGGCAGCATCCATGGCTGCTGCGCAGCCTGCCAATAAAAGCACCGCCAAACATGCGGCAATCACATATTTCCTCATTATTATAATCCCACCTTTCCACAATAAGCAACCAAGTCAAAGTCATGCGCCTTCAATTTCCTGCCTCCATTTCCCTTATTTGCAGCGGCCTATTCTGTCCCCTGCAACAAAAGCATATCATATGCACTGTCCAATAAAAACGCCTTAGTTATCGAACGTATGTTCAACAAGGCCAAACAATTTTCCTTACAGACTGCTGACCTTTTCCACTTATCATTCCTCATAGCCCGCTCTGTCATTTTGTAACACCGTATATAACTGCAGCTTCGCCAACTCCGAAGGTGCAGTTTGAGAAAGCTGGTCACAATATTACGAAAATTCCTCCCAGCTATGCCTAAATCTATGTTGCCGGTTTCCCCAGTCAAAACAAACCCTTCACTTTACTGAATTTTTTTACTCTATGGAGCGCATTCGGAATACCCTTGCTGTGAGGCTCTGTAGCTCTCTGCATAAGTCTGGGTACAAAGGTTGGGCAGTGAACAGCCTTCATCTGTTTGTTTCCGTGATCGATTGCAATTAATATGGCATGTCTCTCCTTTGCGGTTTATTTTTATACGCATCTTTTACACATTGATTACGCATTTTTTCAACAAGGCAGAAAAAAGCAAAAAGACAGCAGACCACGTTTCCATGATCTGCCGCTTCAATGCTTTAACCATTTTGAATTTTGTTGATTTATAGTTTTCCTGAAGGCATAATATATCTTCTCAATTTAAATTCTATCTGACCTTTATTCTGCTTTTTCCAATCATAACTGCACCATAACTGCAATATTTATGCAATAGAGCCTCAACAATAATTCTCTCTGCTTCGGATGTTTTGGGACCCAATAATATTTCCATACCATCAAATGCATCATCAGCCAATTCCAAGAAGATATCATTGAGAAAATGCTCATTATTTTTCATTCAAAATTTGTTGCAGCGGCATGGTAACAGGTGCTTGAAAGCTGCATAAATACTAGGTTTTTTTATTCGAGCGTTCTCATCATCGGGAATATGGGAGCGTCATGAAATGACAACCTGCCTTTGCGTACACATCCCTATTTTCCACCGTTTAAGCCCAAAGCACTGCCATTATAATTCTTCATTAATCTACACATTTGTACCAATAATTGGTACAGAAATGGTACAAGATTGGTACAAAAGCTTTACCTCTCTTGCCTCTCTAAACCCTGGTTCCCTTTCCTGTATGGGGATGCTTCCGAGCATATGCGGCAGGTTCTGTATCGATCTGTGTCAGGTCCATTTTGTCAAGATACTCTCTCCGCCAAATGGTATAATCAAAACTGTCTCCTTTAATCATAGCTACAAAGCGTTCCGCGTCAACAATTCCAAGCTTTTCAACCAAATATGCGAATCCGGTATCCAAGAGTTCCACAGCATTATTCATTTATCGCTCGCCTCCACTCTTCTGATAAATTCCTCCGGTGCCACGATCTGTATTTCATCCGTTTGATATTTCAATATTTCCTGACATCCATTCCTGCTTTTGCTGTTTTACCTTTTCCTCAAAATTACCAAATTCTCTCTTTTTCAGTTCTTTTGTAACTGTAGTGTAAATATCCAGTGTTGCATCACTGCGGCTATGTCCACAAAGTTCTTGTATTACTTTGATATTCACACCAGCTTCCACAAGCCCCGCAGTAAACGTGTGGCGAAGCGAGTGGCAGAAAAACGCAATCATGGCGGCAGAGTTGTAAAAGAACAACTACGGCCCGCATGCCTTGCTCCGTCCTGAAATGCATTCTGTCCTGGAACATTTCTTCCGGTTTTATAAAAGATACTTTCTCACAAATGTGATACGGCGCAGAAACCATACTGTCACCATGGACAGACCAAATATTACCAAAACGGTAAGCGGAATCGTCAGAAGCGGCATATGATACTGCGGGTTAAAGTGCAGTCCTTTCACGCAGATATGAATAAAAACCGGGTGAATCACATAACATCCCAGCGCATTTGCGGATAACACGGCCTGCCAGGGAAGAGAAGCCCTCTCCCCGCAAAGACATCTTGCTTCCACGAACAGGCACACCGCCATAAGCAGCGTGACGGGATCCGCTTCGGTAAACACACATTCGGTTCCCCTGTGAACAGTGGTCCAGACGATCACAGACCCTGTGACGATAATGCCGAGCAGAGCAGGCCATTGAAACTTCCGCAAAGTCTCCAACGGCATTTTCCCCAAGATTCCCCCAGCTATAACGTAAAAGAGCCATACGCTGGAAACCGGCATTATCTCTGCCGCGTAAAAACCGATATAACCTGCGATGAGGGGATACACAACAGAAAAAAACAACAGTACTCCACCGGCGATCATATGGTCTTTTGATGAAGCACGTCTCACAAAACCGGATATCAGCGGTATCCACAAATAGACACCCAGCAGACGATACAGATACCACATGTGTGACCAGGTGGCGTCCCCGAGCAACGCCAGAACCAGCTCCCTGAAACAAAGGGAGTTCCCCATCACCAGCTGTTCCGTTCCCCAAAACAGGGAGCCGAACAACAGTATACAGGACAACACCTTTATGATATTTCTTTTCATTCCCGCAAAACTGTTATCCCGATCGGAAGCCAGAAAACCGGCTCCTGTGCATAGCAGGAAAACCGGGACCGAGGTATAAAAAAGCTGGTGCAGCACAAGAACCACCTGAACGTGAAAATCAGGAAAATAACCTCCGGCGTTTAGTGTACTGCTCAGAGTATGTAAGGCTACTATACACAAAGAACCCCAAATCTTTAAAAGATCCAGGTATCTTTTCCTGCCTTGTTCCACGCACGTTCTTTTCTTTTGTAAACTGCGTCTGCTCTCTTTCTCCCCGCTGCAATGCCCGCATAACGCAAATTCCCCTTGTCTCTTCACTAAATTATTCGTCCTCATTTTCATTCCTTCGCTTACGCAATACACTTTCTATAAACTTGACAGTATATCCGCCAGCCCTTGCAATCTTAGCCCGTTCGCGCCGGTCTGTTGTCTGTTTGGCAAGGTCTGCTATAAACTCAGGACGGTACAGTTTCATGGGACAATCAATCTTATCACCGCGAAAATACTTGAACAATTTAAGCATGGCATCACGCCCAATCAGTTCAAATAGTTCCAGGTAACTGTCATTTAAAGCTTCCGATTCGTTTCCGTCTACATTAAAAGCCTTATAAACAGCCTCCTCGTTTATATTATCCAAGTCAATATTAATCACAATATCACCTCCTCCCATAAATTTTATAACGTCTCTTTTCTTGATTCCAATCTTATAAAGGCGCGTATAAAGTGCCTTTTTCACAGCCTTTAAAAGTTCCTTTTAACTTCCCTTATAAAGTTCTTTGTTTTCTTTTATAAGTAATTTATTTCTGCTGCCTGATCACATAGTTATTTCTAAGTCAAAAAGTGTCTTCAACACTTCAACTCCCCTGCCCCTCAATCTTGAGGGGTAAGGGATTGTTTTTTTCTCCCATTTCTTTCATGACAACCTTAGTGACAACGAATTTGAAGAAGGATTTTATATCTTCTGATCATCGTTTTGTTTTATGCCCGCTTGTGCGGGTGCTTTTTCATTCAAGAGTTTGCCGGATGGCGAACTTTCCTATTATATAAAAAATGCATGGATTGTAAATAATTCTTACTCTCCATGCACCTTTCGTTACTATTAAATTTTACTTAAAGCAATCTCAATAACTGCACAAGCTCATGCGGTTCGTCTTTGCCTGATGCAGTTTGTCTGGTATCAAAGCGCTTAAATCCATAATTTTCATAAAAGGAAAGCAACTTTTCATTATTATCCGCCTCCACAAATGCTACCATGCCACCTGCCAGAGACTGCACGATTTGAAGCTGTCTGATAGCAGCTTCTAACAATTCCTGTCCTGTTATTCTGCCTTTTGCCCTGTCACTATATTTTTTCCCAAGCTGCGCGATCAAATAAGCTGCTATATTATATGTCTGCTCGCTTCTATCCATCTCACTAAATCTTGCAAGTTTACGTCTTACCGTATTGCTGAATGGCTCCGCTCTCACAACAAGAGGTTTTATCGTGATGGAAAAATATCCCAGCAACTCCGCATCCTCCAAAGATAGTACCAAATATGTAGCCGCCTGGTGCTTCTTTGAAAATTCAATAGCCTGCTGTCTTAAAAAGCGCTGAACGTCCACATTTAATGGACATGAAAACTCGGAAAGGAGCTGTCTCAATTTTTCCTCTCCGAGTTTGCTATTTTCATTCACCAAATACTCACGAATGTTCAGCACAGTAAAATTATTTGTCTGCTGCATCCGCTTTCTTCCTTTTCTCCATGAATTTTAATATCTCATCTGCTCCCTGCAAATAGGTAACATTGATCGGGACACGAGGTGTCTGGTCGTTGGCAGACGCTTCAATCGCATCGGCAAACATCTCCACCTGTTTCTGACCAGATATGATAAAATTCTTCGTAATGCTTGAAGTTGCCATAAGAAACACCTCCTTTGTCAGTATAGCTCATTTTAAACATAGTTATTCTGAAAGCAAAAGCTTCCATGTCTGTTGACACTTTGTTTACTCACATTTTCCTAACTATATTTTATGATGTTTCCATCGCTTTTGCAATAAAAAATTTTTGAAATTTATATGTTCTCCTCTTTCCGTTTTTCTTTTATTTCCGCCTGTTTCTGCGTCCCGGCTGCCTGCGTCTTGAACAGTTCCAGTTTTTCTCGAAGCGTTGCCCTCGGCGCAGGCCTGTCAGCCATTCCTGCTGCAGCTCTCATTACCTGCGGGCTTCCACCGCCCGCCATAGACACCCATACGGCATTTTCTCCCAGATATGGCAGCAGCGCATCCGCAGCATTTTCCGGCTTTTCAGAAATGCTTTCCGGCAGCACCTGCTCCCAGTCCTTCTGCATGACGGGATGGTCGGCAGGCTCTCCATGCTGATCGGAAGTTTCCCCTTCCCTGCTTTCTTCCTCCGGCTCATCATCCATGCCGATTGCATTGTCTCCTTTCTCATCCATGTTCACCTCCTCCGTCAAGGATTCGTATGACACGGCAACCCTTCCTTTCGGATCATGGCGGTAAATGCTCACGCCCTCAGCAGAGGTTTCCGCAGCCCTTACCGACATCGATATACTGTTCTCAAATATCCGAACCCTGTTCCCGTAAGTTTCAATGAGCAGCGCCGTAATATCCCTTGCATAATTGGTGCGGCTGTCCACCATAGTCATCAGGATGCCCTCAATCTCCAATGTTGGATTAATCTGCCGCTTGACCTTGCCGATGGTCTTGATAAGCTGTTCCAGTCCTTTTACGGGCAGATATGCCGCCTGTACGGGAATGAGTATGCTGTCAGCACAGGCAAAGGCATTTATGGTGATCATGCCAAGCGATGGCATACAGTCGATCAATATGTAATCATATCTGTCCCTTATCTGCTCTGCATAGCTTTTCAGCACCAGCTCCCGGCTCATAATATTCACAAGCGACACTTCCAGTCCCGACAGCTCAATGTTGCCCGGCATCAGGTCAATCCCTTCGTCATGCTTTAAGATACCGTATCCCGTTTCCATTTCTTCATCATTGATGACTTTTTCCAGTACATTTGCAAGCGTGACCTCCAGCTTGTCAGGCTCCGTAAAGCCGAGGCTTGCGGTCAGGCTGCCCTGTGCGTCTGCGTCGATCAGCAGCACTTTCTTTCCCTTCTTTGCCAGACCGATCCCTAAACTGCTCGTTGTGGTGGTCTTGCCCACTCCACCCTTTTGATTTGCGATTGCTATGATCTTACACATGGTTTTATTCCTCCGTTTATTTAGATTTTTCTTTGATGTTGGCTTTCTGCACTTCCACATAAGCCCGGTAATACCTGTTTGTACCTTTGTTCCGGTACAGCTCCGAAAATTCCGTCACTGCCACCTTTGGCTGCCTTTTCAGAATCCTCTCGAACCACTTAATATCATTCTTCGTTCCCATCAGTCGAATTTTCAGCACGTTTCCTCTCCATTTCTGCGGGCAATGAGCCATGCGACCATGCTTGCATGGGCATTTGGCGAATACCGCAAGAGTCAGATAGCTGCCCGCAGCTATCTGACCGCCGCAAGGATTTCTTCAATAGACTTCTGTTTCCGGCAGTATTCCGGATAGCGGAGCATGATGCCCTGCCAGAAGTACACTGCATAGCCGCAGCAGAAAATATCGCTTACAGAATACTCCCTGCACTCGTTCAGCTGCTCATCCCTGCCCTCATAATCGTCAACGCTTGGCGTCCCGTCCGTGTAAAGGTTAAATGCCAGTCTGACAACCCTTACACTTCCGCTTGTCTGCCAGCCTTGATGCAGACATTCCAGCTTGATGTACCCGGACTTCATATCGTAAATCTGGCTGAAATGATTCCTTGTATCCTCCGATATACCGAGAATATAGATCAAAGCCTTGTGATAGCAATCCACCTGACCATCGGTCAGGTTATCCTCTGCCTGTTCCAGTTTCTCATAATAAAATTTCTCATGTTCCTCGTTTGCAAAAACCATGTGTGTGTTGTTGGCGCTCTGCGCCTCTGCTCTTAACGCTGTGTTGTTCATCTTCTGAACCCTCCTTAAAAATTATTTTTAATTAAGTTTTAAATTACAGCTAATATAGATTCATCTGAGCATTCCGGAAAACAATCTCAACAAACCTCTTTTTCTGATTAGCTTCATAAAACGTTAAACCAGAGGGTTTATAACTGCTTATAACAAGCCTTGCATATCCGTGGGTAACTAGCCTGTCTCGGCAGTTTTCAACCTGTCTAATGTCCTCTTATACCTCCTTTCCTTTTATTTTTGGACAGGCTTCCGCCGGAACAACTAATCTAAATTCATCTGAGTATTCCAGAAAATAATCTCAACAAACTTCCTTTTTTGATTAGCTTCATAAAATGTCAAACTAGAGGGTTTATAACTACTTCTAACAAGCCTTTCATATCCGCGTGTAACTAGCCTGTCTCGGCAGTTTATACCCATTCCGACATAATTTTCTAATTTTCATTGTCCAAAGCACTGACTAAAAGAAAAA